>DATDIT010000017.1:0-52543 GCA_036520875.1 Candidatus Acidiferrales bacterium
ATCCAATGGCCGTGGCAGAGGGTCCTGCTTGCGCCCCGCTGCGTCGCTCATACAGGACAAGAGCGCCCTGAACCGAAAACATGTGTTTGTGGGCAAACATCCCCGCGCGTTTTGGACGCGTCGGATCAATCGGATACGGGAGGCGTCGCACAAGGGTTATTGGGCACGCCATGAAGTCTGAGTTATCCGGGAAACCAATACACGCTGCCCAATCGTCCCCTCGTCTTTTCGGCGGCTGACAACGGATATAGGAACGCTTCTTTCGTTGGGTCTGTCATCCTTTCCGCGGGATCGAAGCCGCCGTAAAACAAGAACATTTCTCGTTCCGGAGCGAGCGCGGGGATTCTTTCACAGGTAACCCGTGAGTTGTCTACAAGCGCTTGAATCGTAGCGAAGTTAGACGTACAAGAGTACTTCGAGACTTTGATAATCAATTAGGAAAGGGCACACACCGTGGGGAATGGTGCGGTCGTAGGAATTGACGAAGCGAAGCTTTGGAGTATGGCGGACGCGCTCCGCAACAACATGGACGCGGCGGAGTACAAGCACGTCGTCCTAGGCCTTATTTTCCTCAAATACATTTCTGATGCCTTCGAGACTAGGCATGCGGAACTTGAAACGCAGAAAGCACAAGGTGCCGACCCGGAAGACCCAGACGAATACCGCGCTGCCAGCATCTTTTGGGTGCCGAAAGAGGCGCGATGGGCTCACCTAAAAGATAACGCTCCTCAGCCGAAAATCGGCACGATTGTTGATGAGGCGATGACGGCTATCGAACGGGATAACACATCGCTGAAGAGTGTCCTGCCAAAAGATTACTCACGTCCCGGATTGGACAAACTAAGGTGCTCGACACCGCGTACGATCCCGTTGATATTGTGGGGTAGCCTACGCGGTCAGTGAGGCGCTCTATGCTATAGACCGAGAAGCCTATCTCGCAATCGCCGCCACAGTCGAAGAATCGAGAAATGCTCTCCCCCATTTATGCACTCGATACGCGGCATCTCTCAGACCGGACATTCGGGAAGTTACCTTCGTTCACTTCGGTAACACGGCGTATCTGAAAACGTTGAACGACAAAGGCGAACTCACTTTGGAGGACACTTCCTTCATCGCGAGCGGCCAGGGCGTATTATTTTTCTCACCTGCGAACGCGCCCGACCAGAATGCAGACCTACTTGCGCAGAAATTTGACCCATACTCGATCATCAACTGCTTCGATTTATTCACGCGCGATGCTGCCGCGAATATCGCGAAAGCTTACGAAGCTGGCTCTCTCGATGCTTTGTTTCCACCCGGGGCAATCCCTGGAGAAGTTGGATGAAAGCAAGCGAGTTCTCAGAGTCTGTCGTGGAACAGGCTGCCCTTGCATGGCTAGAAGGACTTGGGTACGAGATTCTCTCCGGTCCCGAAATCGCGGCGGGGGAGCCAACCGCCGAAAGGGCGGACCCCGGATATCGGGACGTCATCTTGCCGCGACGCCTAAAACAGGCCCTTCAGCTGCTAAATCCTAGCGTGCCGCAAGGAGCTCTTGAAGATGCTTACCGCAAGCTTACACGGATCGACGCACCCCTCTTGGTGAACCGGAACCACACTTTTCAACGAATGCTGGCCGAAGGAATTACGGTGGAATACCCGCGCAAGGACGGGTCAATACCCGGCCCAGATACGAAGAGGTGGCACTCTTGCTTAATGCGGCACTCTTCGAGGTTGGATCGGATGAAGTAGTGACGGCAGAATCCCTTCGCACACTCTGGCACGACGACCAACTCCGCACGAAATCGTTAGAAAATCCGACCGAATAAAGTTCGCCCCGGCTCACACGTCTTTGCCCCTCCCTGTGTTTCCATAGCATCGGTGAGTATTGGGCTACTACTGAAGCTGTTGTCGTATCACAGGGCAGACTTAGAACGCAGCGGGCTGAGCCAGACGACCCTTGCGGCCTGGGGAGTGTACTCGATCGAGGGAGAGCAAAGGTGGACGATGAGCCAACTTGGCTTTCCGCACATTGATCCTCCCGCCCTGGCCTTACCGATTCTTCCGCCGGACCGCACCGAGCCTGACCTAAACGATGCGATGCTCAAACCCGACCGGCCGAGGCTGGACAGGCGCGGCCACCCGGCCAAGTACGAGGCCCGGCCAAAGTCACGGAATCGCATTCACGCACCACTTTCGATTCGCGAGAAGCTTGCCGATATATCTAGTCCGCTAGTCATTACGGAGGGACAGAAGAAAGCCGAGAAAGCGGCACAGGAAGGGATTTGCGCGATTGCGCTCGCGGGGATCTGGAATTGGAGAGACCGAGTTGGTGAGTCGAGTTTTCCGATTTCGGACTTCGAGCTTCTGTCCTTGTCGGGACGCCGTGTTTTTCTCTGTTTTGTCGGATGCGGCTTCGAATCCTCAGGTTCGCAGAGCCGAGGAAGATCTCGCCGCATTCCTGATTAGAAGGTTCGCTTCATCCGTTTTAATCAAGCGTATTTCACCAGGACCTGACCGTACCAAGGTTGGGCTCGATGATTTCTTGCTGACTCATACTGTCAAGCAGTTCTGGGAGCTCCCGGATCAGACTCCCAACCTCAGGTCGCGCCCGGCGACATTCTCACAGACTGACTGGCCGGCCCCCGCTCCGTTCGGCGATGAGCTTCCTGCAGTTGATGATTTTCAGCTGGAACTTCTGCCGTCGAGCCTTCGACCTCTGGTTGACGACGTGTCCGAGAGAATGCAAACACCCCCGGACTACGCAGCGGTCGCCGCCGTGGTTACACTCGCGGGCTGTGTGAACCGTCGCGCTCTTATTACACCCAAGGCCGAAGACTTATCTTGGTCGGTGGTCCCCAACCTCTGGGGAGCGATTGTCGGATCTCCTGGATTTATGAAATCCCCAGTTCTGAGAGCCATAACTCTTCCACTCGCCCGGATCGAAGACCTTTGGCGCGCGGAATATGCGGAGGCATCAAGCGAGTATGAAACCGCCAAGGAGCAGGCCGAATTGCGCCACCAAGCTTGGCGAGAAGAATGTAAACGGGCTTACAAGAACAATAAGTCCGTTCCAATTGAGCCGGATACCCCGATTTCTGCCCCGACACAAAAGAGACTCGTCCTTACCGATGCGACGTTTGAGAAGCTGCACGAAATACTAGGTGAGAATCCCGGTGGTGTGCTGGTCGTCCGTGACGAATTGACAGGATGGCTCGCGCAGCTCGACAAGCAGGGACGTGAAGGGGAGCGCGGATTTTTCCTACAAGCCTGGAATGGCGACGGGGGGTTTACCATCGACCGGATCGGGCGCGGTTCGATACACGTGCCAGCTGTCTGCGTCAGCCTGTTAGGCAACATACAACCGGGGCGCTTGCGAGGATATCTCTCGGAAGTGCTCGAAGGTGGGCCGACCGACGACGGGCTTTTTCAGCGATTTCAGCTACTCGTGTGGCCTGATCCGCCACGAAATTGGCGTCTGGTTGACCGATTGCCGAACCGCGCTGCCGCGGTCGCGGCTGAGAACGTCTATGTGCGGCTCGCCAACCTGTCGAGCGATTCACCTGTTCAAATGCGTTTTGATTCCGACGCCCAGCAACTTTTCAATGAATGGTGGACAGCGCTTGAAAACACGCTCCGTAATAATTCTGCCTTGTCACCGTCGCTCGTCGCTCACTTTGCGAAATACCGGAGCCTCCTGCCTAGCCTCGCGGGACTGTTTGAGTTGGCTGATCTGGCTGCGGCAGAAAACCTGGGTGCGGCGGCACTGGTTAGCCTTAACCACACACGGCAGGCGGCAGCGATGTGCGACTTTCTAGGAGATCACGCACGGCGTGTCTACGCGAGTGTCATTAGCCCCGAGTGCAGAGCCGCCCGAGAATTGGCACGCCATATTCAAATAAAGGATGTTCCTGCAGTCTTCGCGCTACGGAGTATTCTACCTCGAAGGTTGGAGTGGACTGGACTCGGCGGAGCGAGTCCGCGGAGCACTTTCGCTACTCGAGGGCGCCGGGTGGGTGCGCCGCGCTCAATCAGTACCCCATCCGAGCGGAGGGCGCCCTTCCGAGGAATGGCTGGTGAACCCGAAGGTGGTGCGTCATGAAAAGTAAGTGGCTGGACTGGACGCCAGAAGCAGGTTTTGTAGGTTTGAAGGCTCTCAGTCGGCGGTCTCTTCAATTTCTCAAGTCCCTGACGAAAACGGAACCGCAGCTCTTAGCCTTCGGCCGCAAGTGACAATAGAGAAGGTACCTGCGCACGAACCTACAAAACCTACAGAACCCGCGTCCGCAGCGCATATCAACCCTTTGTTGGAGAGGCCACCGTACTTCTGGGGTAGGCACGGTGATGCCTACGGATGGCGCGTACACATCGCGCTTGAAGCCATGTGCAATATTCCTGCCCCAGAGGGATTGATCGTGTGGTTAGGCGAGCAATCGCCGGCCTTGTACCGGAGGCTCACGCGGGATCTTCCAAATAGAGTCTCGCGCGCTTGGAATGCCCGAGTTCCGCATGAGGAGTTCGACGCACTCTGCTTTGACTGGGTAGACACATTCCGTGGCGCGGCCGAGATGTATCGGTTGTCACACAACCCGCGAAAACCGGAGAGATCGCCGTGAAGAGAGCAGATGGCCACCTCTCGGCGGCTTCTTCGAGACTTCTGACCGCGACAGAAGTAGCGGAACAGACGGGCCTGTCGATGGAGACTCTGGCGCAGTGGCGCAGTCAAGGGCGAGGTATTCCGTACGTCAAGATCAGCCGAAATTGCGTTCGATATCGGCAGTGTGACCTTGACGGTTGGCTTGCGGAGCGTATAGTCCGCACCGACCAAGACTTATCCGATAGGAGGTAGCCGGAGAATGGCTGTGTATCGCCGAGGCAAGACTTGGTGGTTCGTCTTCGAATTCGGAGGCCGCAAGATTCAGGAATCCTCCGGCTTCCGAAACAAGACGGCCGCAATTCGCGCCGAGGCGAAACGCAGGACGGATCTGGTGGAACGGCGGGCGGGGTTCCAGAAGCTCAAACAGGCTCCCAAGTTCGACGTCTTTGCTGAAGAGTTTCTGCGGTGGTCGAACCAACAGCACAGACCAAAGACTCACGGTCTGCACGCGTGGAACTGCAAAACGCTGAAGCGATTCTTCGGCGGCAAATACCTCGATGATATAACGACCGAGATGGTCGAAAACTTCAAATCTGCGCGCAAACATGAGGTAAGGAAGAAGGCGAAGGATGGGCGGCTCATCACGGGTACAACGGTGAATCGAGCCCTTGAGACGCTGAAGGCGATGTATTACCGGGCTGAGCGGATGGGTTACTTCGTGAAGAATCCGGTCGTCGGCGTCCAGATGTTTCGACAGCCACTCAATTCCATGCGAGTCATTACATTTGATGAACAAGCAACCTACCTTGCTGAGACCAGTCAACCTTTACGGGACATCGCGGAGATCATGCTGGATACGGGCATGAGGCCCGAGGAAGTTTTTCGAATCAGGGTCGAGAACATCGATTTCAAGCCGATGACCATCTTCAATCCGTTCGGCAAGACAAAGGCCGCCCGCCGATCGATCCCGATGACCGACAATGTTTCTTCGCGATTAAAGCGCCACGTGAAAGAAGCGGAGCGCCTGACGACACCTTTTGTGTTTCCGTCACCTCACAACGTCCAGACGCCCATTGGGAGCGTGAAAAAGGCACACCAAGCCGCGATAGATCGGGCTGATATCAGGCCTCGCTTCCGTCTGTACGACCTCCGCCACACCTTTGCGACCCGGACTGCCGCGTCAGACATGAACCTTCCGACGCTTGCAGCGATCCTCGGCCACACGAATATTCAGATGACCATGCGCTGCCGAGGAGAAGCGGAGAGCGATTCACAAGTTTGAGAGATTTCGCGCGGAGGCAGCCATCAACGCGGCGGCAGCCCAAAGAAGTCACGGGGTCACTACAAAAGTCACTACAGTGGAGCGATTGAACTGATGAAGGTCATCCGTAAGTTGTTGAAAAGAGTGGCGCGCCCGGAGAGAGTCGAACTCCCGACCTTCTGGTTCGTAGCCAGACGCTCTATCCAGCTGAGCTACGGGCGCGTTCCGTAAGTCCCCCTACTATACCGAGATGCGTTGCTAAGCCGCAACTACGGCTTCCTGAGTTTGTAGCGCACGTAGCGCAATTAATCCCGGCTGCGAAATGACACCCTGGGAATCTCGAAGCCGAGTCCCACCGTTTCCGCCCATTCGGCGCGGAACTTCCGGTTCTCCACCAACTGCTTGGCGTACCGGCTCCCCATATCTGTGCTGGAATGGCCCATCCAATAGTCAATGAGGAGTTCGCGGCATTCGCTCGCCTGCAAGACCGCTTCTCGGAATCGGCGGAATGCGTGAAAGCGGACATCTTGCCGCCCTATCTGCCGGATGATTGTGGCAAAGCCGTCCCGCCAAAGATTCTCTGGCGAGAGCATCTTGCCATTCTCGGTTCGCGAAATCGAAACGCCCAGGACTCAATCAGCTGGTCGCGGATGCTCGACGAAACCGATTTGATATCGTGGTCGTTGCAGCGTTTGACCGCATCGCGCGAAATGTCCGCCATTTCCTGGAAGGGCTCGACGAGCTAAATCAGTCGGAATCCAGTTCATCAGCCTGCGGGAAAATATTGACTCTAGCGGGCCTTTAGGTCGAACGATCGTCGCTGCTATTGCCGAGCTTGAAAAAGCCTGATCATCGAGCGGGTTCGAGCCGGAATGCGTCGGGCGAAATTGGAAGGCAGGCGAATAGGCCAAGCAGCGCTCAACATCGACCGGGCTGCGGTTGTCAGCGATCGGCTCTCGGGCATAAGTTTGACCGAAGTTGCCAGGAAGCATCACATTTCTCGGGCTACTGTATGCCGCTTAGTAAATGAATCTGGCGGGATGAGGAAACCTGGCGTTCCACGCGTGGAAAATCAAGAAATGGCTGTTCCGCACTCTGAAGCAAGCGACTTGCCGGCTGCGGCCTGACGTAGGCACTTCGCTCCTGTTCTGTCCGTGTCGCGCCTTACGCGGAATCGTCGGAAGTCTCTACGGCGGAGAGCAACCCACGGAGGTATTAGAACCCGACGCCCTGCGTGAATGTATCCTTTTTTGGTGATCATCATCGCCTACTCTTCGCACTCGGTCCAGGCGATAGGGCGCTGTACGCCAAGGATGAGAGCAATAACAGACCTCAGTGGGACGTCGGTTCAAACCAAACACGAAATACATTCCATCGCATTTCCAACGATGAAGCCGGGTAATCAAACCCAGCAAACTGATATCGGCTACTCGATCCCCTCGACGATGCGCAAATCTCGATCAGCAGCGCCGGTGACGAACTTTAGCGCGGCCTGATACGCATCGCCGTCGTGGGCCGCAATCGCCTTCTCCACACTGTCAAACTCTATGACTACAACCCGCTGCCTAATTCCGGCTTCATACGCCACTGCCGCTTCGCCGAACACCAACAAACGCCCCCCGGCTTGCGTTAGGGCAGGTCCCGCGAGTTTTCCATACTCGGTTAACGCCTCCGGGTTTGACACAGAGCGATATACCGATATCCAGTATCCTTTAGCCATTTTTCGCCCTCCATCGCTCCCATTTCAAAGGCCCAGTCACGACGCTTTTCGGCATGGCGAACATGTTTTCATCGGGAGATCATTTAACAAATTGTTGCAACTCTGCCTCGGCAACCGCATGATTTTCCTCACCCGAGCCGCCACTGATGCCAATTGTCCGACAAATTTCCCCGAACCTTTCCGGAAATTTCTCCTGCGAAAAATCATGGTCTTTCCATGATTCGAGGGACGGATCCGAAAAACTGTCCGACCGGCAATGAGATGAGAGGTCGTCAGTGGAAAGATCGAATCAGTCCGTCTTGAACAGACAAATGCCTGGTTTAGTATGAGACGACTTATCGCATCAGAAGAGCCGCGAGTTCATAGCCACTTGAGATCGACAGACGCTCGTAGGCTCTACGTCTGTAAGTGAGAACACTGCTCACTTTAATCCCAAGTTCCTGCGCTGTCGTCTTGGCAGTTAGACCCGCGGCAGTGCGAGCACACACCGCGCATTCCCGTGCCGTTAACTTCGCATTGAGCGAGGTCATCTTCTGAGTGAGTACTTCGATGCGGGCTCGCCTATTGGAGCCTAATTTTGGCGATTCCGCTGTCAACTCGTAGTGCTTTCTCAATAGAGGAAGGAGAAGATGTGATAAGGCGGCGATGCGTTCTTGTTCCTGGTTGCTGAAACATCCCCAGCGTGAATCTCTGTAAAGGTTCAAGGCGAACCAGCCGTTTTCAGACCAGCGCGCCAGCGTGAGCTTCTCAACAACGGCGGGCCTCAAGTAACAGTCATTCAGGTATTGGTAGTTACTGATGTTGCCGGGACGAACTCTCAAATTAATCCAGTCGGTATGTGCAGTGTTACGGCTCATCCGGTATGCAGGATCGAAAGTGAAATATCGACTAGCGTAACGGTATGCTCTTTCGCCGCCACCGGTGGCCGTGGCAGCGTGCACAATAACGCGAGGATTCCCGGCGGCTGGCCACACCAAACCTGTAAGCTCGCAAATCGGGGCGACCCCGGACACAATCTCGAAGAAAGCACTCGTTATGCTAGCCGTCCCGGTAGACCCAACAGCCTTTTCACACGAAGACCGCCAGTCAAGCTCGCGAGCAGCCGGTATGTGGCAAGTTGAAACGGCGTCCCGCACGATTACATCGTTCTGTCGAACCTTTCCAATCCCCCGAAGACCGAGCGATTGCCAGTCAACTGAACTCATGATTGATTCTTTATTGAAATGATGTGGTAACCTTGGTGAAATATGGCAATACTGTATTCTTGCGCATCAATCATGTCAAGACCGTTTGTTTCCTTTTCGGTGTCCTCACCAAGCGGCAGGCAATAAGTCAATAAGTCTGAAGGGGTTCCAGTGTAAATCCTGCACGTACCGTCGTGGCCGTCGTCAACAAATAATCTGTTGGAGTCCCGAGAATAGAAAACACTCTGTGGCTTGCTTTGTCCCGGAATGTTGAGAACCCCTTGCCCGCCCTGAGGTCAATGAGCGGTTCGGTGTTGTTTCGAGCCCGCTGGATTAGAGACGACAATCTCGTTACTTTGCGTCGTCGACGAGAAATGAAGTTCTTTGCAGGGACAATTAGTACGGACAAGAGAAGAAATAGAGATAACCATTAAAATCTCCGTCGGATGACAAGCCAGATAAAATTCCTGCGTACCGCGTGCCGCACTCCGCTGCGGCTGCTCCTGGCCGACGACTAAAGGCGAAACAATTTTCGCGCGGTTTCTCCTAGGATGTTGCGCTTGGCCTGCTCGCTCAGAAACGACAGCCCGGCGATTCGCGCAGGAACGTCGAAGTCCCAGTGAGGCCAGTCCGAGGAGTACAGCAATTGTGTCTCGGCATGGACGGCCTTGAACGTGGCTTCGAGCATGTGGGGCATCGTCACTTCGAGCGGCTGCGAAGTAAAGTACATGTCGGCGATGTATTCACTCGGCAGCCGTTTGAGCAGCGGCGCGTCGGACTGGCGCATGAGGTACTCGTGATCGAGCCGCTGCATCATGAACGGAACCCACGCGAGCCCGCTCTCGATCCAGATCACTTTCAGGTTCGGAAAGCGTTCGGGAAGACCGTTGATGACCCAGTTGGTGAGGTGGGTCATGTTGCATGTAACGAAGGACATCGCGTGGGCGGATAGGAAGCGGTTCATCGTGGACGTCATCGTGTCGCCCCAACTCGGCCCAGCGTGGAACGCGACAGGCAGGCCGCGCTGCTCGAGTTCGCGGTAGACGCGCATGTAGACATTCTTATACACGCCCTCGTGTCGCTGGCTGCTAATCATAAATCCGACCACGCCGGGTGTCTCGCCAAATTCGGTGATCATCTTCAGGCACGCGTCGGGATCGTGGAACGGAAGGCTGAGCAGCGTTTTCACGCGCTTTTCGCGGGGCAGGATAGTCTCGGTGAACCAGCGGTTGTACGCAAACATCATCGCCGTGGCGATATCTGGAGCGGGATGCAGTCCCATTTCGAGCATCGGCTGCGGAAACACTATCTGCATTTTGATACCCATCGAATCCATGGCGCGGCGCACCAGCGTGAGGTCGCGGTGCTCGTCCGTTTTCTCCACGTACTCGGCAAGCTCGGCCTGGTGCGGGATGCGGCCGAAGACGTCCTGAAACGTCAGTCCGACGGAATGATTGCTGAATGCGAGCTGCCGCGCATTAGGCCAATCCTGCGTCATCGTTTTCGCGTTGTACCGCAGGACGGGATTTTCAAGGCGATCGAGGATCTCGCTCCAGGAATCGAATTCCACGTGGTGCGCGTCAAGGTCGACGATGAAATAGTCCTCGAGATGATAGAGCGCGATGTCGCGGCGTGCGTTGGCGAGGATTTCCCGCGAGTCGGTGCGGGTGGTGATCTGCTGCACCGGCCGTTCGGTAGCGGTGCTCGAGCCGTTCAGAGTTTTGCTTGTGCCCATGCACCCATCCTTAAAATAACTACATGACGACTACGGCCGCTGAGCCTCATGTGCCTTCCACACTGCGGCTGCGAGCCGGCGCGGTGCGCGAGAACCACAGCGCCAAGTCAAAGGGATTCAGATGATGCGCGCGAAGGAGCGCGCAGGCCATCACCATCGCTTCGGTCGTCGAAACCGTCCCGTCAATCACGAGAACCGCATCTGCTCCCGCCACCACGTCTTCAACAATCGCGGCGTAGAGTTTTACCACTCTGCTTATGAGATTCGTCACGCCCGCAGGCGGCACCTTCGCGATTTCGCCTGACTCGCCCGTTCGCTCTAATTGCGCATGCAATTCGCCGAAAAGCACGGACAGTTTTGCCGCCTCGTCAGGCCGTGACATAAATTCCGCCCGCGCCCTCTTCCACCGCCACGCGAATCAGTTTGGCCGAGGGTCGTCCCGGATGCACGCCAGTCTTGATGTCGTACTCGAATCCGTGCCACGGGCAGACGATGTGCAAATTTGATTCGTCGAAGGCGAAGCCGCGACTCTCGCCGCCCGCCTCGATCAGCTCGGTGACGCGCGGGATGATCTTGCCCTGGCAGACCGGCCCGCCTTGATGCGCGCACGTATTTTCCCAGGCGTAGAGCTTGCCCCCGACGCGGAAGATGCCAACTGTCTTGTCGCCAACGTCAATGACGAGCCGACCGCCTTCCGGCACCCGTTCACTCGTCCCTACGAAGACCCTCTGCGATGTTACGGACATATGTGACCGGAGGACGCGAACGCAAATGCCTCCGTACACCTTTCGTTAACTTTCATTTTTGTTATCGGTCGCCGAATGCCATGGCCCGCGGAGAGACCTTCAGTAGTTGGCACTAGCGGTTCGCGTGGGACATGGATCGTGGGTGCACCAACTTCGCTTCGAGGACGCGGCATGACTGCGAACGCAACCGCAACGATTCCGATGGCAGCGATCACGCAGTTCAGTTCAAATGCCCGCGTATAGCTCCCGTAGAGATCGAAAATTTTGCCGCCGATGTAGCCGGCCGGCGAAGCAAAGACCGACGTCAGGAGGGTCATCACCCCATTCAACTGAGGGAAAGCCGCGGGTCCATAGTAGTGCGCGGTGACGGTCGACATGCACGTTAACGTCCAGCCGGAGGCCACGCCGTACAGAACAGCGGCGGCGTAGGCTACTGTTAGCGCGTCGGGCCGCACAGTGATCGCGAGGTATGAGCCGACCAAATAGATACCGAGGCCAATCGCGAAGACCAGACGGGAATTCACGATGTCCAACAGCAACCCGGCGAGCCAGTGGCCGCCGATGGTGCCGATCGTAAACAAGCTCATCGCCCAAGCTGCGTTGGTGGAGGTGATACCCGCTCCGCGCAGGCGCAGAATCCAGTGCGCCACGAAAAAGAAGAACGGAAACATCGTGGCAATCCCGCCGATCATGATTAGCCAATATGCGGAAGTTCGATAGGCCTGCGAGGCAGTCCACGGATACGTCGTCGCGAGCGTGTCGGTACGGGACGGTCGGTTCTGCTCCTCTTCCGGAATTCCATCCACTGATTGCCCAAGGGATTCGGGACTTTCTTTAACAAACAAGAACGCAAGGAGTCCGGCAATCACGCCCGCGGCCGTAACGATCTCCCATCCCACACGCCAATTTCCGCCAGCCCTTCGGAGTATTTTGTCGAGAAAAGGCGAGACAGCAAAACCTGCGAAGCCGGGAGATGAAAGAGCGATTCCCATCGCGCGCCCGCGATAACGCCTGAACCATCGGGTCACGGCAGTGGCTGCGGTAAACAGCGTCGAAAAACTGATGCCGATACCGTTGATTACGCCGAAAGCAATCAGATAGTGCCAGGGTTTCGAGGCGTAGAGACACATAAACAGAGAGCCGACGCAAATCAGAGCGGAGCCGACAATAAACGTCGCACGGACCCCGTACTTAAGGATGGACATTGCAACGAATACTGAGGCAAGGCCCACGAATAAGTTGATCAGCGTGAACCCGAGGCCCAAAGTGCTGCGGCTCATCGGAATTTCGTGGATCATGTAGCCGCTGATCACCGAACCGCCGTAGTACGGAAATCCCATATTGAAAAAAACGAGGGCAAAGAGGACCGTGACAAGTTTCCAGCCGTAGAATGGTTGTTCGTCGGCCACCAAGAATCTCCTCGACTACCCTAGAAACTGCCGGCTTGATGAATCCTCCAACCCAACTCAGCAAACACGATGGTTGCAGCAGCTCATGGCAGCCCGAATGCCGCGTAGATATCGATGGATGAGACCACAACGTACTGTTTGCCGCCAATGGAGTAAGTCACAGGACTATCTCGGGGATCGACTCCACTCATAGGAAAGGACCAGAGCAGTTTGCCCGTGTCGGCATTGAGGGCAAAGAAGTCGCCCTCATCATCGCCGGAAAATACTAGGCCGCCCGCCGTTGCCAATGTACTGACCCACGCCGGTGCTAACATACGGTACTGCCACTTCAGCTTTCCAGTTGTTGCCTCAAGGGCTCGAATCGCGCCGTAGGCATCGTCGCCACTCTGGAAGTTTGACCCTGTTGGTGTAAACACGGCACTCAATTCCCTCGCACTCACGTAGAAGAGTTTGTTTTCCGGATCGTAAGCCGGAGCCGTCCAGTTATTGGCGCCACTGGTACTGGGATTCGTGAGCGTTCCTGTGGGAGCGGGATTGTAGCTGGGTAGCTTGATGGGCCGTCCTTTCTCATCAAGGCCTTTAGCCCACGTCTGGCCTATGTAAGGAGCGCCGGCGACAAATTCTGCGGTCGCCCGGTCCAGAACGTAGTAGAAGCCATTGCGATTGGCCATTGCCACGAGCTTTCGCGGCTTGCCCCCCACGGTCGAATCGAACAGCACCGGGATTTGGGTCGAATCCCAATCGTGAATATCGTGAGGTGTGAACTGAAAATACCACTTCATCTTTCCTGTGCTGGCGTCAATCGCCAGCAGCGAACACGTGTACAAGTTGTCACCCGGTCGCGTCTGTCCGCCAAAGGCAGGCGACGGGTTTCCAGTACCGTAGTACAGCAAATTCAGGTCCGGATCGTAGGAGCCTCCGTTCCACACGTCACCCCCGTTTCCGACCGCCCCTCCCCAGGTTTCTGCGCCCGGCTCGTCCTTGTTCGGAACCGTCCAGATTCGCCACAGCCTCTTGCCCGTCTTCGCATCGTAGGCATCCAGAAGTCCCCGCGCGTCGCGATCACCGCCGCCCGTTCCGATTATGATTTTCCCATTGATCGCGAGTGGATTTGCCGAGATTGCGTGGTTGTCGGAGTTCTTTTCAACTTCCACGATCCAGCGGAGAGCACCCGTTTTCGCGTCCAGCGCCGCCAAATGACAATCCAGCGTCCCGACGTAAACCGTACCATCCAGGATTGCGACTCCCCGATTGCTGGCATGGAGTCCGATATACTTTACGTCCTTAGGCATATTCGGCGACCAACTCCAGATCTTCAGGCCTGTGCGTGCGTCCAACGCCGTCACAGTGCTGGGCGGCTCAACGATGTACATCAATCCGTCCGCTACGACCGGAGTCGCCTCAAAAAATTCTCCGGCCACTCGAGAGCGCTGGTAAATCCAAACTGGCCGTAAATTCCCGACATTTGATTTGTTGATCTGTTTGAGTCCGGAAAAGCGATGGGATTGGTAATCCCCGCCATACGTAAGCCAGTCTTGCGGAGTCCTATCGGCATTCAGAAGGCGCTGATACGGAACATCCTGTGCCAAGGCCCCCGCAGAACTCCCTGCCATAACAAGGGCCACAACCAGCGCGTATTTGCGCACGCTCATTGCGCCCCTTTCAGACTCGCCAGATAGGCCGCCAAATTGTTAAGGTCTACATTTGATAAGCTCGCCTGACTTGGCATGAAGCTCTTTCCCGGTTCCTTCTCAAGCGACTGCAAGTCCGCCTTGTGCAGGGAATGAAAATTGCCATTGGCGTCCTCCAAAACGATCTCGAGGGTGCTTTCGGCCGTGCGCATTCCCTCCACCACATGACGGTCCTTTGTGACCGCGCGAAATATTAAATACTCAGTCCATTTGCCTATGGCGATGCCTGTGACGGGCGACTTGGGCAAGTTTCCGCCAGGGTTTTGCAATTCAAGACGCATGAAGTCGGGAGGTCGTAAACGGCCAATTGCGGTCAAATCAGGCCCCAAGTCCCCGCCTACTCCGTTCACCGTGTGGCAATGCGCGCACTCGTTCGCCTCGTAGACTCCTTTGCCCTTCTCAGGATCGCCGGTTGCCAGATTTCCCATCGCGGTGTTGCCTAGCGTGCGGATATGGGCCACGATTTGCATTGCTTGGGCATCGGTCAAACCCGCGAAGGCAGGCATACCTGTACCCGGCACTCCGCCCTTGATAATCTTGGCTGTTGCTTCGTCACCCAAACTGGCTGGGATTCGCTGAATGTTGGGGCCTTGTCCGCCGCTGGCATCTAGTCCATGGCAACTCGAGCAGGATGCGTCAAAAAGCTGCTTACCTGTGCTTAGGTCGGGCCTCCTTCCCTGCCCGGGAGCCGCTGAAGGAACTAGGATGACAGGCAGTGCGACAAAAAGGGCGGGCATCGCGAACGCGGCCAACCGTGAATGCATCGTGCTCATAACGAGGAACTCTCTCCAGCACCGATTTCTTGCTTAGGCTCCAACTCCTGAACTTGAACCTCTCAAGACGGTTAAAACCGACTCGGCTGACGAAACTCTCGCGAAGCATTGAACAAAACAGCGCTGCGAGGTGGAGGAACTGCTTGGGGTGGGGGGGCTCCACCTCGCCGCGAGTGCTACAACTCAGAATATCCACTTCAATGCGAACTGCATGATCCTCGGGTCTGTCGGCAAACTGAATCCAGGAAAACTCGCCCCGCCTGCCGCTGCTCCGCTCGTAGACTCCCCGAATGTTGAGCTATTCAACGTGAGAGATGGATCGCCGTAATTCACCATATTGAATACATTGAAGGCCTCAAAACGAGCGTCGATCTCATTACGCTCATTTATTTTGAACTTCCTTGTTAACGCGAGATCGAAACCTCTTATGGAAGGCCCTTTAATTGTATTGCGGCCTACGTTGCCAAGTGGGCCAACCGTGATTGGCCCGATGCCGTTGTTGATGATGTTCCCGGTGAATCCCGGTGTAACGGTAGGTGCGACAAAGGCCTTGGGATTGATCCATTGCACTCCCAGATGGCCGCTCGTCACTACTCTGTTCGCGACCGTCACGGGAAGTTGAGTATGTGGCACGTAGACTGCCTGGCCCGGTACGGAATCAGGCCTCTGGCCTACGTCATTGACGGTGCTCGGAATTCCGATGAAAGCGCTGTCGGCATTGGTCGTTACGCTGAGCCAATCCGAAGTCAAGTACGAAACGATCGGCGAAATCTGCCAGTTCCCCAGAATTGTCTGCGCAATTCTCGAACGGAAAATCGGTGATTCGTATACCGCATTTGCCGTGAACTGTTGGTTGCGGTCAAAAATACAGTTCCCGTATTCGTCCTTCAAATCATTTCGAAAGGCAGGAGAGTTGACCGATGTAGTCGCTTCGCCGTTGTCGATGCAATGCGACCAAGTATAGTTCGCAGTCATCGTGAAGTTGTGGCTTACACGCTTCTGCAAGCTTAGAAGGAGTCCGTTGTAACTCGAAGCTCCGTTATCCGTGTAATCCAAGCCAGTAGATATCAATTGCCCTTCAGTTGGATTAATTAGACTCAGCAGCCGCCGCTGCTGCGTGTTGGTCAGCGAGGTACACGCACCATTCGTCTTCAGTCCATCCGGATCGGCGGCGTATGGTGCCGGGAAGTTGCCGTTCGCCGTGCAATTTCCGGGAATATAAATCGCCGGGTTGAAGTCTCCGGGGATTGCGTTGTGCACACCATGGTTGCCAATGTAGTTGGCATTGGCTGACCAGCTTTGTCCAAGCTGCTTCTCGAAGCTTAGATTCCATTGTTGCAGCATTGGCGCTTTGATATGCAGCTGATTGAAGCTTGCATACGAACCGGCGGTTATGAACGGCGTGCTCGCCGTCTGCGTGATCGGGAAGGGATCCACGCCGGTCACACCGTTGTACGTAAAATTCGCAAATGGATTCGTCAGATTCACTCCCTGCAGAGTCATTGCGTCGGCGAACGGCGGGCCTTGGTACATAACCTCGTTGAGTTGGAAGCTTGCGAAATCATAGAATATTCCGTACGCGGCCCGAACTACTTCGCGCCCTTTTCCGCGGGGATCCCAGCTGAGACCGATTCGGGGAGCAAAGTGTTTCATATCGCCTAGGTAGCTATTTCCAAATCCCGAGTAATCACCGCTGGAAACACCAGGCTTTGCCGGATATTCCATACCTGGAATCGCATTCGGATACACGACGCTGTGCACGCCGGCGATGTAGCCCGTCATGTTGAAGAAGTCCCCTTGTCCCTCAGGATTGTGGTACGGGACATAAGGCTCCCAGCGCAAGCCGGCGTTCAGTGTCAGCTTCCGGTTTATCTGCCATGAATCCTGCGCGTAAAGCGCAAAATAGTTCTTGCGGTTACTTTGCTGGATCGGGTTCGACAGAGTCAAGCTGGCGACGTCTCCGAGGACGAAGTCGGCCAGACCGATTCCCGTCGTGGCACCTGTAATCGAAAAATTCCCATTCTCCGTGAGCGCGCTGAGCGAATTTGTCGCGAAGCGAACCCACTCACCACCGAACGCGATTTGGTGGGCTCCGTGACTGATAGCCACATCGTCAGCGATTTGCCAGTCGGTATCCTCGAAAGGAACTAGCGAGTTAGAGCCGCTGATGTAGCTGAAAGCGCTGCTTACGGCGATGGCGGAATAATTCGGAAACGGGCTGTAGAAGTTGCCCCCAACCCCAAGCTGCGTCGGGGTCTCTATCCCAGGAAGATCAGCTACGCCCTTCACATTCTTGGCCCTGTTCAGGTTTGCGTGCAGAGAATTCACGATCGTGTTTGAAACCAGATATGTGTCGCCAATCGTAACGTCCTGGTATGCATCATCCTGGATGCTCTGGTTTAGCGTGAGCGGGCTCGTTTCGTCAGGCGGCAAATCAAAGTGATCTCGGAAATATCGAACGAAAATCGTGTTCTTGTCGCTTTGGTGATAGTCAACTTTAGCAAGCTCCTCGTTGTCATTCGCGCGGACTCTGGTGGTAAAACTCAGTATGCCGCAAGCGGTATCCGGCGAAGTTGGTAGCAGAGCCGCTATGTTCTTGGCCACTTGAATGACGTCGGAGGAAGGGATCATGTCGTTGACGAACGGTGCTTTCAAAGGAACCGCGACTGGCCGGCACGCCGTGGAAGCGAAGGTCGTGAAATCACCCGCCATTTCTTGCGCCGTAGGCACATTGGCTGATGAGCTGGTCTGATCGCGAACGATCGTATCCTGGTAGGAACCAAAAAAGAACAGCTTGTCTTTACGAATCGGCCCTCCGATTACGCCTCCAAATTGATTGCGCTTGAGCGGATCGCGGAAGGGTGAATAGAAACTACGCGCGTTGAACGCATAGTTTCTAACAAACTCGAATGCGTCTCCATGAAACTCGTTCGTTCCCGACTTTGTTATGGCATTCACAGTGGCCGATGAATGCATCCCGTATTCCGCAGGAACGGCGGTCAAATCCACTTTAAACTCCTGCAATGCGTCCGGAAGCGGCAACGGAAACGCGCTCAGTTCCTGAATGTCACCGCTGTTTCCGCCGTCCAAGACGTACGTGCCGGCACCGGGGTTAGTACCCACGAACGCGACCGTATACTGACTAGGGAAACTTAGAAGATTATTGAATTGTCCAATATTGTTTACCTGGGCTCCCGGCGTCAGGGTGAGCAACTGCATCGCGTCGCGGCCATTCAGCGGCAGGTCGACCACCTCCTGCTGATTTACGACCTGTCCGATGATGTTGCTGTGGGTTTCCACCATGGCTGCGCTGCCCGAGACCGTTACTTCTTGATTAACCGCGCCCACTTGGAGGACGACGTTCAGAGTGGGGTTGGAGCCGACTTCCAAGACAATCTTCCGCTGGACGTACGCGCTGAACCCTTCCTTCTTCACGTCGATCTGGTAGTCGCCTGTGGGCAAATCCGGAAAAGTGTAGGATCCATCCGTATCAGTCTGGGCATGCCGAACGAGCCCGGTGCTAGTCTCCGTCAACATAACCTGCGCGCCGGCAATACTCGCGCCAGATGAGTCGGTAACCGCTCCAGTCAGCCTCGAATTCACGACGGCTTGCCCAAAGGAAGGCGCGCAGAAAATCAGGACAACTAACGAAGCCAACAAGCACCTGGTCATCTTCATTTCGCTTCCCCCTGAACTTCACCTAATGCAACGCTACTCGATTCGTGGAATGGAATGATCCGATCTGTGCTAGCTTGATACCATCGAGCAATCAGATTTGTCTGTCCCTCTGACTGAGTACAAAGCCAAAGAGCCTGCGTGGCAAAGGGCTTCCACGTTGCTTTTCGATTTCCATTCTTATTTGAACAATGCGGCTTACGAGATTCTCCAGGAAATACAAACTGTGGGAATCAGGGCTTATCACGCATGCTTTAGAGGGCTTATGAACCCAGGTCCAACGTAATCAGAGACTTCGCTGGACCTCGCGTCGCTGACGGTAGCTCATATGAAAGCACAGTTGGGCCCTACTGCCGGAACGATGACAGAACTCGACCAGACGAAATTCAGGAAACTTCAGTGCAATGTGCCTCACCCGTCTCATGCTGTCGCTCGACCACCTAGGAAATTCGGGCCGGGGTCATGTCGGATAGAGGCTTCGCCTGACCGAACTTCGCAATCACCTGCATCGCTTCCGCGATGTCCTTGCAGTCCTTCAAATTCATCCACTGCTCGCGAGCGCGGTTCGCCTGGTCTCTAGTTATCTGCTTGAGATCGCAGATGCGATTGTACTTTCCAACGAGTTCATCATGTGACATTGGTGTTGCGGGCTTGCCCGTGAACACTCGCTCTTCCCCTGATCTCTTGCGCACCGTGATTCTGGTGCCATTCCCGAAAGCTGGATCGTTGTGCGGGTGAATGGTCACTTTGTTCATCAGGTCCCTCACCTTCGGATCCGTATATTTTTCTTTGGTGAATGAATCCAGATAGATTTCTTTGTCGATAATCATCCGACAGACGATGTACGGCAGGCTGTGGTCGGCAGTTTCTTCGTTTCTCGGATCCCACTTTGGCGGATCGGCGTCCTCTTGCCACAAAGGGAAATTGAATTCCATTTTGATGGAAGCGATCTCATCCGGGCCGGTCCAGGCAACAAGCTCGGGCGCTATGTGCTCACAGAATATTTCGGCACCGCCGACCAACGGAAAGCGCTTGAAGCCGCGTCCGTTTCCGTGCACCGTCTCGATGGCCATTCGACCGTCGGCACTCGCCGGGAAACGTAGATCCCTGGTGAACGGTCCGATATGCGCGATCAATCCCCATCTACCTTCAAACGGCTGACACGGACCCGTCATGCCCCCATTTGCCAGCATTGACGCCCACACTCCGTTGCGCACCTGCTCTGCGCTGTGGGTGCCCTTCCACATCGACTGTGTCCCTACGTGTGTGACGTACATCGGCATGTGCGGTACCATCGCGAGGGCTACAGCATTTGCAAGTTTATCTTCACTGAGGCCCATGAGCTTGCCGCACGCCATGGCCACACCGACGCCGTGGTAAGGCGCATCAAAGCCTCCCGGGTCGTAATTGCCCTTCCCAGTGTTTCCGATTCCAGTGATGACTTCGTACGCGATGGTCATCGCCTCCATGACCTTTGGCCCGCTCGCGTGAAGCGCTTCACCCATTGCGAGAACTCCGCCGAACATTTCGTTCATATGGGCGCCAGCTGCAAAATCCGTGTGGCGTATCATCGCCGCGTTTGTAAACGCTGCCATTTCCGGCGTGGTCGTGATTTCATATCCCAGAACCGTGCACTTCAGATCACCGCGCATTGTCTGGGCCAATCGAGCGTTGATTCGCGCCGGCTCCGATTCAAATCCGGTATAGATGGAACCAACAGTGTCGAGCATCAAATAGTTGAAGGCTTCCAGGAATGAGTCGGTAGGATTCAGCTGATATGAATTTACCCATTCGACGATCCGGCGAGTGCACTCGTCCATAGGACCGTTCCCAAATGCACGGCCAGAATTGTTTACCCAGCCAGGCCCTGATGACATGTCAAAACCAACCTGGTCAGATGTCACCATTTGCTCGCTTTCAGCTATTTCGGGCCATTTTTGAACGCTGTCCGATGATGCCGGCGCCAATGGCCCAGACAACCGGCCTTGTTGAGCCCCTTGCCGTTGCGCCAATGCGCTTTCGGCCCCTAACATCCCCGCTACAGCAATTCCAGCGCCAACGCCCAACTTAATTACTTTTCTTCGGTTCATCGCAGGAGCACGCGAGTCAGTTGCGTCATCCTGTTTTTTTGTGCGATCCATATGTCCTCTTTCTCACCATTGACAGCACTTTAGGGCGTTTGCCTAGACTGTGCAGCCGCAGCGGCCGCGGAGGCATTCGCTTGAGATGCATCCACGGCTGGCATTGCCAACACACGATGTGGGTCAATTCGGAAAGTGATGTAGACGAGCTTCTCCGTCTTGATCTCCGTGAACCGATGGGGCGTGTTTGGTGGAATGATGATTATGTCGCCCGGCACGACATCGCGGCTTACGCCGTTGTGAACGGCCTTGCCAGTGAAACCGGGGCCGACTCGAACGTTGGGAGGGTCTGCCTTCTGGTTCTCGATCGTACCGCCGGTCTCAAATGTTCCATTGCCGGATACGATGTAGTAGATCTCAGTGATGCTGCTGTGTTCCTCGATCGAGTCGGCTTTAGGCGTACGGCGAAGAGCGTCGACCGCGATGTTGTATCTACTCTGACCATCGTCGATCCCGAATACGCGCAGCACGCCCACAACTAAGCGGTCGCTTTCTTTCGCTGATATGGCTTCAATTTCGCTGGCCCTGACGTCGGCAGCCACCCCTTGCGGTAGCTGCATAACTGGGGGGTCGGCCGGGGTTTGGTTTGGAGAGAACGTCTTGAATGGCGATTGCGCCTGCACCCCGCCTGAGATTAAAAGTTCAGCCAATAAAAACAACAAAGAACCAAACGATGCCTTTCGCATTTCCGCCCCTTCTCGCAAAATCGCAATCCGATGATCAAACTTTTTCGATCACCCCCGCCGCCCGCTTCCCAGGCGGCACACGCTCAAGAGCTAGTTCCACTCAGATATCACAGAGAGCCCCTCCCCGTTGTCCTCTGAACTAAGTACAACTGAACGTCTGGCCACACAAACAGAGCACGAGCCCCGACTGACTCTGCTCTGGCAAGAAGAAACCAGAGGACAAGACGAACTAGGAGAGCGTCCAGCCATTCCCCTCAGCAACCGCTTCACAGCGACAGGGTGCCTGAACATGGCGTGAAGAAGTTCGTGATATCACCAGTTTGGGTCATGCTGCGCCAAAACCTGGCCACCTTTGGTCGAATACGCGAATGTAAGGCGATAGCCTTTCAGGATTTCTTTCGGCGCGATGGCGCGGAGATCCTCAATCGTGTTTGAACCCAGCGTAATTTCGCCGTCGCCCTCCCAGATCTCCGTGCTGGCAAAGTCATAGGCTCCGCCCGTGACCAGTTCGAATACTGCTGGTTTTACTCCATTAAGAGCTGGGAAATGTCGGGTATTGTGCATCGGTGGACCGTGAAGAGTCGGACCAGTCTTTGAGACCTGACGAAGAGTGACGATGGAATGTGCAACTTCGCGGCTGCCCGCTGTACAGGTCCCAGCGAACTTAGAGCCCGGTTCAAGCCTCGGAGTCGCCTTGCCGACAGCATAAGCACGAGAGATGTGGATAGATGCGAGCTTCTTGGGAAAACCCTGAATCCAGCCGCGGTACATCGCAAAATCTTTATCAACCCATATGTACACACACCGGCTCGCAGGTTTGCCCTGAAACTTACAGCCCACAACGATGATGAATTCTTTGTATTGCGACTGAATGGGGTCAAGCAACTCTTGAGAACCGTCTGAACACGACTGCCAATCGGCAAAGATCGCAGCCACTGCACCGGGATCGTCTGCCGGTTCCAGTTCTGTTGGAAGCAGACCGATGACAGCGTCCGGATTTGCGCGGTACTCCACGATCGTCAGATCGCCGCAGTAATGCCACGGCGGAGCTGGGATGATGCCTTCGGAGCCGCTTGGAGAGAGGGGGGCCGTGTAACCCCTGGGATTTGACCGTTTCATTTAGGCCTCTGTAAAATTCAGGGTCTAAAAAAGTCAGTTATACATCTAACGCGACAACGTACGTATGAATAGCACCATCGAAAAAAATCTCGAAGCTAATTGGCCTCCCGAGGCAGTAAGGTATCAGGCCAAGGCAGCGTTTCGACATAGTCTCTGTTGATGTCCTCAATCTTTGCGCAGCCATTACTGCCCATAGTGATTCTCAGCTCGCGATTGACGATCTCGAGGACTCTTTCGACGCCTGGCTGTCCAAAAGCTCCAAGCCCCCATAGCACCGGACGGCCCATTCCAACCGCGCTGGCGCCGAGAGCAAGCGCCTTAAACACGTCTGTACCACGACGGACGCCTCCATCGAGAAATACTGGAACGCGACCGTTCACTTCCTTGACGATTTCCGGAAGTGTAGCGATGGTGGAACGGAAGGTTTCGGTGGCGCGTCCACCATGATTTGAAACGTGAACAAAATCGATCCCGTGCTTGATGCACAGAGAGGTGTCCTCGGTGGTGAGAATGCCTTTGATGCCGAACTTGCCCTTCCAAGCCTGGCGCATTCGATCTACGTAGGTCCAGTCGAAAGGATTGCCCGGCGCTTTTCGATCGAATCCCTTGTCCATGATATGCGCGTTGCCACCGTTCGGACCTTGATGACATGTGGAACACGAGCTAAGGTCCTTCGGTCGAAGGCGCTCCTCAGTTTCCGCATTTCGGCCGCCGGCGGCATCGACCGTAAGGACTATCGTAGTTACTCCAGCTGCCTCTAAACGCTTTAAGAGAATCTCGCAATTCGAAAAAGCTGCCGGTGCGTAGATCTGCTGAACAACTGGACGACCCAGAGCAGCACAGCAATCTTCGACCGATTCCGAAGCGGTTGAACCTAACATCTGCATCGCATTTCGCGCTTTGGCGGCTCGCGAGACCGAGAGCTCACCGTCGGGCAACCAAACATTTCTCTGGGCGCCCGTAGGGCATGTGAATAGAGGTGATTCGTATGTAGTGCCAAATATTGTAGTCTTCATATCTACTTTTCTTACGTCCCGCAATCGGCGCGGGCGCAAATAGAACTGGTTGAAGCCTTCGCGGTTGGCACGAACAGTGGCGTCACCGTCGACCCCGCCCGCCAAGTGAGCCCAGTGGCCGGGCAGCATCCTGCGATGGGCGGGTTCCTCAAAATCGAACACGTCAAGCGCTTGCGATGGATCCGTGATCACGTCGGAGGGTGCTGCGGTTTGTGGAGCCGGAGGATTAGGTTCCTGCGCATCGATCCCTCCATCGGCCAAGAAAGCGGCCATTCCACCCAGAGAGCCGATCACGGGGCTGCTCGCGACAAACTTCAGAAATTCCCTTCGGCATTGAGCTTTTGTAATGTTCATAATGCGCGGCACTATACGACTGGCTTATGTCAATTGCAAGATCGAGCGGTCCATACAACTGAGTACAAGACCTCAGGAGAGGAATTCCGCATGGTGACGCTTCGAGAAACGCCTCGAGTGTAACCATTGAGTTGCTCCAACTTTTCCGGAAATACAACGCCTGCCCGGCAGAAACCGTTCACAAACTACTGGGAACACCCCGAATGAAAGAACACTTAAAGCCGGTGGGCCGGTGCGCTTCTGCGGGTGGGAATCGATCTGGAGAAGAAGACCAAGGTGAGACGAGCGAGTAGCCGGGCGCGAGGCAGTAACACGCCCTAACATACTCAGTTTGGAGGATCACGATGTTGGAGCCATATGACCGGGAGGAGCTCTATCGCAAAGTGTGGGAGAAGCCGATGCTGAAGGTGGCCGAGGAATACGGAGTGTCTTCTGTTGCCCTCGGCAAAACCTGCCGGAAATTATCTGTCCCGGTACCAGGGCGGGGGCATTGGGCCAAGCTCGCCCATGGACACCAACGCGTAAGAAGCCACCGCTGCCAACCTGGACGAAGTTCCCGTGATCTGCCGTTCTCCGGTAGTGCTGACGAAGCCGGCGAGTTCCGATAAGAGCGATCCTGAATTAGCCGAAATAGACCAGCTGTTTTCTTCAGGCGCACTCAATCCACCTGCTTTCGATGGAATCTGCGCGACCGCATCCTCTGGTTCGGCACACGGCAAGCTTGCTGCAGCAGTCGCAGCCGTACGGATGAACACGGGATTTTGCTACCGCGTGAATCCGGTGGATCGAATGGGCGACACAGCAGGCAGACCGGGTTGATCCATTTGTGTCAGAGAAGCCGGCATCGGTGCTGGATCGCAAACACGAACTAAGGCAGTGGCAACAGAAACAGGCCAGAGCGAGCCGTAGCTACCTCGTTAGGTGGCTGGTAACGATGGTCACAAAGGCTCTCAGAGGCTTCGGACCAGCGGAATGGTCTCTTGGGATCGGGTGGACCAATTCGACGTGTGTGGAAGGCTACCCTGGCATCTCCGATGACAGGCGCCACATCGCCACTGGAACTCCGTCGTATCGCAAATCGTAGCGCGGTTAGTGAGAGGGTTGCACAGGGGAACCTAAGCCAATTCAACAGCTTAAATTTTTTACCGCAACGGTTCGTAGCCAGACGCTCTATCCAGCTGAGCTACGGGCGCCTCGTTTGGAGAAACTGCCTGAACGGCCGATACAGTCGAAAATTGTATCATACGTGCCGTCGTCACACTGCCCCCGCCGTGGGTCGCGAAGACAAAATTCATGCGCGCAGTTCGGTTTCCAATCGCGCAAGGAAACGAATCACATCAGAGGGAGTGCGCACGTAATAGCGCGCTCGGGTGGCGCGATGGTCACCAACCCGAACGGTAATTTGGTCCTCAAGAACCTTGAAGGCGAGTTCATCCGTCCCGTCATCTCCTATGTAAATTGCGGGCGTGCCTTGCGGAAGATCCTTCAGAATCCTCAAAACTGCAGAGGACTTTCCTGCAACTTCTCTGGGAAGTATCTCCCAAACCCGATTTCCGTTTAGGACGTGAAGTGCATTACCCCACCGCGCGAGAAGCACGGCCAGGAAGACGGAGGCGGCGTTCCTTGCCGCTGGTTTCGCTTGACGGTAATGGATTGAAAAAGTAAGGGCCTTATCTTCAACCCAAATGCCGGGCCACGCCTGAAGAGTGCGGCGCGCCGCCTGCTTTGCAGCGCGAATGGCGGCAAGAGTCGTGGGCCTGACGCGTGTGCTTCCACGGTCCCATTCGGCGCCGTGCAGTCCGAAGTAACGCAATCCCTTAACGTTCAGCAAGGTCTTGAGGTCACGAACTCGGCGGCCGCTGACAATGGCTACGAACAGGCGTCGATTAGCCACAAGCCGACTGAGCACGTCCTTGACTTGCGGCGGCACGCGGACTTCGGAAGGATGAGTCTTGAGTGGAACGAGGGTTCCGTCGCAATCGAGAAGAAACGCGATTTTTTGTGCTTCCCGCAACCGAGCCAGAATGCGACGAATGTCTGCAAATACGGATTTCGACCGGCCGGAGGGTCGCCAGCGCCGCTTTTCGAGAGATTTGTGGTCGGCCAATCCTCGGGTCCGAATAGCTAAGATTGCTTTGCAGCTAATTCACTTTCTTCGACTCTGATCTCAGAAAGCTCGGTAAGGAGATTTCCGGCCCAGCGATATACGTTGTGCTCTCTTACCATCTGGCGCATGTGGCGCATACGACTCTGGCGTTCCTCGGCTTTCATTTCTAGTGCTTCGCGAATCGCGTTCCCAAGTTGTTCGGTATCGTAAGGATTCACGATGATCGCATCCCGGAGTTCGCGAGTGGCACCCGTAAATTGACTCAGGATGAGGGCGCCCTCGCCGTCAGCACGCGCGGCAACGAATTCCTTGGCCACAAGGTTCATGCCATCGTGAAGTGAAGTGACCATGCAAAGATCCGCCGCGCGGTAATACGGCAATATCTCGCTGTGACTGTGATGACGGGTCAAAAGTACGATCGGCTTCCAATTCCCGGCTCCATATTTGGCATTGATGCGGGCGGCTTCAGCTTCGACCTCGTCTATCAGGTCGTGGTAGCGCGGGATCGTTGTCCGGCTGGGAGCACCGATTTGGACAAACGTGAAACTGCCCTGATACGAGGGCGATTTTTCGAGGAAGCTCTCAATTCCGCGGAATCGCTCAATGATTCCCTTGGTGTAGTCGATACGATCTACCCCGAGACCCAAAAAACTGGCCTGCACACCGAGATTCTTAAGCAGGGAGGCGCGCAGATCGTACGGCGAGCCATCGGCCGGTTCAGGCTCCCGCTGAGCCTCCCGGAAGTCCACGCTGATCGGAAACGGTTGCACGAAGGTCAGGTGGTTGCGCCGCTTCACGGCAAACCGTTCCCATTCGATTCTGGATTCGAGAACCGCGTCCACGGTCTCCAGAAAATTGTTGCAGTGGGCTTGTGTATGAAAGCCGATCAGATCGGCTCCGAGCAAGCCGTCGAGGAGCTCGCGCTGCCAGGGGCAGATACCGAAAGCTTCAGGATTGGGCCAAGGAATATGCCAGAAGATCGCGATGCGCGCGTCGGGACGAACTTCTTTGACCATCCGCGGCAAGAGCGCGAAATGATAGTCCTGCACCAGCAAAAGGGGATGCTGGGAATTTTGCAGTTCATCGAGCACGGCGGCGGCGAATTTTCGGTTCGCCTGTTGATAGCTCTGCCAATCCGACGTGCGAAATGTGGGACGAGTGTGAGCGATATGGCATAGCGGCCAGAGGCCTTCGTTCGAGAAACCGTAATAGTATCCGGCCTCTTCTTCTGGGCTGAGCCAGACGCGCCTGAGGGTGTATTCCGGCTTGTCCGGTGGAACGCGCAGGCGATCCTGCTCGTCGACCATTTCGCGATCTGCGTCGCCCGAGCCGTGGGCAATCCAAGTACCGTCGCAAGCCCGGAGAACCGGCTCAAGCGCGGTAACGACACCGCTCGCTGGAACCGATATTTCGATATTTTTCCCACGATGGAGGTGAATATAGGGTTCGCGGTTAGAAACTACAAATAGCGCTCCTTTCAGCTTACGCTGAAGGCTTACTCGCAATCGTTCAGGGGTCCAGAGGGACTGGCCCGTTTCCCGAAGCCGGGCTTCCTCGGTCGCGGCGGCTCTGGCTTCCGCTAAACTGCGCGCGAAATTGACCACCTCCTGGGAAAACGGAGCCAGGAAGTCTTCCTTGGGCAACTCAGGCCGCGGAGTGACTTGTCCCCCTCGAAGATCTTTCATCCACTGCGCCATGCGTGAAATGGGCAGCACAACCGTCCAGCGAATAATCAATACGGTCAAGAATACGATCAGGAGAACTTGAGCGATGACATGCCAGATGGTTTCCCGCCAAATGCTCTTGCTTTGTGCCTCGATGTAGTCAGCATCATGAAAAATGGCCAATATACCGGAGAGCTTTGCACCGTCATGTAATGGTAAATAATACGCATGGATCGCAGCTCCGCCGAGTTTGAGGAATTCGCTTACGCCGTCGTCCCCCTTTTCGACTTGAGCAAGCGGGACAGGAGGTGGCGTAAATCGCGAGGCCAAGCTGGAACTTTCGGCTATCACCTCTCCCTTGCGATCGTAGACAACCACACCTGCAAGGCGCTGCCGATTACCGAAGCGCTCTACAATATGCCGGAGCTGCTCGTGCGAACTTCGCTCGAGGGCTGGCTCGACGATTTCCCCGAGGCTCTCAGCCAAAATTTGAGCTCTTCGCTCGAGATCGGCGCGCAATCCCCGCTTCTGCGATATGACTTCGTTTCGAGAAATAAAAAATGTGACGAGGGTGATTCCGATCACCAGGGAAAGAATTAAGCGGAGGCTGAGTCTCACGATAAGTCCCTCTGGACGAGCACGACCGACAATGAACTCCGGAAGCCGAAAAATCGTGATACCGCTGCGACACCCACCAGGATTACCTTTACCGCAACCCCGCTGCTCTGCATCGCGGGCGTTAGCATTTTACAGCAACCGATGCTCTCACAGCTTTACTCTCTTCTGTGCAATCCGCAAATGGCTTTTACGCGCGGGGATGGGGAAGCGACGAGTCCAGGTCCCGCGGGAGGTTCAAGACAGCCCGGCCTTCCGTTCTTCGCACGCGCCAATCACGAAGTCGGTCCATATAGAGATAAACGACCGGAGTGGTGAATAGCGTCAACATCTGGCTAACCAATAATCCACCGACAATGCTGATGCCGAGCGGCCGGCGCAACTCCGAACCTGTACCAGTTCCCAGAGCCAGAGGCAGACCACCGAGCAGCGCTGCCATTGTCGTCATCATAATCGGCCGGAAGCGCAGCAGGCAGGCTTGATATATCGCTTCGCGGGGAGTCTTGCCTTCCTTTCGCTCGGCATCCAAAGCAAAATCGATCATCATAATCGCGTTTTTCTTCACGATACCAATCAAGAGAATGATGCCGATGATCGACATCACGTTTAGATCGGAGCCCGAGATTAGTATTGCGAGAATGGCGCCAACGCCGGCGGACGGAAGAGTGGAAAGAATGGTGATGGGATGAATGTAACTCTCGTACAGCATTCCAAGCACGATATAAACGGCGAAAAGGGCGGTGACGATCAGAATGGGCTCGTTAGCGAGCGAGGCCTGGAATGCCTGCGCCGTGCCTTGAAAGGTAGCCAATATCGATCCGGGCAAAACGATCTGATTTGCCAACCGATTCACAGCTGTCACGGCTTGTCCGAGGGATACGCCCGGGGCGAGATTGAACGATAGGGTAACGGCAGGGTATTGTCCCTGGTGATTGACGGTAAGCGGAGTGGTTTTTAGTTCGTAATGCGAGAAGGCACTGAGAGGAACCTGAGTGCCGTTTACTGAGCGCATATAAATGCCCTTGAGAGCGTCGGGATTTCGTTGAAATTCCGGCCCAACTTCCATTACCAGATGGTATTCGTTCAACTGCGTGAAAACGGTTGAGACTTGCCGCTGGCCGAAAGCGTCGTATAGCGTATCGTCGATCGTCTGCGTATCCAGGCCTAGACGCGAGGCGGTGTCGCGGTCGATTACCAGCGTAGCTTGGAGACCCTTATCTTGTTGATCCGTTGAGACGTCGCGCAACTCCGGTAGCGTCTTCAGCTTGGCCAACAACTGGGGCGACCAAGTCTCCAACTCCTGCAGATTCTCGCTTTCCAAAGTGTATTGATACTGCGCATTGCTGGAGCGCCCACCGACTCGAATATCCTGATTGGCCTGAAGATACAGCGTAGCGCCGGGCACTGCCGCAAGCTTCTTTCGAAGGCGCTGGATTACTTGGTCGGCGCTGATCTTTCGTTGTGAGAGCGGCTTCAGCATAATGAACATTCGTCCGTTATTTATCGCATTGGTTCCTCCGACGAACGCGATGTTGCTCTGCACCGCCGGATCCGACGTAACAATCTCGCTGAACTGCCGTTGCTTCACGCGCATGGCATCGAATGACACATCTTGGGAAGCCTGGATTGACCCGCTTAATAAGCCCGTATCCTGTTGCGGAAAGAAACCTTTAGGCACATAGTAATAAAGTATGGCGCTAAGAAAAACCATCGCAATCGTAATCGTTAAGGTAACTGGCTGACGATTCAGCACCCAACAGAGACCCTTATCGTAGCCCGCAATTAGCTTCTTGAAACCTATTTCACTCAAGCGATAAAGAAAGTTGTGGCGCTCATTTCGAATAGGCTTAAGAAACTTTGCGCACATCATCGGCGTGGCAGTTAGCGAGACGAGCAGAGACACCAAAATCGTCACGCTTAGCGTGACCGCAAACTCGCGGAAAAGCCGACCCACAATTCCGCCCATCAGCAGAATAGGGATGAAGACCGCGATTAGCGAGCTGCTCATTGAGAGCACCGTAAAACCGATCTCCTGTGCGCCTTTCAGCGCCGACGCCATCGGTGAAAGTCCCGCCTCGCGATAGCGCGTGATATTTTCGATTACCACGATTGCGTCATCCACTACGAATCCGGTGGAGATGGTTAGAGCCATCAGGGAAAGATTATCGATCGAATATCCGAGAAGATACATTACCGCGAACGTTCCGACCAAAGACACTGGCACAGCCACCGCCGGGATCACGGTTGCCCAGAGCGTTCGCAGAAAGACAAAAATCACCAGGATCACTAAGACGACGGTGATGAGTAAAGTGATCTGTACGTCGGAAACGGAGGCGCGAATCGTCATCGTGCGGTCGATTGCCACGGTGAGATCAGCGGAGGCCGGAATGGAAGCACGCAGCAGCGGAAGCATCGCGTCAATGCGATCAGCCGTACCCACGATATTCGCACCCGGCTGCCGGTTTATGATGAGCAGCACAGACCGCTTGGCGTTCACCACTCCGGCGGCATAAAGGTTCTCGACGGAGTCGTCCACCGTAGCGACATCACCCAGGCGCACGGGCGCTCCGTTGTGGTATGCAATAATCAGCGGGCGGTAGTGATTCGCGTCAAACAACTGGTCGTTGTCGGTGAGAGTCCAGCGCGCGATTCTATTAGCCAGATCACCCTTTGGCTCATTGGAATTCACTTGTCCCAGTGCGGTGCGAACGTCCTCCAGCCCAATTCCATAGGCGGCTAACACTGCCGGGTTTAACTCGATGCGAACGGCCGGCCGCGCGCTGCCACCTACATACACCTGGCCCACACCGCTCACTTGAGACAGTTTTTGCGCAATGATCGAGTCAGCAAGGTCGTACAGCCGGCTCTGTGGCAGGACGTCAGATCGCAACGCTAAAATCATCACGGGAGAGTCAGCGGGATTGATCTTTCGGTAGTACGGGAGGCTCGGCAGGTTCGCTGGGAGCTGACCCGATGCGGCATTGATCGCCGCCTGCACATCGCGAGCGGCCGCGTCGATATTGCGATTGAGGTCGAATTGCAGCGTGATTGACGTGCTGCCAGCGAGGCTGCTGGACGTCATCTCCGTGATTCCGGCAATTCGACCGAACTGGCGCTCGAGCGGCGTGGCAACAGACGACGCCATGGTTTCCGGGCTTGCTCCTGGGAGGGTCGCCTGCACCTGGATTGTCGGGAAGTCCACTTGGGGAAGCGGAGCAACGGGCAGAAACTGATACGCAATTATTCCCGCTAACAGGATTGCCGCCGTCAAAAGCGAGGTGGCGATCGGTCTTTTAACAAAAGGCGCGGAGATGTTCACGTTCTGGCTCTATGTCGAGCTTGTCTTGCAACTTTCAATCACTTGTGGCTTCCGATTCTTGTGCATGACTAATGTGATGGTGGCGAAAACGCATCGCTAACCGATCGAACGCCAGGTAGACGACAGGAGTTGTGTACAGTGTCAGAATTTGGCTGATGAGCAGGCCGCCGACTATGCTGATACCGAGCGGGCGGCGCAATTCCGAGCCTGTCCCGGACCCTAGAGCAAGGGGAATGCCACCTAGCAGCGCCGCCATCGTGGTCATCATGATGGGCCGGAATCGCAGCAAACAGGCCTGATAGATGGCCTCGTGCGGGGGCTTTCCCTCTTTCCGCTCCGCATCCAACGCGAAATCGATCATCATGATGGCATTTTTCTGTACTATACCGATAAGTAATATAATTCCGATCAGGGCGATCACGCTGAAATCCTTGCCGCAAAGCCATAGCGCCAGCATCGCGCCCACGCCGGCCGACGGAAGAGTGGAAAGGATCGTGATCGGATGAACGTAACTTTCGTACAGCACGCCGAGAACGATATACACGGTTATGACCGCCGCCAGGATCAGCAGAGGTTCATTGGCAAGCGAATTTTCAAACGCCTGGGCGGTTCCCTGAAAGCTCGGATGCACCGAAAGCGGAAGATTGATCTGCTGAGCGGCCTTGTTAATTGCGTCCACGGCCCCGCCCAGCGATGCATTCGGAGCTAAATTAAACGACAAGGTGACAACTGGAAATTGGCCCTGATGATTTACGGCCAGGGCAGTGTTGCGCCCCTCCAGATGCGTGAATGCGCTCAACGGCACCTGGGTACCGTTAGACGACTTTACATAGATATCCTTGAGTGAATCGGGATTCTGCTGATACTGAGGATCGACCTCTAGTACCACGTGATATTGATTCAGCTGCGTGAACATGGTGGAGACTTGGCGCTGGCCAAAAGCGTCGTACAAGGTGTTATCGATTGCGGCCGGCAGGATTCCAAGCCGTGCCGCCGTGTCACGATCGATCACTAGGTCCGCCTCAAGCCCTTCGTCTTGCTGGTCGGAAGCGATATCGAGCAGTTGTGGCAGAGTCTTCAGTTTCGCCACCAACTTCGGAGCCCATTGCGAAAGCTCCACTGGGTCAGCGTCCTCAATCGAATATTGGTACTGGGTGCGGCTTACGCGATCCTCGACCGTTAGGTCCTGCACGGGCTGCATGAACAAGGTGATGCCGGGTACGTTTGCCAACTCAGGCTCAAGTCTCTGGATAATCTGCAAGGCCGTAGCCTTCCGCTCATCGCGTGCCTTGAGGTTAATTTGGATTCGGCCGCTATTTGGCGTCGTATTCGTGCCGTCCACTCCAATGAACGAAGACAGACTGACAACGTCTGGATCCTTCAAAATGACCGCGGCGAGGGCCTGCTGGCTCTTGGCCATAGCGGAAAACGAAACGGACTGCGGGGCCTCCGAAATCCCAAGAATTACTCCCGTATCCTGCACGGGGAAAAATCCCTTGGGAATGTAATAGTACAGAAGGAATGTTAGAAGCAGGGTGCCGACCGTGACGATCAATGTGATCGTCTGGTGGCGCAATACGACTTGCACGGTTCGCCCATAGAAAGCGATCATGCGATCAAAAAAATGCCCCGTAGCCTTATAAAACCTCCCTTGCCGGGATGGGTCTTCCCGGCGTAGCAGCTTCGCCGACATCATTGGCGTGAGTGTGAGCGAAACGAAAGCCGACACCAAGATTGTCGCTCCCAGCGTAACGGCGAATTCCCGAAATAGCCGTCCGATGATGTCGCCCATGAAAAGAAGGGGAATCAACACTGCGATGAGGGAGACAGTCAGCGACACGATGGTGAAACCGATCTGTTCGGATCCCTTCAATGCGGCATCTAGTGGAGAGTGGCCTTCCTCAATAAAGCGGGCAATATTTTCGATCATGACGATGGCATCATCAACCACGAAACCCGTTGAAATGGTGAGCGCCATCAGCGAAAGGTTATCGAGACTGTAATCCATCAGATACATCACGCCGAACGTTCCTACAATCGAGAGAGGAACGGCCACGCTTGGAATGATCGTGGCGGAAAGGCTCCGCAGAAACAGGAACATAACCATCACAACGAGACCAATCGTAAGCATCAGCTCGAATTGAACGTCGCTCACCGAGGCTCGAATCGTTGTGGTCATGTCCGTGAGCGTGGTCACGCGCATGGACGACGGCAATGACGCCTGCAAACGCGGAAGCAGGGCCTTCACGCGGTTTGCTACGCCAATAATGTTGGCACCTGGTTGCCGCTGGATATTCAGGATGACGGCTGGCTGGGTGTTCATCCACGCAGCTTGCGTGGTATTTTCCGAACTATCTTCTACGGTCGCGACATCCGATAGACGGACAGGCCCACCATTTCGATACGCGATCACCAAGGGGCGGTAAGCATCGCTCGAAAGAAGCTGATCATTGTCCTGAATCGTGAAAGATTGACGCGGTCCGTTCAGATTACCTTTGGCTTGATCGACGTTGGCACTGCCAAGCGCGGTGCGAAGATCTTCCAGGCTCAATCCATAGGAAGCGAGCGCTGTTGGATTGGCCTGCACTCGCACAGCGGGTTTCTGCCCTCCGCTGATGGTGACCAATCCCACGCCGGATAGCTGCGAGATCTTCTGTGCGAGGTTCGTATCCGCAAAATCCTCCACCTTTTGAAGGGGCAGCGTGTCAGAGGTTAGCGCGAGAGTGAGAATAGGGGTATCGGCAGGGTTCACCTTGTTGTAAATGGGAGGATTTGGCAAATCGTGAGGAAGGTACGTCGATGCCGCATTGATCGCCGCCTGCACTTCCTGCTCAGCTACGTCAATGTCCTCTTTCAAGTCGAATTGCAGCGTGATTACCGATCCGCTCAGGGAACTTGTGGAGGTCATCTGCGCCAACCCGGGTAGCTCTCCGAACTGCCGTTCCAGCGGCGTAGTGACGGCAGATGCCATCACGTCCGGGTTGGCGCCGGGGTAAAAAGTAAGGACCTGAATGGTCGGATAGTCCACTTGCGGTAACGCGGACACTGGAAGCTGCAGGTAGGCCACCATGCCCGCCAACATCACCCCCACCATCAGCAGGGACGTGGCGACCGGCCGGAGTATAAATGGTCTTGAAGGACTCACGGTTAGAGGTCCGGCGACGAACTCGAGCCTGGGCCAGCGTTGGGATTGGAAAGCACGCTCGACTCATGTGGGCTTACGAGTGCTCCGGATTGGAGTTTCTCCGCGCCATCCACAACAATCCGATCTTTTTCAGCCAATCCTTGGCGGACCACCGAAATATTCCCCTCGGCAAAATCTATCTGGATTGGCCGTACCTGAGCCTTGTTATCGCTGTCTACGAGATAAACGAACGACCCTTGAGATCCGGTCTGAATCGCGGCAGAAGGAATAACGAGCGCATTCTTGCGCTCGCTTAGGAACAATCGTACATTCACGAATTCATTGGGCCAAAGCAATAGGTCAGGGTTACCGAATTGCGACTTCAGCTTGATCGTACCCGTCGTTTGGTCGATTTGATTGTCGATTGTTAGGAGCTTGCCTTCCGCAAGCTTCGTTTTGTCGTCGCGGCTGTAGGCTTCTACCGTGAGCTGCTGTTTCTTCATTTGTGAGACCACCTGTCCCAAACCATCCTCAGGTAGGGTGAAAATCACGGCAATGGGTTGCACCTGCGTAATTACGAGCATACCGTTGGTGTCCGCCGCATGGACAATATTGCCTGGATCGACCAGTCGCAAGCCGACCCGCCCACTTATCGGCGAGGTGATTCGGCAATATATGAGCTGAAGCTTGGCGCTGTTGATTTGCGCCACGTCCGATTGAATCGCACCATCAAACTGGCCGACAGTGGCCTGCTGCGTATCGACCTGTTGCCGCGCGATGACTCCTTCTTGCCACAGTGTTTGGTAGCGAGACAGATCAACCTGCGCGTCCTTTTGTGAAGCCGTATCTTTCGCAAGCTGCCCCTGAGCTTGGGCCAAAGTTACCTCATAAGGACGTGGATCGATCTCCGCCAGCAAATCCCCACTGCGGATGAATTGTCCTTCCCGGAAATACACCTTCATGATCTGACCGTCGACCCTGGTGTGAACGGTGACGGTATTGAAGGCTGTCACCGATCCCAAGCCCGTAAGGTAGTAAGGTACGTCCCGTTTCTGCGTGACCGTTACGCCCACGGATATCGCCGTTGGCGCGGATTGTTCCTTGCTTTTGGCCGCTGCCATCGCATTGTGGTGCATCCTGTAACCGGCAATCGCAGCGACAGCGACCAAAATGAGCAAAACTATCCAGACCCACACCCGCCGCCTTTTCGGTTCCGTACCCAGCTCTGGGTCAGGAGGTCCTGGAGGCAGCGAAACTTCCGTGCGGGGTATACCCGAGGAAGTGAAATCCGTAGACGGCGACGACGTTCTTGAAGGCGGCATATGCACCTCAACCGGTGTTTTTCGTGAGTTTAGACGTTGGCGGTCGCCTTATGGATACACGAACATACGATCCGCCGGTCTTAGGTGTACACATCACGCGGATGGCAAAAAGTGCTGCCCGCATAGCGCGCCGGGAGTTGCCCCGCCAACGAGCCAGCACATAAGATGTAGAATGGAGGTCGATGACTAATATGGTTATTTGGGGGAAAGTGCATCTCGTCGGGGCTGGCCCGGGCGATCCCGGATTATTGACGGTCAAAGCTCACGGCCTCATCCAGCGGGCGGGTGTAATTCTGCATGATGATCTCGTTCCTGCCGCCATTCTCGCTGTGGCTGGACCGCAAGCCGAAGTCGTCAACGTTGGAAAGCGCTGCGGTGCAAAAGCGATCACTCAGGCAGAAATTAATGCGCGGATGATTGAATCGGCCCGGCGCGGCCTGAACGTAGTCCGACTGCACGGGGGCGACCCCGCGGTGTTCGGACGTTTGGCGGAAGAAATCGATGCTCTCGAAGAAGCCGGGATTTCCTTGGAAATCGTTCCGGGAGTGACCGCGGGTACCGCAGCAGCGGCGGCGCTAGGCTTTTCACTTACCGATCGCCGCAGAAGCTCCCGCGTGATTATGGTGAGCGGCCATCGTGCTTCCAAGAACGCTCCGCAAGAGAGAACCGATTGGAAGGAGGTCGCCCGCGAGGACACGACACTCATCGTTTACATGCCGGGCAATGATTTTTCCCTGTTGCGCGAGGAGCTTTTGGCCGGTGGGCTCTCTCGGAATACCCCAGCCATCCTCGTTTCGCACATCGGCATACCGGAGCAGCAGCAGCGTGTCGCCACCCTCGCCGATTTGGATGAGCTCCCGCCGATGGCTACACCGGCTGTTCTGATAATCGGACGCACTCTTGATCGCGTCATCCGCCGTGAGCAACTGGACGATATACCTCACTCTATCGACTCGGTGAGCTTACTTCTTTCGTCGTTTTGATCGCCGGCCCTGTCGTGGAAAAACTAAAGTTGCTCGGTTCGTGTTAGATTCCCGTGGATTCGTCCGTGTCTATCGCTCGGAGCACTTCGGTCCATAAATGCCTGAACGCAGACAATCGAATATCGACTGGATCGACGTGGTTTGGTTGTTGTTTCTCGCCGCGCTGGCTCTTCTTCCGCCCATCAACGAGATTCATAAGCAACTAATTCTCTTGGCGTTCGGCGTATTCCAATATTTCGAGAGCGCATTGGTCGCCCGACTCTCCACCCGGGGAGCCGTTTACAGCGTTCTGATCAAGATTGCACTGGCCACACTTTTGCTGGACCATACCGGCGAAGTTGCTATCAATAGCAGGTATTATTCGATCTACTATTTGCCCGTCGTCACGGCAGCAATCTATTTCGGCCCGTTGGCGACGCTCCTCTGGACGGCTCTGGCTTCGCTGGCTTACTGCTCCTATCTGATTCCGGCGCACTGGGAATACGAGATTACCGCCCAAAGTTTTTATGATCTGGCGATTCGAATTCTTTTCTTTTTCCTCGCCGCGATGCTGGTGAACCGTTTTGTCGTGGAGAATCGCCGCCAGACGGCACGATATCAGAAGCTATCGCAAACCCTCGAGGAAACAAACCAGCAATTGCGGCGCGCGGAAGCGGATGCCCGCCGGTCCGAGCGTCTTGCCGCACTGGGGCAAATGTCGGCGGGCTTGGCCCACGAGATCCGTAATCCTTTGGGTGTTATCAAGGGATCAGCGGAAATGCTTACCCAAAAGCTGCAAAACGCGGCGCCTCTTGCAAGCGAACTCGCGGGCTATATCTCCTCCGAAGTGAATCGGGTAAATGCGCTGGTGGCAAGATTTCTGGATTTTGCGCGTCCCATGCGGCTCGAATTGCAGCCGCACCAAATTCCAGAGATCGTCGAGAGCGCTTTGGAGGCCGTGCAAGCGCAATTTCCGGAGGCCCAGGTCCGGATTGAGCGGCATTACTCGGCGGAACTGCCGAAGGTTCTCTGCGACCAACAGCTCTGTGAGCAGGTGTTCGTTAACCTGATTCAAAATGCATTTCAGGCCATGAATGGTTTCAACGCTCGACCTGAAACGTCGCTGAGGCTTTTTCTGAGACCGGAAACGTCCGGCGGCCGTCTTGGCGTTGGCGTCACCATTGAGGATTCGGGACCCGGCGTGCCGACGGAATCACGCGAGCAAATCTTCAATCCTTTTTTCACCTCGAAGAAGGACGGAGTCGGGCTCGGTCTTTCGATCGTTGCCAAGATTGTGGACGATCATCACGGCTGGATTCGGCTTGAGAGCGAATATCAGGGTGGTGCGCGCTTTCATCTATTTCTCCCGGTTACCGGTTCATGAAACAATCAATCTGATCGGTTGTGTTACTGAGCGGCTTGCGACCTGAACATCCACATGAAGACTGACAAACCCTCGATTCTAGTGGTCGAAGACGAGGCAAAACTTCGCCGTTTAATTGAGCTCCAGTTGGTCGAGGAAGGTTTTCACGCAGGCACGGCCCCGGACGCCGAGGCAGCCCTGCAGTTACTTAACCGAGAACGGTTCGATCTCGTTCTCACGGACTTTAAGCTACCCGGTATGAGCGGCCTCGAATTCCTCCTAGCAGTGAAACGCGCCAACGCCAGTTTGCCTGTGGTGCTTATGACCGCCTACGGCACCGTCGAATCAGCCGTGGGCGCCATGAAGGCCGGCGCAAGCGATTACGTGTTGAAACCCTTTTCCCTTGCCGAACTGATGCTCGTAATCCGAAAGGAACTCGCTTCACACGAGTTGCGGCAGGAGAATCGTGCTCTCCGCGAAGCATTAGGTCATCGCTACGAATACAAAAATATCGTCGCGCGAAGCGACAAAATGCAAGCCGTGCTCGGCCTCGTCGAACGAGTCGCTCCCACCAATGCTACTGTCCTCGTGGGAGGCGAGAGCGGCGTCGGCAAGGACTTGGTGGCGCGTGCGATTCACGAGCATTCGAATCGAGCTTCCGGCCCCTTCGTAAAGATTAACAGCACCGCCATTCCCGAGAGTCTTCTCGAAAGTGAGCTTTTCGGTTACGAGAAAGGCGCCTTCTCCGGCGCCACCTCGGCGAAACCAGGAAAATTCGAAACCGCTGATAGAGGCACGCTCTTTCTCGATGAGATCGGCGACGTTCCTCCGCCAACTCAGGTGAAATTGCTTCGCGTGCTCCAGGACCGCGAGTTCGAGCGCCTCGGCGCCACAAAGACGCTAAAAGTAGATGTTCGTCTCATCGCCGCCACCAATCGTGATCTCCGCGATGCGCTTGAGGAAGGCACATTTCGTGAAGACCTCTATTACCGCCTCAACGTTGTGGCGATCGATATTCCGCCTTTGCGCGAGCGCAAAGAAGACATCCCGCCCCTCGCAGAATTTTTCCAGCAAAAATTCGCCCGTGAATCGGGCAAGCCGGTACGCGGGATCACACCCCAAGCCATGCACGCTCTAGAGGATTTTCACTGGCCCGGCAATGTACGTGAGCTCCAAAATATAATTGAACGCGCGGTAACGCTTTCCTCCGGGGAAAGGCTCGATGTCGCCGATATTCGTCTCGATCGTCCCGCGAGCCGCCCAACGGCGGAAGCCGCGCCCCTGTTGCCGCAAGGATTTACACTCGAGCAATGGGAAGACGAAATGATTCGCGAAGCGTTGCGTCACGCGAACGGCAACAAAAGCCAAGCTGCTCGCTCGCTCGGACTTTCTCGTAACGCCCTGCGTTACCGGCTATCGAAGATTGGCGTTCCAGACCCCCCTGAGAAGGACTAACTCGAACGGCGAAGCGCGACGCTGACCGAAACCAGAATCCGGCTTGAATTTTATTAGGGCGATTCTGCTGGCTCCCGATTGCACGGCGCGGTCCTCTTGGACATCAACAGCGCGAAAGCAATCTGGGCGCAGATGCCGCCGATCGTATCGAGCAACACGTCGGCGACCGCCGGGGTGCGTCCAGGCACAAACATCTGGTGAAATTCGTCGAGCGACGCGTAGCAAGCTACGGTAGCGATCGCGGCCAAGGCCCACACGATACGCATGTCGCGCCTGCCCGCGCGCATCCCGCGCAAAACCAAAAGGCTCAGAATAAAGTACTCGGTAAGGTGCCCGCATTTGCGGATGGCATGATGAATTTCAAGAAGGGTAGCTGTTGCCGCGTGCGGCATCAGCCAGCGGAGAAGCGGAATAATGACTTGGCCTGTATTGTCCGACGTGAAAGCCGAAGTTGAAAAAAGGGAGATTACAACTGCCCACGCCAGCGCAGGCCACCAATACCTGAGCCAGGACACCTATTCCAACCGGTAGTTCGGCGCTTCGCGAGTGATAATCACGTCGTGGACGTGGCTTTCCCTCAGTCCGGCTTGAGAGATGCGGATGAACTTACTGCGCTCCTGCAACGCCTTCAGGTTTTCGGCGCCGCAATATCCCATGCCGCTTCGCAAGCCCCCAACGAGCTGTTCCACAAGACCAGAAAGAGGTCCCTTGTATGGAACCTGCCCTTCGATTCCTTCCGGCACGGACTTGCCCCGCTCGGCACCCTCCTGCGCGTAGCGGTCGGCCGAACCAGCCTCCATCGCGCCCAGGGATCCCATGCCGCGATAGGATTTGAACGTGCGGCCCTGATAAAGAATGGTCTCGCCGGGTGATTCCTCCGTACCCGCAAAAAGGCTACCAATCATCACCGCGGATGCGCCTGCGGCGAGGGCCTTCGTGATGTCGCCAGAAAATTTGATTCCGCCATCCGCGATCAAAGGAACGCCTGATCCCTGGGCGGCGCGCGAACATTCCGCGATCGCGGTGATTTGAGGTACGCCGGCCCCAGTCACGACGCGCGTCGTGCAAATCGAGCCAGGTCCGATGCCGATTTTCAGGCCGTCGATTCCGAGGGAGATCAAATCGCGAGTGGCCTCAGCCGTGGCAACGTTGCCGGCAACGAGTTGAACGTCTGGCAGGCGGCGCTTGAGCGCGCGTATCGACTCCATCACGCGCGCGGTGTGGCCATGCGCCGTATCGATGGCAAGCACGTCCACTTTTTCGCGAGCCATCTCTTCCGCGCGCTCCAGAAAATCGCCGGTCGCGCCGATCGCCGCGCCCACGCGCAAGCGGCCTTGCTCGTCTTTGGTCGCGATGGGGAATTCCAGCTTCTTCTGAATGTCCTTCACCGTGATCAGGCCCTTGAGGTTGAAATCCTTGTCCACTACAAGAAGTTTCTCGATGCGGTGCTGCTGCAGCAGCCGTTCAGCCGCTTCGAGCGTGGTCCCCACGGGAACCGTGACGAGGTTCTCTTTCGTCATCACATTGCTTACCGGCTGATCAAGGTTGCGCTCGAAACGCAAATCGCGGTTGGTCAGGATGCCAACCAGACGCTGGCCGCGCGTAACCGGAAGGCCAGAGACCTTGTACTTATTCATGATGTCAAGCGCCTGGCGCACCGATAATTCTGGCGCGATCGTCACCGGATCTACGATCATGCCGCTCTCCGAACGCTTCACGCGGTCGACTTCCTCGGCTTGCCGTTCGATGGTCATGTTGCGGTGAACGAATCCAATCCCGCCCTGGCGCGAGATGGCAATGGCGAGCCGCGCGTCGGTGACGGTGTCCATCGCAGCCGCGACTATCGGAATGTTCAGTGCGATTTTGCGTGAGAGGCAGGTCCGCGTGTCCGCCTGGGCCGGCAGCACGGACGATTTTCCTGGCAGCAGCAGCACGTCGTCAAACGTCAGCGCCTCAGGGATAGCTCCATCAATCATCATCTCTCCCGTGATTTAGGTCAACACGACAGAAGCCTTCCTCGCCTTGGTTTTCCCGCCCCTAAATGCCAAAGCCCAGCGAGGTCGCCGGGCTTGAGGAAAAGCTCTCCTGTCGAAAAGTACCTTCATGAACCGATTCTTGATTTTAGGCTCTTCGATCATTGAAAGCAAGGAAAGGCGCGAACGCCGAAACTGCACGATGGCGAGTCGCCAGGCATCGCTTGGCGCGAATCCGTTACTCTCTACGGCAGGCTCGACGGCTTCCACCGTCTCTTTGGTGCTATACTCTGCGCCTGATTTATTGGGGTGATCGTTCTACTTGCGTGTCGCTCACGTTATTCACGGACCACGGGACCGGGTAAAGGGCCAAACTCGCCGGCCATGAAGGATATTGCGATCGTCGGAGGAGGACCGGCCGGTGCGCTGTGCGGCGAGCGCCTGGCAAATCACGGATTCAACGTTACGATATTTGATGAGCGCCTCGCGTGGGAAAAACCATGCGGCGGCGGGCTCACTCACAAGGCCATTCAAGCCTATCCGTTCCTCCTGGAAGGTTCTCAACCCAAGAAAATTGTGCGCACCGCAGAGCTGATTTCGGGTGGCGGCCATCGCGCGCGATTCGAGATGAGCCATCCGATCGTCATCTACGCGAGAAAAGTGTTGAACGGCCTGCTCCTGGACCGCGCCGTTGCCGCCGGTTGCGCGACGGTGTGCTCGCGCGTGACGAGCGTGAATACCGACGGAGCGCAGGTGCACTTGACCGCCGGGGGCGAAGCGCGGTGCTCGGACTTTATTGTGCTGGCCGCGGGAGCGCGGAACCAGCTGCTGCCTGAAACGACAGCTCTTGGTACCAAGGATCTGGAAGTCACTCTTGGTTACTTTGTGCCCACCGAGGAAGATATTCTGAAAGTTAAATTTCTCAAGGAGTTCGAAGGATACATGTGGTCGTTTCCGCGCGCCGACCATTTGTCTGTGGGAATCTGCGCGAAGATGGGACAGAGTCCGACGCAGCAGCTGCGCCGTCATCTGGATCAATTTGTGGACGAAGAAAAAATCCCCATGGTCGGCGCGCGATTTTATAGCCACATGCTGCCATCGCCGCAGGCGCAAACGATCCGCAATCGCCGCATCGTGGGAAGGAACTGGGCGATGGCGGGCGACGCGGCGGCTTGCGTCGATCCCGTGACAGGTGAAGGGCTTTACTACGCGCTGCGCTCCGGGGATTTGCTGGCTCAGGCGCTGGCGGAAGGGCAGCCGCAGGCGTATCCGGAGCGTCTGCGCGCGGCTTTCTCCAACGATTTGGAATTGGCAGCCCAAATTGCACGAAAGCTGTTTCGGGGGAATTTTCTGGGCGGGGCAATCACCACGCGAATGGTGCAATTGCTCAATTATTCGCCGGCGTTTCGTGATTTGATCCGCGATGTCTTCAGCGGCACGCAGGACTACCGCACGCTGAAGCAACGGTTGTGGGACCAATTCGGAATCACACTCGTTGAATTTATTCGTAGCTGGTTCGGGTTTCGCGGGCTGCCAGGCACGACCGATAGCGTGGGCCGCGAGCAGTGCCCATGAAGAAACCGAAAAGCAAGCGCGGCAAGCGCCGAGCGAGTAGCTCAACGAAATGGCGAAAACGCGCTGGTGACCCGCCGCAGCGCCACGACGGGCCTCGCCTTGGGCTCGAGGCTACGATCGAACGAGTGGTGCGGCCCGAGCATACCCTGCAGACAATCGATCCGAATCTGCCGGCGGTATTTTCAACACCTTCCATGATCGGACTCATGGAGCATGCTAGCGTAATGGCCGTGCGCTCGGAATTGCCGCCCGGCACGATTTCAGTGGGCACACGAATCGAAGTGGATCATTTGAAAGCTGTAGGACCCGGCGCGAAGGTGAAGGCGTGGGCGCGATTCGTGAAATACCGCGGGCGGTTCTTGGTGTTCGATGTGGAGGCGCACTCGGGAGACTTTCTCATCGGGCGCGGCCGTGTGTTTCGCGCCATCGTCGAACCGCGGCAGCACCATGACAAGGCGCAAGCGCGCGTACGGCAGTAGCTAGTTCTTCTTCAAAGAACTATTTCCTCTCCGAAATTTCCACGGCAGCTCGCGTCGTTGCCCAATCCAGATGCATAGTGCAAGCGCCGCCGGCGTGGTCGAACGCGATGGTGAAATCCTCAACCGGCGACGGGAGCTTCGAAACTTTCATGGGGATGCGCGCGAAGTCGGATTCCTCGCCTGGGTAAGGAACGCCCCACTCGCCAGTTTGCTTGCTGATGATCAGCGCCCAAGAATCGGCCTTAGGAAGCGCGAAAAGCGTATAGCTTCCGGCCGGGACGGTTTTTCCGCCCACGTTCATGTCCGCGTCGATTACAAATGTGGTCGCTTCGTTTGCGCCTGCGCGCCACGGCTCGCCGTACGGCACCAAGTCGCCGAAAATGTTGCGGCCGCGCATGCGCGGGCTTGAATAATCGACGTGGATGGTTTTGCCGTCTGGAAATTTGCACTCCGCTTTTGCCGGAGGACTGGCTTGCGCCGAGGCCGAAGGCGCGATGGCGGCGAGGCTCAGAAGCAGCAAGGTGGACAAAGCGAAAAGAGTCAGGCGCATGTGTTTCCTCCCAAACCGGCGGTCATCAGCTTAGACGCGCGATAGCGCCGCTATGATTCATCTCCCGACCATATCCAGGATATGCCTATCGCTGAACGTCTTGCGTGGATTCAAGTTTTCTGGCGACGGCGCGGTTGCGAATGAATGCGAGTAGCGCGATTAGCGCACCAAGCACTGAGAACCATGTCACGGTGAGCATTTCAACGGTCCAACCCGCGGCTTTTCCGACTCGCGCCAGCAAAAACGGCAGGAAATTGAAGGTCGTAATGTGGACGTAATCCCACGGGTCTTCCTTCATTGCACTATTATTCAGGCCCCACTGATTCATTTTTCCGAGGCTGAACCCCAAAATATTTTTCAGGCGAAGCGCAATCACGAAGGTCGGATGCCCAAGCGTTTCCATTTGATAAATTTCGAGCGGACACCAGAACATCACCGAGGCGATCTGCACGACTGCGCTGGCAGCTATTAGCGCCATCCCCATTCGCCACACAAACCGCCCTACATCCGCGCGATGGCGCATAAGCAGCGGGACAGAAATGAACGCCGCCATTTGCGCGGCGGTGGAAACATAGCGGTCGCCCCAGGCGAAATCGCCGCTCCAGTCCGTGAACTTCGCGTAGAAGCAGATGTATCCGAGGGTTAACGCTCCCGCCGAAATCAGGTACGCGCGAATATCGGGGCGAAAACGTTTCCATGCCGCGATTGCAAGAATCGCCGTGAGGATGAGCAGAGGATCAAAAAGGAAAATAGATTTTTCCGGACTGATGAGCGGCCCCAGGAATCCCACGTGGAAGGGTGTTTCGAACGGATACGCGGCGGGCAGCGCCGGATTCAGAAGTTTTTGCTCGCGGCCGAATAGCTGAATGTAAGTGTTGGTGAAAGATCCGAAGCGATAATACTGATACGCGCGATCCATCAGGAAAAAAGTGGCGTAAACGGGGAAAGCGATTTTCACATAGCGCCAAAAGCGACCGCGTAGCGCGCTTCCCCTGATTCCCGTCAACCACGCCGTCAGCGCGAGAAACAGGAGCACGGCGAGCAGGTCCATCACCGTAGTTAGCCGTGTCAGTAGGTTCGCTCCGAGGGCGAGTGAACCGATCACGAGAGAGCGCGCGCTGCCGGTTTTCAGCCATCCGTATTGGAAGACGAAGCCGATGAGAGTGAGAAGCAAAATGTAATTGTTCTCCATCATGTTCTGCGTGTAATGGAGAAACGTGGTGCAGAAAAGCAGTGCGAAGACGCCCGCGATTTTTTGGTTGCTCGTGAAGCCGAAAAGGCCCAGCACCCTCCAGCACGCCACCAAGGCGAGCACGCAGACGACCATATTCGTCGTGTAGCTCACCACGATACTCCGCACGGCCGGGTCCGCATCATAGTCGGCGAATACAGGCAACTCCTCGGCATAAGTGCCGGCGATGTCAGCAGGGAGCATCAGCAGCGATTGCCCGATTCCGTACCAACCGTAGAGTTTTCCGTTGCGGCCGTGAATTCCAAACTCAGGGTAGTCGTTGGGGTCGACGGGCGGCTCGGACGTCCAGAAGGAATGCGTGGCCTGTAGACGATGGGTCGTGTCGCTGGTACCAAGTTCACCCGATTGCACCAGCAGCGCGGCAAGAAATGCCGTCGCGCAGACCAGAAATAGGGGATTGCGGAAGAGGCGGCGGATGCGAGCCATCATCGCTCGGATGCTAACTCAAAAGTCCACACCCACCGTGGACGACTTTTCTTTACACCAACAAGTACTTGCGCGTTGCCACCCCCCGAATCTAAAATTTCTACTGTATCCTCGAACTACGCCCTCTTAAGGTTCCGCTGATTGAACGGATTATCTGGAAATGGTCCCGGAGAATGGGGTCGAACCATCACGGCCTTACGGCCACACGATTTTGAGTCGTGCGCGTCTGCCAGTTCCGCCACTCCGGGATTATTGCCCATGCGCTCGCAGAGCGCACAGGCGGCGTTTCCGATAATATCTTGTACCTCTGATCCGCGTCCAGACGGAAGTGGGCGGGGCGAGCACCTGAGCTCGCATGGGCGCAACTCAGATGAGATTCAGATCGAGACTCTGGCATAATACGGCTGCCATGTCCGCTACTACTGCAACTCAGATGCCCGCTGTGAATCGCCAGTTTGTTCTGGCCGCGCGTCCCGTAGGAATGCCGAAAGAATCCGACTTTCGATTAATCGAGGCGCCGATCCCCACGCTTGCGACCGGCCAGATCCTCGTTCGCACGCTTTTTCTATCCGTCGATCCCTACATGCGCGGCCGGATGACCGGCATCCGCACCTACGCGGATCCAGTAGACATCGGGCAGCTGATGGTCGGAGCAACTCTCGGCAAAGTGCTGCAATCGCAGAATTCGCAATTTCAACCGGGCGACGTCGTGGTGGGCTATTGGGGCTGGCAGGAGTATGCGATCTCCGATGGCCGCGGCTTGCGGAAACTCGATGCGAGCGGCGCTCCTATCTCGGCCGCTCTGGGTGTTTTGGGAATGCCGGGAATGACGGCCTATTTCGGCTTTCTCGATCTGTGCCAGCCAAAGGCGGGCGAGACGGTCGTTGTCTCGGGAGCTGCGGGAGCTGTGGGCTCGCTAGTCGGACAGATCGCGAAGATCAAAGGTTGCCGAGCGGTGGGAGTTGCCGGGAGCGACGACAAGATCGCGTGGCTGACCGGCCAGTTGGGTTTCGACGCCGCTTTCAATTACAAGACCACTCAGGATTATGTCGCGAAGCTGAAAGAGCTTTGCCCCAAGGGTATCGACTGCTACTTCGATAATGTCGGTGGGAGCGTTACCGACGCTGTGCTCCCGGTGCTGAACGTGCATGCGCGGATTTCAGTGTGTGGGCAGATTTCGCAATACAACGCAACCAAGCCCGAGTTGGGCGTGCGTCCTTACGTTTACTTGCTGAGCAAACAGAGCCGGGCCGAGGGTTTCATCGTCACGCAATTCGCGGAGCGTTATCCCGAGGGCATCGCGCAGATGGCCCAGTGGATCAAAGAGGGTAAGCTGAAATATCGCGAGCACATCGTCGCCGGATTTCAGAATGCGCCGCGCGCGCTGATCGGCATGTTGCAGGGCGAAAATACCGGCAAGATGTTAGTAAAGTTCGCGGACGCGTGAGCGAACTCTAAATCCATTCCCCCGCGCGCATCACCGGCTCCGAATCACCCTTCTGGCCGACGCCATCCACATCGATGCGATTCGAGCCGATCATCCAGTCCACGTGAATCAGACTTTCGTTCGCGCCGCGCGCCGCGAGCTGCTCCGGAGTGAGGCCGTCGCCATTTTTAAGGCAGGTGCTGTACGCCTGCCCGAGCGCAATGTGGCAGGCGGCGTTTTCGTCGAAGAGGGTGTTCAGGAAAAGCAATCCGCTGGCGGCAATCGGCGACGAGTGCGGCACCAAAGATACTTCGCCGAGGCGGCGCGCGCCTTCGTCTGTCTCGATCATGCGTTGCAGCACTTGCTCGCCACGCGCGGCGTGCGCCTCCACAATCTTTCCAGCCTGAAATCGCACGGAAATTTCTTCGATCATCGTTCCTTGATGCGAGAGCGGTTTGGTGCTGGTGACGCGCCCTTCGACTCGATCTTTGTGCGGCGTGGTGAAAACTTCCTCGGTGGGCATATTGGGAATGCAGTAGCGGCCATTGCCCGCGGTTGTGCCTCCGCCGAGCCACAGGTGATCGTCGGCAAGACCGACGCGAAGATCGGTGCCGGGTCCGCGGAAATGTAGGGCGGCAAATCGCTTCTTGTTCAGCATGTCGGCGCGGGCGTGCAAGTGTGCATCGTGCTCTTTCCACGCGCCGACAGGATCAGGTTGGTCCGCGCGCGACGCGGCGAAGATGGCCTTCCAAAGGCGTGCGAGCGCTTCCTCCCGCGGAAGATCGGGGAAGACGGCCGCAGCCCACGCGGGAGTGGCGCAGGCGACGATGGTCCAGTTGATCTCGTGGCGAGTGATCAGTTCCAGCGCCGGGCGATATGCTTTCGAGACTGCGCGATTCACGCGGCTCACCTTTTCCGGATCCTCCTTCGAGAGCAGCGAAGGATCGTTGCCGGTAATCGCCAACCGCGCGGCGCCATTGCGGTATGCCTGAGCCATCCCCTCATAGAGCCACGATGGAGCCGCGTCAAAGCTGGCATCCGGAGCGTAGCGAAAACGAAGCAGTGCCGACTCCTCGTCAGAAAAAAAGGTTGTGACGAGCGCGGCGCCCGCTTTGTAGGCCTGCTCGGTTATGAGCCGCGCGAGCGGGACAGAATCCAGCGTGGCGGTCATCACCAGCTCTTGTCCGGGGCCGAGCCCTAGTCCAACGCGCACCGCAACTTCCGCGAGACGGCCGAGATTTTCTGAGAATTCGGAACTATCGGTAAACTGTCCCTTGGCAAATGTTGTGGTCGAGGTCATGGCTACTATTATCGCGCGAGCCTCGTATATCGACAATGCGCGGAACTTGCCTGGAGCATTGCCTTTTCCGGCGTGCAGTTGTACGTTGACGGGCGGCATGAGAGTCTATAACCGAAGTCCGCGCCCGTACGTCTATCTTGGAGGGATGTTAGAAGATGACTGCTAATCTTCATCTCGCGTTGAAAAAGGGGGAACGGAATCATGAATAGGCGCCAATTGCTGTCGCTGCTCGGCATCTCTCCGGCACTTCTGGCGGCGTCGCCGGCAGAAGCGGAGCGAAAGAAAAAGGACGCGCCTAACAACGCAGGAAGCGAGGCCAGGCTGACGGCCGTGAGTCCCAAGGGCACTCCACCGCCAATACAGCTTTATTCCATGGCTCCTCGAGCCAGCTCCCTCGACGGGAAGACGATTTACGTCGTCGACGCCACCAGTTTCCTCGGCAGCGCAACGCTGCTTCATAAAATGCAGGCGTGGTTTCAGCAGAATATGCCCAACGTGAAGACCGTCTTCCGCACGAAGGCTGGAGAATATGCCGCGGATGACGCGAAGCTCTGGGCCGAAATCAAGGCAAACGCCTACGCGTGTGTGATGGCCATTGGGCATTGAGGAGGCTGCGCCCCAGCGACCGTGAGTCACTGCGTAGAGGTTGAAAGAATGGGCGTCCCTGCGATTCCGATGTGCACTCAGGCTTACACGGAATTGGCCAAGCTCACCGCTTCACGAGATGGCATGCCGCACTTGCGACAGGTGTTCACCCCTCACCCCGTCGGAGGTAAGACGGATGCGGAACTCGCAGCATATCTGGTGAATCCCGATCCGGTATCAGGAATACAGATCATGAAGGAAATCGTTGACGATCTGACCAAGCCGCTCACAGCGGATGAAACGAAGACCGGCTTGCAAGCCATGGCGGCGGGGCCGGCTACCTTCGGTCCCGACACCGTCGATAACCTGCAAGAAATTTTCATGAACAACGGAATGACGGATTACATGCCAATCGTCGTTCCCACGGAAGAAAAAGTACAAGCGATGCTGAAGGCGACGAGCCACAAGCCGGACGAAGTACTTAGGACTCCGATCCAAGGGGTGGGCTATACGTCCGCGCGATGGGGATACACGGTAAGGCAGGTGGCCGTGAACGCGGTGCTGGCCGGCTGCAGGCCCGAATTTTTCCCGGTCGTTCTGGCTATGGCGTCTTTGGGACCGTTGGGACTCTTCGGCTCCACCACATCGTCGAGTACCGCAATCGTGATCAATGGTCCAATCCGCGACAAGCTCAACATGAATTACGGTCTCGGAGCGCTGAGCCCCTTTGCGCAAGCTAACGCGACCATCGGCCGGTCCTGGACGCTGATGGGAAAGAACCTCACCAATGGTGGTATCCCCGGAGATACCTACCAGGGCGGGCAGGGCAACCAACTGGATTACAACAATTGTATTATTGCGGAGGACGAGAAGAACAGCCCGTGGACTCCCTTTCACGTTCAGATGGGATTCAAGCCCGAGGAAAACGTGGTGAGTATTTTCGGCGGCCCGGATCTTCGCCAGGGCCACGGCGCGAGGGGCGCGGGAGCCGAGATTGCGATGTTCGATCAACAGATCAGCTTCATGTGTCAATCCATGGTTGGCGGATCTGGCGCACTGGCAATCTTAGACCCGCTGGTGGCAAAACGTCTGGTGGACCAGGGATACGACACCAAGGAAAAGCTCTCCGAATGGGTGTTCAAGAACACGCAGCGCACCGTGAAAGATTTTAAGGAATCGTTCTTGGCTTCCTTCCACTTGTATCCGCTCGCGCTGCAGGGCAGGGAGCCCTATGCCAGTTGGTACAAACTTCCGGACGACGCGATGATTCCGTTCTTCGTCTCAGCCAAACAGATTAACTTCGTGGTTTGCGGCGGGCAGGCCAACGCCTTCTTTCAAATCGCCAATATGAATCACGGCCGCAGCGCGTCCATCGACAAGTGGATGTAGGCGCCTAATGGAAAGATAATGGAAAGATAGCGGTCAAGGATTTGCGCGGAGCCGAACCGAATTCCTGGCGATGTTCTGAAGCTTTCGAAAGTTTGGCACAGTCATGAAGGTGAATTCGACTCCCATGCCTGTTGCTGGAAGCGACCTTCGAACCAGTGCTCGACTTTGCGGTCCCTCTCCGACTTCTAGAGACAGCTCAATTTCTTCCCCAACCGAAACGGTGTTCCGCGTCTCAATGAAGCAACCGTTTAGGCTGATATCGCTCAGGGTGCCGATTGTGCTCGGTCCCGCGCCGGTCACGACTCGCGCCGGTATTTTGCAAGGCAGACGACTGAAACTCCGCCTTTCCAGTTGGTTGGAGCTCACCCGAATCTCTGTCTCTAGGACTGTTTGATCCTCCGGAGGCTTCGGCTTTGGCGGAACGCCTATCACGAGCGGCCGGAGCCGCGGGGCATCAGTTTGCTCGGGGCTATAGAACCGTTCATAACAATCCATGCAGCGGAAGGGACGCCGGCTGAGAACTCGTGAAGAGATACGTTCGAGAAAAGCACGATGGGATTTGCGAATTCTTCTGCTGCCGCAAAAGGGGCATATCAAATCCGCGGTTTTGTTCGGCTTTTCCATCGAAACCTCGCTGGACGAGGTGGCATTCGACGCTTCCGTCGAACTTCGCCTGCCTCATGGCCTGGGTTTGCGATCGCGGGCTGAGTATATTCCTTTTGATGCTGTTTGGGCCAATTCGGCGGCTCAGCGGTGCGGAATCATTAACTCCTCCGGGGGCAGGCTCCGCGGCATAATCTAGGAATTCACGCGCAGGAGAGATCTCAACCTGAAGTGCTGTCTCTAACGATGCTGTTGCTTCCGGGATTTATTTCTTTGGCTGGTCGAGCCGGGGTGTTCTGTCACCTTCATGCCTTTTCGACCTTTAGGGGTGGAGGGACGCTTGCGGTTTGAGGCTTTTGCTGCATGCCGGTTGCCTCAAGTATCAGATCCACTGCCGCGTCGGTGCCGATCGTCGAGTTGATCATCAGATGAAAGCGGTGGCGGTCCGGCCATTCGACGCCGAAGTATTGCTTGATGAAAGCTGCCCGGTCGAGATCGACAGTTTCTGCAAGCTGGTGCGCTTCGCGTTCGCTTTTGCCGGTGGCGCGCAGGCGTTGGACCTTTTCGCCAAGCGGGCCGTAAACAAACGCGTGAAACGCGTCGGAACGGCCTTGCAGGTAGTACGCGGAACCACGCCCGACGATCACGCTTTGGCCGCGTTCCGCAACATCTTTTACAACGCGCTCCGCCACTTCCCGGATGCAATCCGTATCCGCCATCTTTAGCCGCGGGGCGTTTAGACTTCCCTCGTAGCTGCCGCGCATAAAAGACTTAAAGAGGCGGTAGTAGAGAGGATCCCGCTTTTCTTCGTGTTCTTCCACCACGCGGCAATCGCATTCCATCAGGCGGGCGATTTCGTTGGTCAGTAATTGGTCATACAATTTCCAGCCCAGCCGCGCCGCAACTCTCTTGGCAATTTCGGCGCCGCCGCTGCCGTATTCGCGCTCGATGGTGATGATTCGAATCATCGA
>DATDIT010000018.1:0-32771 GCA_036520875.1 Candidatus Acidiferrales bacterium
AAATCGGGCGCGAATTGGGTCTAAATCAGTCTGTCCAAGAGGAATCTACAAGCACCTGAATTTTACCGGATTGCGGAGGGATTCACAAGGCGATTCTGTGCCACATATCGGATATAGCACATTTATTTTCATGCAGTTAGACCGTCCTGGGAAAGGTGCACCAAGCCGATTCGGTGGGTGAATTTCAGGGATGATTCTCGCGTGCGCGCTCGTCCTGAACAGTGCTAAAGGCGTTTGATGCTTAGACCCCAAAATCGCGTAATCACCACACCACACCGTGGACGATTTTTCTTTACACCAACAAGTACTTGCGCGATCCAACCCCTCAATTCTAAAATTTATCCCGTATCCTCGGACTGCGCCTCTCGTCCTCCTGTAACGGACCTCAAAGCTCGATCAGCCAGGATTCAAATCTGAGCTGCGCCACACATGCACAAGGAGAGAAATCCTCAGATGCGCATGGGCATTACGACGTAGCGGTAGCGGGTGGATTCGTCGCCGAGGGGGCGGAGCTGCCCGGCAGACTGCTCGTCCTTTAGCTCGAAACTGATGGGGCCATCGGCGGCGGCAGCGAGAAAATCGAGCAGGTATTGGGCGTTGAACCCGATGGCGATTGGCTCGCCGTTGAATTCTTTTTCGATGGCTTCCTTGGCTTCGCCGTATTCGGGGCTGGACGCGGAGATTTCCAGGCCTTCCTTGGCGAGCATGAATTTCACGGCATGCGAGCGCTGATCGGCAAGTTGCGAAACGCGGCGCAACGAATCCTGCAATTCGCCACGCTCGATTACGACAGTCTTATTCACATCGCGTGGCAGAACCGCTTCGTAATTCGGAAACTGGCCCGTAAGCTTTCGGCAAGTAAGCAGGCGGCCTTCGAACTGGAAGAAGAGATGGCTTTCGTCCTGGGCAAATTCGACCGAAGCCTCATCACCCGCCTGTGCAGCGAGCCGCTGTACTTCGCTCATGGCTTTTTTGGGGACGAGCACGCGCGTCTCGTTGGAGAAGCCCTCAAACTTGTGATCCGTCTCGACCATGGCCAACCGGTGGCCATCGGTGGCAACCATGGTGATCGAGCCAGGCTTTAGGACCAGCAGCGCACCGTTGAGCGTGTAGCGCGATTCCTCCATCGAAATAGCGAACGTGGTTTTGGCGATCACGCTCGCGAGCAACTTGGCGGGAATTCTTACCAGCGCGTGCGGAAAATCGGGGAGCGCGGGAAAATTGTCTTTCGACATACCCACAAGCTTGTAAGTTTTGCGATCGCAAGTGATCTGCACCCAGTGATTTTCGAGCAGCTTGAAGCGAATTTCTCCGTCGGGCAGCAACCGGACGAGGTCGAGAAGTTTCTTGGCTGGAATGGTGCCAGCGCCTTCTTTTTTGATCTTAGCCTCGCACGATGTGCGAATGCTAAGTTCGAGGTCAGTGGCGGTGATGGTCAGCCGATTATTTTTCGTCTCACAGAGAAGATTCGAGAGAATAGGAATCGTGGTCTTGCGCTCGACCACACCTTGCGTTAGCTCAAGCTCCTCGAGTAGATCGTACTTCTTTACGCTGAATTCCATCTCAGGTGCGGTCCTTGCGCTGGTTTCTGGGCTCATTGGGTTGCGGTTACTGTACTGCCTTTCTATATTTTAATAAAGTTATAAGAACCGTCGCCGTCTCCGCAATTGTGGATACTGCGGAAAACATTGTAAGTAGTGAAGCGCGCTGACTTTCGCCGTTCCAGATCCCTGTGGAAAGCGGCGCGCATCGGTGGAGCAAAGCAGCGTAATGGCTGTGATGCCGAGCCCTTGAAAGTCTTCCACATTCAATTCACATCCAATTCACAGTCAAAGACGGCCACTCCATCCGGTTTATCTATCAACTCTATCCGAATGAATCGAGTAGCCTGTTAATCGTCTTGTTCAAATCTTTGTCCGTCTGGCGGAGCAACTCAATTTTGTTGATTGAATGCAGCACCGTGGTGTGGTGCTTCCCGCCGAACTGCTTGCCGATCTCAGGAAGCGAAGCGGTGGTGAGCTGCTTCACGATGAACATGGCAACCTGACGCGGGAAGGCAATCATTTTCGAGTTGCTGCGGACTTTGAGATCCTGCACGCGCATTCCGAAATGTTCGCCGACGCACTTTTGAATCTGCTCGATGGTGACTTTCTTTTCCTGAGTCTCGATGATGTTCTTGAGCACTTGCTGGGCGGTTGAATGATTGATCTCGACGCCGGTAAGCGAAGCATAGGCCAGAAGCCGGATCAGCGCGCCTTCCAACTCGCGAATGTTGGATTTGATCGAGCGGGCGATAAATTCCGCGACGTCATCAGGCAGATGGACGTGCTCGCTATCCGCCTTCTTCTGCAGGATGGCGATTTTCGTTTCAAGGTCAGGCATCTGGATATCGGCAATCAAGCCCCATTCGAAGCGCGAGCGCAGCCGCTCCTCGATAGACGAAATCTCCTTGGGAGGGCAATCGGAGGAGATCACGATCTGCTTTTGCTGGTCGTGAAGAGCGTTGAAGGTATGGAAAAACTCCTCCTGCGTGCGCTCGGCGCGGGCGATGAATTGAATGTCGTCCACCATAAGGACATCCATATTGCGAAAGCGGTCGCGAAACGCGGCCATGCGCTCGAAGCGAATCGAGGCGATCACCTCGTTTGTAAATTTCTCCGCGCTCACATAGGTAAGCCGCAGCGCAGGATTACGGCGTTTGAGCGCGTGGCCGATTGCCTGCATCAGATGTGTCTTGCCGAGTCCCACACCGCCATAGAGGAAAAGGGGATTGTAGGATTTCGAGGGCTGCTCGGCCACGGCCACGGCTGCGGCGTGCGCAAATTGATTAGACGAGCCCACGATGAACTTGTCGAACGTGTAGCGGGGGTTGAGCTGATTATTCGATGAATCGAAATCGAGGTGGGCCTGTGGCGAAACGGGCTGGTTCACCAGAGCCGGCTCAGCATCCGCGCATATGAATTCAAGGACCATTCCGGGCCGGCCGATTTCCGTCAAAACTGCTTGCAGAATCTCGCCGTATGTGTCGCCCAGGCGCTTGCGGAAAAGCCGCGTAGGGACACGAACGATCAGGCGCGTATCCTCCACGCGCTCCTGGCGAGTGGGGCGAAACCAGGTAGCGAAACTGTGAGGGTTGACGCGGCGTTCGGTGTGCTGCAGAACCTTGTCCCAGAGGGTCATTGAGAAAATAGTTCCTCGAGCATTTTCCACTGGTGTGGAAATGCTGTGGAAATCCCCTTCTTCAACCGGAAAGGGGTTCAGTTGATCAAATTAACAGGTTCGACTTAGCGGAACGTGCCCGGCCCCAGACAGATCACGATTCCTGACGTTCACTTGCAACCGCATCGAATACGCGAGCGGGATTCTGCCTAAATGCGACGTTAGGAGCAAGAGAAAATTTCACCAATATTCAGAGCATGCTCAACAGAAGATTCACAGCTTTTCCACAGCACGGTTTCGCAGTGAATGTACGCACGAACTGCAACACCGTCGCATGAAACGGGCTTCTTAAGCTCGAGTAATAAAGCGCACCGGATGGAATTTCCACAGGACGAGTTTCAACAAGGGGTGCCATCGATTCATTTTCATTAGCCGCTCTAGCCTGCCCAGGACGGCCATGCACTCCGTGAACTCTCTGTGGCGAAGCGCAGCAGCTTGAGCGCACCCTCGGACCAATGAACCGGCGGGAAACCGCGACTAATCCAGACGAAAATTCAGGCGGTCGATCGAGCGGGCGCGGCCAGCGGACTCGTCCACATCGATGAGCACGGTATTCATCTGCACGTCGCCTTCGGCGACAACGAAACGTGCAGGCAGCGCGTCGAGAAAGCGCTTCAGAACGCCTTCTTTCTCCATGCCGATCACGGAATCGTGCGGGCCAGTCATGCCGACGTCGGTGATATAAGCAGTGCCGCCGGGGAGGACGCGAGAGTCTGCGGTCGCCACGTGCGTATGGGTACCGAGAACCGCGGAAACTTTCCCATCGAGATACCAGCCCATGGCCTGTTTTTCGGAGGTGGTTTCGGCGTGCATATCCACGACCACGACCTTCACCTCCGGGGGAATTTTGGCGAGCTCCTCCTCGGCTTTGCGAAAAGGATCGTCCAGCGGAGCCATGAAGGTGCGGCCTTGCAGATTGAGGACGGCGTATCCAATTCCATTCTTCGAGCAGCCGACGAACAGACCCTTCCCTGGCAAGCCATTTGGAAAATTGGCGGGCCGCAAGAGACGCGGCTCATGAGGAAAAAACTCCATAATCTCGCGGCGGTCCCAGATGTGATTGCCGCCGGTGATCACCTCGATGCCCAAGGAGAGCAGGTCCTGTACGATGCGCGGCGTTATGCCGAATCCGGAAGCGGAATTTTCACCGTTGGCGATGCACAGATCGATCTGCCGCTGCGCCAGGATATCCCCAAGCCGGTCGTGCACGATCTTGCGCCCGGGCGAGCCGACAATGTCTCCGATAAATAGGATTCTCAATGAAGGATTTTTCTTCCAGATTCCCGAGTCAAACCCTTAATTTCTAGTACGGAGGGGTCCACTTCGCCGTGCGCTGCTAGGCCCTGAACCCCACAAAAAGGTGGGTGCCCAGCGCCTGCTTTCAGGCTTTCCCTGCCGGGGTAAGCCGGCAAGGGACGTGCACAAGGGCAGGACGACGCGGGCTCCCTGGGATCCAGTGTTGGTTCAAAAGGCTTTCGCAACGTCACCTGCGTTGCAGGCCATCTCCGCAGCGTTCATTGTAACAGGAATCTCGGCGGCGAAAAATTGAGCTGGGATGTGCGCGCCTCCGGCCGTTCACGTTTCTTTTGACGTCGCGCCAGATAAAGCTTGCAGAAGGCCCAATCCTCATAGCAGATTACGATTCGATGGAAATCCCTCTCGATGGCTGGCGAAGGCGCGCTCTGGTGCTCACGTCTATCGCCGTCGCGGCACTCTTAATTTGGCAGGCAAGTGTCCTGTGGCTGGCGCGGCACCGGCTTGAATCCGGAAACCTGGCATTGATGATGCGCGGCATAGGGTTGACCCCGGGCGACGGAGCCGGGTGGGATCGCATCGGGCAGCTGAGGCAATCGGATTTTGCGAATTTGAATATCCCCAAGGCCATCGCGGCCTATCGGAAAGCGGTCACGGTCGATCCGCGCTCTCCGCACTATTGGATGGACCTCGCAACTGCGTACGAAGTCGCGGGCGACAATGCGCGGGCACAAGATGCGTACGCTCATGCCAAAGCGGCCTCTCCTCTTTCCGCGGAAGTCGCTTTCTCTTACGGGAATTTTCTTATGCGCAATGGGAATTATCCGGAGGCCTACAAGGAACTTCAGCAGGCCGTCAGCTCCGATCCGAAGCTCCTTCCATTGGCGATTTCGCGCACATGGCGCGCGCTTGAGGATGTCGACGGGCTGAATCAGATGCTGCCAGCCACCAGCGACGCTTACTTACAGGCGGTTGATTTCTTCGCGTCTAACCACCAGATGGAGCCGGCTCTGACGGAATGGCATCACCTCATCACGCTCGGCCAATCGGTGAGTCTCCCTAGCACGTTTTGGTTTCTCGACGAACTGATTCGCGAGGATCGTGCGGATGACGCCCATCGCGTCTGGCGCGAGGCATTGGCGGCTGCCGGCATGCCCCGCCAGGAGCCGCCTGGGCGTTCCCTGATTTGGAACGGAGACTTCAAACACGATTTCGCAAATGGAGGGTTGGGCTGGCGATGGAGTCCAGTGCAAGGCGTGGCGATCGATTTCGATTCCGAGCCGGGACCGGAAGGGTTGCGCGCGTTGCGCCTCGATTTCAGCGGAGGAAGCAACGTCAACCTGGGAGGGCCTTTGGAATTCGTTCCGGTTCAGCCCCAAACCACCTACCATTTTCACGCCTACATGCGTACGGAAGACATCACCACCGAGAGCGGCATGCGATTTTCGATCTTCGACCCAAATCATCCCAACGCGGTGGGCGTGCTGACAGATAACTTTACCGGAACGCACGCGTGGATGCCCCTGGATGCCGATGTGACCACAGGTGCCGAAACTCATTTCCTGCTGGTTCGGCTCTATCGAGCTCCGAGCCGGCTTTTCGATAATCAATTGAGCGGAACCGTGTGGATTGCGGGCGTCTCGCTTGTGCAGGCCGGCGCCGAAGCGGAGCGGCCATCGCAATGAAGGTGCTGCGTGTCGGGTTGCTCATTCTCTTTGCCGGCGCCGTGCTGGCGTTTGGAGCCGTTGACGTATGGTCCCAATCGCTTCTGGAAGCTGGCGCCGCGGCCCTATTTGTCCTCTGGGCTATTCTTGCGATTCGCGATCCCGAGGCGCGGATTCGATGGAGCCCGCTTAATTGGCCCTTGCTGGCGCTGATCTCGATCGGGCTAATGCAACTCCTGTTTCGCGGCACCGCGAATGCCTTCCTGACGCGGGGTGAACTTCTTAGGTTCGCGGCGTACTTTCTGATCTTTTTTTTGACGGCGCAGGCCTTTCGAACTCGCCGGAATTTCTCGCTGCTGGCCTGGTTTCTTATGCTGCTGTGCTTCGTGGTTTCGCTGCAAGGAATCACCCAGCACTTCACGTCTTCCGGCGACATTTATTGGACGGATGCCTTCAACATCCAAACCGCCTTTTTTGGACCGTACGTAAATCGCAACCACTTTGCAGGCTTCGTGGAATTGACGCTGCCGACCGGATTGGCGGTCATGGCATTTCGGTGCGTGCGCCGCGACGTCATTCCGCTCGTTGTGCTGCTATCGATTGTTCCGATCAGCGCGCTCGTGCTTTCCGGTTCACGTTCCGGCATTCTCGGATTCGTTTTCGAGATTGCCGTCCTTGGATTACTAGTAAGGAACCGAAGCGCCGCACGCTGGAAAGCTCCGCGAATAATCGCTGCAGGTGCGGTAGCGCTGATCGCTCTGGCGTTCGTCGCCTGGGTAGGAGCGGGGCTGGCAATTCAGAGATTTTCGCTTATCAGCGTGCACGACGTCCCGCTCGGCCGCCGCGCGTCGATGGCTCGAGGCGCCGCTCACATCTTCCGTGACTATCCGCTGAAGGGATGCGGCCTCGGAACTATGGTCGATGTCTACCCGCGCTATGAAACTGTTTATGATGGTCGGTTGGTCGACCACGTCCACAACGATTACATGGAGGGATTGGCCGAGACGGGCCTTCTAGGCGGGTTATGCGGGGTTTTTTTTCTGTGGGAGTTCTATCGTGAGTCGCGAAAGGCTTTCAAGGCCGAGCAGGCTCATCTATCGTTGGCGCTTCATGCCGCGGGAATCGCGGCGGTAGCCGGCCTTTTGTTCCACAGCCTCGTGGATTTCAATTTACACATCCCGGCCAACGCGCTGCTATTTCTGTTGCAAGTCTTTATCGCGACATCGCCACCCTTGCCGCCCAGCGCGTCGCGCCTCCACCGCTCGAAAGTTCGAAGCGAGGTTTCCGCGGTCTAAAGAGGACAATCGGACCGCGCTACGCTCCATCCAAAGCCTCAATTTCCGCCTGGAATTAGTGTGGCGGCAGGGCGGAATGAGTCCCTGGGACTGCTCTTAGTTCCTGCATTTGTCTTTTCAACTCCTGTATCTCGCTGCGCTGATCACGAAGGCGATAGAACTGTGTTCCGAGTCCCAATAAGAGGAGCACCACGATGATGACTTGGATCGCTCGGCCAAAGTCGTGCCCGTCTGGCCGAGACTTCAACCAGGCAAACATTGATAAAAAGATTGCCAAGCCAGATATCAGAAATACACTCGGATTCCAAGACGGTGAGGAGTCGGGTCGAGTCACGAAGATGGCCAAGGCGGCGAAGAGAACAGCTAAAACGCCTAGGGTCAACGAAACGAAATTATCGACTCGAGACTGGAGTGACGTGAGGGCCGGTTCGAACTGATCAATCTTCGCCTTCGCATGCGTCACCAGCCCGCTGATGAGATTTTGCGGATTATAGTCTTCGAAAAGCAGGCGCTCCGGTAGTTTGTCCGGGTAGTCTTGTGATTCACCCTCATTGAACTGCGACGTTTTTACAAAATCAATTACCGCAATCGGGTCCCCGTAGGTCAATGTGACAGCTCTATCAGACAGGTTATAGATCGGACAGAACAAATAGCCAACGTAACCCGCATCCACTTGGGGGCCACCTACCCACAGAAGTCCTTGGTATGCCAACTGCACACGAATGTTCCACCTTGCAATGAGGAAACGAGGCATATTTATCGTTTCAAGAGTCTTGATCACCGCAACCTCGAACGGCTCGATCGTTATTTGATTCTCTCCGGGTGTATCCGACAATCGCCGGATTGTCCCTCTGACGGCATACTCATCGCCTATTCGCAACTTATAGTTTGCAGGCTTAAGATTGCTCTCGCAAAAAGGGCGGATTAGATCAAACCCGTCGACACATCTCTTGATGGCATCGTTCAGAAGGATACCGGAAAACTCGTAATCTTTGTCGTCTTTGGGCCGTTTGCTGATGAGCTTTAGGAGCCTTTCGCGCTCCTTTTCTCGTCTCGTTTTCTCCACAACGCTTCCTTGAGACAAGGCTTCACCAACCTTGAACTTTGGCGACTTGAGGTTGGTCCAAATCGAGGTACGACCGGTTGGGGATCAGGTGACTTAGTTTCGGTCCGACGCCCAAGTAACCGACTGGGACGTTTCCTCGTATTTCTAAGTCGTGCAAAAACTTCAGCGCATTGTGTGACAAAAGTGCTTTCTGCCGTATCCCGAAGTTCGCACAATCCAAATAGTCCAATCCATTGACGGCTAGACTGGTAGGTCTATTCGTTTCGACGGCTCTCATTGCAAGTTCCCAATCGAAGCGAGCGACGCGCCGGACCTTATCGGTGACGCTCGTCCGTTCTTCGATAGGAAATCGATAACCGCTTTCTCGCTGGAGCTGCTCCCATGCGATCTCGTCTTTCAACGGGCCGGCCTGTTGCCCTGCCACTCTGATCGGAAATGTTCGAAAAACAACCACAACTTCTGTTACGAGTCGTGGGCTGACGCCCACCTCACTCAAGAACCCGGCCGCCGTAGTATCCCGGGAAGTCGTATGAGGGTAGTAATGTGAATGGTAAAGTGAGAGGCCAAAACCCTGAGTGCCCTCAATCAACACTTTTCGTCCGGCATCTAACCCGGAGTTGACTTCATCACTCACATTTGTCAGGTATGTGGCCAGCCAAGGATGCTGGTCGATCACGTCCTTCGCCAGCCCCGCATCGTCACCCCTCAGTATCCTTCTTGAGAGAGCGGCGCCTACACCACAAAGGGTGGAGCTAAGTCTCTCGCGCAAACGAAGCGCTCGCTCTGCCTCACGGTCCCTTTCCTCGATGATGAAACAATTTCGGTCAATCCCGATCCGGCCGGGAGGAAGAGAGAGGAACTCAATTTCTTTCTTCAGGATGGTTGGATCAATCAACGCTCCCGCCGGGATTAGTAGCCGCGTGCGAGGATTGACAAAACCTGTGGGAAGCTGACGAAGGGTGATCGTCCTCCCATTCTCGTCGACGAAAGAGTGCCCGGAATTAGGCCCCCCGCAACGCACGCAAAGGTCGATGTTTTCCTGCTTGGTAATGAAGGCAGAGACTTTTCCCTTCCCCTCAGAACCAAACTGTCCGCCAACTACGACCCAAAGACTCATACGTGTCCGACCCTCCTGAAACCTGAAATCGCCTCGTCGATGACTAGATAGAGATTCTCTAGGGAACCGTCATTCCTAATCAACAGCTCGGCCCTTGCCCGGAGCGCTTCAATCTGCTGCTCAACTGGATGCGAGTCCGCCGCCTCGAACGAGTCACGGTCTCTATATCTACCGTTGGCCCTCAGCCTTTCCCAGCGACACTCGCGAGGGCTATCTATATAAAGCAAATGGAATGAAGACAAGTATGAATTCCTGTGGACTTCGTAGTCGATGGGGTGACGCAGACCGTCTACAGCGACATCGGCATCGGGCCTCACCCGCGCAATAAGACGGTTGTTAAGATCGGTTTGCATGCCCCCAGCCATCACTTTCCATCCAACTTCCTGGAGGTGGGCCTTGCTCTCGGGATCGTTGGCTAGCCATTCCGAGAGCACCTGGCTATACCGAAGATATTGAAATCCGTGCTCCGAACCTAAATATCGGCCGACCGACGTCTTGCCTGAGCCGATACGGCCTGTTATGCCGATTACGAGCCGCTCATCCCGCGACCGCTGAGAGTGGCTGAGCATGAACGAGGGATTCTACCTCAGGGCCGCGGTTCTCGGGTACCTCATCGAGCCCGGTTGCCGAGACGATCTGGGCCAGTTTGATGTAATTGAACCTCGGTGACCTCGGGACGATGAGATAGTCCTCGGAAGGCTTGCCCAATGCGATGTAGTCATCCGCGAGATAAAACAGGCCAACGAGAGCGGAAGTGATGGCATCCACCTCATCATGGGTTATCGGCGAAGTGAGAAAGTCACCGGCGATGCCCGCTCGCGACAGTCCCCATTTTAGCTCCTGCAGACTGGCTTTTTTCCGAGGTATACCGAGAATGTCCTGGGCGGCACCGGGATAACTCTCAATCACTTTGCAGCCGGCTTGGCGTAGCTCGTGCGCCAGTTTCATCCCGCGCCGGGTGAGCATCTGCATGCTCGGGAGAAGACACCAGAAGACCGAAATGCCCATCCTCTTGAGCGCCAGCTCACACTTTCGGTAGATCGGGACGTTCGGGCTACCGTATCCCTCCGGAATGGAGAGGGGCGAATCAATCGACACGATGTCCGGCTTCGCCGCGAGTGTCTCCTGTAGAAGTTCGTCGTCCGTTCGGATACTTTTGGTTGTGGCACGATCACCGGTCATCAAGGCCCATCCCGTTGCACGCTTCTCGCTTCCCGTGAGATCGATGCCGACAATACGAAGAGGGTGGCCCAAGTCGGAACACTTCCTCAGAAGGCCTTGAACCAGTTCCGCGGAATCCAATTGCGCCGAAGAGCGGCCGAGGACTGCTCGCTTGTTTGATCGGGGTAGTTGTGCCACACCAGTGAATACGGGTCGAAGCGAGTTCTTGAGGAAGCCCGTCGTGCGCTTGCAGAGCCTGTCGTAGACCATCTCCATGATCGCCTTCAAATGAACCACATCTTCTGTGTTGTATTGGATTAACTCCTGCAACGCACCTGTCTCGCCGCGAAGATATCTCGCCCAGAGGACAGTCGCATCGAAGCCAGTGATATCCTCGACTGAACTGGCCCGCTTCAATCCCAACTTGCCCTCAATCGACTTAAGGCCTCCCTTCATCCCCAGCTTACGTGTACTCCACCTCAGGTCGATGTGTAGCGGCGGAAGCGTAAGTATTGGAAATGCGAGTCTGAGGAATCTCAGATCGAAGCTGGCTCCGTTAAACGTGACCATGAGCGAATATTTACGCAAATGAGTAGGGAGGTCCTGCAGGTTATCGCCCTCAACAAACACTTTGTACTTCCGCCCGTCATACAGCCCCACCATCGTTACAGTATCAAAGACGGAGGAGAGCCCGGTAGTTTCGATGTCAAGGTATACACACTGATCAGCAAAGGCGGGAAACACGCGCCACACTTCGCCCAGTGCTGACAATCGCTCAAAGAACGCGGCGTCTTTGCGTCGAATGGCCTCACGCGAGAGCGGGATGTATTCGTCGAGCTTCTGTTGTAAGCGGGCGCCCACCGCGCCGAACCGTTTTTCAAAACGGTCTGCGTCATCCCAGTTGTGAATGCCCCGCTCCCAGAGCTCTAGCTCTGTCTGCTTGCCTATGCCCGGGATGTGAATAAACGTGTGTTGCAACATAGGTGTCCCCAGCGTTGAGGTCTACTCTAATAGAAATTCTACTTAAATAGAATATCTATTTAAGTAGAATATCGGAAACAGCCAGCTTATTACTTAACGTCAGGAGCAGCCGATGAAGCCTAAGGGTTCCAGACACACCTTCGCTGAAAAACAACTGATGGCTCAGGTTGCTTCGGAGTTTGAGAAGAAGAAGAGGGAGGTGGGTGCCCAGGCGGCGGCCAAAGCGCTCGGCGTGAGCGTCCCGTCCTTTTACAATTACGTGGCCGGAACTGACTTGCCTCGCATGGAAGTTCTCAGAAGGGCACACAAAAGGTGGAATATTCAGTGGAAGCACATCGACTCATCGCAGTTTGTAGCGACAATGAAACTAGACAATCCAGAGCAGTACGCCTTTCCATTCCTTGATGCCGTGCAAGCAAAAGATGTCGAGGTGGCGAAGATCCAACGCCAAGGCAAGAACGTCCTGCAAATACGGTTCAAGATTCGCTTCTCGGCCTAGCAGCCGAGCTAAAAAGGGGGCCTGCGGTTTAGGGGGACAATTGGGACTAAGAACTTGCGAGGTCTCCGCCATAGCGGCTTAACTCAATGCCGCTGCCGACTGGCAAGAGCACCGACTCGATTTTGGAATGAGACCGCGCGTGCCTTCGATACTTCAGTGCTTCAGGCAAGTACTCCTCTGGACGGAGCATATTATCGGCCACTACGATGGCCCCCGGCTTTAGTTTCGGATAAAACAGATCAAAGCAAGAAACGTAAAGGTCCTTCCACAGATCGAGAAGCACGAAGTCGAATGGACCATCAAGTGAGGCGATCGTTTTCAGCGCGTCTCCTAGGAAAAATTCTACGTGTCCATCGAGACCTGCCTTCGCGATCATCGCGCGCGCGTATTCTTGTTTTGCCGAAACGATTTCCACGCTAAACACCGTGCCGCCGTTCTTTCGGGCTGCCTCGGCCAGCCAAAGTGTTGAATAGCCGTACGAACTGCCAAGTTCGAGAATGCTTCGCGCCCTAGCGCCCTTCGCCAGTATATTCAGAAGCCGCCCCGTATCGTGTCCCACGGAAAGCATGAACTCATCGCGCCGGCGTCGCCATTCCTCCTCCGGCATCTGCATGATGTGCGGCGATTCCATGGCCGCACGCGCTTCGTATTCGGAGAGGATCCCTTGGATTTTCTGATCCATCAAATGCGTCTCCCGGACTTTTGGCTTGTCTTATGTAATTGGCGCTATAACGGCTCGATCGTAAGAACTTCAGGGGACGGCTGCGCCGAATAAAGTTTTTCGACAATATTCTTTCGGCGATCCAGCACCGCTCGCTGGTTGAAGGATCCCTTGTCCGTAATCTCGCCGGCGTCGAGCGACGGCGGTTCCTCCATGACGATAGCGCGAGCCACTCGGTTGGAGCTGCCCGTCGATTCGCTTGCGAGCGATTTCAGAAGAGATAGAAATGTGCCGCGCACCACCTCGTGGCGCAGAATATCCGCCGCCGTAGCGGCGGCCGGCAGGTCCACGCACAGCGAGCGGCACGCGTCCAGATCGGGAAAGATCAGCGCGGCTATGTAGTCTCGATCCAATCCCGCAATTACCACGTCTCGGACCAATGGCGCAAAGTGGCCGATAATTTTCGCGCGCAATGGACCGACGCTCACCCAGGTTCCATTTCCCAATTTGAAATCTTCGGCCAAGCGCCCGTCGAAGAGCAGCCCCTTATTCACGTCGCTCGGATGGACAAATCGCACCGCATCTCCAAACGAGTAAAACCCCTCTTCATCGAACACTCGGCGCGTCAATTCAGGTTCGCGCCAGTAGCCGGGCGTCACGTTCGGTCCCCGCACGCGCGCTTCCAGCTTGCCGTCATGCGGAACGAGTTTCACCTCGACTCCCGGCACGGGGATTCCGATCGTTCCCGCCTGATCCGTCTCCCACGTGGTTTGCATCGCCATCGGCGAAGTTTCCGTCGAGCCCAAGCCGGTTGCCATGATCACACGCTCGCCGCACGTCTCGAGCGCCAGTTCCCTGTAGGCGTCCCACACTGGTTGCGAAAGTCCCGCGCCGGCATAGAACATCAGCCCCAGGCGGCGAAAGAAATTCTCGCGAAGCTCGCGATCCGCCCGCAAGAAGGGCAGCAAATCCTCATAGCCCTTCGGCACGTTGAAATAGACGGTCGTGGAAATCTCGCGCAGATTCCGAACGGTCTTCTCGACTGAGCCGGGTCCCGGCTTGCCATCGTCAATATAAAAAGTCCCGCCGTTGTACACCGCGATTCCGACGTCGTGGTTTCCTCCAAAAGTGTGATTCCACGGCAGCCAATCGACAATTACCGGCGGCTCATCCTCCAGAAACCCGAAAATCTGCGCGATCATCTGCTGGTTGCTGCAAATCATCCGGTGCGTGTTGATCACTGCTTTCGGCATCGCGGTCGAGCCGGACGTGAAAAGGAATTTCGCCGCCTTATCGGCATCGATCCCCTGGTGGGCCACCTCCACGGCGCGCGTTGGCTTCGTGGCCGCAAGCTCTGCAAACAGCGTCGCCCTCTGGCCCGTCGGAGCGTTCGTCGTAGTGACGACTTCCACGTCGCCGTCCAAAACCGTTTTGATTGCCCGCCCGTATCGCGCGCCATCCGACACAAACACCATGCCCGGCGTAAGAATATTCAGCGTGTGCCGCAGCTTCCCAAAGTCCTTGGAAACAAGCGAGTACGGCGGCGAGATCGGCGCGGTAGGAATGCCGACGTGCTGTCCGGCCATGGTCAGTAGAAAATGTTCCAGGTCGTTCTCGGAAAGAATCGCCACCGGCCGCTCAATCGACAGTTGTCTATCCAGTAGCGCCTGCCCAACGCTCACAACAGACTCGAAAACCTGCCCGTAGGTCAGCTCGCGCCACTCGCCACGCGCGTCGCGTTTCGCAATGCAAATTCGATTCGGCGTCGCCGACGCCCAGTGCGCCAGCCGGTCCGTCAGCACCTTTGGATAGGGCTTTAGCTCCTCATCCGGCTTGATCAGCAGAGCGCCATCGGCGCGACGCTCCAGCGAAGCCCCGGAAGTGCGCATGCGCACCTGCCGCACGCCTTGCGCGCTGACCATCTCTCCCGTCGAATAATTTTTGTCGATCACGTTTCGGTTAAATTTGCAGGGGGCCACCCCTGCGAGAACCGCTTTCCGATTATCTTCCCTGGTTCATCGACAAATATTCTCCCACACTTTATTTGGGCGCTCCATGTCCGCGCCTGTGGACACCTCGCCCGTCGTCCTCACCACTACTGGGGCGAATTCTCGAAGCATGTGGCCACTATACGGCGCGGCCGGGTAACAGCGACTGGAAAAGCAGGAAGGCCGGGCTTTTGCCCGGCCTTCGTGGCACTTTTTGACAGTTTGATGTTTCCAGTTAGAAAGAAACGACGCTGCAAACTAGAAGCATTTTTCCGTGCAAATCGTTTCTAGCTAGAAGGAAAACTTAGCCGCGAACTGGAACTCGCGCGGGTTGAGCATGGTCCTCGGCAAACCGAAGGTTGAATCCGCGTCAGTCGGAATGAACAGATCGGCTCCGGGCGCAGTCGGGAAATCAGTAGCGATCGGCGTGGGAGCGAGGCTTCCGCCGGGCACGGGGATTCCACCGAAGGGACAAGCCGCGGCTCCCGCTTGAATAGTCCGGCTGACCGCGTCCCTATAGTGCCGCGGAATCGCATTGCCGCAAAAGACGGGCGATCCATAGACTGGAGTGATTTCATCCACGTTGGACCGATTAAGTAAGTTGAAGGCGTCGAGGCTCAGCTCCAGCCTCAAACCCTCCCTGATCTGGAAGTATCGCCCGAGGTGAAAATCCCACGCGTAAAGGGGATCACCGACATACGTATTCCTCCCGATCATGGTCGCGCAGGTGGCCGTAGTGGCGCACGAACCTGTGAGGGGCGCGCCGCCGACGCGGTCGGTTGCTCCACCCGCGACGTCGTTCAGAGTGTTCGCGCCGTAGAAAATTGTGAAGGGCCGTCCCGATTGCAGCGTAACGATGCTGCTGAGAGTGAAGTGCCGGACGAAGGTGTCCTCGGGCCCAGTGGCCGTGAAGTTTGTTACCAAGCGGTGGCGCGCGTCCTGGTTGGAGTTGGCGCGCTCCGACGCATAATCGAACTGGTTCGGAGGCAGGTTGATGAACGTAGTGAAGTTTCCGTTGTCGATTGTGTGGGAATAGGTGTAATTGGCCGTTAGGTTGAAGTTCTTGACGCGCTCGATCACCGTCAAGGTTCCGCCGTGGTAAACGGCATTGGCTACGTCGTTGTTGTAATCCTCAAGTCCTCCGCTAAGGGACTGCAAGCCGCTGCCAAGCGCGCCCTGGAACCAAGGCCCTATGCCGGCAAGGGCGCCGGTCCCGAGGGTCGGAGTACCTGTGCCGCAGCTTGAGAAACTGCCATTGGCGTTGAGTTTTCCCGGGACCCATTCAGGAAGTGGGTCGGTTGGGTTCGCCGCCTGCGCGGCATCTGTGGTACCCAATGGACATGGTACGTTGATGTTGTTACCGCGAACCAGTTTGTGGGCTCCCACGAAAAGGTAACCGAGGTTGACTGCGAAGCCGCCGCCGAATTGGCGGTCCACTTCCAGGCTGGCCTGCTCGGCATAAGGCGTTCTGGAATTGTGGTCCATTCCGCCCTCGCCAACGCCACACGCACCCGTGGTGAAACAAGTGCCTGCCATTGAGACACTGCTGGTCAGTGAGTTCGGTCCATTATAGGCGCCGCTGTCAATGATGCCCGCCGCGTAAGCAGCGGCACCCTGGCTGGCCGGGAATCCGAATATCTGGTAGCCCTGCTTCGCTTGTGCCAAATTCAATTGAAGATTGGGAAACTCCTGGGGTTTAATTCCGGCACCGCTGCAAATGGCGGCGATGGAAGCAGGCGGATGATTACCGCATTGATAACCCGCTACGTCCTTTTGAGTACTCGGGACGAAGAAGAAGGTCAGGTTTTGGCGGTCAAAGAATATTCCAAATCCAGCGCGGACTACAGTCTTGGTATCCGGCGAATAGGCAAGGCCAAGGCGTGGCTGCCACTCGTTGAAGTCTTTATTTACATAGCTCGCCAAGCCCGATTCGTAGTCCCACCGCAAACCATAATTCAGGGTTAGCTTGGGAGTGACCCGCCACTGGTCTTGTATAAAGGGCCCCCAATAGCCATGGTCAATTTGGCGGCTGTACCGATTGAAGAAATTGGGTGGATAAGCATTGGCCCAGCTTGAATTGGGAAAGCCGGATCCATTGAGCGGATTAGCCGTGGTAACCGTCGGGGTGCAAGGAGTGGCTGAACACGCGGTCGGGCTCGGGGGGAGTGGCACGCCGGCGTAGGTAAAGACCACGCCATTATCTTGGGGAACTGCGCACGCGGCTTTCGCGGCATCGAGGCCCGTTCCCGCAGTCGGATAATTGGCGCCGACAGTCGTGTTGAAAAACTCAGCGAAGTTCGCCATGCACGTAACGCCGGGCACCAGCATACGAACGGGATCGAAGCCGGGGAAATTTTCCAAGCTCCACAGGTAGTTGCCATCGAAGCCGAATTTGACGATGTGGTTGCCCTTCACCCAAGATACGGAATCGCCTAATTCGATCCTCGATTCATAGAGCCGGTCATTCGTTCCGAAGTTGTGGCCGACCTCCAGGTCGTTCAGGATGCTGAAGTCTGGTTGTCCGGTCTCGCCCGGGAAGTTGTAATGCCGGCGCGCATATTGCGCGATTACGGTGTTCACCAGGTTGGGCGCGAGTACCGAATCCAACGTGGCAAAGACGGATTGATCGCGCACGAAAAGGTCGCGTCCGCCGCTGGGGACGCCGATGCCGCCACCGTCGAGCGTCTGGCCGACCAGTTCGCCGGAGTTGCGCGAATCTTCCACGTTGTAGCGAATCGCCAGCCGATTGTTGGAGTTGAATTGGTGATCGAGCCTTGCAAATCCATTGTCGTCGTCGCTGGTCTTCAAGAAAGGTTGCAGAAATCCAAGCGCCTGGCCTTGGGTGATATTGGCGGGATTACCCGCGAAATTGGGAAGACAAGCATTAAGACCTTTGCTGCAGCCCTCGGGAGCGAGTCCCATCAGCGCCTTGGCCTGATCGATGAGGAGGATGTTGTTGACGAGGTCAGGCGGAAAGAGAGGAGACTCGGCGTGTCGCTTGCCTTCGTAGTTGATGAAGAAAAAGGTCTTGTCCTTCTTGATGGGACCACCGAGCGTCGCGCCGAATTGATTGTGCCGATAGGCCTTGGGCAGGAGCTGCGACTGTAACTCCGGTTCCGGTTTCTGGAGAAGGTTGCGAGAGTTGAGTGCGGCGTTCTGGAAATACTCGTACAAGGAACCGTGCAAATCATTCGTGCCGCTCTTGGTTACGATGTTGACGATTCCGCCGAGCGCCCGGCCAGACTCCGCGCCGAAACTGTTGTTGACAACACGAAATTCCTGGACGGATTCCTGGGGAGGAGTGGCTCGCTGCACGCCGCTGGCGCTATTCACGAAATCCGCGCCATCCACCGTAATTTCGTTGCTGAAGGAGCGCATGCCGCCGAAGGATATCTGTGTGGCTTCGTACTCGGTGAAAGTGGTTCCCAGGCTGGTCCGGCTGGTCGCAACACCGGGAGTCAAGAGCGCGAAGTCCGTGAACAGACGGCCGTTGATGGGCAGGTTTTGGATCTGCGTGTTCCCGACGACCTGGCTGATTTCGGTTTTGGTCGGCTCAATCGTTTGCGCCTCCGTGCTGACGACGACGCGCTCGCCTTGCGAAGCGAGTTGGAGGGCGACATTGACCGAGGCGGTTTCGCCGACGGTGAGGACGATGCCGGTTTGGGTGTAATTCGCGAAGCCGCTGAAAGAGGTTTTCAACTCGTAGGTCCCCGGGGTCACGCTGGCGAAGACGTAGTAGCCGGAGGCATTCGTGGTTGCCGAGGAGGTAGTGTTGGTAGCGACATTGCGGAGATCAATCGTTGCGCCAGCGACAGCACCGCCGCTAGGATCTGTTACGGTACCGTTCAACTGAGCCGTGGCCGCGCCTTGTGCGAAGACAGAATTGGCGCACCCGAAGACGACCGCGATTGCAAGGAAAACCAGCAGAACCGAACGTACCCTCATAAGCCATCCCCCTAGCATGCAAAGTAGCGAAACCCACCCATTCAGGCCGATGTCAGACACCTAGAAGTGATGCATGTGTAACGCCCATAGCGGGCTTTGTCAAGAGTTTCATTAGACATGTGTGCGAGGAAATGGCCAAACAACTTTTGACGAACGGCGCGGACCATTTCCGTGCACCAATTCGGGAAACGTTAGCAAAACGGGTTGAGTTGGTGAGTTGAAGGCTGCCATTCAAGGCCTGATCACTTAAGAATTTGATTTCGAGTGAGCCGAAAATGGGAGCGGCGGTGGCATGGTCAAATTCGCAGCGCTGGGCTTCGGAGATGTCGTCGGCGGAAATGGATCGCACGGAGGGCGCATCTTCAGCCAAGGTGATTGCGGGGCTCGGGCAGAGCAAAATCACGGCTGCATAGTATCGAAAACGTCAGGATGCTGTCTAGTTCTTTGGTGTGTGGGTGGCACTAGGAGCATTGAAGAAACTTGGAATCAAAAGGAAACCTATGACCCCAAGAAACGGAAAAGCTAGATTGGGGGAATTTGGGACGTACTCCAACCGCCGCCAAGGGCCTTGACAAGGAGAACGCTTGCGACGAGGCGGCGTGTGCGAATGTCGACGGCGGCGCGCTCGTCGCCGAGGGCGGCGCTCTGAGCGGTGGTCACTTCGAGGTAGTTGGCGACGCCTCCCTTGTAACGGCTGTTGGAGAGATCGAGAGAGTGCTGTGCGGCTGCGACCGCAACGTCCTGGGTCGTGGTTTCGCTATCGAGAATACGCAAGGCGGCCAGATTATCCTCGACCTCTTGAAAGGCGGTCAAGGTTGTCTGCCGATAGTTGTCGACGAAATTGTCATAAGAGGCGCGCGCTTCCTCGGTGATACCGCGGCGCTGGCCGCCATCGAAAATCAGCTCGGCGGCCGATCCCGCAAGGGACCAGAATCCGCTGGGCCCGTCGAGAAGATTGCCGATTTGAGAGCTCTCAAAACCGCCTATTCCGGTGATGGAAATGGATGGAAAATAAGCGGCGCGAGCGACGCCGATCTGCGCATTCGCCTCCTGAACGCGCCTTTCGGCGGCGGCTACATCGGGGCGGCGCTGCAGCAATTCGGAGGGTAAACCGACAGGAATTGGAGGAGGAGCGTAGGAGAGGGGCAGAGGCTGTTGCGTGAATTCATAGCTGGTCTTGCCGATCAGAACGGCGATGGCGTGCTCGTAAGCGGCGCGCTGGACGCCTACATCCTCAGCCACCGCGCGAGTGGTTTCGAGCTGAGTTTGAGCCTGGGCCACATCGACGTCGGAGGCGATGCCGCCCAGATAACGGCTGCGAGTGAGTTCGAGGGCGCGTTCGTAGGACGTGACTGTGGAGTTCAGGAGCTGCTGCTGTGAATCGAGGCCGCGCAGTTGGAAATAGTCGAGGGCAAGCTCGGCATGGAGGCTCAGGTCTGTGCTGGCCAGATCGGCGGCGGTGGCCTGCGCCTCGGAACGAGCTGCTTCAACGGTGCGACGGACGCGGCCCCAGACATCCGGTTCGTAGGAGGCGTCGATCGGTAGTTGAAAGTCGTTGTAATTTCTGGGTCCTGTCGTCGAGGCGAGGGGTCTATTCAGTGACGCGGTAGTACCCGCGACGGAACCTCCGCCTGTGACGATGGGGAAAAAAGGGGCGCGCGCCACGCGGACGGCGGCGCGAGCCTCGAGAAATTGAGCCTGAGCGGCTTTCAGTGTTTCGTTGGAGACGGTGACTTGGTCTTCCAGAGCGTTGAGCTGCGGATCCCCGTAGATTCGCCACCATTGGCCTTTGGAAATTTCGTCGTTTGGCTGAGCGGGCATCCAATTGCCCGTTTCTTTATATTGCGGGGGAACGTCCGCTGTGGGACGAACGTACTTGGGTCCGACAGTGCATCCGCCGAGCAGGAGCGCGGCGAGGCCTGAAGCTGCCGTCAAGCGGATGCACAGCCGGTGAAAGCTAGCGAGCCTTTGGCCGAAGACCACGATCCTACTTTTTCCCGTACGTGACCCGCCAAATCGAGTTCGAACCGTCATCTGTCACCATAAGGGAACCATCCGGGGCGACCGCGACTCCAACGGGGCGGCCCCAGCAATCTCCCGACGGGGTGAGAAAGCCGGTGAGAAAATCCTCGTACGCGCCGGTGGCCTTGCCGTTCTTCATGGGCACGAAGACGACTTCATAGCCGGTGCGGACGGAGCGGTTCCACGAACCGTGTTCAGCGCCGAATAGCTGCCCCTGATATTGCTTGGGGAACTGTTTTGCTTCATAGAAAGTGATGTTCAGCGACGCATCGTGGGGCTCTAGAAGCACGTCGGGAACGATGACCTTGTCTTTAAGTTCTGGGTGTTTACCGGGAAAGCGAGGATCGGGATGTCCGCCGGTGTAATACCAGGGCCAACCATAAAAGCCGCCGTCTTGAACATGAGTAATGTAATCGGGAGGTATATTGTCGCCGAGCTCATCGCGTTCATTGACAGAGGTCCAAAGCTCGCCGGTGTGAGGATCGACGGCGACTCCCGAGCCATTGCGAATTCCAGAGGCGTAAACCTTGAGTTCCTTTCCGTCCTGATTTAGAGCAGTGGGATCGGCGACGAGAATGTCAGCGCGGTGGAATTCCAGCGGATCGGGATCGGCATCGGTTGCCGGCGGCACGTTGCTATGCGAGCCGACGGAGATCCACATCTGCTTGCCGTCGAGTGAGAAGACTACACCGCGAGAAAAGTGGTTGGGCCCCGCGGGAATGTTCGTGACGACAGTTTCCGGGTCGGCGGTTGCAGTCGTGTCGCCTTTGGCGTACGGGAAACGGAGAACTTTGTCCGTGTCGCCCACGTACAGGTATTTCGGATCAGGGCCCGGAGGATAAAAGGCGAGTCCGAACGGAAGGTTGAGCTTTGAAGCGAATACCGACATAGATTGCATCTTGCCGTCGGGGGCCGTGTGGAATACGAGCACTTTGCCCTGATTTTGCGCGGCGACGAAGAAATCGCCGTTCGGCGCCGTGACGATGGTGCGCGGAGAAATTGCCTTGCCGTCATCGCCCTTCAGGCTTTCGGCATAGAGAGTAACCTTGAAGCCGGCTGGCGCTTGCGGCCAGGCGTCCGCGGGCTTGGGTACGGGTCGCGAGAAAATGGCCGCGGATTTCGTGGCGTAGGGGTCGGGCAGATCCGCCGCGGTAATGTGATGGATCTTACCCGGCTCTTCGCCCTTGAAATCGGTAAACACGCCCGGTGTACCGGGTTTGGCGTTCGGGTCTACCGGGTGTGACGGCGGCCGGGTGAACCCTTGGCCGATTGCGCGTTCACTTCGCGCCCCAATGAACAATAGCGTTACCAGGCCTAAAGCGATCAGCATGACTTGATAGAAACGCTTCATGGTTCTTCCCCCCTTAAATTTCGATGCTCCCTGAGTTTAATTTTACGTGAAGCCGGCCCATTTACTGTTCAGAATTTCCGGCCGGCTCGCGTTGTGGAGTGGTTGCGGCGGCGACAACGCGGACGGCTTCTCCGCTGACCAGAGAATCCGGCGGAGTTTCGATGATGGAATCGGCGGCCGAGATACCGGATACGACTTCAACCTCGTTTCCGAGGTCTCGGCCGAGCGTAATGTTCTTGAGCGCGGCACGATTCTGTGCGTCCACCGTGGCGACTTGCAGGCCGTGGGCGCGAAAGATCAAAGTGCTGACGGGCAGAATGTAAGCGGGACTGCCAGAGGGCACTTGCAGGTGGACTTCCGCGTAAGCGCCCGGGAGAAGCTCGCGAGTGGGGTTATCGACGTCCACTTCCACGAGGAGCGTTCGCGACGCCTGATCGATGGAGTCGGCGGTTCGAACCAGAGTGCCCTTGAACGTGCGTCCTGGAAATTCCTGAAAAGTGAGATCGGCCTTGAGCCCGGGCTTGGCGGAGACGGAATCTTGCTGCGGCACGTTGACGTACACGCGCAATTTGCCAAGCGCGGCGATGTGGAAGAGCTCCGTGGCGGGCCCACCTGCTCCTGAATTGATGAGGTGGCCCACATCTGTATTTCGGGCGGTAATGACGCCATCAAAGGGCGCGTAGATTTTTTCGAAGGATTGCAGTTGCTCAAGCCGCTTCTCATTGGAGAGAGCCGAGGCTACCATGGCCTTTTTTGCCTCGAAATCGCCGTTGGCATTGTCAACGTCCTGCTTGGACACCGCATCGGTCTTCAAAAGATCCTGGTATCGCGACGCAGTGATTTGGGATAAGCGGTAATTGGCTTGGGCCGTGTTCAAATCGGCGCGAGCTTGATCGAGCTGTTGATCGACTTCAGGAGTTTCAATATCCGCCAGCAATTGACCCTTCTTCACGCGGGCGCCGATATCCGCATACCAACTCTTGAGGTAGCCGTTGGTGCGGGCATAGATGGGCGAATCAACGAAGGCTTGGATATTTCCGGGCAGAACGATTTCCGTTTTGGGCGCGCCGAGCTTGGGGTGAATTATGGAAACTGACGGAATTGCGAGATCGTAGGTCTCGGTCCGTAGCGCCGCCCGGGCCCGCCATCGGGGTACGACGCCGGCGGCTACAGCGATGGCAATGATGAGCAGGACGATGCACGCAACCAGTACACCGTGTTTGGCCGAGCGCGGCACAGAGGGCCGCTCGGACGGCGACGGCCGTTCGCCTTCATTCCGCTCAATCATCCGCTCTTTCTTCTCCAGTATTTATCACAATATAGACGGTTTGCGTCTGGCGTCCGTTTCACGATGAAGTGGATGCGGCATGATCGTTTTCGTGCCGGCCGTGGACGATGCTGAACACCACGGGGACAAAAAACAGAGTGGCGACAGTCGCAAATATAAGGCCGCCAATGACGGCGCGGCCTAAGGGAGCATTCTGCTCGCCACCTTCGCCAAGCCCGAGAGCCATGGGGAGCATACCCATGATCATTGCCAGGGCCGTCATCAGAACAGGGCGGAAGCGCGTGAACCCAGCCTCGAGAGCTGCTTCGGCCGCCAATTTCCCTGCCTCCAGGCGCTCTCTGGCGAAACTGACCAAGAGTATGCTGTTGGCGGTGCCGACACCCATGCACATGATCGCGCCAGTAAGAGCGGGAACGCTGACGGTGGTGCGTGTAATAAACAAAAACCAAACAATCCCGGCCAGCGCGGCGGGGAGAGCCATCAAAATGATGAAGGGATCGAGCCAGGATTGAAAATTCACCACAATCAGGAAGTACACGAGGATGATGGAAAGGCCAAGTCCCGCGAGCAGGCCGATGAATGACGAGTTCATCGTTTGAATCTGTCCGAGTGTGTTGACCTCCGAACCGCGCGGCAGATCTTTCCGGGCGCGATCGATGATGGGCTGGATGTCTCGCGCCACGCTTCCCAAATCGCGGCCGTCCACGGCGCCATAGATGTCAATGGCCGGCTCGACGTTATAGTGCGAAACCACAGCCATTTCGGAGGTGCGGCTGAAGGAAGCAAGGCTGCTGAGAATATCTGACTGGTTGGTCCCCGAGGTGAGAGGAATATTTTCGAGTTTCTGGAGCGAATCCGTGCGGTATTCGGGCGTCTGAGTCGTAATGTTATAGCTCACGCCGGTTTGCGGATCGAGCCAAAATGTGGGCTGCGTTTGGAAGCTTCCGCTGAGTGAAATCAAAACGTTCTGGGCGACGGTCAGGGCATTGAATCCGATTTCTTCGGCCTTGGTACGGTTCATTTCAATGTGCAACTTTGGCTCGTCAAACTTTTGCTGGATGCGGAGGTCCACCGTTCCGGGCACGAATTTGAGCTCATTTAACAAGTGATTGGCGAACAGCCGGTCGCCGATGATATTCCTGCCCAGTATTTGGATGTCGATGGGCGCCGGCAGACCGAAATTCAGAATTTTCGTGACGATATCGGTCGGCAAGGCATAAAACTCCGTTCCCGGGAAATCGTGGTTGAGCTTTACTCGCAACTCCCGGACATAATCGTTGGTTGGCCGGTGCCGCGGTTTCAGTTCTACCAAAATGTCCGCATCGCCGGCGCCTATCGGCGCCGAGTTACTGTAGGAGAGATTGAGGCTGCTGTAAGGCAGGCCGATGTTATCGATGATCGTCTGGAACTCAGACGGGGCAATCTGAGAGCGAATGTCATTCTCGGCGCGATCGCAGAGAGCGGCCGTCTCTTCAATCCGAGTGCCGGTGGGCGCGCGCATGTGGAGAGTGAATTCGCCGCTATCCACGCTCGGGAAGAAGTCCTCGCCGACCAGGGGCAGCACCGCGAAAGACAAGATGCACGCTCCCAAAAAGAGGACGCCGAAGACCTTGCGATGCTGGATCGCCATCCCGAGAATGCCTTGGTAGCTTTCCCGGAAACGCTCGAACCCTTTTTCGAATTTTGCTTGCATGCGCACCAACGGATTGCGGGAACTCCGGGTATTTTCGAGGCGCTGCTCCTCGTTTTGCTCGAGCAGGAGATAGCGCGCCATGGTGGGAACTAAAGTTCGCGATAGTAAGTATGAAGCCAGCATGGCAAACACGACCGCTTCCGCGAGTGGCACAAAGAGATACTTCGCCACGCCCGTAAGGAAGAACATCGGCACAAATACTATGCAAATGGAAAGCGTCGAAACCAAAGCCGGGACCGCGATCTGGGACGCGCCATCTAGGATCGCTTGGATGATTTCTTTTCCCTGGTCCAAATTGCGATTGATGTTTTCGACTTCCACGGTTGCGTCGTCGACCAGAATGCCAACTGCCAGCGCTAAGCCGCCAAGCGTCATGATGTTGATCGTTTGTCCGAGTGCACTCATCACGATGATGGAAGTGAGGACAGACAGCGGAATCGAGACAGCGATAATCAGGGTGCTGCGCCAGCTTCCGAGGAAAATAAGGATCATCAGTCCGGTGAGGCAAGCGGCGATCGCGCCTTCGCGAAGGACTCCATTGATTGATGCCTTTACGAAGATCGATTGGTCGGAGAGCGGCTCAATTTTCAATTGAGGCGGCAGCCCTGCCGCGATCCTGGGGAGCATCTTCTTCACGTTGGCAATAATATCGAGCGTCGAAACATCGCCGGATTTCAAAACGGTTAGCAGGGCCGCCCGTTCTCCATCCACGCGCACGATATTCGTCTGCGGGGGATAGCCATCTCGGACATTGGCCACGTCGTGAATGTAAATGGTCGAATTTCCGACCTGCTTTACCGGGAGATCGTTTAGCTCCTGAATGGTCTGGGGAGCGCCATTCATATCGATTTGATATTCGTAAGAGCCGATCTTTGCGGTACCCGCCGGCAAAATCAGATTCTGGTTATCGACGGCGTTCACCACATCGAGCGGCGAAAGCCCTTTGGCTTGCATCGCCTGCGTATTCAAATCCACTTGAATTTGGCGCTGCTTGCCGCCGTAGGGATACGGAATCGCAACACCCGGCACAGTGATAAGACCGACGCGCACGAAGTTCTGCCCGAGGTCGCCCAATTGCTGTTCGGTGAGTCCCTGGCCCGAAAGAGCCAACTGCAGAATGGGAACCGTGGAAGCGTTGTATTGAATGATAAACGGAGGGTTCGTCCCGGGCGGCATAGAGTGGATGGAAGACTGAGCGATGGCCGTCACCTGGGCGACCGCAATCGATATCTGAACGCCCGGTTGAAAGAACACCTTCACGATCGCGCGGCCCGGCAGCGATTGAGATTCAATGTGCTCGATATCGTTCACCGTGGTGGTCAGCGAACGCTCGAAGTTGTAGACGATTCGGTCCGACACTTCCTCCGGTGAGAGTCCTGTGTAGTTAAAGAGAATGCTGACGACGGGTATATCGATATTCGGGAAAATATCGGTGGAAGTTCGCAGGATTGCGGCCGCGCCAACGATCAGCAACAAAATGGCCGCCACCACAAAAGTATAAGGGCGACGTAATGCGAGTCTAACAATCCACATTTAAAGGCTCCTGAAATCGTACCGGGAAAGACTGCTGCGTCGTATTCCCGCCGAAATGACCGAACGCGCCGACGCTATTATCTCACGCATTAGGAATCGAAATCAGGAGGGGCGCGGTGGAACTTCAGGCGTCCAAAGCGCGACGCCCGCAACGATTAGGTTCTGCAGCGAGGTCAGTACCCGGAATATTGCTTCGTCAAGGACGGAATCGCAGCGGTCGCCGGAGGCACAATGTTCGTGGCTTGCGATGCCACGATCATCCAATGTCCGCCGCGTTTCACTTCGACACGCGTGAAAATGCCGCGGCGCGCGGGCATCGGGCTGCCATCGGGATTGCGGTCCCCATGGGAGCTGAAATGTACGTGAACAATGGCGATTTCAGGGGTGAGGAATTCGATGTCGATGTCTTGAGTTTGCCAGATGCTTTCCTTGACTTTGCCCGAGTGAAGAGATTCGAGGCTCTTTGCGAACTCTTTACGTCCCTTAAACCATTCGCCGGCAAGATTGACAACGCCGGCTTTGGGAGCAAACAACGAAGCCATCGCGCCGATATCGTGGTGATTCCAAGCTGTCTGCCAGCGCGTCTCAATTTGGCGGATGGCCGCTTGGTCAGCTGGGGTTCCAGCTTGCGCGCGGACGGCCGTGGCAAGCAGGAGGAAAGCGAGTGCCAAGAACCAGGATTTTCTCGTCATTTATACCCTCTTCTCAAGATGATGGATTCTTGCCGTCCACCGTGCGAGAGTCAAGAGACTCGTCGCTTGGGTAGGGAATTGTGAGTTTGGTGCACGGCGGGAAGCGCGTCAAAATTCGGTGCCAACGAGTTTTAGTGCAAACCCGACCAGTCGTCGGCGAGTAGAATGGAATTGCTGGGATTCGAGGGATCGTATTTCACACTAGCAGTCTGGCCGGATGTGATGCGAGATAGATGCAATCGCTCCTCGAGCCCGGTGATGTCCTGTGCCGTTTCGTACGTTACGCCGGAAATCGCATAGGTGTAATAAAGCAGTTTTTGGGGGCTGCCCGCATGCGCGAGTTCCTGCCGTTCATTTGGAAGGCCGATCTGACGGCTGCCAGCGTTTTCGTTGCCGGCGCCCAGGTGTCCGGAATCCGCGGCGCCGCTGTCGTCTACAATCTCCAGTACTTGGCCTTCGACGATTCGCCCGATCCGATTGAGATAAGCGCGACGCTGGTATTCGAGATCGTTGGGTGTGGCAGGCTTGCGCCGCAGCCAAAGCACCACCAGCATTCCTGCGAGGACGGTGAGACCCGCCGCCGGAAGCAAATTATTCCAGTCGCTTAGAAGTTCTCTCAAGGAGAGGGATTACTCTCACAGCCGCCGGGCAAAGCCCCAAAATTGAATTGGCGGCGAAATCGTTTCACTGCCGCCTACAAATCTATACGCAAACGATTTCGGCCTCGGAAAGCAAACTGCGATTGGTTTCCTGAGAGTTACGGGATGGCGCCCCATGCGTTTTTCTGGAGCGCAAGCCAAACCTGGCACGCTACGAATTTTGCGGGCCGGTTACGCTGTTGCGGAGGGTCCCGATGCCGCCTACTCGAACTTCCACCACGTCGCCGGCGGCCAATGGTCCTACGCCCGCGGGAGTGCCGGTGGAAATAACGTCGCCCGGCTCGAGCGTCATCACCTGGGTGACAAATCGAGTTACGACGTCCATCGAGAAGATCATTTCGCCAAGGCTGGCTGATTGCTTGGTGACTCCATTTACGAGCACCTCTACTTTCGCATCGGAGGGAGGCCGGTCGGTTTCCAGCACCGGACCAAACGGGCAAAACGTATCGAAGCCCTTGCCGCGCGTGAATTGTACGTCCAGTTTTTGCAGGTCGCGCGCGGTCACATCATTCAGGCAAGTGTAACCGGCGATATAGGCGCGTGGATCGTCGCCCTCACCGAGGTGCGAGCAGCGCCGCCCAATCACGATGGCAATCTCGCCTTCATGATCCACGCGGTTCGAGATGCGCGGAAGCACGATGGACTCTTCTGGAGCGATAATTGCGGATGGCGGCTTCAAAAAAAGCAATGGCTCCTTCGTTGCAACGCTGCCCATCTCGGCGATGTGGTCCTGATAATTCTTACCGACGCAGACGATCTTGGTGGGGTGCGAGGGCGGCAGAAACCTCACGTCGGCGCGCTTCCACTGGTGTCCTGTTGGCTCGCGCGGACCCCATAGTTCGCCCGAAACCTCACGAATTGTGTCGCCCTCGAGAATCCCGGCGCGCGATTCGAGATAGGCCTCGTGGGCGGACCAGCGCGGCTGCTTCTTCGCGGAATCGAGCGGTTGGAATCGGCAGAGTTTCATCGAATGTGGCGCGCTGCCTCACGAGCTGGCTTGCGGGCCGGTGCAATCGGATGACGGCGCGCATGAATGGCCATTTCCATCACCCATGACCCGACGGCGAAGAGCCCGTAAACAAATATTCCTTCCATGAGTACTAAGAGGGGGCTGTGCTGCAGCGAATCAAAGAGGTTGTGAAAAACCATTCCCGCCGCCTCATACGTGGCAGCAAACAGAACCCAGGCAATGACGGCCGATGCAAACATGCGGAACGGCCGATTCCAGAAGCGTGCTATGGGAATCAGCATAAAAAGCAGGAACAGGCCGTACGCGGCTGCATTCCGCTCGAGGGCGTACGGTTCCAGGCTCGCCGTCCGATTCGCCACGACCAGGGCCACCCACATCACTATGATGAGCAAGGCGCCGGTGTAAATTCCGGTCCGGAGTATCGGCCCCCGAGCGTCCGGCTCGGGGTTAACGTTTTCGGTCAAAGCTGTGTCTCTCATGGCGTCGAGCGTCTTTCGCCGGGCACGTCTCCGGAGACAGCCGCGCTCGAAGCGCTCTCGTTTCCAGAACTGTCCACGGCAGTTACGGTGTAGAAGTAGACGTGGCCTGACTGCACATTCATATCGCGAAAAGCTGGCGTAAGCAATAGTTCGGTATTGAGCCTTGTCGGCGGGACACCGGCTTGCTCGGTTCTATAGACGTTGTATCCTGCGAGGTCGGTTTCAGGACTGATGGCCCATGATAGTTCGATATGAGCTGGAACGTTGTCCTGTGCCGGCACCAGAACCGCGATCAGTTCCTGCGGAGCCGCAGGGGGAAAGGTGTCGCGCGGCGTGATGATTTCGAGATTCGAGTCTGCGGACTCGAGCGTTTCGGCGGGATATTGAACGAAACTGCGAACCGAGTAAACGTAGGTGGCGCCGAAATTGAATTGGCTGTCGCGGAAGGATTGCGAGCCCGGGGGCACGTCTCCGATTCGCGCGAGTGGCGATTTCAGAAGCGGATTGTCTGGTGTTGCGGTTGCGGCGGCCTCGGCCCGATAGACGCGGTACCCGGCAATTGTTGGGATGGCGTCCACGAGCGATTTAGGGGGCGTCCAAGCAAGAACGACGGCCGCAGGCGTCACATCGGCTTTCAGGTCGTCGACCGCCCCGGGTGCGGGTTGGGCGCTGACAGCCGCCGCATTCGAATTCGCCGACGATTTTTTCGGCGAAGCGAGTGTGCGAACGATGTAAACAGCCGCGCTCCCTGCGTGCCGCGCAAAATCGTCGGGGCTCAGCGCGTCTGCGTAACGCACGCGACCCTGATCGGAATAGCGGCCCGTCATGGATCCCGGAATCGTAATTCGCAGCGTGGGAGTCGCTGGGGCGTGCAAAGGCGCGAGATCCGCAGCGGGACGCGGCTCAAAATCTCGGTAGATTTCGATCGTCAACGGAGCGCTGATCGGCCGGTGGTCCACCGCTTCATTCGGCAGCGTGAATGAGAGCAATACATCATTGCCCGACCTGGTGGCGGTGAGATCGTTCACGGCCTGCGGAGTGGGAGGTCTTCGCTCGTACGGCTCGCTCGGCGAAGCGCAGCCCGCGATGAGGAAAGAAAATATAAGGATCGCAACGAGAATGCAGAAATTCGGGCATGGGTCTGACGTGGCGCCGCACGAAACTGCGGCGCGCGCCCATTTTCTATTTTTCATTAGGCGTTTTACAAAATGTAGCGGCTTAGGTCCTGATCCTTCACGATATCCGCGAGCTGCTTTTGAATATATGGAGCGTCCAGCTTGATGGTCTTCTTTTTCATTTCCGGCGCCTCGAAAGAAATTTCTTCGAGCACTTTTTCGAGGATGGTGTGCAGACGGCGCGCGCCGATATTTTCCGTCTGCTCGTTGACGCGCGCCGCAAAGCGAGCGATCGAGGCCACTGCGTCTTCCGTGAACGAAAGTTTAAGCCCCTCAGTATCTAGCAAGGCGATGTATTGCTTAATCAGAGCGTTCTTCGGCTCGGTGAGTATGCGGACAAAATCAGCCTCGGAAAGGGATCCCAGTTCCACGCGAATGGGAAAGCGTCCTTGCAACTCCGGGATCAGGTCTGAGGGCTTCGCGGTGTGAAACGCCCCGGCCGCTATGAAGAGGATGTGATCCGTGCGCACCATTCCATACCGCGTGTTCACCGTGGTTCCTTCGACGATGGGAAGAATGTCGCGCTGCACACCCTCACGAGAGACATCTGGGCCGTGGCCGGACTCGCGCCCCGCAATTTTGTCCACTTCATCGATGAAAAGGATGCCCATCTGCTCGACGCGGTCGACCGCGATTCGCGTCACCTGGTCCATGTCGATTAGCCGATTTTCTTCCTCTTGAATCAGGTAATCGAAAGCCTCTGACACGGTCATTTTGCGCTTCTTTTTTTGCTGGCCGAACATGCCGGAGAGCATGTCCTTTACATTAATATCCATTTCTTCGACGCCCTGGTTGGTGATGATTTCAAACGAAGGCATCGACCGCTCGCGGACCTCAACCTCCACCAGCCGTTGATCGAGCTTCCCTTCGCGAAGCTGCGCGCGCATTTTGTCGCGCGTGCGCTGGGCCTGCTCGCGGCGCTGCGCTTCCGCGGCCGGCCCTGCATCCGAGGGCATGGGCGACGACGGCAGCAAGAGATCGAGCAGGCGTTCTTCCGCGGATTGCTCTGCACGTTCGGCCACCTCATCAAGCTTCTCTTCGCGGACCATATCGATTGAGGTTTCCACCAAATCGCGCACCATGGACTCAACGTCCCGTCCGACGTAGCCCACTTCGGTATATTTTGAGGCTTCCACCTTCACGAAGGGACAGCCGGCGAGGCGCGCCAGACGCCGGGCAATTTCGGTCTTGCCCACTCCGGTCGGCCCGATCATCAGGATATTCTTGGGAAGGATTTCTTCGGCTAATTCCGGCTGCAGTTTTTGACGGCGCACACGGTTGCGCAGCGCAATGGCGACCGCCTTCTTCGCCGCATTCTGCCCGACAATATATTTGTCAAGTTCCACGACGATTTCTCGCGGCGTTAGTTCGTCGAAAGAAGGAAGCGCTTCGGTTTCCGCGGGCTGCTGTTCTCCGGTCAAGTAGATCACCATGTCTTTCTCCGGCTTGCCGCCGCTCATAATTCTTCGATGCTGAAATTAGCGTTCGTGAAGATGCAGATATCACTTGCGATGCGCATCGCTTCCTGCGCGATGTCTTTCGCGGTCATCTTGGTATGCTTTGCCAACGCGCGAGCGGCGGCGAGCGCATAGGGACCGCCGGATCCAATCGCGCAGATGCCGTCATCCGGTTCGATCACATCGCCGTTGCCGGAAAGCAGGAACGTGCCCTTGGCGTCCGCCACGATTAAGAGAGCATCCAGATGGCGCAAGGAACGGTCCGTGCGCCACTCCTTCGCCAATTCAACCGCGGCTCGCGCCAGGTTTCCATGGTATTCCTGGAGCTTGTTTTCGAAGCGCGCAAAAAGCGACAAAGCATCCGCCGTGCTCCCAGCGAATCCCGCCAGGATTTTGTCGCTATAGAGCCGCCGTGTTTTTTTGGCGCTGTGCTTGATCACGCCCTCGCCCAGCGTGACCTGTCCATCCGCAGCTAGCACAACCTTGGTATCCTTGCGCACACACAAAACCGTCGTGCTGCGTATCTGCGCCGATTTCTTCCGTATCCGCATCCGGCGATTATACATTCGCCAAGCGCAATCGGCGAATCGCACTGAAAAATG
>DATDIT010000019.1:0-39117 GCA_036520875.1 Candidatus Acidiferrales bacterium
AAACGGGGTTCGAGGAAGTTGGCCGGATTAGTGCTGGGAAGCCGGCTTGTGGGAAGTGATCCGCGGCGGCTGCCTGACAATGAGGTCGCTGTGGTGACCTATCTTCTGAATGATTTTTCGTCCATGCACGGGACAGTAGACCTCGATATTGCGTGCCACGGCTTTATGTGGGGGAATACGTTGCAGATTGGACGTGCCGGTGGGCACTGGGATCTCTTCTCCAATAAATTGCCTATATTTGACCTCTAAGCCGCATCCAGCGACAGGGCATGTATAGGTCTGATGCTGCTGCTTCCTTTCCCGCTTGTTCTTCATTCGGCGATTATACCGAAGCGCTTCTTCCAAAAGCTTTGCGATAGCTTCTTTAGGAAGTGAGCCGTTTCGGGAAATACGTGACTTTGGGAATGGAATTACTTTGAAGATAGGCCCCTATGTCGGAGCTGAAGCTCCGACCCCCTAAGGCCTGGACTATTCGAAGAGGGCGAGCCAGGCCCGAGCGACCAGCGTGACTGCTGCGAACCCAACGCACATATAGATGGCGACATAGGCGAGAAAAAAGGCGCAAGCGGTGATGGAGTGCCTAATCGACAGATCTGTGGGCGGAGACTTCGAGTGGCGTGCGGGCGTGGTGATTGAGCCGGCGTTCCAGAGCGGGATGTTGATGATGCGGACGGTTTGATTCATGTTCGAACTGTAGCCAGCGACGCTGCAACAGTCCAATTCAAAGGTGTTCTGGAAGGAATCAGCGAAACAAATAGCGAGCAGAAAGATGCCGGGCTGCCCTTCACTTTGTTCAGGGTAAAAATCCGCTGGCGCTACATGAGCTACGAGCCGGGAGTTTGCGGGCGGGCGGAAGTTGATGGATGCTGCGCGACGTAGGTGCGCGCGTGGGCGAGTTGGGGAAGAGCGGGGTCGGCGTTTTTCCAGGCGGAGAGGAAATCGGAATATTCTTTTGCGGCGGAGTCGAGATTGCCGGCTTTTTCGCTGCAGAGGGCGATGCCGTAGAGCGGGAAGCCCGAGCTTGGGCGTTCGAGGAGAGCTTGTTGATACGCTGCCTTTGCGGCGGCGAAATCTCTGGCATCCAGCAGGGCCGCGGCTTCGGTTTCGCCGACGGGCCGGATGTAAAGCGGGGGTTCGTGGTAGCCGAGAGCCTTTTCCTCGCGAGCGGCTTGCGCAAAAATGGCCTTGGCCTCGACGGTTTGTTTCCGCGCGGTGAGGAGCGAGCCGCGCAACTCGAGCGACATCACAGAAAGCGTGCTGACAATCGGCTCGAGGTAAGCGTCCGACCTGACCGGGATTTTCGGCGGACCTGACGAGGCGCTCTTTTCGGGCATGGATTGCTTCATGCTTTGCGCGTACTTCGCTTGTTGAGTGACGCGCCAGAGCTCGGCGTCGAACTGCTGGGATGAGCTTTCCACTTTGGAGAGATCGTAAGCTTCGAGGGCTTGCATGCCCTCGCCGAACGAGGCGAGTTCGCGCGCGAGGAAGCGAAGGTTAGGCTGCGAGGCGGGCGTTTTGTTCGATTTGGAAAGGGCGATCACCCGCGGCCAATCAGCAGTTCGCAGCGCGACCGGCAACTCGGGATTGAGGCGCGAAATCGAGTCGCGCGGCGAAAAGGGATAGAGAGTGGAATCGAGTTCGCCGCGAGCACCGGTGAGCTTGGCAGAGTATGCCGTAGCCTCTTTCAGCTTGCCTTCTTCGAGCAGGTTGGCGATGGCGTACATGAGGTTGTGAACGTAGTTCCAATCGTCGTCAACGGCAACGTGCTGGTCGCGCATGTAGGCTTCGTCCACATGCATGGAGGCGTCAAAGGCTTGCTCGGCGCGGGCGTAATCGCCGAGGCGGAAGAAAATATGTCCGGGCATGTGGACCATGTGCCCTGATGCGGGCGCGAGGCTTGCGAGGATCTCGGCGCTATGTAGAGCTTGCTCGGGATGCGGGCTGGCCTCGACTCCGTGGATGAAATAGTGATTGGCGGCAGAATTTTGCGGATCGTCCTTCAGGACGCCTTCGAGAACGGACAAACCCTCTTTACTGCCGAAGCCGACTGCCAGCGCGAGAAAAATGCGCGCTTGCGAATCGTTGGGGTACTTCTTCACGAGCTTGCGCCAGAGCGCTAATGATTGCGAAGTATCGGGCGCACCCTTGGCATTTTTGGCGGCGGCTTCGCGGGCGGCGTCGGCTTCGATGTAGAGGCGTTCGTGTTTGCTGGCGTGCTTTTCGAGACTGACCGCTTTTGCGAGAGCGATGGCGGCGTAACTCGGCTCTGTGCTGTGGTAGTAGCTTTCGGCCCGGTAGAGTCCCCAGTAGCACATCGCGCATTGGGGATCGACGCGAATGCCCTGTTCAAAGGCGCGGGCGGATTCGTAGTCCCAAAAATCGTGAAGCAGATTCAGTCCTTGATTGAACCACGCTTGCGCTTCAGGAGTCGCGGTGATTTGCATCCGCACATTTCCGATGCCGGTGAGTTTTTCCGGGGCGGGAAGTTGGTCGGGCGGGATCTCATCCTTGGTTTCCATTACGGGGCTGGACATGTTCATCTGGTTCATCTGAGCCGAGGTGGGGCGCGCGAGTCCTGTGGCCAGACAAACGGCGAACAAAATGAACACTGCCAGTCTGGGTGAAAGTGACCGAGGGCGCATCGCAAGCGGAGTTTCCGTTTTGACCTCCTGGATCCGCACACTTGTATACACCCCAAGACACCTTAGAGTGAAACCTGATCCCGAGCCGGCCGTACGCTCGCATAAATTCGACTGCGTAGGTCGTTATAGCCTAGCGAGTTAGGAGTCTAGCTATATGAATTCTTTAGGAATTGTTTATAATCCCCTTATGAGTGGGCGAGTATTGGCCTCCTCAAGTCTGCGTGCTCTGACCAAGTAAGAGGGCATGTCTTCGAACCCCCAGGGCCCCTCGTTTTCACAATCGGTGCGTCCCGTGGCCAAAGTGCTGGTGGCCACGACGGCGATGCTCGCCTTCATTTCTTACTGGCGGGCCGCGGCGATTGTGCTGAACGACATCGCTTCGTCGGCGTACTACGCGGGCGGCGAGGCGGAGCAGTTCATCGGCAAGTCGGCGCCGTGGTTCATCTTCGCGACGATGCTGCTTTCCTACGCGGTTTTCCAATTGTATGTGGAGAGCTGCAGCATGTTCGTGCGCGGCGGCGTTTACCGCGTGGTGAAGGAGGCGATGGGCGGGGCGCTGGCGAAATTCTCGGTGTCCGCGCTGATGTTCGATTACATCCTGACGGGGCCGATCAGCGGCGTGTCAGCAGGACAGTACCTGGCGGGGCTGCTAAACGAACTTTTTGCGTACGGGCATTTGAAAATTGTGCTGAACGCCGATGCGGCCGCGGCTGCGTTCGCCATTGCGGCGACAATTTATTTTTGGTGGGAAAACATAAAAGGCATTCCCGAATCGAGCGAGAAAGCGCTTTGGATCATGCAGCTGACCACGGTGATGGTGGTGGCGCTGATCGGGTGGTGCGGTTACACGCTGCTGGTGCGGGGCGGGCATCTGCCGCCCGCGCCGATTCCGCGGAACATCGTAATGAGCCAACACACGCTGGGGTGGCTAGCGCGGACGCATATCGCGCAGAACTTTACGGTGCTCGCCGTGCTGATCGGGCTGGGTCATTCCGTTCTGGCGATGAGCGGAGCGGAATCGCTCGCACAGGTTTACCGGGAGATCGAGCACCCGAAATTGCCGAACCTGAAAAAAGCAGTGTTCGTGATTTTTATCTACAGCATGGTGTTCACGTCGCTGGTTTCCTTTTTTGCGGTGATGATCATCCCGGATCACATCCGTCACCTGTATTTCGAGAATTTAATTGGCGGCTTAGCGATGAGCCTGACGGGGCCGTTCGTGGCGCGGTTAGCGTTCCACATTTTCGTGGTGGTCGTGGGCACGCTGATCCTTTCAGGAGCGGTGAACACGGCGATCGTAGGCTCGAACGGCGTGCTGAATCGCGTGTCGGAGGATGGAGTTCTTTCGGCGTGGTTCCGGCAGCCGCACCCGAAGCATGGCACTACGTACCGGATCATCAATATCGTGGTAGGCCTGCAAATCGTGATGATTATCGCGAGCCGCGGCGATGTGACGCTTCTTGCGAATCTTTACGCGTTCGGCGTGATATGGAGTTTCGTGCTGAACGGCGTGGCCGTGCTTGTGCTGCGCTATACGCAACCAGAAGGCCGGGAATTCAAAGTTCCGCTGAATTTGCACATCGGGGGCACGGAAATTCCGATAGGAGTGGCGAGCATCACGCTGGTGCTGCTGTCAATCGCGCTGATCAATTTGTTTACCAAGCCCGAGGCGACAATCGGCGGGGTGATTTTCTCGGGGTTGCTCTTCCTTGGGTTCGAGATCTCGGAGAGAAGAATTCAGCGGAATCGCGCGCAGGGCCATGTGGAACTGGACCAGTTCAACCTGGCGCAGGAATCGGACCTGACGCTGGCAAACGTGGATGTGAAGCCGGGCAACATTCTCGTGCCAGTGAGCACATACTACGCGCTTTATCCTCTGGAAGCCGCGCTGCGGCGTGCGCACAGACGAGAAGCGGAAATTGTGGTTCTGCACGTGCGGATACTGCGGCGCGGCGCTCTGGGCGAGTACGACCTGGCGCCGGAACAGCTTTTCAGCACGATCGAGCAGTTGCTCTTCACAAAAGTGCTGGCGATGGCGGAAAAGGAAGGGAAGCCGGTGAGGCTCGCCGTGGCGGCGGCCAACGACCTGTGGGAAGGCATCTTGAGGACGGCGATGAATTTATCGTCGAGCACGATTGTGGCGGGGAGTTCGGCGAAGACAAACGTGACGGACCAGGCCCGAGAAATCGGAATGGCGTGGGAGAGAATGCCCGAGCCGCGGCCGCGGCTGACGCTGGAGATTTTCACGCCTTCGGGACAAGAGCAGGTGTTTTATCTGGGTCCGCATGCGCCGCGGTTGACGCCGAAGGAAATTGATCTGCTGCATAAGATTTGGCTGGAAGTTGGCGACAGGCTGCCGGACAAGGAATTACACCATCACGATATCGTCCATTTTGCGCTGTCGGAAATGGAGCGGGAAATTCTTAATGGCGGCAATGACGAGGGCGTGATCGAGCGCCTACGGGAACATTTGAACGATATCCAAGGCCGGCGGCAAAATTCGTGACGAATCGGCGTTAGTGCGGTCGCGCGGTGTTGGAATTGCGATCTGACGTAGCGAAAAAGCCCTCCGAGAGCCTTAGTACTCCGGTGTGACGTTTCGCGCAACGGTCTACAGGTTTTTGGCGCGCCGTTCTAGGGGTTTTACGGTATGACAGCCGGAGCCGAAAGAGCGATAATGCCCGACTGATCTCGGGAAACACGCGAGTTACCTTTGAAAGAGTGCGGAAGACCACCAGCCGGTACGCCCTCGCAGGACTGTCTATCTAAATGTGGTATCGCCCATCTCCTTTTCTTTTCGAACCTGCCGAAATTCTCGCGAAGCTTTCGAAGACAAGTGTCAACTCGATTAAGTCAGAAACGCAATTTTGTATCCGGAGACTAGCATGAAGAAATCAGACGCGTCCGGCGGCATCGCGGCAACGGACGAAGCGAAGGCGAGCGTGAAGAGCAACGGGCACTCTGTTGTGCGCTCCGAAATCGCGCCCGCCGAGCTGAGGGGAATCCTTGCGAGCCTCCAAACGATGCGCGACGGCGATTTTTCGGTGCGCTTGCCGGGAGCTTGGACGGGGCTGGCGGGAAAAATCGCCGACACATTCAACGATATCGTCGCGGCAAACGAACAGATGGCGCAGGAGTTGAAGCGCGTCGGCCAAGTGGTCGGCAAGGAAGGAAGCACCAGGGAACGCACGCGATTCCGTGCGCCGCGCGGAGCCTGGGGAGAGATGGAAGTGTCGCTTAACACGCTGGTCGAGGACTTGCTGCGTCCGACGGCTGAAGTGACTCGCGCGATTGCGGCAGTCGCACAAGGCAATTTGACGCAAACGGTGCGCATCGACGTGGACGGGCGGCCGCTGGAGGGCGAATTCTTGCGGTCGGCAACGATCGTCAACACCATGATTCAGCAGTTGGGAGTTTTCACCGCTGAGGTGACGCGCGTGGCGCGCGAAGTGGGCACCGACGGAAAACTTGGCGGCCAAGCACAGGTGCCGGGAGTGGCGGGAACTTGGAAGGACTTGACCGATTCCGTGAACTCGATGGCCAGCAACCTTACTGGCCAAGTGCGAAACATCGCTGAAGTGGCGACGGCCGTGGCGAGCGGCGACCTCTCGCGAAAGATTACGGTCGATGTACGCGGCGAGATTTTGCAGTTGAAGGAAGCCATCAACACGATGGTGGATCAACTACGGTCGTTCGCTTCGGAAGTAACGCGCGTGGCGCGCGAAGTGGGCACCGAGGGGCGATTGGGCGGACAAGCTGTGGTGCCGGGCGTGGCGGGAACGTGGAAGGACCTGACCGACTCGGTGAACGCGATGGCTGGAAACTTGACGGCGCAAGTCCGCAACATCGCGGAAGTGACGACGGCCGTGGCGCGCGGCGACTTGTCACGCAAAATTACGGTGGACGTGAAGGGCGAAATTCTGGAGCTGAAGAATACCATCAACACGATGGTGGACCAGTTGAACGCGTTCGCGGGCGAAGTGACGCGCGTGGCTCGCGAGGTGGGCACGGAAGGGAAGTTGGGCGGGCAGGCGCAAGTGCCCGGCGCGGCCGGAACATGGAAAGACCTTACGGATAACGTGAACTTTATGGCCAGCAACTTGACCGGCCAGGTGCGAAACATCGCGGAAGTGGCAACCGCTATCGCGAGCGGCGACCTATCGCGCAAGATCACGGTGGACGTGCGCGGCGAGATTTTGCAGTTGAAGGAAACGCTGAACACGATGGTGGATCAGCTCAACCGGTTCGCCGGCGAAGTGACGCGCGTGGCGCGCGAGGTGGGAACCGAAGGGCGCTTGGGCGGGCAAGCCAACGTACCTGGCGTGGCGGGAACGTGGAAGGACCTGACAGACTCCGTGAACTCGATGGCGGGGAATTTGACGGCGCAAGTTCGAAACATTGCCGAAGTGACGACGGCTGTGGCGCGCGGCGACTTGTCACGAAAAATTACGGTGGACGTGAAGGGCGAAATTCTTGAGCTGAAGAATACGATCAACACGATGGTGGACCAGTTGAACGCGTTCGCGGGGGAAGTGACGCGCGTGGCTCGCGAGGTGGGCACGGAAGGGAAGTTGGGCGGGCAGGCGCAAGTCCCCGGCGCGGGCACGTGGAAAGATTTGACGGACAATGTGAACTTCATGGCCAGCAACTTGACTGGCCAGGTGCGAAACATCGCCGAGGTAGCGACGGCGGTGGCGCGCGGCGACTTGTCTCGCAAGATCACGGTGGACGTGAAGGGAGAAATTCTCGAGCTAAAAGACACGATCAACACGATGGTCGATCAGCTACGCGCCTTCGCTTCGGAAGTGACGCGCGTGGCGCGCGAAGTGGGCACGGACGGAAAACTTGGCGGACAGGCGCAGGTTGGGGGCGTGGCAGGAACTTGGAAAGACTTGACGGACTCCGTGAACTCGATGGCAAGCAACCTTACCAACCAAGTGCGAAACATCGCGGAAGTGTCGACGGCGATTGCGAGCGGAAACCTATCGAAGAAAATCACGGTGAACGTGAGCGGAGAGATTTTGCTGCTGAAAGAAACCATCAACACGATGGTGGACCAGTTGAATGCGTTCGCGGGCGAAGTGACGCGCGTGGCGCGCGAGGTGGGAAGCGAAGGCCGGTTGGGCGGGCAGGCCAACGTGCCGGGCGTGGCGGGCACCTGGAAGGACTTGACGGATTCAGTGAACTCGATGGCGGGGAACCTGACCGGTCAGGTGAGAAACATCGCTGAAGTTACGACGGCTGTGGCGCGCGGCGATTTGTCGCGCAAAATTACGGTGGACGTGAAGGGCGAAATTTTGGAGCTGAAGAACACGATCAATACGATGGTGGACCAGTTGAACGCGTTCGCCGGCGAAGTGACGCGCGTGGCGCGCGAGGTCGGCACGGACGGAAAACTCGGCGGTCAGGCCGAAGTGCCGGGCGTGGCGGGAACGTGGAAGGATTTGACGGATAACGTGAACTTCATGGCCAGCAACCTGACGGGCCAGGTGCGAAACATCGCCGAAGTGGCTACGGCCATCGCCACGGGCGACTTGTCCAAGAAGATTACCGTGGACGTGCGCGGAGAAATTTTGCAGCTGAAAGAAACGCTGAACACGATGGTGGAGCAGCTTCGATCGTTTGCCGCCGAAGTAACACGCGTAGCTCGCGAGGTGGGTAGCGAAGGCCGGCTGGGCGGCCAAGCCAACGTGACGGGCGTCGCTGGAACGTGGAAGGACTTGACGGACTCGGTGAACGCGATGGCCGGGAATTTGACGGCTCAGGTGAGAAATATCGCTGAAGTTACGACGGCCGTGGCGCGCGGCGACTTGTCGCGCAAAATTACGGTGGATGTGAAAGGCGAAATTCTCGAACTGAAAAACACGATTAACACCATGGTCGACCAGCTCAACGCTTTCGCGGCAGAAGTAACGCGCGTGGCGCGCGAAGTGGGCACCGGCGGAAAACTCGGCGGACAGGCGCAAGTGCCCGGCGTGGCCGGCACATGGCGCGACCTGACCGACAACGTCAACGTGATGGCTGCCAACTTGACGGAACAAGTGCGAGGTATCGTCAAAGTAGTGACCGCGGTGGCAAACGGAGAGTTGACGCAGAAACTGACTGTAAACGCCAAAGGAGAAGTAGCGGCTCTGGCAGAGACCATCAACAATATGACCAACACGCTGGCCACCTTCGCCGATCAGGTGACCACAGTGGCGCGCGAGGTGGGAGTGGAAGGCCGCTTGGGCGGGCAGGCCAACGTCCCAGGCGCCGCAGGAACTTGGAAGGACCTTACCGGGAACGTCAACTTGCTGGCCGACAACCTAACCAACCAAGTGCGCGCGATTGCGGAAGTGGCCACGGCCGTTACCAAAGGCGATTTGACGCGCTCGATTCAGGTGGAGGCTAGCGGCGAAGTTGCCGAGCTAAAAGACAACATCAACACGATGATCGACAACCTGCGTCTCACTACCGATCGAAACAAAGAGCAGGATTGGCTGAAAACGAACCTGGCTCGCTTTACCGGCATGTTGCAAGGCCAGCGCGATCTGAGCACCGTGGGCCGCCTGCTGCTGTCGGAGTTGGCGCCGTTGGTGGGCGCTCACCAGGGCGTGATCTATAGAATGGAAAGTGAAGAATCGGCGGGAATGGAGCTGCTATCTGCGTTCGCCGACGATGAACTGGATGGGCACCGGCAGCACCTGGCGATGGGGGAAGGCCTGGTGGGGCAGTGCGCGCTGGAAAAGCGAAGCATGCTGATCAGCGAGATGCCGATGCACAGCGTTCCGATTCGATCGGGCCTCTTTCAAGCCTTGCCGCAAAATGTGATCGTGCTTCCGGTGCTCTTCGAAGACCGCGTGAAGGCGGTGATTGAACTCGCGTCGCTGAGCAGATTCACGGCATCGCATCTCGCATTTCTCGAGCAATTGACCGCCAGCATCGGAATCGTCCTCAACAGTATTGAAGCCACGATGCAGACGGAAGGGCTGCTGAAGCAGTCCCAGCAATTGGCCACCGAGCTTCAGACTCAACAGAAGGAGCTTCAGCAGACGAACGAGCAGTTAGCGCAAAAAGCCCAGCAATTGGCGGAACAGAACGTTGAAGTGGAACGCAAGAATCAGGAAATCGAGCAGGCGCGGCGGGCCTTGGAAGAGAAAGCCAAGGAATTAGCGCTCACCTCGAAGTACAAGTCGGAATTTTTGGCGAACATGTCGCACGAATTGCGGACGCCGCTCAACAGCATTTTGGTTTTGGGCCAGCAGCTTACGGACAACCCCGATCGCAACCTGTCGCCGAAGCAGGTTGAGTTCGCGCGGACCATTCACGCCGCCGGAACCGACCTCTTGAACTTGATCAGCGATATTTTGGACCTATCGAAGATCGAGTCGGGAACCGTTTCCGTGGAAGCAGAGGAAGTATTCTTCAGCAGCCTTCTTGATATGGTTGCTCGGCCCTTCCGCCACGAGGCCGAGAACCGCCGGTTTACTTTCGAGGTGCGCACCGAACCGTCTCTCTCTCGCGGCCTTGTGACGGATTCCAAGCGGTTGCAGCAAGTGCTGAAAAATTTGCTTTCAAACGCGTTCAAGTTCACCGAGCAAGGCAGCGTGCGGCTCTCTGTGTCGGCGGTCACCAGCGGCTGGAGCCAGGATCATCCGGTTTTATCGGCGGTACCTTCCGTGGTCGCATTCGAGGTTTCCGATACCGGAATTGGCATTCCTCCCGAAAAGCAGCGGATTATTTTCGAGGCCTTCCAACAAGCGGACGCAGGAACCAGTCGCAAATACGGCGGCACGGGTCTGGGTCTTGCAATCAGCCGGGAACTCGCGAGCCTGCTGGGCGGCGAGATACAACTGCAGAGTACGCCGGGGAGGGGCAGCACGTTCACCCTCTACTTGCCTCAGATTTATGTGGGGCCATCCACTGGCATCGTTTCGGTGGACCGCAAAACTGCCGCGGCGTCGAACTTGCCGGCTCAATTGGGAACTACCATGTCGGAGCGCTTCGTGCCTCAAGTTCGCGACGATCGCGAAAGCCTGGAGCCCGGCGACACCATTTTGCTGATTGTTGAGGATGATCCTCATTACGCGACCATTCTGCGCGACCTGTCTCACGAGAAAGGATTCAAGGTTCTCGTTGCGCCCCGGGGAGCGGATGCGCTCACTTTGGCCCGCGAGTTTCAACCCACAGCTATTTCGCTGGATGTTTTTCTCCCAGACATGCTGGGTTGGACCGTTCTCAATCATCTAAAGCAGGATGCCGCGACGCGGCACATTCCCGTGCAGATGTTGACGCTCGATGAGGACCGGAACCACGGTCTGTCACGCGGGGCGTTCGCTTTCGTTACGAAACCAACCACGCCCGAGGACTTGGATTCGGCGTTGAGCCGCATCAAAGAGTATGCAGCGCCGCGGCGCAAGCGGCTGCTGGTGGTTGAGGACAATCCGGCCGAGCAGTTCAGCATTCGAGAATTACTCGGATACGATGATATAGACGTTTCACTTGCTTCCACCGGCGAAGAGGCTCTTGCTTCCATTGGCTCGGAGTCATATGACTGCATGGTGCTGGATCTGCGGTTGCCGGACATGTCTGGATTCGACGTATTGGAACGGCTCAAAGATATGCCCGCGTCCGTCGATCTGCCGGTGGTGGTATTCACGGGCAAAGAGCTGACGTCGGAGGAAGACTTGCAGTTGCATGCGCTGGCTCGCAGCGTGGTGGTAAAGGGAGTCGAGTCACCCGAAAGGCTGCTGGACGAGACGGCGCTCTTTCTGCATCGGGTGGTTGCCGATCTGCCCGCGAACAAACAGGAAATGCTGCACCGGCTGCATAGCTCCGATGAGGCGCTGGCCGGCAGGAAAGTGTTGCTTGTAGATGATGACGTGCGAAACATCTTTGCGTTAAGCAGCGTGCTCGAAAGACGGGGCATGACGGTGCTGACGGCAGGAACCGGCCGCGAAGCGATTTCCATTTTGGAGGCAACTGGGGATATCGCGATCGTCCTGATGGACATCATGATGCCGGAGATGGATGGATACGAGACCATGCAGGTGATCCGGCAAAACCCTTCATCGCGGAGGTTGCCGATCATTGCGTTGACCGCCAAAGCCATGAAGGGCGACCGCGAAAAGTGCCTGGAGGCCGGCGCCTCCGAATACCTTGCGAAGCCGGTGAATACGGACCAGCTGCTTTCAGTGCTTCGCATGTGGTTACATCGATAGGCGAGCGTTCGTTACAGTGACAGCGGTCTTGGCGGCCGGCTGGCATTCTGCACGATCTTAGAAGGAGCGATATGGGCGCGGACGAAAAGGTCAACATCCTGATGGTGGATGACCAGGCGGCAAAGCTGCTCAGTTACGAGGCGATTCTTCAGGAACTCGGCGAGAATTTGATCAAGGCGAGTTCAGGAAGAGAAGCTCTCGAGCATTTGCTGAAAACGGATATTGGAATCGTGTTGATGGATGTGAGCATGCCGGAACTTGATGGTTTCGAGCTGGCGCAGATGATTCGCGAGCATCCGCGATTCCAAAGGACGGCGATCATTTTCATTTCCGGCGTTCATCTCACCGATCTGGACAGGGTCAAGGGCTATCAGCGCGGCGCGGTGGACTATATTTCAGTTCCCGTAATTCCTGAGTTGCTGCGGGCCAAAGTGAGCGTTTTCGCGGAGCTGCATCGCAAAACCCGGCAACTCGAAACGCTTAATGCGGAGTTGCGGCGGCTTTCCTCACGGCTCATCACCATGCAGGATGAGGACAGGCGCCGAATTGCTCGAGAACTCCACGATGGATTGGGCCAGGACCTCGCCGCCGCCAAAATGATTCTAGACGGCATACCTCCGGAGCGGCAATCGCCTCAGCTCAACCGGGAGATTTCCAGCGAAGTGAGCATGCTAATCGATCATGCCATCAAGCAGATTCGCAGCATGTCCTACCTGTTGCATCCCCCTTTATTGGACGAGGTAGGCCTGCAGTCCGCTCTGCAATGGTATCTGGAGGGATTCACGAAGCGCAGCGGCATTGAAACGGTTCTCAGCGTGGAGCCATTGGATCTTCCGCGCCTGCCGCTCGAATTGGAAACCGCGATTTTCCGCGCCATTCAGGAAGCTCTTACGAATGCTTTCCGGCATTCGGGCGCGAAGAAAATCTGGGTGAATCTACTGAGAACCGATCCGCAAATTTTGGGGACAGTCAGAGACGACGGAAAAGGTATTTCCGACAGGGTCTCCAAGCTTCAACCCGATAGCATCGGCATCGGCATTTCGGGCATGATTCAACGGCTCAAGGAATTTGGAGGAGAACTACGTCTGCAAAATGCATCGCCCGGGACAATTGTCGAGCTAGCGATTCCCATCGACCAGCCGGCGGCAAATCACGGACAGCCGCAAATCAGACCTCGGGAAGCGATCGTCGAGCCGGGCCGAGCCGTCCTCGCTGAATCGGCGGAAGTTCCTCAGAAGTTGTTCTGAACTTTCCAACGGTTGAGTGGACACAGTACGAGGATACAAACAGAATCTTTACACCGCAGGCCTAAATCGCGCAAGTGGTTGTTGGTGTAAAGAAAAATCGTCCACGGTGATTTTCGTCAGGGACCCTAAAAGCCCTGTTTGGGGCGCCAAGGCAACCTCGACGATTGGTCGTCCGTTCACCCGTCACAGCAGTGCATTGCCAGCCGTAGCACCCCATTGAAAAGCCACTGGAACTCAGAGTCAGGCACACACTAGGATAGATGTAGGAGGAACACGACATGCCGGATGGTCCGGCCGCCGAACAGCGACGCGTGGTGATTGAGGACGTTCGTCCGGAAATCGACGACGGGCGATTCCACGTGAAGCGCGTGGTTGGAGATACGGTTGTCGTGGAGGCGGCCGTTTTCGCGGATGGCCACGACCAGGTTGCTTGCCGGGTGTTGCATTGGCGCCAGGATCCCTCCGATGCGCATTCATCCTCCATGAAGCCGCTTGGCAACGACTTGTGGCGCGGCGAATTTACCGTCCCGGCCTTGGGCCGATACTTCTATACGGTCGAGGGCTGGATCGATCGGTTTCAGACCTGGCGCGGCGATTTGGTGAAGAGAATTGCCGCCGCGCAGGATGTTCGTACGGATTTGCTCATCGGGGCCGCGCTGATCGAAGAGTCTGCTTCTCGCGCGAGTGCGGCGGCCATTCACGCCAAGACGCTGCGTGCGTGGTCGGAAAGGTTACGGCGAGAGCAAAGCGACGAGTCTGCAAAGTTGGTCGCAGCCGACGAGGAATTGTTCGAACTGATGCAGCGATATCCCGATTGGCGCTCCGCCACGCGCTACAGCAGGCAATTGGTTGTGGTGGTGGATCGAGAGAAAGCCCGCTTCTCAACCTGGTATGAAGTATTTCCGAGGTCTTGTTCAACGGACCCCGCGCGTCATGGCACGCTGCGCGACTGCGAGGCGCGGTTGCCGTACATCGCCTCGATGGGCTTCAACGTTGTCTACCTTCCGCCGATTCACCCGATTGGCAAAACTTTTCGCAAGGGGAAGAACAATTCCTCCCCCGCCCGTCCTGATGATGTTGGAAGCCCGTGGGCTATCGGATCTTCGAAGGGGGGACACACCGCCATCCATGCCAAGCTCGGCACGCTGGAAGATTTCGATCGCTTCTGCCTGAAGGCAAAGGATCACGGTCTGGAGGTGGCGCTCGATATCGCGTTCCAGTGCTCGCCGGATCATCCTTACGTTCAACAGCACCGGGAGTGGTTCCGCTCGCGCCCCGATGGCAGCATTCAGTATGCCGAGAATCCGCCGAAGAAGTATGAAGATATCTATCCGCTGGATTTCGACACCAAAGACTGGCGCGCTCTCTGGGCGGAACTGAAATCCGTTTTTCTTTTCTGGATTGGCCGGGGGGTCCGCATCTTTCGCGTGGATAACCCCCATACAAAGCCGTTCGCTTTTTGGGAGTGGGTGATTAGCGAAATCAAGGCCGAGCATCCAGACGTATTGTTTCTTGCCGAGGCTTTCACCAGGCCGCATGTGATGTATCGCTTGGCGAAATTAGGCTTTTCGCAATCGTATACGTATTTCACATGGCGCAATACGAAGCAGGAGCTTACCGATTATTTTACAGAGCTAACGGGCACCGAGGTTCGAGAATATCTTCGGCCAAACTTATGGCCCAACACTCCGGACATCTTGTCCGAGTTCCTTCAGACCGGCGGACGCGCTGCTTTCATGATTCGATTGATTCTGGCCGCCACGCTTGGCGCAAATTACGGAATTTATGGGCCGGCGTTCGAATTATGCGAAAACACACCGCTGCGGCAGGGCAGCGAGGAGTATTTGGACTCGGAGAAATTTCAGATCAAGCATCGCAATCTCGACGCGGCTTGGAGTTTGAAGGATCTCATTTCACGGGTCAACGCGATCCGCAAACAAAATCCGGCGTTGCAGCGCGATAGCACTTTGCATTTCCACTACACCGATAATCCCTTGCTGCTGTGCTATAGCAAGACGACTGAGGATCTTTCGAACGTAATATTAATCGTGGTGAACCTGGATCCATTTCACCGTCAAACGGGTTGGGTTCATCTCGATCTCGGCCCAATGGGTCTCGACGGGTCTCACGATTTTCAAGCGAACGATTTGCTGGGCGAGGGCCGCTACTTATGGCGAGGGTCCGCCAATTACGTGGAGCTGATGCCGGAAAGCCTTCCCGCCCACATTTTTAATATTCGGCGGTGGGTTCGCACGGAGCGGGATTTCGACTATTACGTGTAGGCCATCGAACAGTCCCACCCCAGGGGACCGTTCAGATTTTTATTGGGGGCGCACTTGCAAACGGGTCTGACTGAGTTTGATCAGTATCTCCTCGCCGAGGGCAAGCACCATCGCTCTTACGAGAAGTTGGGCGCTCACTATGCGGAGAAGGATCGCGAGAAGGGCACGCACTTCGCAGTATGGGCTCCCAATGCCGGCGAAGTTTCGATCATTGGCGAATTCAACGGCTGGCGGCCCGGCGCCAATTCGATGCAGCCTACGAACGTGGGCATTTGGGAAGGGTTCGTGCCTCGCGTTGGCCAGGGCGCGCTTTACAAGTATCACATCGTTTCCCGCGACGGCCGATACCGCGTTGATAAGGCGGATCCGTATGCGTTCGCGTCGCAAATTCGGCCCGAGACTGCCTCGCGCGTATGGAATCTCGGCGATCACACGTGGGGCGACAGCTCCTGGATGTCCGGACGGGCCGCAAAGAATTCGCTGGGCTCGCCGATATCAATCTATGAAGCGCATCTCGGCTCGTGGCGGCGAGTGCCCGAGGAAGGGAATCGGTGGCTCACCTATCGTGAAATGGCTCCGCTCCTCGCCGATTACCTCAACCACGCCGGTTTCACTCATATCGAGCTGATGCCGATCATGGAACATCCATTCGACGGCTCCTGGGGCTACCAAATTACCGGGTATTTCGCGCCCACCAGCAGATTTGGCACTCCATCGGACTTCATGTACTTTGTGGATTTCCTTCACCAGCGCGGAATCGGCGTGATTCTCGATTGGGTCCCCGCGCATTTTCCGAAGGACGAGATCGGGCTCGGCTACTTCGACGGTTCTCATCTCTACGAACACGCCGATCCGCGACAGGGCGAGCATCCCGATTGGAACACGTTCGTCTTCAACTATGGCCGCAACGAAGTGCAGAATTTTTTGGTGAGCAATGCGCTATTTTGGCTGGATAAATATCACGTTGATGGCCTGCGCGTTGACGCGGTTGCTTCCATGCTGTATCTCGATTATGGGCGCCGCGAAGGCCAGTGGGTGCCGAACCGCTTCGGCGGAAAGGAAAATATCGAAGCCATTCAGTTCTTGCGTTCCTTGAACGAGCACGTTTATGCTGCTTTTCCCGATTCCATGATGATTGCCGAGGAGTCCACGGCTTGGCCGCAAGTTTCGCGCCCCACGTACATCGGCGGCCTGGGCTTTGGCTTCAAGTGGAATATGGGATGGATGCACGACGTGCTCGAGTACATGTCGCAAGATCCCATTTTTCGCAGCTATCACCACCACGAAATCACTTTCAGCTTTCTGTACGCTTTCAGCGAGAATTTTATTCTACCGTTTTCGCACGACGAAGTTGTTTACGGCAAGGGATCGATGCTCGGTAAGATGCCCGGCGACCGCTGGCAGAAATTTGCGAACCTGCGCTTGCTCTATGGTTTTATGTTCGGCCATCCGGGGAAGAAGCTTTTGTTCATGGGCGACGAATTCGGCCAGCCCTCGGAATGGAATCACGATTCAAGTTTGGAATGGCATCTACTGCGCGATCCGGCCCACGCCGGGCTGCTGCGCTGGGTGCGCGATCTCAACACGCTCTATCGCGGAGAGCCCGCGCTCCATGAACGTGAATCGGAGTCCGCCGGATTCGAGTGGATTGATTGCACCGATTTTCACAGGAGTGTGATTAGCTTTCTGCGACGGGCGGCCGATCCAAACGATGTGCTGCTTTTGGCATGCAACTTCACGCCGGTGCCCAGGCAAAACTATCGCGTAGGAGTTCCTTCCGGCGGCACGTGGAAAGAATTACTGAATAGCGACGCTCCTCTCTACGGAGGCAGCGGCGTGGGCAACTTTGGCGGGCTGAGCGCATCGCCTCTGCCAGCTCACGGTCGCCCGTTTTCCTTGAATATGACGCTACCGCCTCTCGGCATGGTAGCTTTCCGGCCGGAGCCGGCGCCGCGCCATGGCGACTGACGCGCAGAGAATGCCCAAACATCGCGGCAGCGCGGATGATCCTCTTTGGTACAAAGATGCCATCGTCTACGAACTCCACGTCCGCGCATTCAAGGATAGCAATGCGGATGGAATCGGCGATTTTCCCGGGCTGCTTCAGAAACTGGATTACCTTCAGGATCTCGGCGTCACTTGTTTGTGGTTGCTGCCGTTTTTTCCGTCTCCTCTGAAGGATGATGGCTACGACATTTCCGATTACACCGGCGTTCATTCGATGTACGGCACGATTGCGGACTTCGAAGCCTTTTTGTCGGCCGCTCACGATCGCGGTTTGCAAGTAATTATCGAGCTGGTCGTGAATCACACCTCCGATCAGCATCCCTGGTTTCAAGCGGCCCGCCAGGCGCCTCTAGGTTCGCCCGAGCGCGATTTTTATGTTTGGAGCGATACCGCTCAAAAATATAAGGATGCTCGCATTATTTTCACCGACACCGAAAGATCCAATTGGACCTGGGATGCCGTTGCCAACCAGTATTACTGGCACCGTTTTTTTTCTCATCAGCCGGACTTGAATTACGACAATCCCAGAGTTATCGAGGAAGTCCTCAAAGTAATGCGCTTCTGGCTGGATATGGGTGTGGATGCGCTGCGCGTGGATGCGATCCCTTACTTGGTCGAACGCGACGGAACCATCTGCGAAAATCTTCCCGAGACCCACGCCGTGGTAAAAACACTTCGCCGCGAAATTGACGCCGACTATTCCTGCCGGGCGCTTTTAGCCGAAGCCAACCAGTGGCCCACGGACGTCCGCCCTTATTTCGGCGATGGCGATGAGTGCCACATGGCGTTTCATTTTCCGTTGATGCCGCGCATTTACATGGCGCTGCGTCAGGAAGACCGGCTGCCAATCACCGACATCATCGCCCAAACTCCGGCCATCCCCGATACGTGCCAGTGGGCGCTCTTCCTCAGAAATCACGACGAGCTCACGCTCGAGATGGTCACCAGCGACGAGCGCGACTACATGTACCTGGCCTATAGCGCCGATCCCAGGATGCGCATCAATCTCGGAATCCGCCGCCGGCTTGCTCCTCTCGTCGATAACAACCGCCGGCGCATCGAGCTGCTCAATAGCCTGCTCTTTTCCTTTCCCGGAACTCCCATCATTTATTACGGCGATGAAATCGGCATGGGAGACAACATCTATCTCGGCGACCGCAATTCCGTGCGCACGCCCATGCAGTGGAATGGCGACCGCAACGCTGGTTTCTCCACCGCTACTCCGGCGCGCCTATACAGTCCTGTAATCATGGATCCCGTTTGGGGCTACGAAGCAATCAACGTGGAAAGCCAGCAGGGCGATCCTTCGTCTCTTCTGAACTGGATGCGCAACATGGTCGCGCTGAGAAAACTGTTTCGCGTGTTCGGGCGCGGCAGCATTGAATTCCTGGATCCTCCCAACCGCAAAGTGCTGGCCTATCTTCGGCAGTTTGAAGGAGAACAGATTTTGTGCGTGGCGAACCTTTCTCGTTTCGCGCAACCCGTTGATCTTGATCTCTCGAAACTCGAAGGTACGGTTCCGGTGGAAATGCTCGGCTACGTGGAGTTTCCAACCGTTGGACGCCAGCTTTATCGTCTGACTCTGGCTCCCTACAGTTTTCTTTGGCTCGAACTTCAGCGCAGGCCCGAAACGGAAGAGGCCGCCGCTCCCGCCTATGAAATTCCTCTTGAGATCACCATCGGGTGGAGAAGCGTTTTCGAAGGTCCGGGGCTTCTCCGTCTTGAGACCGAAAGCCTTCTCGAATACCTGCCGAAACAGCGGTGGTTCGCGGGAAAAACAAGGCGGCTGAAGTCCACTCGGATTTTGGATTCGGTGGTTCTCGAAAAATCCGGCTCGGCTCTGGCGCTCGTGGAGGTGCAGTTTGAAAGCGGCGCTCCGGACGTTTATCAGTTGATGTTTGCTATGGCCTTCGGCGAGCCTGCTGAAGCGTTGCGGCGCTCGGCTCCCAACGCCGTCATCACAGGGATTGTCTCCGGAGAGGAATCGGGAATTCTGTACGATGGTGTCTTCAATGACCAGGCGTGTGCCGAGCTGCTTTCGCTGATGGAGAATGCCTCGGAGCTGGCCCTGCCGCACGGGCGGATCAGAAGCGTGCGCGGCAAGGTTTTTCGGTATTTGATGGGGTCCACTGGTGAGTCCCTCGGCGTGCGGCGCGGGTCGGCGGAGCAAAGCAATACTTCCATTTTGTTCGGCGACCGCTTCATCCTGAAGCTTTTTCGCCGGCAGGATGTAGGCATCAATCCCGATTGTGAAGTCGGCAGATACCTCACGGAGAAAGCCAACTTCGATCGAGTTCCACCGTTCGCCGGCTCCATCGAGTACGAATCGAAAGACGGCCAGAACTTCACGCTCGTGATGTTGCAGGGCTTGGTTGCCAATGAAGGCGATGGCTGGAAGTGGACCATTGAAGAACTCGATCGCTATTACGAGAATTGCGCCACGGCCGCTCTTCCCGAAGATTTAGGCGATGATCTTGCCACCCCGTTGGAGCTTTCAGCGCAACCGCCATCTGAAGCCGCAAAGGAGCATGTGGGTCTTTACCTCGAAGCGGCGGCCACGCTCGGCAAGCGCACCGCGGAGATGCATCTGGCCTTGGGTTCGCCCACTGCCGATCCAGCTTTTTCGCCGGAACCTTTTGCTGCGGAGGATCTCCAATCCCTAATCAAGGGACTTCAAGATCATGCCGCGTCCGTTTTCGACGTTTTGAAAGAAAGAGTCTCCAGCCTGCCGGACGAGCTGCTCGAGGTTGCGGCTTCCGTGCTCAGCCGGCGGCGCCGGATTCTCCAGCATTTCGCGACGTTCAGTTCGCGCGATTCCGGCTCTCCGCTTCCGCAGCGCATTCGGATCCACGGAGATTATCACCTCGGTCAGGTGCTCCGGGTGAAAACGGATTTTGTAATCCTGGACTTTGAAGGTGAGCCAGCCCGCCCGTTGGCTTATCGCAGATCAAAACAGTGCGCGCTGAAGGACGTTGCCGGAATGCTGCGATCCTTCAGCTATGCCGCTTACGCAACTCTGATCAACTACACCGCGCGACGTCCCGAGGATCTGGCGACTCTGGAGCCCTGGGCGCGCTTCTGGGAGCGTTCGGTGTCCGCGGAATTTTTGCGCGCGTACCGGCAGGCGGCCCACGGCGCGGATTTTCTGCCGGTCGATGAATCGGACTTTCAGAACTTGCTGGATGCCTTCTTGTTGGACAAAGCCCTCTATGAGGTACTCTACGAGCTGAATAGCCGGCCCGCTTGGGTTAGGATTCCGCTGATGGGCATCATGTCGTTGTCGCTGTGATATTTCTACCAGAGATGCATTTGTTTCATCCGGTCGCGGAGTGTCCGCAGATATGAACGGTTCAGAAATGCAAACCGAGTCCGCCGCGACGCAAGTTGCGGAAAAGGCGGAACAGGCGGAAAGCGCCGACTTAGTCGTCGGCGTTCTCTCGGATTTGCCTCCGCAAAGCATTACTCAACTATGTGGCGCCCTGGGAAAGGCTCCTGGCGCGCCTAAAATCGTAATTCTGGCCACGCAGGCTGTTGGAAACTCGGTTCGCACTGAAGTCGGGGGGAATTCTTCATCCGTGTCGATCGCTGCCTGGCCTCCGCTGGGTGCGGATGTCGTGGCTGGGCCGCTTCAGAGCGTTTCGGCCGCGTACCATTCTGCTTTTGCGATCAGCGAGCAGATGGGCGCACGCGCGTGTTGCGTGATCGCCTCGCAAGTAGAAATCGACGCGCAGCGATGGGTCGCCGAATTTGCGCAGCCACTCCTCGAATCGCAGTGCGACCTTGTTGTGCCGTCGTACGGACACCAAAAATTCCAAGGCTTGCTGAATAGCGGCATCATGTGCCCGCTGACGCGCTCGTTGTACGGGAAGAGAATTCAAAATCCGCTTGGTCCTGATTTGGGAGTTTCTCAAAAACTCTTTCAGAAAATTATCGCCGCCAACCGGGCATCCAGAAACGACTCGGCGATCACGCATCCTTTGATCTCGCTTACTCCGGCTGCGGCTTGCGACAATCTCCGCATCAGCCAGGTGTACCTCGGATCGCGCACTTATCCTCCGCCGGATTGGACGACTACCAGCACGATTCTGGTCCAGGCCGTTGGCCCCGTGTTTTTGGAAATGGAAAAAAGGGCAGCTTGCTGGCAGAGGGTGCGCGGCTCCGTTTCCGTCCCGGCGGTTGGGCCGCGCGTGAACGTTTCAGCGGAAGAGGTGGCGCCGGAAGTGACTCGCATGATTGAGTCATTCCAGTTGGGAGTTCGAGACCTTCAGGAAATTTGGGGCTTGGTGCTTCCGCCGGCCACCCTGCTCGAGCTTCGGAAGCTTTCCCGGCTGGAGCCGCTGCAATTTCGCATGAAGGACGAGCTGTGGGCGCGCATCGTGTACGACTTTGCCCTCGCGCATCGTCTTCGAACCATCAATCGCGATCATCTGCTGCGTTCCATGGCGCCTTTATACCTGGCATGGGTCGCTTCGTATTCTAACGAGCTTAAATCGGCGGGAAGCGCGGCTGTCGAACAGCGGCTCGAACGTCTCTGCCTCGCGTACGAAACGGCTAAATCTTATCTCGTCTCCCGGTGGCGGTGGCCCGATCGCTTCAATCCGTAAGCGAAGATAAACGGAGGAACGTATGTGGTATCAAGTCAAGCAGGCGCTCGATCAATCGACCAGGCTATTCCTTACCAGGCTCGCAAGCCTGCTTCCTGGAATCGTCGCGCTCGTCGTGGCTCTACTGGTTGCGTTGATCTTGGCTGCGGTGATCGCCGTCGTAGTTCGAAGGCTGCTGGTGAGAATGAACTTCGACGAGCGGCTGGTGCAATGGGGCTTCGCCGGGGTTAGTTTGTGGTCGCCCATGAAGAGTCCCGCGCTCTTGGTCTCGCGAGTGCTCGCCGCGCTGGTTATTTTCTGCGGCTTCCTGATTGGCCTCGCGGCGTTCGATCCGGAATTGACGTCCCTGCTGGCGCGCACCGTATTCGCTTACATTCCGAATATTGTCGGTGCGCTCATCGTGTTGGCCGCAGGCAGCATCATCGCCAGGTTCCTTGCGCGAAGCGTGCTGATTGGCGCCGTCAACATGAACTTTCAATACGGCCGCTTGCTCAGCGTGGGCGTGAAGTGGCTGGTGATTGTGCTCACGGTGGCGATGGCCCTGGAACATCTGCGCATCAGCGCTGGAATTGTGGAGCTGGCCTTCGGCATCCTGTTCGGCGGAGTTGTCCTCGTATTTGCATTGATCATCGGCCTGAATTCCAGGGAGCTGCTGGCCAAGTCGCTCGAGCGCGACGGCAAAAAGCCATCTCCGGAAGTTGTCGAGGACCCTCTTCGCCACCTGTAGCTGCGGGATTCGTGGCTTCCAGCAAAAGTGTCGAGTAGATTTTGGCAACTCCGTCTGTTTTCTGTGAGTTGCATCACGTTCTACTCGGCTCTACTGTCGATTAGAGCCGGGAGAGTTGCAAGCGGTCACAAGCAACGAGGGCAGCGGCGCGCGCCTCCGCCCTCGTCCCGGAGTTTGGTCCGCGAGCTTGGCTTTTCTCAGTGGTGCTTATTCAATTGTCAAAGAGCAATACTTCCGGCCCCGTCAAGGGGGCGGATTCCTTCAGCATCGCGATTAGGCTGACAGGTTGGCGGGAGGGCTGCAAGTAGCTGTTCCTGTGGACTTCGGTGAAGCTTATCTAATAACCCAAAAACCCCGCGTTCCGATCGGCACGTGGGGTTTTTGGTGTGGGCGGCTCTAGAGGCGCGCTTTCGCTTCTAGTGACGATCCTGATCGTTATCGTGATGATCAGGTTGATCGGCTTGGCGGCCCTGCTGGTAGCCGGCCTCGTAGGCTTTTTGGTCGTCGTCCTTTTTGAAGTGGCGCTTCTTGGAGTGATCCCGGTTATGCGCGCGGTCATCCTTGCCATCGCGCATACCGAGTTGGTAGTTCTTATTTTTCGAATAATCCTGATCGTGAGCCCGTTCGTCCTGCGGTAGCCGAGACGACGCAGCCCGCGCCGCGCCCCCGGTGATACCAATGCCCAGCGCCAAGGCTACTGCGAGAACCCAGAAACGGTGCCTCAAGTTCACTCCTACTTTCATCGAACGCTCCCTTCCTCTGTTTCGAGTCTCGATCTCATTCCACAGAGGAGGCTGCTGGACTCGCCTTGCTCCGCTGCTGCCACGTTAGCACGGGAATTGGATTTCGCGGCCTCTTGTAATCGAGGGTTAGCTGTTGGCTTTTGCCGAGATGGTGGGAGCATTCGGCGGCTGAGGCAAAAAGCCCACGCTCACATTCTGGGGTGTCGAGGCGAGGATGCCGCGCTGAAGGAGGCGGCGCTCCGTTCAAACCTCCGAAAGCACAAGGCAAGACTGCCAGGTTGCAAAAAAACAGCGACCCGCCGCCACAAATGCAAAAGCCCGAGGCGAGTTATGGGGTTTTGCTGAGGCGGCGGAAGTATTCGGCGACGGCGTCCTCGTAGCCGGTGGGAACTGAGATTGGATCAGCGCTGCGGATTTGGCCGGACTGATCACCGAGCTTTCGCTGCACTTGCAGTTCGAGATTATTCACCTCGGTGAGGACTTGGTTGTGAATCTGTTCTAGCAGCGCAGGATTGCCGGGGAAGCGCTTGGGATCGAGCCGCTGCATTTGCTGGATCAGACCCTGCAACTCGCGCTTTTCCTCGGGATCGTTCTGGAAAGTGTTGAGAAGCTGGTTCAAGTTGCTGACGCTCTGCCGATACGTCAGCTCCGGATCGGGCGGAAGCTGAGAACGGTCGGGAGGAACGGCGCCAGGGAGATTTGAGTTGTTGCCCGTATCGATCCACCAGTTTCCGCGACCGTCGCCGCCGTTTCGCTGTCCACCGGTGTAATAGCCATCATCGCGATAGCCGCGCGCATTGGCGCCGCCGTTGCGATCCAGGCCCGGGCCGAACGCGCCGCCGGGTCCTACTTGGCCCTGCTGTGCCTGCTGGCCACCACCTTGCTGGCCGCCGGCTTGTTGGCCGCCCTGCTGCCCGCCTTGTTGCCCGCCGCGCTGGCCGTCTCGACCTAATTGAGCTTGCTGGCGATTCTGAGAGTCGCGGGCGCCAAGGCCGCGAGTGAGGGCTTCCATCTGATCTTTCAGGCGTTGGACGCGGTCCAAAGCGGTCTGAGAATCCTGTTGCGATTGGCCGGAACCGAGAGCGCGCTGGGCATCGCGCACCGCGCCACCAAGCCGACTTAGATCTCTGGCGATTTCAGATTCGGTGGATTCCGAATTGGGATTGTAGCCGCCGCGGAGCCAGTCCGCGCTTCTCTGGATGCGCGTTTGGAGATCGTTCGCATCCATATCGCCCAAGGCATCGCGAAGCTTGGACGCGGCGTCCTGCTGCGTGGAAGCCAGATCGCGCGCGGCATCGCGCATCTGCTTTTCGAGCTGCGCAAGATCATCCGCGAGGCGCTGGCGGTCCCCGGCCAGAGCCTGTGCTGCATTCCAGGCGTCCTGCGATCCGGAGAGGCCGCGCAGACGATCGGACTGCTTTTGTTGTTCAGCAGCCAGCCGATTGGCTTCGCGTGCGATGGAATCGAGGCGGCCCGAATTTTGCTGGCGCTGCACGCCATTCAGAAGATTTTCGGCTTCGCGGAGACGGTCGGCGGCGCCGCGAGATTCGGCGCTTCCTTGTGGCGATGAAGAAGCCCGGCGCATGGCTTCATCCGCTTGGCGAAGGGCGTTGAGAGCTTGCTGGACGCGCGGGTCGGTGGAACTTTGGGATTGGCCTTGGGATTGACCGGAGGCAGACTGGCCACTGGAGTTGGAAGATTGGCTCGAAGCGGATTGACTGGACGAATTTCCATTCTGCTGGTTTTGAGCCATCTGTTCCATCTGGCGCTGCAACTGTTCCGCTTCGCGGCGCAACATTTCCTGCTGCCAACGCTGGTCGAAAGTCTGGCCGTTGGTATTTCGCTGTTGCGCGAGTTCCTGCTGGCGGCGCGCGAGCTCGTCGAGCTTCTTCAGCGCTTCGTCGATTTGCTGCTCGCGGGAATTGCCGGCCGAGTTCGCTGTTTGGGCCGTCTCATACTGGTTCTTCTGCGTATCGAGTTCGAGGTCAAAGAGGCTGGCAAGATCACGTCCCGCGCCGCCGCCACCCCCGCCGCCCTGGTTGCCGAACGCCACTTGAATCTGGCGAAACGTGGCTTCAGCCTGCAGCAGATGTTGGAGCGCCTTCTGTTCGTTGGGAAGCGCGTCGTGCCACTTTTGCTGATGAAGTTTATCGGCGGCCGGATTCATGGCCTGGGCCGCGGCGCTCATATCCTTTTGAAACGCAGCGAATCCATCGTTCGCTTGGGTCATGTCGCGCAATTGGAGACGTCCGGCGAGCGCTATGGCCTGATCGCGAAGCTTGGACTGAACCTCGGAGAGGAATTTGCCCTGCTCGGCGGCCTGTTGTGATGAAGCTGATTTATTGCCTTGTTGTTTCCAGGTGGCGGCGATGATTTCCTTTTCGCGGTCGGAAATGTCGTTGGGATTTTGTCCGCCGCCTCCACCGCCGCCACCGGACTGTTGGGACTGAGAGAATTCTCGCTCGAATGGGTCGGCCTGGATGAAAAACATGTCGGTGTGAGATTCGGCGCGCGCGTCCTTTGCGGAAGCGTAGAAGCTGACAAGATCGCCCGGCACGAGCTTAAAGTTTTCGAGATAAAGAGTGGTGGAGCCGTCGGCTTCTTTTGCGCCTTTTTGTTTTAGCAGGCTGGCGGTCTGTTCGGGTCCGCCATTCACGGAATAATGAAGCGACAAATCGTTCAGCGCGAATTCGTCGGTCGCCTTTGCGGAGATAGTAACTTCCTCGATGGGGCTGGCGCGGTAATCGCGGCCGGGCCTGACGATTTGAATCTCAGGCGGGTTGGCTTTGTTCGCGGCAATGAAAAAATCCTCGGAGAGGCGAACGGGCTGTCCCTGATCGATAGCGGCGACGTGGTAGGCGCCGTCTTTGTCCATCGTGATGTCGCCGGAATAATGATTATTTGCGCTGCCGGTGAGATGGATTTGCTGGCCATTATCGAGCACGAGCACGCCGTCATGCATTGGGCGATCGGTGACGACTTCGAGCGCCGCCTGCGTTCCTTCGACAGCGCGAAGGTCGCCGCCATGCTCGTCAACCACGTTCTTCAGGCCGGTCCAAGAAGGGAAGCGGTAGGTGACGCGAATCTGTTTGACAGCGGGAAGATCCACAACGCGAATATTGAAGTGGCGCGAGTGAACGGCGCCCGCTTCCACGTAATACTCGACGCCCTCGGGCAAGCCGGCAAACATAAATTGAAAAGCGGAGCCGCCCTGCTGAGGCTGCATGGTGAGCTGTTCCCACTTTGAGGCGCTGTGATAGCGCGCGTAGAGGCGCACTTTACCGGTTTGAATTCCAATCGGCTGGGCGGTGACAAGTTCATCGGCATTGCGGCGAACCGATGCGTCGCCGGGGGTGACGCGAATATCGTAAAAGGGGCTGGAGTTCACGTGCCAGCCTTCCCATAAAAGCGCGGAGCCATAGCCCAGATAACCGGGGCCGGCGACAATCATCCATACGAGAACGGCAAGTGAGGCGAGGCCGCCGCCGAGCAGAGCCAGCAGCTTCGCATTGGGCGCGAGCAATTTAGGTTCGCTGCGACGGGCGATTTCAAGCGTGTCCGCAGCGAGCAGCTCCATGAAGGGTTCGCGGTCGTCAGGCGCGCGATCGGCAAAAGTGACGAGGCGCTGCTGAAATTGCGGAAACACCTTTTCCGCATCGTCCGCCGCACGTTTGCGGCCCAGGCGCCAGAGTGGGAACGCAATCCCGAACGCGGCGGCCGCTGCCAGCGCGATCAAAAGGACAAAGCGGGCGCTGCCGACGCTCCAGCCGGAAAACGCGAACGCGTTTGCGATAAGTACGAGAAGAAGAGTTGCGACCAGCGCGGCAGAGGCAAAGATCGCGGCGCCTCGCAGCAGGGTAGCGAGGCGAAGGCGTCGTTCCAACTGAACCACGTAGGAGTTGAGCTCGTTTCTTGCGCTCATAAATCCTCCCTCCGGGCGGCAAGGTGCTGGTTCGCTACCCAGGATTCGGCCAACGCCACGGCCAATGCAAACAGCATAACGTACCACCACAAAGGAAAGCGCGTGTTTTTATCGTCGCTCGGGTCGGCCGCGACGACGGCATGATCCGGCTGCGTGCCCGCATTTCCACTCCATAGCGATTGGACGTCCGGCGACATGACGGCGAGATCGGATTCGCGACGGTCGGGATTTACGCCGACAACATCCTGCCTGCCGTTGGCGAGGCGGAACTGGTAAAAGCCGGCGCGCGTCAACTGAAAGGATTGCGCGGTGGCGGCATCTTTCAGCGAGAGAGGGCGATGGCCGTCGGGGTCGATCACCTCGACGCCGACCGCTTGCTCTTTCGCGTTCCGCAATTCGACGAAGGAATCCACTGCGCGCGAGCCGCTGCGGCGCTCGGTGCCCGAGAGGTAGAAAGCAGTCTGTTCGACGAAGGGAACGAATTGCGGATGGAGCGGAAAGTCGTTGGTGATGTTATCCAAGCCCGATGCGAGCAGCAGGACCCGGCCTTCGCCGATCCTTTTCTCAAGCAACACCGGTGTGCGGTCCGCGAGACGGGCGACCACGCGGGAACCTGAGTCGTCGACTTGCGTGGCGTAGTAGAACTTCACGCCCGACCAGCGATCGGCCTTGGCGATTGACGGATATGAAGGATCGGTATCGCCAACCGTGAGATAGCTGCCTCCGTCGTTTGAATAGTAGCGGGCCTGCAAAATGTTTGCGCCGAAAATGGGGATGCGCGAACGGCGCCCGAGCGCAGTTCCCGCAGCGATCAAGACGCTGCCGCCGCGCCGGACGTATTGCGACAGATCGTTTTCCAGCGAAGCGGGCAGGGAACCAGCATCCGAAACGACCACGAACGCATACCTTGAAAATTGAATGTTCCCAGCCTGGAGAACGGGCACGCTTTCCATCGTAAAAGCAGATTGGGCTGCTGCGCTGAGGGCGGAGCCGAAATAGAGCGGGGATCGAGTGTCAGTCGCGTCGTGGAGAAAGAGCACTTGTGACGGATCGGAGCGCTCGACAGCAAACAGAGTTGCATCGTCGCCCGGAAGCACATCTGCGGAATCGATGCGTATTTCGCAACGGCTGAAACCGTAGGGCACGTCGAGCGAATCGAATTCGACGCTGGCGCGGCCGTTGGCAGGCACGTCGGTCTTTTTAGTGGCGATTGTTTTGCCATTGACGACGAGCGAGACACTGCGTGACGCTTCCGGTGTGTTGTAGCCGGCGATCACAGCCTGCACGCGCGCCTTCTTTGGCTGCCACACCTGCCCCGGGGCGTTCACACTTTCGACCACCCAATTGGGCAGCGGATTTCCGTTTGCCACCGGATGCAGCACGAGCTTCACATTGCCGGGAAGGGCCATGTCGCTAAAACTTGGCGGCATGTTGGATTTCTGCATATCGCTGAAAAGGTGCAGCTCGATCGGAGTGGGAACATTTGTGGCGAGCGATCGCAGGGAACGTGCAAGCTCGCCGAAACTGCCGCGCGAATCACCAGGCGCGATGCTTTGAACGGCTGCGCGCAGGGCGCCTGTGTCTTGAATGGGCTGAGTGAGCGCCTCGAGCTTCGATCCGAGTTCCATCACTTGCGCGCGTTCCGCGGGATTTCGCGAAGCCAGCAGCGAGATGGCCTCTCGCTTAGCGTCGGCTAGTCGCGACCCGGCGCGCATGCTGAAGGAATTATCGACCACCACCATCATCAGTTTTTCGCTTTTCACGCCGGCGGCCGAGCGATTGATGAAGGGATCGGCAAACGCCAGGACCAAAAAAATGAGCAGCGCGAGCCTAAGCGCCAGCAGCACCAAGTAACGCAGGCGACGCTGCCGGATGGAGGTTTGCGTCCGAGGCTCGAAGAACATCAGGGAACTGAACGGGTGCGGGGCAGAAGTATGTTGACGCAGCAGGTGCAAGTAAATCGGCACCGCAATTGCCGCAGCGCCAGCGAGAAACCACGGAGCCAAAACGCCCATCAGTTTCTCCCCTGGCGAATCGTGAGGTATTCCGCGAGCGCGCTATCGAGAGGCCGGTCGGTGACGAGCAAGAAATAGTCCATCCCGGCGCCCTGCGTGCGTTCGCGCAATTCTGAGATGTGCGCATCCATTTTTGTGCGGTACTCGTTCTTCGCGTATTCCGGAGTTACTTCGATGCGCTGCTGAGTTTCTAGGTCGACGAGGATCACGGGTTCGCCGAGCTCCGGGCGAATCTCCTTGGGATCGAGGACGTGGAAAAGGACGACTTCGTTGCCGTGAAATCGCAGAGGCTCGATGGTACGCACGATCTTTTGCGGCGATTCGAAGAAGTCGGAAATAATCAAAACTACTCCGCGGCGCCTGAGAAACTGCTGGAAATGGTCGAGAGGCTTGGCGAAATCCGTGCGTGCGCGAGCCTCGGCCAATTCGAGCCCGCTCAGCAGGCGGTGTAACTGTCCGCGACGAATGGAAGGGCGAATGTAATTGCGTACTTCGTCATCGAAAACGATCAGGCCCGCAGCGTCGCGCTGGTTGTGAATGGCGAGATAGAAGAGCGAGGCAGCCACGAAGCGGGCGTAATCCATTTTGGTGACGCCGTGCGACGTGTAGGTCATCGAGTTACTGGCGTCGAGCAGGACAGTGAGCAGGCTGTTGGTTTCGCCGCGATAGCGCTTCAGATAGGCGCGTTCGGTGCGCGCGAAGACATTCCAATCCACGTGGCGGAGATCATCGCCCGGGGAATAGGCGCGATACTCGGCGAACTCCTGGCTGAAGCCGAAATCGGGCGAGCGGTGGAGGCCGGCAACAAAACCATCGACCACCGTCTTAGCTACGAGATCGAGGCCTGAAATGCGCGACAGCACAGCCGGATCGAGGAAGCGTTGCATGTCAGGCACCCTGCGGAGGCGGCATCTGCTGTAGCAAGCGCCGCAGAATTTCGTCCGAATCGATGCGGTCCGACTCGGCGTGAAAATTTAGCAACACCCGGTGGCGAAGGACTGGGATCGCAACGGCGGCGACGTCCTCGTAGGCCACGTGATAGCGGCGCCTTGCCAGAGCGCGCGCCTTGGAAGCGAGCACGATGTATTGCGCGGCGCGCACGCTGGCCCCGTAGTTCACGTATTTCTTCACGAAATCGGGAGCGAGGCCGCTATTGTGGCGCGTTGCTCGCACCAGCTTCACGATGTACGCGGCCAGCGATTCGGCCACCGGAACCATGCGAACGAGTTGCTGAAAATCGAGAATCTCTCCGGCATTGGTGACCGGCTGCACCTGGGCAGTGTGAGTGGTGGTGGTCAGATCGACGACCTTCACCTCTTCTTCCGCGCTCAGATAATCGAGCACGATGTTGAAGAAGAAGCGGTCCAGCTGCGCCTCGGGAAGTGGATAGGTGCCCTCGAGCTCGATTGGGTTCTGCGTCGCCAGGACGAAAAACGGCGACGGCAGCGTGTACTGATTGCCGCGGACGGTGCACGATTGTTCCTGCATGGCTTCCAGCAACGCCGATTGCGTTTTGGGAGGTGTGCGATTGACCTCATCGGCCAAAAGGATATTCCCGAAGATTGGGCCGTGGACGAAGGTCCAGCGGCGATGGCCCGTGGTGGGATCCTCTTCGATGATGTCCGTGCCCGTGATGTCTGAGGGCATCAGGTCCGGCGTAAATTGAATGCGCTTGAATACAAGGCCGAGCGTTTGCGCGATAGTTCTCACCATCAGCGTCTTGGCGGTGCCCGGCAGACCCGTAATCAGGCAATGTCCGCCGACGAACAGCGCGGTAAGGATCTGATCGAGGACCTCATCCTGTCCGACGATCACCTGCCGGACCTGCGCGAGAATGCCTTCGCGCGCGGCCTGAAAGCGTTCGATGCGCTTCTTTAGTTCCACGGAGTCAAGATTGATTTCGGCGGCTGCAGCCATCGGTTATTTGCCTTTCTCGGAGCTATGGATTTGCAATAGGAGCTTTTGGGCGGGACGAAAATCGGGAGCGGCTTCGAGCGCCTGCAACACGTTATCCTCGGCTTTGTCTTTCTGGCCGGCGTCAAAGTAGGCCTGTGCCAGATCGAATGCCGCGGAGGCTTTGTCAAGCGGATGCAGCGCCAGCACAGCGGAATATTCGCGGATCGCGCCCTGATAATTCTGCTGGGCGAGCCACAGTTTGCCGAGGCGCTCGTGAAGCTGCTGATCCTCCGGATAGATATAGTTGATGCGGTCTAGAGTTGCGGCGGCTTCCTTCGGCAAGCCCAACGTTTCCTCCAGACTTGCCAATTGCTTCAATGTCTCCGGGTCGCGACCGCCCTCTTTTTCGTAGTCAGTCAGGATTGCCGCCGCTGCTTGTTTGTTGTCTTTTGCTAGATCGGCTTCGGCGATAAATTGATAAGCGTTCGCGTCGTAAATGTATTGCGGGTACATTTGGACCACTTCTGGGCCTTCTTTGAGCACGACTGCATAATTGTGGTTCCTCGCCTGTTCGACGACATCTTTCAACTTTGTGCGCCACTCGTCGAAATGCGCGGCAACCTGACCATCGCCTTTGTACAGCCACTCCTGAAACTCTTTATCGAATTCTTCGGGGGTCATTTTCAAGTCTTGCTGGATGGCTGCGGCAGTTGTCTGCTTCGCCGCGAACGAGTGCACCATCTCGAGCAGCTCATCGGCGCCCCAGCGATCCTGTATGTAGTCGCAGATGCGGCCCGCTTGATAGTAGGAAACGACTACCTGCGAAGGATATTCGGGTCGCACGAAACCGCGATCGAGATCGGTAACGGGAAGCAGCTTTTTGTCGTGCAGCGCAACGACCACGTCCGGCGTGATTGGGTCGCCCCACTCCGGAGAAGCCTGGGTTTCTTCGTGCACGGCCAGCCCCTCGGTAAACCAGCGCGGCACTCGGTGATTGGTTGCGCTGAGAATATAAACGTGGCTCATCTCGTGCCAGAGCGTGCTCGCCCAATTGAAGTCGCCGGGCTTGCGCGCGGAGGGACTGTCCATCGCCACTACTTCTCCAAACGTAACGCCTAGCGCGCCGAGTCCCGGCATACCCATGGTGCGCACCGCAAAATCCTCGTGGTCGGGATAAACTTCCACCTGGACCGGGCCGGGTAAGGTCATTTTGTACTTTTTGTCGTAGGTCGCCATGGCGCGCTTCAACAAGTCTTCCACATAAGGGTGCAAGAGTTCGGCTTCGTTCCTGTGGAGTTTGATGATCGTGTCCTGGTCGCGAAACGAGACGAAATTCTTGTAGCTGTCGAGGAGGCGCAGGCTGTTGACCGTCTCTTCATTGCGGTAGCCATTCTGGTAGCACATTTCGAGCTGCTTACGCGGCTCGTCCTCCTGTCCCAGGCGCATCAAATTGATACCGAGTTGCGAGCGAGCGGACCAGAGCTGCGGATCAACGGCGATCGCCTTACGGTAGTAGTCGACTGCATCCTCATATCGGTAATTCAGCACCAGGTGGTGAGCCACAATTGCATAGGCTTCACCGTACGCCGGATTGACTTGCTGAATTTTTGCTAGCCACGTATCTGGCGAGCGGTCGGCCAGCACCTCCACGGCCGCGTGAATTGCCATCGCATCGAGAGCGTCGGGAGAAAGGCGGATTGCATCATCGGCCTGGCGGATGGCTTCATCGGTCTGGGAGTCTTCGAGAGCGAGCTTCGCCATTAGCTCGTGGGCTTCCACAAGTTTAGGATCGATGGCGAGGGCGCGAGAGGCCCAATCAATGGCTTTGCTATCAAATCCGTCTGCGCTGACGAGCGCGAGTCCCAGGTAGGCTCGCGAGTTTTTGGGATCGCGCTGCAAGGCTTCTTTGAATAAGCCTTCGGCATCGGTGTTATTGAATCGCTCGTGCAGGAGCATTCCCCATCGGACCCGATACAGGGCGCTGCTGTCGTTCTGCGCCACCGCAAGGCGGAATTCATTGTTGGCCTGCTCGTAATTTTCAAGACCCCAATATCCTTCAGCGCGGAGATAGGGATCGCCAGCGAGTGTGAGCGACTTGTAGCAGGCTTGAGCTTCGCTGCGCCGGCCGTGTTTGCGCAGCAAGTGGCAATCGTCTGGCGTGGCGGGCCACACCACGCTTGCAGCGACGAGCAATGCGGCGCAAATTGCGGCGAATTGGAATGCGTGTTTCACTTATCCAATTGATCCTGCACCTTCGCCAACTCCAGGAGCGCGGCGGTAAGCTGGTTCTTATAGTCGTCTTGCGACATGGCCAGCTTTTGGTATTTCAAAGTATCTATTTTCCGTTCGAGTTCTTCTTTTTGCGCGAGCAATGCACGCTTGGCAGGGTCGTTGTAAGCCTTTTGAGCGGCACCGAGACGGATCAGCGTGAAACTGGAAAGTAGTTGGCCCTCGCCCGTATCTGTCGCTGGCTCTCGCACCGGGTCGTGATGTCCGGTATCGTCGAAGACGGCGTGTTCCGTGGCAAGGCGCTTTTGCGAGTCATAAAAGGCAGCTGTTTTCTTTGTGGCGTACTGAAAAGCTTCGAGCGCACTGATCGCTTCGTTCTTGTCCAGATCCGCCTCGGGATCGTGCAGCGCTTCAACCCAGTATCGCGCAAACACAGTGGCGTTCTTTTCGGTTCCGCTTTTCGTTGCGGCGATCACGCAGCGCCCGCGCTTCTCAAGCGCGGGGATCGAGCCGCCGCTGGCGCTGGTTGTGTTAACAATAAGTTGCCGCTTGGCAGCGATGCGGTCACACAGGGCCGCCAAATCCGCTGCGGTGATATCAGGTCCCACAAGATTGAACTTGTATTCGACGCCGTCGTAGGTGCCGTGGCCAATCAGAATCAGCACGAAATCATCGTCGGGCTTGGCTTGGCTCGCTACCTTGCCTAGCACGTCCGTCATGTGTGATCGAGTCGCATCGTTGCCATCCAGCGTGTAGACGTGAGTATCCGTTCCGGAGGCCTTGAGCAGTCGATCGAGATCGGTTGCCAGCGAGGTGAATTCCTGCTCGTAGTCCGGCTCGCCACCCAAGCCTGCTACCGTCACGTAGTAAACACCCGCGCGCGCAGGTATCGCGCTCAGCAAAAAACCGCAGCACAAAATAAGGGCCGCCGATTTCAACCTCATATCACGCCCCATTTCCGCCGCAGCAGCCACTCAGAAACGAGCAGAAGCAGAATCACGATGAAAACGATGGGCATGTCCCACAGCGCTTTTGTCTCGCGAACGCTGATTCCCGCCTCGGAATAGGAAATTTCGCCGGGGAGTTCCGACAGGTCTTGTGGACGCCAGTAACGCCCGTCGGTTTGCGACGAAAGTTTTTCAAGCAGGTCGCGGTTTTGTTCGGTGTGAAAATTTTCGGCCACGCCATCCGTCCGTTGAAAGGTAAACACATCGCGCCCAAGTTCCTGCCCGCCGCGCTGAGCGGTTACCTCCGTCAGATACGATCCTGGCTTGTCCGCAGTCCATTCGCCCTGGAAGGTGCCCGGCTTATCGGGGACCGGAGTCATGTCAACTTTCGCGGTGGCGCCACCGGGCCCCGTGATCTGCGCCTCGACGCTGGCGTCAGCGGCCGGCAGATAGTCTTTGCCGCGGACGTCCGCTGAAAAGCTGATGTGCCCGTCGTCAAATAATTCCTGATGCGGCACGGAAGCCACGACGCGATCCGGCGTGTCTGCGACAAGCCAGCGCAGCAATTGCCGCCAGAACATGTCGTGGCTTGTGTCGCCCAGCGGAAGGCTCATCTGCCACCGCCACGTGCCCGAAGTAGCGAGCACAGCCGTGCGGCCGCGCCCGTAATTCTGCGTGATCAGCAACGGCATCTTGCGCCCGCCAACTTTCATCTCGGCCAGTACCGTGGCGCCCAGTTTCGGCGTGCCCGCGTCTTGATGGTCCATCAGGTAGGGAAGCGTTTTCCAACGCTCGGCGTTACGCGCTGGGTCGTCTACCAGGCGGCAAATCAAACTGTCCGCGCCCGCCTGCGTTAATTCGACAGTGGCCGGGACTCGCTGAAACGTATTTTTTCGATTCGGCAAGTTGACCGGAAGAAGGTCCGCAAGTTCTGATCCGCCCCAGCCGCCGTCGGCGAGCGCAAATCGCCCGCCCAAGAGCAGCAGCCCGCCTCCGCGCCGGTCGACGAACTGCCGGATCAGATCCTTTTGCGTGGGCGTGAAATACCCGGCTTCGACCGAGCCAATAATGATCGCCTGGTATCCAAACAGATCGTCGGTATTCGAAGGGAAACCACTCGCCAGCTCCTTTGGATCATTGATCCCCTGGCGATAAATCTTATTCTCCGTTGTCCGCAGCATCGATGCGACCTGCACCAACTTGTCATCGTCCTCAGCACGCCGGAGGAACTTGTACTCCCATCGCGGCTCGCCCTCAACGTAAAGGATCCGTTTCTTATCGGATGTCACATTCACCAGCCGCGTGACGGTGTTGTTCAGCCGACTCTCCTCGCCCGGCATCGGGTCGATCGAAAACTGCAGCGCCTTGGCCCCCGCATCTCCGGCATTGAATAGCAGCGTCTCCGATTGACTTTTTCCGTTGCCGCCGAATGTGATTTCGCGCGAGCTGAGCAGCTTCTGCCCGTCGCGAACCGCAAGCATCGATTTTTCCCCAGCGTAACCTTGTTGGTGCAAAGTGACGGTCGCGGTCAACCGCGAATTGGCCATCGCCCGCGTCGCAACGGTGGCATCGTCAATCTCCACATCGTGCTGCATTTGCTCCGCTCCCAATCCCACCGTATGAACGGGGATGCGTCGATTGCGAAGGGCGGCAATGGTGTCCAGGTCGATGCCGCCGGAATTGTCATCTCCGTCAGTTAGCAGCACAATCGCGCCGATGGGCAGATCCGAAGTCTCGGCCACGAATTGCTTCAGACTTTCGCCGATGTGAGTTGCGGGTGCCGCGGGCTGCAGTCCCTTCAGGCTGGAGACGCGCGTGAGGTGGCTATCGAGGCTATACAGTCGCGTCTGAAATTTCTTCTGCAGCTCCGCCAGCACGCCGCCCTGCAACAGATTCACGCCTTGCGCGAGCCGCGTGGTGCTGCTGCCATTCGCGCCATCCGCGATGGACATGCTGTGCGAGTCGTCCACCAGCAGCGCGATAATGTTCTGTTGAGGCTTCAGCTGCGCAACCGTAATCGCCGGCTGCCACAGCAAAATCAGCACAAGCGCGGCGAGTGCCGCTTGCAGGAGCCAAATAATTCCCGCCCGCCAGCTTCGCAATCTCGGCGCGGCGCGCGGCAGTCGCGAACGAATCAGCCATCCCAGCCCCGCAGCCGCTGCCAGGATCGCCAAAAAGAGCGCCCACTTCGGCCACGAGCCAAGCAAGACGAACTGGCCCTTCGAAAACGTTGGCGCCGGATACTTGAAGAGGAATTGGAACATTCGTCGCACATTTCTTTACAATCGCCCGATCGATTCGCACCGCGGCCTCAGATACTCAGTGCGTCATCCCGTAAATCACGTAATTGATGCCCACGCGAAAAGCCATGGACGCAAAGCGTTCCGGATACTCAGGACTGTCCGCCCATTCCCAGGCGTCTCCCAGATGCATGTTGTGGCAAATCGCGACCATCACGCGCCCATCGTCGTCCCGAATAGCCCGCCATTTCGGCACGTAGCCATCCTTCTCGTACGTGCGCCCGGTGTTGATGTATTGTTCTCCCGGCACCTGAAAACGATCGCTCAGGTCATATAAGACGTGAAAAATCTCATCTGAGTTGCTGAGGTCCTCCACCGGCCGGTCGGGGATAACCAGCCGCATCCCATTCATGAAATTTTCCCAGTCGGCGGTGCCGTGGAAATTGTCGACCATCAGGAAGCCGCCCTTCAGAAGATAATCGTGCAGCCGTTTGGCTTCCGCGGGCGTGAACGTCCAATCCTCCACATCGACGGCGTACACCCACGGATAGTTGAAAATTTTATCGTCGTCGAGATCCACCACCTGCTCGGTCGATCGCGCGTTCACCCGCGTCAAGCGGCGCAGCGCCAGCAGGAATTGCCGGTCGGCCTTGGGATAGTCTTGGCCCCAGGTCCATCCCCCGCCATATCCATATCCTCTGTAGCCAAAGCCGCCACCACCGAAACCACTAAAGCTACGTTGCGCCGCGGTATATCGCAGCCGTGACCACGAGAACTCGGCCTTCTCGTTAGCCTGCTCCGGGGTCACCGGCGCATAAGGACTCGACCCGTAAAATTGATATCCATTCGATTGGAGGGCTAACAGACTTCCGCTGAAGGCTACCAGGATGGTTGCAACCGAAATTCGCCGCGCGAGCTTCATGCATCACACTTCATGAGATACTTTTGATGCGCAAGGAGAGCCTAACAGATTGGCATACCCATCTCCAACCATCACCGACCCTGCGGGGGAGCCGTGCGGCGAAGAGCGTTCATAAAATTTGGTGGCGCAGCCGCGCTCGGCCTCAGTGGGGCAAAGGCCTTTGCCTATCAGCAGACGCAGGGGATGCCTCCGAAACCTTCCCCCTCAGAAGCGTCGCCACAATCGGCGCAGTCAGGCGCTAAAGCGGACATCACCCTGCGCATTGCCCCGGTTCCTGTCGAACTCGCCCCCACCCGCATCATCAGCACCATTGGATACAACGGTTCTTCTCCCGGCCCTGTGCTTCGCATGCGCGAGGGCAAGCCCGTCACTGTGGACGTTATAAACGATACGGACACGCCCGAATTCGTCCACTGGCACGGCTTTCTGATCCCCGCCGAAGTTGACGGCGTGGAAGAGGAGGAAACGCCGCCCGTCCCGCCGCACGGCCAGCGCCGCTTTCAGTTCACGCCGGGACCTGCGGGCACCCGTTGGTATCATTCCCACGCCATGGCCATGGACGATCTGCACAAAGGCACTTACACGGGCCAGTTCGGCTTCGTCATGGTCGATTCGGGCCAGGATCCTGGACACTACGATCAGGAACTATTCCTCGCGCTGCGCGATTGGGATCCCTTCTTCACATCGCAACTGATGGATGATGACGACGAAGCTCAGAGCGGCCCGCAGCCCGAAAGGCCTGCCGTGCTGGACACGCGTCCGAATGGCCTGGAAGTAAGTTCGGCGATGTACTCGATCAACGACAAAGCCCTCGGCTTTGGCGAGCCGCTTCGCGTGAAGCAAGGCCAGCGCCTACTCATGCATATCCTGAATGCCAGCGCGATCGAAAATAAAAGCATCGCCTTTCCTGGCCACCAATTCCGCGTGTTCGCTCTCGACGGCAACCCAGTGCCCTCGCCGCAACCCGTCGAAGTTCTTCTTCTCGGTCCCGGCGAGCGCGCCGATGCCTTTGTTGACATGAACCAGCCCGGAATCTGGATTCTTGGCGCGCCGCAGGACAACATTCGCAACTTCGGTCTCGGCGTCATCGTCGAGTACGCGAACCAGCATCAGCAGCCGCAATGGGTCCCGCCCTCCAAGGCCATCTGGGACTACACCATTTTCGGCCGAACCGCCCCGGCCGCATCAGCGCCACCCGCGCCCGATCAAACGATCGACATGGTGTTCACGAAAATTCCCAGCGGCAATGGAAGGTTCAATGCATGGCTCGTCAACGGCAAGCAATATCCGCACGAAAATGAATTGGTTCTAAAAAAGGGCGCGCGCTACCGCTTGGTCTTCCGCAATCGCACTGACGACGCTCACCCGCTTCACCTGCATCGCCACCGTTTCGAGCTAGTCGATATCAACGGCAAAAAAACTTCAGGCATCATCAAGGACACGGTAATCGTCCCCTATTACGGCCGCGCCACCGTCGACTTCACAGCCGATCAG
>DATDIT010000020.1:0-16483 GCA_036520875.1 Candidatus Acidiferrales bacterium
CTAGTGCCTTTTCCACACGTGGCGAACGGCGAGATCGCCTATCTTAATAATAGCGGCGCCGGCTGCTCGGACAACAGCCGTTTGACCTCCGCCGACGTAAGCACCAATTGCGTGACGATTGCTCCTGCGGCAGAGGTGCGATCTTTTGATCCGTGTTCGACGGCTAGCTGCGCGGGCGCCCCCGGGTTCGCGGCAGCTGGTCCTGCGCCCGCCCTGCTGAACCTCTTCAAGAACCGGTATCCAGCCCCGAACGACTTCAATGTGGGAGACGGCCTCAATACGGCAGGGTTACGATTCAATGCACCTGACCCACTCATCGAGAACAGCTATTTAAGCCGCATCGATTACAACATCACCGGCAACAATAAGATTTTCGGCAGATTCAACATACGAAATTACAAGACCGTCAACTTGTCGAACGGCGATCTTCCGGTTCAATTTCCGGGCGACCCGCTAACAGCGCTGGAAACGATACGAGACCGCGCCTGGGTGATCGGAGACACGTGGACGATCAATTCAAACGCGATCAACCAATTCACATACGGCGAAACGCGCGCGAATCTCCAGGAACCGATCGCGTTTAATGGAGCGGGGGCGTTCTACGAATTGAGCTTCTTTGGCAGCTTTGCCGGATCGACTTTTGCGACTCCTTTTGAGCGCCAGACTTCGCAGGGGCGCGTAGTCCCGGAGCCGACCTTGCGTGACGACTTCACTCTGATCCGTGGCAAGCACACCATCCAATTTGGGGGCCAGTGGAACCCTGCGAAGGTTCGTAGCAACCTGAGTAACGACTTCGTTTTCGTTCAGGAGGGGCTTGGCGGGGCGGTCACTGGACTTTCGGCGAATATGAGACCAGCCGACATCAATCCAGATAATACGGCCACGAGCGAATGGGATAACTTCCTCGTAGGTGATATGGGTATCATAAATAACGTCCAAGCGAATGTTATTTACAATCATGCCGGCACCGCGCTTGCTGCAGGGTCGCCAGCAACACGGGACTGGCGCATCAACGAGATCGCGGGGTACGTCCAGGATTCCTGGAGACTTCGCAGCGACCTGACGGTCACATTGGGAGTTCGATACCAATACCAGCAGTCTCCGTATGAGGTACATGGCACCGAAGCACAGTTCTTTAATACCGATGTCAATCAAATCGTAGCCACTCGGCTGGCGAATGGTTTAAACGGCATTTCCGGCCCCGACGCCACACCATTACTTACATATCAACTCGCCGGGAAGGCTAACCCCGGGGGCCAACCGCTTTATCCCGCTGAAAAGCACGATTTCTCTCCGAGACTTGGCATTGCCTGGAATCCTTCGTTCACCAACGGCGTGATGGGCGGACTCTTTGGCGACCGAAAGACCGTGCTGCGAGCGGGGGCCAATCTCCTTTATGACGAGTCGGTGATCTACGCCATTACTAACTTCGAGGATCAGTCCAACTATTTGTTCTCGAATACAGTTGCGGATGAATTCAATTCGGGCCAGACAACCACTTTTGCTCTGGAAAACGACCCGCGATTCAATTCTGCCAGTGCGGCGCCGTTTCCAATCGTAGCTCCGCCATTCCAGACTCCGCTGACGCCTGCCGCGATCTTCAACGATGGGATCGATAACCACCTGCACACGCCTTACTCGATAGATGCAAGCTTTGGATTGCAACGGGAACTGCCAGGGGGCTTTCAGTTGGAGGCCGATTACTTCGGGCGGTTTGGCCGAAGGTTGCTAATGTTAGCGGACGTCTCGCAGGCGATGGACTTCACGGACCCAGCGTCCAAACAGACTTTGGTTCAAGCCTTCAGCACATTGGAAAAAGACTCCCGGCAAAACGGCGGCGCAGGCGTGCCTGTCGCCAGCGTTCCGGTGCAACCCTTCTTCGAGAATGAGATGAATGCCGCACTAGCGGCAGATGGCGCAGGGAACTGCACGGCATTTTACGGGACGCCCTCGTGCACGGCTGCCGTGTACACGAATAACTTCACAGCGCTGCAACAGGGAGGGACGGGCGGTATTCTTCCTGCGCTCCCGTTGCCGGCAAACGTGGGGCTAACGCCCCAGTTCTTCGTGGACGGCATCATGGCCAACAAGGGCTTTTCGTCCTACAACTCGCTGTTCGTGACCCTGCGCAAACAACTTACTCACGATCTGCAGTTCGACTTCAACTACACCTGGTCCCACTCGATTGATAACGGCTCAACGGTTAGCAATGAAGATGGGAACTTCGAGTCGGGGGTCACGTCGGTTATGTGCGATGTGACAAACGAATCCGCCTGCCGAGGCAATTCGGAATTCGACGCCACACACCAAATCAGCGGCGATTTCGTTTACGAACTGCCTTTTGGCCGTGGCAAAGCGATCGGCGGGAATTCCGGCTCGTTGCTAAACGAAGCCATCGGAGGGTGGCAGATAGCAGGAATCGAAACTTGGCGGACCGGATTGGCCTTTACGGCGAACGGGACTGACATCGCCCAGTTCGATACAGTCAGCCTTGCGGCGGATACAGGGGCAATTTTCACGGGGCCGAGATCGGCACTCACCTCAAATATCCATATCGACAAAGCCAACAATAATGAGGTTCAGTTCTACGCGAATCCTGCTGCGGCAGCGGCGGCGTTTTCTCCTGTGACCGGCTTGCAGAGCGGCACTCGGGATAACCTGCGGGGTCCGCATTTCTCAAACACCGACTTATCTGTCTCCAAGAATTTCCCACTTGGTGGCGAGCGATATTCGCTGAAATTCGTCGCGGAAGCTTACAACGTCTTCAATCACACGAACTTCGGTCTGCCCGATACGGGCGTCTCGTCCGGGAGGTTTGGCATAATCAGCGGGCTGGCAGGCATTGAGCCATCGCGCGTAATGCAATTTGCGCTGCGATTCCAATTCTAGCTGTCAAGTGCGGGGTTCATCGGTATGGCCATAGGCGACGGGACTGCGTCGGCCACTCGCCTTTCCGCGCCCTTATGCAAATCCTGGTCGAACCCCGCTTCGTGAAAAATGGAAGCGCTTCGCGACGCCTTTATGGCGGCGTTTAACCCCTCCTCTTCCACCCGAAGAAGGGCGTCAGTTTCAGCGCGGCATCAGCCCACACAGAGGAAGTCAGTTTGGGATGTCGCTCTCTTTTTATGCCTAGGCTACAGCCACGATGAACCATCGGTGTATACTTAAATGATGCTGGCGGAGGTCTCCAGTGTCGAGCGAGGCTGGTTCAGCATCCAGGGGTAGGATCGACCTGAGGAGACGCGCCGAAGAGCGGTTCGGGCTGCTCCCAAACTTTTTCCGGCTTGCGCCAGAGATTCCCGAAATAACTGAGAAGATGTGGGGTTTTGCCCAGGCGGCTTACCTGGACAATCCGCTGCCCTCCCTGTTCAAAGAGCGGCTCTTCGTTCATCTATCGCGGTTTTGCGGGGTTCGTTACTGCATCGCGAGGCACGTCGGCTTTCTGACGGGGCTTGGCCGTCCTTCTGGCGACTCTCAAGCTCGCGTTCACAGAGTCGAAGAGGTTGTTCGGCTCCTTCAGCGCCGCCTTCCACGTGGACAAGAACTGGAGCAACGCCTCTCCCGTTGCGCGAACATTGCCTCGCCTCTGGTTGAAATGCCCTTGGCCGATTCTGAGGTGGAAGACGCTGTATTCGCATTCGCCAGCCACGTTTTCTTGCAGACGGCCGATGCAGACGTTTGTCTCGATATCCTGGGACGTTTATTGGGACCGATCCGATTCCAGTACCTGATCCTTTTCCTGACTTTCGTTCGGGCGGCCCACTACTGGACCAAGGTTCATCCCGAACTGGAGTTTGAGGAAGACATTAAGGACCTGCTAGCGACGCACGAGGCGCTGGCAGCCTGTATCTTGAATGATCCTGAGGCGATTCCGGACAGGATCGGCCAATCACTTCTGGACGAGCTACCCGCGATGCGCCAGAAAGCGGATAAGGCGATCGGCCTGCTTGCCGCGATTGTGGACTTCTCGGACGACGCGATTGTCAGCGAAAGTCTGGATGGTGTGATCACCAGTTGGAACAGGGGCGCGGAGAAGTTATTTGGCTATACTGCCCAAGAAGCTGTTGGTCAGCACATCTCGCTTATCATCCCAGCGGACCGTACGAACGAAGAAGCAGCGATCCTTGAGAGCCTCGCCCGGGGCGAGCGCGTCGAGCATTTCGATACACTGCGGGTTTGCAAGGAGGGGTCCACAGTAGCGGTATCACTGACGGTCTCACCGGTAAGGGACGCCGCGGGGAGAATTATCGGTGCTTCTAAAATAGCCCGCGACATCACCGAACGTAAGCAAGTCGAACGGGCATTGCGCGAGAGCGAGGAGCGATTTCGCACCCTCGCGGATGCGCTCGACACCCAAGTCCAGTTTCGGACTGGAGAATTACAGCGGCAAAATGCCGAAGTTCTTCAGCAATCGGAAACACTTCGCAACCTGTCGGCTCGGTTGATGGAAACTCAGGATGAAGAGCGCAGACACATCGCTCGCGAATTGCATGACAGCGCCGGCCAGACATTGGCTGTGTTGGGCATCACCCTTGGCCGGCTCGCCCAGAGCGCAAATGGCGATCCTGCACTTGCGAGGCATGTCGAAGAGGCCGAAAACTTGCTTCAGCATTTGACGCACGAGATACGCACTACCTCCTACCTCTTGCACCCGCCGTCATTGGATGAGAACGGACTGTGGTCCGCGCTGAGCTGGTATGTGCACGGCCTGAAAGAACGGAGCGGACTCGATATTGACCTACGCATTCCCAAAGACTTTGAAAGACTCCCACGCGAGATCGAATTGATCATATTTCGTCTCGTGCAGGAGTGTTTGACAAACATCCATCGCCATTCTGGAAGTAAGACTGCGGTTATCAGTGTTACCCACGAGGCGGGCAAGATATATGTAGAAGTTCGGGACCAAGGAAAGGGAATGTCTCCCGAAAAATTGATCGAGATTCAATCTCGGGGCATCGGAGTGGGAATTAGAGGAATGCGCGAGCGTATCCGCCACGTTGGTGGCGAGTTGACGATCGGGTCGTCTGATTCCGGCACAAGCGTTTTGGCGGCTATTCCATTCGTGGTGCCGGCCTAATTGCCTTCCGTGCTCCGGCCCAGACAACGGCGGGGATTGCCACGCCAGTTTCGAAAACGCTGAGCCCTTTTTCATTGACCTCTCGATTTCTGGCGGTGGCTAGAAAGTGACTGAATGCGCGGATCAGATAAGACCCGGTCTATCACTTGTTTAATCGATTCAAAGCCGCTATTCGCTTCTCGACGACTTTCGCGAACGCATCTGATTCCTCCGGCTGTAAGCCCGCGGCACGGAATGCATCGCGAATCTGCTGCGGCGTCAGACGCGCTAGCAGGCCGCCTATCCATTGCACATCGACAACTGGGATGCCCCGCACGACCCGCTCGACCCCCTTATACTTGTTGAAGTACCGCGGGTCGAAGCATCTCATGAAAAATGGCGCCGTCGTGTGCATCTGCAGTGTCAGCATATCGTCCGTGGTAGCCCGGATGAACGTGGCGTGCTCATAGTCCTTCAGTACGCCCTTAGTGCCGTGCGGGAGCAGCGGGACGTGCGCGGGCGCAAACCCTGTCTTTCCAAAGGTCGCCCCTAGATCGCTGACCAAGTAATGCCGCTCTTTATCCGCCACATACACTTTGTTATTTTCGGTCTTTAAATCCCAGTCGTTGATCAGTCCCATTAGCACGCGCAATCCGTTGAGTTCGCGTGTACCGATAAAAGGATTATCGAACCATTCCCAGTTTTCGACCTTTTTCAGATCCTCGCCCTGCCGTTTCAATCTCACGTTGGGGACGATCCCAGTTTTCGGCGAAGCCCCGAACATCTTGCGCCGAAGTTTTGGCAGTCCCTGGACGTGAATCCGGGGCAGGAAATAATCCTCGTCCGTGAAATAACCCATGGCCCAGACCAAACGCGTGGCCGCCGTTTCCGGCTTGGCTTCCGGTCCCAGTTTCACCAACCATTTCACTCCATTCGTATCTTGCACGTAAAATTTAGGTGAGGTCCCGTTCATGTCTTCGTCGATGAAGGCGTAATCGGCGTGAGGGTCGGGCGCGTCCTTTGCGCCTCCCGCGCCATGTCGAAGATCGAGCGACGCTATGTCTCCCGGGTCGTGCCACAGCACGGCGGGCAATGCGCTCGCCGCCTCCGCCCTGCGTTCTTTCTTGGCCTTTTTCTTTGATTCCGGCGGCTTCGCGGACTTTTCTGTCTTGCTTTGTTCTTGTGAAGCGAACGCCGTGAGCAGCGGCGTGCCAGGTAGAATCGAGACGGCCAGCGCGAAACCGATTAAACAACCGCCTAAGCGAAAAACTTTAGCGGAGATTTTCATTTTGGCGGTGGCGCATCTTTTTGCTCCGTATTTCCTACCATCGACGTCAGAGGGCGGCCGGATAATACCACGCCGAAAATTAGTTCAGTCCTTTGGCGCAGCGTCGCGCAACTTGAGGAGCCACTGGCCATTGACGCGCTCGAGTTCTTCAACTTCGCGACCGGCGTTCACGACGCGAGCGGCTACGTTCGGGCCTGTCCGCGGCGAGACTTCCAGCCAGTATGCTTCAAGGTGCGCGTGATCGCGGTCAGGAAATTCCACCGAAGTGTTCACGTCCATAACGTATACGGGCTGCTGCCCGGCCAAGCGCTGTTTGAGATTCACGATCATCTTCTTGAGCGCCTCGCGTCCCTTGACGGCATTAGCGCCGGTGCCGAATTGACCGTCGGGGGTATAGTGGGCTGCGTACGCATCGGGATTCTGCGTGGACAGCGCACGACTGTAATTCCACATGCGATTTTCGCCCCGTCCAGAGATTGATTCGCTGCCGGATCACCATTCATTTGGTGCGAGCTTGGAATCAGCGTAAGGCTCCGTCCAAAGCGCGATTTGAAGCTGGACGGACTTGCACCAGGCGCTGTGCATTTTTTCCACTTCTTTCGCCGCGTGGCCTTTATTGGCCAAAAACGGTTTGATCGTATCGTTGATCACCGCCGTGAACGCCACAAAATATCTCAAGGGGATGTAAGGCGCCGATTCCACTTTGTCGGTCTTATTTGTCTTTAAGCTCGTATGTCGCAGTGCAATCTCCTGCTGATAATTCAATCTTGATCGTAAGGATGGAAGCAGGTGTCCAGAGATCGCTGTAGCGCCGTCGTGCGGGATTCGAATGGCGAGAGTAAGCCCATACCTGTATTGATCGCTGCGCGGTACCGGGCTTAGCTACTAGCTGGAAATGAAGGAGTGCACCATGCCGGCTAAACGAAAACGATGGGTAGCAAAGGTAAAAACGGATTCGACCCATCCTCCACCAGGCCTTTTCACGAAAGACGCGTCCACGATCGCGCGCGTTCTCGCATCGAGAAGAGTTTCGCCCAAAGGTCCCGGATCCGGCATGAGGATGCTGACATACTTCATAAATCGCGGCGGTCGAGGACTGAGCTCCTCGCGCCGCGCCGAACTTCAAAGAGCAAAATCGCTTCTGTCGAAGCGCATCAGGCGCGCGCCCGCCGCGCACAGGCGGCGCACTGCCAGGAGGAAAAGTCGATGAGTTCAACTCAAAGAGCTGTTTCGTCCGAAACACCCGTGCAATACCGCGACTTCGAGCGTATTTACAAAGATTGGGATGAAGCGTTGGCGCGAAATGACGCTCCAGGGTTGCTCGCGCTTTACGCTGAGGATGGCACACTCGAAAGCCCACTCGTTCCGCACTTGCTCGGGACTGAGAAGGGCATTTGCAAAGGACATGCGGAGTTGCGCCGTCTCTTCCAGACGCTTGCTCAGCGCAAGCCGCCCGTCCGGCGATTCCATCGCACGCCATTCTTGACTGACGGCAAGAATAAGATGATGTGGGAATACCCGCGCGCCACGCCGGAGGGCGATCAGATGGATTTCGTCGAGGTGATGGAACTGAAGAACGGCCTCATCCAGAACCATCGAGTGTACTGGGGATGGTTTGGCGTGGGGGTTCTACAGAGAGACGCTTACCACAAATGACGACAACGGAGCAGGGCATCGCGCTCGTGGCGTTTATTACCCTATGGGGCTGGGGACGCCACCTGCGCATTCCGTCCGCCTTCCGCATTACCCGAACGCGCAGCAGACCCGTTGCGGTTGGTGAGTAAAGCGCTCCGCATTTGTAGAGCAACAACGGCCAGAATCGAAGTTGACATCTTCCCGGCTACCTCTTGTAATGAATTATTCCAGCCAATGTACACGCGCATTCAATCCTTCCTGTGACAGCCACGGCGAAGGACCCGAGAGTCCACGGGGCGTCGAAGCGCCACGCTTTTCTGGTCGCGTCGGGCATTTTCCTCAGTCGCATCGCGGGACTGATCCGGGAACGCGTATTCGCGCATTACTTCGGCAATTCCGATGCGGCTGACGCCTTTAAAGCCGCGTTCCGCATTCCCAATTTTCTCCAGACACTGTTCGGCGAAGGAGTGCTCTCGGCTTCATTTATTCCGGTGTATGCCGGTCTGCTGGCGCGGAAAGACGATGAAGAGGCTCGGCGCACCGCAGGCGCCATTGCAGGGCTTTTGGCGCTTACCACGTCGATCATTGTGCTGATCGGCGTGCTTGCGACACCCTACCTGATCGACGCGATCGCGTTTGGCTTTCACGGAGAGAAGCGCCAGCTGACAATTCGGCTGGTGCGCATTCTGTTCCCAGGCGCCGGCCTGCTGGTTTTCTCGGCGCTATGCCTGGGCGTCCTCAATAGCCATCGGCGATTCTTTCTTTCCTACACGGCCCCGGTTTTCTGGAACATCGCGATGATCGCGACGATGTGGGGATGGGGAGGACGGTACGCGCAGTTCCCGTTGGCGCTGATTTTGGCATGGGGATCGGTCGTTGGCAGCGGCATACAGGTGGCCGTTCAATTGCCCGTGGTGCTAAAGCTCCTGCACGGTCTGCGCCTTTCGCTGCAACACCAGAGCGAAAATGTGCGGACCGTGATCCGAAACTTTTTCCCCGTGTTCATCGGCCGCGGCGTAGTTCAAATCAGCGCCTACGTAGACGGACTGCTGGCCACGCTTTTGCCCACTGGGGCCGTGGCGGCCTTAGCCTATGCGCAGATTCTCTACACGCTTCCGGTGAGCCTCTTCGGGATGTCCGTTTCGGCCGCGGAGCTCCCGCATATGTCCGGCGCGCTTGGCGATGATCGCGAAGTGGCCGAGGCACTTCGTGCGCGCCTCGATTCCGGCCTGCGCCAGATTGCATTCTTCGTGGTGCCGTCCATTGCTGCGTTCGTTTTTCTCGGCGACGTGATTGTTGCGGCCATCTATCGGACAGGACAATTCAAGCAGGCCGACGTGATCTACGTTTGGGGGATCCTGGCGGGTGCGACGGTTGGCCTACTCGCGCAAACGCTGGGCCGGCTCTATTCCTCCACGTACTACGCGCTCCGTGATACGCGCACACCCCTGAAATTTGCGATTGTGCGTGTGGCGCTGACGACAGTTCTCGGCTATCTATGCGCGATTCCATTGCCGCCTGCCATCGGCATCAGCTCTCGCTGGGGTGTGGCTGGCCTAACCATTTCCGCTGGGGTGTCTTCTTGGGTTGAATTCACATTATTGCGGCGTACTTTGAACCAACGGATCGGGCGCACCGGACTGGCAACGGGCTATGTGACGAAGTTATGGCTGGCAGCGCTTGTGGCGGCGGCAATCGGCTGGTTGATACGCCGACACGTGGGTCATCATTCTGCAATTCTCATTGCCATTCTTGTGCTCGGGCCGTACGGAGTCGCGTATTTCGGCGCTGCGTGGGTGCTAGGGATTCGAGAAACGCTCGGGTATTTCGGCCGACTGATTTCGCCGCGGGGATCGAAGTCCGGCTAAGCGGGTGATGATGGCGTTGAAATTCCGCGGTCAGAACCTGTAAACGACACCTACTGAAATCTTGGGGCTTACTTGATTTGCCTGGAAAAAGTGAGTCCCAACCGCGTCGACCTCCACCCGGTAGGCGAGCCGCCGACGATATACTCCCAGGTCCATCCCGCCTCCGGCTTCATAGGAGAAAGCGGTTTGGCCGCCCAGCGCCGTCTGCGGCAGGAACTTCGCAAACCCAGCCAAGCCGTGAGCCCAAAGCTCGATGCCGCGCGGACCTTGCCAGCGGAAGCGTGCACCTCCCATGTAGCTGGTAAATTTCGAGCTGTGATTTAAAAATGTTCCATATTCCGCGAGGATGTCGCCGTCTGCTCCAATCCAGGAAGCACCCGGGTAATAAACGGCCCCTAGGTCGACGCCGTTCATGTTTTCCTTCCGGCTGGGGAGCGCATAGAAACGAAAGAATGCATAACCGACGTATGCCTGCCACTTATAGTTTTCGAAAACGCCATATACTCTTGGTTGTTGAGCTGGCGGCTCGCTGTACGACTCGGACCCAATGGTTGGGGTCGCCGGTGGCTCGGTGCTGGCTGGCCCCGCGACGGACGCAAGGACCAGCGGCTCGGTGGGAACGGACGAAAACTCAGCGAGAGCCAGACCCGGATCAGATGGCGCGAACAAGAGAGAGTTCGCGGAAATGTTCTGCGCGGAACTGCTGGTGACAAACAGAAGGATGGCCCCAAGCAAGAATGCAGCATGTTTCATCGCCTATCTCCCCTGAGCTGCCCGCCTCAGTCTTGCGCCTTCTAATTTGGCTGAGAATGGGGCAAGGTGTCCACCCTAAATTCAAGGTAGCCAGACTTGAGCGATCGGGTCTCTCGCTGAGTTGATCGCGTCAGGAAGCGAGCAAACCTTTCGACGACGAGAAGCAAAGCAAAAACCGCAACTTAGCGGCGCCGGGCGTATGTTAGAATACAAGTGAGACTGGCAATGAGAATACCGCATTTGGAGTAGCTTTTTTAACCACGAAGCGGGAGTTTGCCGCACATGAGCAGTATCGAAAGTTGGGACGCCGAACGGGCCTTAGAACGCATCCGAGAGCTGCAAAACCTGCCCGGAGCGCTCCTTCCGATTTTGCATGCATTACAAGAAGAATTTGGATACATCGATAAGGCTGCCGTTCCGTTGATCGCCGACACGCTGAATATTTCCAAGGCCGAAGTGCACGGCGTGATCAGTTTTTATCACGATTTTCGCCACGAACCAACGGGCCGTCACATGCTGAAAATGTGCCGCGCGGAATCGTGTCAATCGATGGGCTGCGAACGCATGATTCGCCACGTGGAAGACCGACTGGGAGTGAAATTGGGCGAGACCACGCGCGACGGCGGCTTCACGGTGGAACCCGTCTACTGCTTGGGAAATTGCGCGCTGTCTCCGGCCGTGATGCTCGATGGCAAACTCTACGGGCGAGTCTCGCCGGAAGTAGCCGACTTTCTAATCGATAGCGCGCAGAGGCACGCATGAGCGTCAAGGTTTATGTTCCATGCGACGCCGCCGCCGTTTCTGTCGGCGCGGATGCCGTCGCCAGAGCAATTGCGGAGCAGATCGCTTCGCGTCGAGGCGATGTCTCGCTGATTCGCAATGGTTCGCGCGGCATGTTTTGGCTGGAGCCGCTGGTCGAGGTGGAAACTCCGCGCGGCCGCATAGCCTACGGACCAGTTTCCGCCGATAGCGTCTCTGGCTTGTTCGACGCGGGATTTCTCGAAGGAAAAGCGCACAAGCTTTGTCTCGGCCTCACGGAAGAGATTCCATTCCTGAAGAACCAGGAGCGGCTCACTTTCGCGCGCTGCGGAATCACCGACCCGCTTTCGCTTTCCGATTACATGGCTCACGGCGGATATCGGGGCCTGGAGAAAGCGATCAAACTCACGCCCGAAGCGATCGTGGACGAGGTTACCAACTCCGGCCTTCGCGGGCGCGGCGGCGCGGGTTTCCCCACGGGAATCAAATGGAAAACTGTCCTGAATACCCCGGACGACCAAAAATATATTGTCTGCAACGCGGATGAGGGCGACAGCGGCACCTACGCCGACCGCATGATCATGGAGGGCGATCCCTTCGTCTTGATCGAGGGCATGACCATTGCCGGAATGGCCGTCGGCGCCACCCGCGGCTACATCTACCTACGCTCGGAATATCCGAATGCGTTCAGAACCCTGCAGCGCGCAATTGAAATCGCGCACAGCAAAGGCTACCTCGGCGAGAATGTCGCAGGCAGCGGCAAGAGCTTCGATATGGAAGTGCGCCTGGGCGCGGGCGCCTACATTTGCGGCGAGGAGACCTCGCTGCTCGAAAGCCTGGAAGGGAAGCGCGGACAGATTCGTTTCAAGCCGCCGCTTCCTGCCATCAAGGGCCTCTTCGGTAAGCCGACGGTAGTCAACAACGTGATTTCTCTAGCCACGGTGCCGATTATTCTGGATAAAGGCGGCGCCTACTATCGCGATTTCGGCATGGGCAAATCGCGTGGCACGCTAACCATCCAGCTCGCTGGAAATATCAAGCACGGAGGGCTGGTGGAAAAAGCCTTCGGGCTCACGCTTCGCCAAGCAATTCACGATTATGGCGGCGGCACCTTCAGCGGACGTCCGCTGCGCGCCGTGCAAGTGGGCGGGCCGCTCGGCGCCTATTTCCCGGAATCGCTCCTCGATACGCCGCTCGATTACGAAGCCTTCGCTGAAAAGAAGGGCATGCTCGGCCACGGCGGCGTGGTCGTTTTCGACGATACGGTTGATCTCGCGCACCAGGCGCGCTTCGCGATGGAATTTTGTGCCGTGGAAAGCTGCGGCAAGTGCACGCCCTGTCGCGTCGGCTCCACGCGCGGCGTGGAAGTAATCGACAAGATCATCGCCAACCAGGAACGCACCCAAAATCTCGAGTTACTAAACGATCTTTGCGAAGTAATGACGGATGGTTCGCTCTGCGCTCTCGGCGGACTCATTCCGTTTCCCGTGCTGAGCGCGATTCGCCATTTTCCGCAAGATTTTGATAAGCCGGCGCCGCCCCCGCCCGTCATTAACCCCAATAATACTCAGGAGTCGCGATCATGGACTTGATTCGAGAAATCGACTATGGAACGCCGAAGCGTGTTTCCGAAACAAACGTCACGCTGGAAATCGACGGCAAGTCCGTCACCGTGCCCGCCGGATCTTCACTAATTCGCGCCGCAGCCGAGGCCGGCGTCCAGGTTCCCAAGCTTTGCGCCAGCGACAACCTCGAGCCCTTTGGTTCTTGCCGCCTCTGCTTGGTGGAGATCGATGGACGCCCCGGCACCCCGGCGTCCTGCACCACTCCCGTCGCAGCGGGAATGAAGGTTCGCACACAAACGCCCCGCCTAGTCAAACTGCGCCGCGGCGTGATGGAGCTTTACGCCTCCGATCACCCGATGGATTGGCTGAACGGCGGAAAAACCGTCAGTTCCGAATTTCAGGAGATGGCTGAGGCGGTGGGCTTGCGCGAGGTTCGTTACGGCCGCTCGGGCAAGAATCACCAGAACGCCGAAAAGGACGACTCGAACCCGTACTTCACCTTCGATCCCGCCAAGTGCATCGTGTGCTCGCGGTGCGTGCGCGCTTGCGATGAAGTCCAAGGCACCTTCGCGCTCACCATAGACGGGCGCGGCTTCGCATCCATGGTCTCCGCTGGTGATAAGCCTTTCATCGAATCGGAGTGCGTGTCCTGCGGCGCCTGCGTGCAGGCATGTCCCACGAACAGCCTCCTGGAAAAGTCCGTGATGCAAAAGGGTGAGGCTGACCGCAGCGTTGTGACCACGTGCGCCTATTGCGGCGTGGGCTGCTCGTTCAAAGCCGAACTGAAAGGCGACGAAGTCGTCCGCATGATGCCCTATAAGGACGGCAAAGCGAATCATGGCCACTCTTGCGTGAAGGGCCGCTTTGCCTGGGGCTACGCCACTCACAAAGATCGCATTCTTAAGCCCATGATCCGTGCCAAGTTTACCGACCCGTGGCGCGAAGTCACCTGGGACGAAGCGATCAACCACGCGGCCAGCGAATTCAAGCGCATTCAGGCCAAGTACGGACGCGATTCGATCGGCGGCATCACCTCTTCGCGCTGCACGGACGAAGAAACCTACCTCGTTCAAAAAATGGTCCGCGCTGCCTTCGGCAACAACAATACGGACACATGCGCTCGCGTCTGCCATTCGCCCACCGGCTATGGCATGAAGACAACCCTTGGAACCTCCGCCGGCACCCAGAACTTCGATTCCGTGGAACACGCCGACGTCATCATGGTCATTGGCGCGAATCCCACCGACGCACACCCGGTGTTCGCGTCACAAATGAAGCGGCGGTTGCGCCAGGGCGCCAAGCTCATCGTCATCGATCCACGGCGCATTGACCTCGTGAAGTCGGCACACGTGAAGGCCGATTATCATCTGCCGCTGCTGCCGGGCACCAACGTCGCCATGATTAACGCGCTGGCCCACGTGGTGGTCACCGAGGGCTTGGTGGATGAGCCATACGTGAAAGAGCGTTGCGACTTGGCGGCTTTCGAGCAGTGGCGCAACTTCGTTGCGGAAAAGCGCAATTCACCTGAAGCCATGGAGCCAGCCACTGGGGTGCCTGCCGCGGATGTTCGCGCCGCCGCGCGTCTCTACGCCACGGGCGGCAACGGAGCCATCTATTACGGCCTCGGCGTCACCGAGCACAGCCAAGGCTCCACGATGGTAATGGGCATGGTCAATCTCGCCATGGCCACTGGCAACATTGGCAAGGATGGCGTGGGCATCAATCCCTTGCGCGGACAAAACAACGTGCAGGGCTCCTGCGACATGGGTTCATTCCCCCACGAGTTCACGGGATACCGGCACGTGTCTGAAACCGCAGTCCGAGAGTCGTTCGAAGCCGCATGGAAAGTTCCTCTCCAGTCTGAGCCCGGTCTTCGCATTTCGAATATGATCGATGCCGCATTGGACGGCACCTTCAAGGGCCTCTATATCCAAGGCGAAGACATCGTTCAATCGGACCCCAACACGCAGCACATGTCCGCCGGCCTGGCGGCGATGGAGTGCGTCGTCGTCCAGGATCTGTTCCTGAACGAGACAGCAAGTTACGCCCATGTGTTTCTCCCCGGGTCGTCGTTCCTGGAAAAGGACGGCACGTTCATCAACGCTGAACGCCGCATCGGCATGGTCCGAAAGGCCGTTCCTCCAATGGCCGGAAAGGCCGATTGGGAAGTCACCGTCGCGCTGTCCAACGCCCTCGGCTATCCGATGCATTACAACCATCCGTCGGAAATCATGGACGAGATCGCGCGCCTTACGCCTACCTTTGCCGGCGTCAGCTTCGATATGCTCGATCGCGTTGGCAGCGTCCAGTGGCCCTGCAACGAGAAAGCTCCCATGGGCACGCCCATCATGCACATTGGTGGCATGGTGCGCGGGAAGGGCCGCTTCATGATTACGGAATTCATTCCCACGGACGAGCGCGTCAACGCACGTTTCCCGCTTATCCTCACCACTGGGCGCATTCTTTCGCAGTACAACGTAGGAGCGCAAACGCGTCGCACGGATAACAACGTCTGGCACGATATGGACGTGCTCGAGATTCATCCAGCCGATGCGGAAGATCGAGGCATCAAGGAAGGCGATCTCGTCTCGCTCGCCAGCCGCTCGGGCGATATCACTTTGCCCGCGCGCATTTCCGAACGCATGCAGCCGGGCGTCGTTTATACGACGTTCCACCACGCCATGACCGGCGCGAACGTAGTAACCACGGAATTTTCCGATTGGGCGACGAGTTGTCCGGAATACAAAGTGACAGCCGTGCAAGTGCAGCTCGCAAGGCACATTTCCGAATGGCAGGAGCACTACCGGAAGACGCGGGAATTGACCACGCGAATCTCGCACGAGACTCCCGCGAGCGATTAGCCATGGAAGCCGAGAACATGGTTCACATGGCGAACCAGATTGCCCTCTTCTTCGCCAGCTATCCGAAAGATGAGGCCGTGGCCGGCGTCACCGACCATTTCAAAAAATTCTGGGAACCGCGCATGCGCAAACAAATCATCGAATATGTCGCGCACGGCGGCCATGGCCTGCACGACTTGGCTCTCGAAGCGGTAAAACACCTTCAGTAAGCGCGCCTCTGGGCTGTTCTCTTGAGCGGTCGACCAACCCCACCGTCTTTATTCACTCGGCACAGAGGGGTTCGGCGTCCCCGGCCCGCGCAGCGTCAGGATTTCTCGCGGCGATTTTCGATTTCGTGGAGATGTTCCTGCAGCCGCTCTAGAACTTCTTCCTTTTTTCCGTTGCAGATTTCGCGCTCCACTTCGTCGAGCGCAAAATGAACGATGTCGTGATGGTGGATTTCATTGCCCGGGAGGTAGTCGCTGAATTCTAGCCATATTCTGTGCAGCAGGTCGATTTCTTTGGACGTCAATCGCGGGGCGTGAGGGCCGAGATAGAAAATCTGTTCCCGGCCGGATGGCGAAAAGACTTCGAGCGAGACGCGTGGCTTGGGTTCGGGCATGCGTTCCCACGCGAGGCCGATTTCGCGCGCCTGTTCGGTCACACTGCTGTTCGAGGAGCTGCCCAATACAATTGAACTTGATTGAAGGTTCGTCGCG
>DATDIT010000021.1:0-71493 GCA_036520875.1 Candidatus Acidiferrales bacterium
TGGGGCTGGGTTGCGTTGTTGATCGGGCTTATAGCTTGGAGTGCGGCGGCGCAGGAAGCGCACGGCGTGGGCGACGCGGATCTGTTGAACGCGGGTAAGACGGGCAACCAATGGTTGATGGCTGGTGGCAACTATGAAGCGACGCGCTACAGTCCGCTGACGCAGATCGATTCCTCGAATGTGAGCCGGCTTGGGCTCGCCTGGTATTACGACACCGACTCCTTCCCCGGAACGCTCGAAGCGTCTCCGGTAATTTCGAATGGGATTCTCTACGGAACGGTGACCTGGGGCGCGGTGTTTGCGGTGGACGCGCGCACCGGAAAAGAAAAGTGGCGCTGGGATCCGCACGAGGGCCATCAGAATTTTCCTCCGGGATCCGAAGGAAATCCCGACAAGGTCCGCACGGGACCGAGTCTCTGCTGCGGGCCGGGAAATCGCGGCGTCGCGGTGTATGACGGGAGAGTGTACGTCGGCACGCTGGACGCGAGGCTGGTCGCGCTCGATGCGGAAACAGGAAAAGTGGATTGGGACGTCCCGACCGCCGAGAAAAACTCGGATTACAGCATCACGGGCGCGCCGCTGATCGTCAAAGGCAAGGTGATCATCGGAAACGGCGGCGGAGAATTTGCGGTGCGCGGCTACATTTCGGCTTACGACGCGGAAACCGGCAAGCTCGACTGGCGCTTCTACACCGTGCCGGGTGATCCATCGAAGCCCCTCGAGAACAAAGCGATGGCGGCGGCCGCGAAAACGTGGTCGACGGATATTCCGTGGTGGAAATTGGGCGGAGGCGCCAATCCCTGGAACGCGATTTCCTACGATCCGCAGCTTGATCTGCTCTATTTCGGAACGGGGCAGCCGGGCCCATGGGTCCAGAAATATCGCAGCAAGCTGGGTCAGGACAATTTGTACACCGACTCGATCATCGCCGTGAAACCGGAAACGGGAAAATTTGTCTGGTATTTTCAGACTACTCCCGGCGATGAGTGGGATTACGACGCGATTGCAGACTTGGTCCTCGCGGATATTAAGATCGACGGAAAAGTGCGCCACGTGATCATGCAAGCGCCGAAGAACGGCTACTTCTATGTGATCGATCGCAAGACGGGAAAATTTATTTCCGGCGCGGCACTGCAGAAAATCACGTGGGCCAAAGGCCTCGATCCCAAGACTGGCCGCCCCATCATAAATCCCGAAGCGCATTACGGCACCGAGGGAACTATCATCTGGCCCGGCCCCGGTGGCGGGCATGTGTGGCAGGGAATGTCATACAATCCGCAGACGCAGTTGGTGTACATCACACCTGGAATGGCCAGCAGCTTCAATTATGTCCAGGCAAAGGAATTCAAACCCGAGCTGGGCCAGTACAACTGGGGAATCGTGTTCAGGGATGCGGCGGGCAGAGGCACAGGCCCGCGCGCAGCCGGTGCCAACGGCGCGCCCCCTCCGCCACCCCAACCTCGAACGCCGCCCGCAGGAAATTTCCTAGTCGCTTGGGATCCTGTGACGGAAACGGCGCGCTGGAAAATTCCCGCCACGGCCGGCGGCGGCACAATGACTACGGCCGGCAATTTGGTTTTCGCGGAATCCAATGCGGGAGACTTTGAAGCGTTCAGCGCGGATAAAGGCGAAAAGCTCTGGAGCGTGAAGCTGGTGCCCGGATTCGCGAACCCCGTTACCTACATGCTCGATGGGAAGCAGTATGTTTGCGTTCTCGCGGGACGCAGCAAGGGACGCCTGTATACGTTTGCACTTGACGGAAACGTTCCCGTCCCTGCGCCGCCCACTGCGCCTGCTACTGGCGCGGCTCCCCCCGCTGGCGAAGCGCGATAGCGGACTGGCCCTTACAACGGTCCATGACGAAAATGTGTTCGTCGTGGCGACCGAGGATCGTCAACGGGGACGCTGGCGACTGAAAGTGGGGAGGTGCACGAGGTCGGATTGCGGAACGGGCTCCATGGGTTCACCGGCCTTGCGCCAGGCTGCGAGGCCGCCAACGATGACAAACGCGTTGAATCCCTGCTCGCGCAGCAGATGCGCCACACGGGCGCTGGTGGCTTCGCGCTGTCAAGTACAGTAGAGGTAGATGTCTTTATCCCTCGGCAGAGTTTTGATTTCGTCGGAGAGGTTATTAGGCTCGAGGCGAATCGAGCCCTGGATACGCGCGGCGCCCGGATCATAGTAACCATGACTGCGAACGTCGACGAGCAGGATGTTTCCCGGACCTACCGATTGCAGCTTCTTCGCCAGTTCGGCAACCTGCACTCTGGGCACGATACGGTCGGCGCGATGCTTCCAGTAGAGCCAGACTCGATGGGCAAGGAAGGCAATGGCAGCGAGGATGACGACGATCTCGACGACGTGTCCTGCCGTTTGAAACCCGCGCGTGATGGTCGCAATGAAATCGCGAAAAAAGTATCCGATCGCGAGGTACGCAAACGCATATACGGTGGCACCTAGAAAATCCAGTCCGAGGAACTGCACGAAGGGCATTTCCATGCTGCCCGCCAGCGGCGCAGCCATTGTGTTGACGCCCGGAATAAACTTGGCGACCAGCAAGGCGGCCCGGCCGCGTTTATAAAACGATTCCGCGGCGCGAAGGATGCATGTTTCCGGATTGAGAGAAACCCGACAGAGAAATCCCAACAAATTCCATCCCATAAGGTTGCCGAGAAGGTAGAAGAGCGTGTCACCAAGAAGCATCGCCACGATCGCGAGCATCGCCAGCGTGGGTCCGCGCAGGGCCCCCGACGCGACCGCAGCTCCGCCGGCAATCAGCGCCAGCGCGGACGGTAATGGCATCCCGACCGCTTCCGCAAGAACGATCAGGAAGACAACGAGATATCCATGGTGGACGATGAGCGAGAGGATATGACTCATCTGGGCGAGGGCAAGATTAACATGCAACATGCCGGTCGCGAATGCGTGCGTTCCACCGGGTGTGAATGCGTTCGACGAATGAAGGAAAGGCTTAGTGGATGCCGAGCTTCTCGATGATGCGAAGGACGTCGGCGGCAGAGACATCGTAGAGCGAGTGCTCGTCTTCTTGCTCGAGGCGCCCGCGCAGATATTCGGCGGCAATGTAACTGGCTTCCCGATCGCTCAAATTTCGGGCGGCACGCTCGCGAAATGTGACGAAGCCGGGGTGCGCGAGACCAAGGATCACTCCTTTTCCGTCGACGACGAATTTGCAATCCATGGTGTCGCTATGGCGCGTGGCGATGGCGTTCCAACAATGCGAAAAGCGGCAGTGGTAAACGAAATCGGTAACTTTCGACGGCACGTCGAAGGCGCCGATAAATTCGCTCATCGCGCCCGCGTTGGGGATGGTCGGATACGCAGAAGCTTTGGCCATGAATCGGGCTACTTTCCGCCGGCCACAACGGCCGGCTGGGCTGACTGCTGATAATTGTGGATCGCCGCGGCCGTTGCTGCGCCAGCCGGCAGGCGGAAACCCTGATCGGAAAGCGTCTTTTCCAGCGCCGCGAGGAAAAGGAGGACGTTGGTGCGCTGGCTGGAGTAACCCATCAGGCCAATTCGCCAGATTTTTCCCTTCACGGGGCCGAGGCCACCGGCGATTTCGATATTAAATTCATCAAGCAATTGCCGGCGCACCTTGCCATCTTCAATCCCAGCGGGAATATTAACCGCCGTTACGGTGACAAGCCGGTCGGCTGGGTTGGAAACAAAAATTTCCAGCCCAATCGCTTCGAGTCCGGCAATGAGCGCCTCCTGGTTCAGACGATGGCGTTCCCATCGAGCCTCAAGCCCTTCGTCGAGAACGGCGCGGAGCGCCTCGCGCAGGCCGTAAATCAAGCTGATGGGCGGGGTGTGGTGATAGAGCCGCTCCTTGCCCCAATAACTCATGGCTGGCGTGAGGTCGAAGTACCAACTGCGCACCGGCTCCTTGCGTGCGTGCATAACCTCTTCCACGCGGGTACTCACGGTGATAGGCGCCATTCCGGGCGGGGCGCTGAGGGCTTTCTGTGTTCCGCTGAAGCAGATGTCTATTCGTTGTCTCTCAACGTCCAAGGGAACACCTGCGAGGGTGGCGACGGCATCGACCACGAGCAAGGCGCCGAGTTCGTCGGCGACTTTGCGGTAGTCCTCGATGCGCTGAACGATTCCGGAGGAGGTTTCGCCGTGCGTGAGACCGACAAATTTAATTTTCCTGCCCTTGCCGGCGCGAAGAACGTCCGCCGGATCCACGGTGCGACCGTAGGGCGCCTCCACGCGTGTTACCTTGGCGGGTATACGCTCGGCGATGATGGCCATTCGCTCGGAAAAAGCGCCGTTCACACATACGATGCATTCGTCGCCAGTTTCCAGCGGGTTCATAACGGCAGCTTCGATCCCGCCGGAACCCGAAGCGGAAATCGGAAAGGTGATGCGATTCTGGGTGCGAAAGACCTGGCGCAAAAGCGTCTGAACGTCGTCCATCATTCCGGTGAACCATGGGTCCATATGGCCAACGAGTGGCGCAGCCATCGCGCGATAGACGCGCGGATCCACACAGGAGGGGCCGGGCGTAAGCATCAGTCTGTGGGGCGGGAGAAGTTCGCCGATGATATCTTCTTTATTACTCATGATATCTGACCTCTATTTGCAGTCGCTGCCTCGGCTCCTAGTCTACAGCAATGGGTGAAGCTTCGGCGGACGATAAGTCGTTGAAATCAAGCAGCTATGTCAGCACCAGTCTCGCTAAATCCAAGCTTTAAGGTCAACCTCCAAAATGGCTGGTTGCCGGGCGATGTCGCCGGCGCGCAGCCGAGGGCGCGGGTATTGGATGGCTAAAGAGTTGGGTGCGAGAGGGGTTGGCGATTTCGCAAACCGTATTTTCGGTTTGTTGAAAGGCCCATACCCCTATGCTAGATTTTCAAATTGACCCCTCTTGACGATGATTAGCGAAAAATCAGCCGTGACGGCGAAGCAACCTGTCTCTCGTGTAGAGGTGTATTGGCACACGGTGAAGTATCGCACCGTGGTTCTCTACGCGGTTGTACTCACTACGATCGGCCTGACGTTCGCTTACCTGGTGTTCCCGGATTTCTCAGCCAATATTCTGCACAAGGTTTCAGACGCGGTCGGACACACCGACAAAGGAGTGGCCGCGAGCATTTCGGCACGGCAAGCGCGCTTTGTGAATTTGGACGGAAGGGTGCAGGTGAAGAAGGTAAACTCCGTCCAGTGGATGAATGCCGACTATCAGACAACGCTGGACAAGGGCGACCTAATCCAGACGGGCTCCGAAGGTGTGGCCCGCATCGCATTTGCCGACGGCACGACGTACACGGTGAAGGGCGACACGCTGGTGACGGTGGAAGAAAATATCGTAGGTCAAGACCGCGCCTCGCAGGTTGCCGTGCACATCAGTTCCGGCCAAGTGGATTTGGCGACGGGCACGTGGCAAATGCCGGGATCAAAGGCCCAGGTGTCATTCGAAAACGCCGTGGCCTCCCTGCGATCCAACAGCCGGGCAGCAGTCCGTAGCGACCCGGCAACCAACCAGCAAGATATTACCGTGGATGCCGGAAGCGCCGAATTGAGCCGAGGCAACGAGCACGTGGACATCGGGCAGTACGAACGCGCCGTGGTGCCGACCGGCGCAGGCCCGATTACCATGAGCCAAGTATTGGCGCCGCCAGAACTGATCGCGCCGCTCAACCTGCAGCCGGTGATTGTGGCCGATCCCAAACACGATGCCATCCATTTTTCGTGGAAGCCGGCGGCTACAGCGAAGCTCTATGAATTCCAGGCCAGCACGGCGACGATGTTCAATCACATCGTGATCGACAAGAAGACCTCGGCGACAAGCATAGACATCGCCGGCATGGACCCCGGCGTTTATTTCTGGAGAGTGCGCGCGATCGATGAAAAAAATAACGTAAGCGATGCGAGCGACTCGTACAAGTTCACGCTGGCAGTGCAGGGCAAGGAACAGGAGATGCGGCTGGACGTGGACGATACGGAGCTGCATGGCAGCGTGGTGGAGGTGATCGGGCGCACCGAACCTGGCGCGGCCCTGATCATCAATGGTGAACAAGTTGCGGATATGACGTCGGACGGCCATTTCCGCTATTTCACGGAACCGATGACGCACGGCAGCCATACCATCGTGATTACGGGACAAAATCGGCGCGGGGGGACGGCAATCAAGCGAGTTGATGTAGTAATTCCGTAAATGAACTAAGGGCTGTATTGGAAAGCGAACGTTCGCTGCAGGGCACTCAGGCGAAATCCGGGGGGAGAAGCAATCGGTGAACAAAAACGGCTATAGCATGCGGTCGGTCTTCAGTCTCTTTTCCTCCGACCTGGCCATTGATCTGGGGACGGCAAACACTCTGGTGTTTGCACGAAGCAAAGGCGTGGTGGTGAACGAGCCTTCGATCGTGGCTATCAATAAGACCAACGGAGAAGTAGTGGCCGTTGGCCGCGAGGCCAAGGAAATGCTGGGGCGGACACCGGGCAACGTGGTCGCCATCAAGCCAATGAAGGATGGGGTGATCGCGGACTTCAAGGTGACAGAAAAAATGCTCACCTATTTCATCCAGAAGGCCCACAACCGGCGCGTACTGGTCCATCCACGCATCGTAATCGGCGTGCCCAGCGAAATCACACCAGTGGAAAAGCGTGCGGTGCAGGACTCCGCCTATCGCGCTCGGGCGAGCGAGGTGTACCTGGTGGAGCAAGCGATGGCCGCCGCGATCGGCGCCGGATTGCCTATCGAGGAGCCCTCGGGAAATATGGTAGTGGATATCGGCGGCGGCACCACGGATATCGCTGTAATCTCGATGAGCGGCATCGTCTATTCGCGTTCGGTGCGGGTGGCCGGAAACGAAATGGACGAATCGGTGATGCACTATTTGAAGCGCAAGTACAATTTGCTGGTTGGCGAGCGGACTGCCGAGCAGATCAAGATAGAGATCGGGTCCGCCTATCCTCTTGAGAAGCCGATGACTCTCGAGGTGAAAGGCCGCAATCTAATCGAGGGCGTACCGCGCACAGTGACCATCGACGACAGCGAAATCCGCGAGGCACTTTCCGAGAACATTTCGACCATCGTGAACGCGATCCGGGTGGCCCTGGAGCGCACACCGCCGGAACTTTCCGCCGATATAAGCGACCGCGGCATCGTGCTGACCGGAGGCGGCGCGCTGATCAAGAATCTCGATAAACGTATCCGCGAGGAAACGGGGCTGCCGGTTTCGATCGCTGATGATCCGCTAGCTTCGGTGGTGCTGGGCACCGGAAAAATGCTCAGCGACTTCAGGCTGCTGCGGCTGGTTTCGATCGATTGAAGCTGTCGAAAGAGTTTTGGATTAAAGAACAAGAATTCAGTATCGAAAAGTTGGACCGTTGACCTCCATCCTTTCAATTACTTTAGACGCTCCGCGAACTTGGGACCTTTAGAATGCTGGACGCATCCATTTCCCGTCATCGTCCACTGGCCTTGCTGGCTGGCCTAATCCTCTCGCAAGTATTGCTGCTGGCTTTCCAGATCAAGCGCGACCACGACGTGCGACTGATCCGGTATTGGACTGTGGAAGCCTTGATGCCGTTCGAGCGCGGAGGCACCTGGTCCTTTTCGAAGGTAGGAGACATTTGGGACGGATATATCGGTTTGCGGGGCACGCGCGCCGAAAACGCAAGTTTGCATGCGCGAGTCGATCAGTTGCAGATTCTCAACCGGCAACTGGGAAGCGAAGCCGCGGAAGCTCAACGCTTGAGCGCGCTTTTGGGTTTCCGGGAGACTCATGTGGAAGCTCCGATGCTTGCCGCACAGGTGATCGGGGCTAGTTCTGACGCGTCCTCAAATACGCTTTTCGTTAACCGAGGGCAACGGGATCGAGTGCGCCCCAATATGCCGGTGATCACTCCCGAGGGCATCGTCGGAAAAATTGTGGAGGTCTTTCCCGGTACCGCGCAGGTATTGCTCATTAACGACAGAGACAGCGGGGTGGGCGCTCTTCTCGAGGATTCCCGTACACACGGCGTGGTGAAAGGCAGCGGCGATCCCGAGCCGCGCCTCGACTATGTGGTGAACGACGAAAAAGTCCACGCAGGCGAATTGATTCTCACTTCCGGCGAAGACCGCATTTTCCCGAAGGGATTGCTGATCGGGTCGGTGAGCAGCGCGAACCCGGGAAATCCATTTCAAGCGATTCGCGTCCGGACGGCTGCGCGGCTTGACCGTCTGGAAGACGTGCTGATCCTGCTCTCACAGCAGGAGCTTGTTCCGAAAAAGACGGCCGAATCGGGGGGCGCGAAGGAGAACCAGTCGAATTCGCAAGGTATCGTGCACCCCGTGACACCGCCGCCGGCTGCCGAGCGAACGTTGAAGAATCCTGTTCCTTCAAACGCCGTGAAACCGGCGGCGCCGAGCGGCGAGCAAACAGCGTCCCCAGCACCACCGCAAGCGGCGGCCGCCTCTCATAACTGATATGGAGTACACGCTAAATTCCGGGGCGCAGGCACCATCGAGCATCGAGGTACACAAGTACTACGGCGGCACCGTGGTGCTTGCGGTTTTTCTGGCGCTGGTTTTTCAGGGCGTCTTTCACAAGTTCGGCCACTGGTCGGAGCTGGTGGATCTGCCGCTGTTGGTGACCATTTATTTCGGTGTGAGCCGGCGCAATCCCGTGAGCGGGATGTTCCTGGGAGCGGCCGTCGGTATTCTTCAGGATGCCCTTAGCCACGACAATCCGATTGGCCTCTACGGGATCGCCAAGACTCTTGTGGGATACCTTGCTTCCTCGGTGGGAGCTCGCATTGACACCGAACATCCGGCCAGCCGCTTTGCTCTGATTTTCCTATTTTTTCATTTTCATCAAGTTGTTTTTGCAATATCGGAGCGCGTTCTGCTGAATCATCCTGCCCCCTTCTTTACTATGCCGCTGCTGCGCGATTCCTTGGTCACCGCTGCTGTAGGTGTGCTGATTTTCGCCGGTCTCGACCGTCTGCGACGTTCCTCCTAAGAGGAACAGCTTGCATATCGAGCGCACCTAGAGATTTTTTGCGAATACGAGGCCGTGGATGCATTAAAATCGATGACCCCGGCCTATTTTACATTTCGAGCTTATTTCGTTGGTCCACAATTACGTAGTCGAGGAGCGCGTTACATGATTTTGCGGAAGCTCTCTGACCGCAGAATTCCTGGATGCCTGATGTGCTGCTTGCTTGGCGCAGGGTTGTTGTTGAGCGCCCGACCGGCTCAAGCGGATCCGGCGGCGGCCTTCGATTTGGTGGGGCCGAGCCTGGAAGTGAATGTAACACGGGCCGGCAAGACGCTTCCGATAGCGGATGTCGCAAGCCTCCAATCGGGTGACCGGCTTTGGATTCATCCGGATTTGCCGGAGAGCCAATCGGTTCACTACCTGCTGATCGTCGCTTTTCTGCGCGGCACGACGAACCCGCCTCCGGAAGATTGGTTTACGCGAGCAGAAACTTGGAATAAGAAAGTTCGCACTGAAGGAATCGTGGTGACGGTACCCCCTACTGCTCAGCAGGTTCTGATGTTTCTGGCTCCCGAGACAGGCGGCGATTTTTCTACCTTGCGTTCCGCCGTTCGCGGGCGGCCGGGCACCTTCGTCAGAGCCTCGCAGGATTTGAATGAAGCGAGCCTGGAACGTTCACGGCTCGACAAGTACTTGAGCGAGGTTAAACAAACTTCCGAAAACGAACCCAAGGTGCTGCAGCAGAGGTCGGAAGCATTGGCGCGCACGCTGAACATCAAAGTCGATCAAGGATGCTTTTACAAGCCGGAGGAGGAGCAAGCTCCGTGTCTAACGCAAAATACCGATCAGCTTGTTCTGGATGATGGGCACACGCAGTCCATGGTAGCGGCCCTGACGGCCGGTCCGTCGACAGATTTGATCGGAGCTGTGAGCGCGACGCCTCTTGCCGGAGGAGGATCCTTCAGCCCCTACGTGGGAGCAATTGTCGACATGGCCAGACTCATGGGGACTTTGCATACCGCCGAGTATCAGTATATTCCGGCGCTTGCTCTGCCCCAGCAAAGCCATTTGAATCTTCGACTAAATAGCCCGCCTTCGTTTCGGAATCCGAAATCCGTGCTGGTGATTGGGTTCCCGCCGGTGGAAGCGCCGCAGCTTCCTCCGCTGCGTGCCGTGAATCCGGATGAAGTTTTGTGTCTACAGAAAACGCAACTCGTTCTACCGGTCCAGGGCGCACCCTTAGTGTTTTCAACTGCGATTGCGCATGACTTTGTGTTGCGTGTACCGGTAGCGACGGGGCAGACGATTGATCTCCCGGCGACAGCGGACGCCGCGCGCGGCGGCTTTGCAATCGACGCGCATGCCTTGCCGCCGGGAAAGCCAAATTCGCAGGTCAAAGGAACGCTTCGGGGCTTCTGGGGCTTCGATGCGTATGAGGGCCCGAGCTTCAATCTGCGCGCGGCCCGCGCCGGAGAGTGGACGATTTCTCCCGAGGACCGTAGCGCACTCATCGCGGACCGAGACGATACCCTTCACCTCAAATCGGAAGGCGCCGTGTGCGTGGATCAAGTGACTATTGAGAACGCGCAGGGGAAAAATCTGAGTGCCACATGGAAGATTGCAAAACCGGATGAGCTGGAGGTACGAGCGCCGCTAAAGGGCGAAGCGGCGGGCCCAGTCAAAGTGAAGGTGAAACAATTTGGGATAGCCGATCCTGAGGAACTTGAGTTAGTTGCGTATTCCGAGGCCGCCCATCTCGATAACTTCACGATCAATACCGGCGACCGCCAGGGGGTGCTAACGGGAACCCGGCTGGACGAAGTGCAGAAGCTGAAGCTGGATGGAATGGAATTTGTGCCTGGGAAACTATCGCGCGCGGATCAGAAGGACGAATTGCCGCTCTTGGCTTCGAATTCCAATATGCCGCTGGCGGCGCCACCCGACCAGAAGTTAGTCGCGTATGTTTCCCTCAAGGATGGCCGCGTCCTCAATTTGCAAACGACCATTGAGCCGGCCCGTCCTAAGGTGGATTTGATCGGGAAGAGCATTCAGACCGGCGCCAGCGGTTCGGCGATTCGCTTCGCGAGCCAAGATCAACTTCCGCAAGACGGCCGGATGTCTTTTTTCGTGAAAACTGAAATCCCCGATAAGTTTCCGAGGACGGAAAAGATCGAGGTAGCCAACGAGGACGAGTCGTTCAGCACGTTGCTCAGCATCAGTGATGGCAACATCGTGTTGCAGGATTCACAAACGGTGCTTGGCATCGTAGATCCTCTTAAGAATTTTGGCCCTTCTGCATTTGGAGCGCTGCGCTTCCGCGCCGTCAGCGAGGATGGCACCAAGGGAGATTGGCAGCCGCTTGCGGATCTAGTGCGAGTCCCATCACTCAAGGAAATTCGCTGCCCCGACAGCCCGGATAAACCTTGCAAGCTCAGCGGGACCAATCTCTTCCTGATTGACTCCGTTGCCTCGGATTCGCAATTCACGCACACAACACCCGTACCGCTAGGTTTCGCCGACAGTTCGCTGACAGTTCCACGCCCAAACGGCACGCTCTTGTACATCAAGCTCCGCGACGATCCATCAACCGCGGATGCCGTAGTCCTTCCGGTGCTACCGGATCAGCAGTAACTTTTGGGCGCTGCATGTCGATGAGAGGGGAGCGCCTGCCCGCCCGAATGATATTATTTTCGTCGCGGGCAGGATTCGCTTCAGGGGACGGATTTGACACAGTCTTCAACTCCAGCCGAGATCGCAATCGAGCACCGCCGCAGCACGCGCGCGGTGCTGGCTTTGCCAATAATCGTGAAGGGCGTCGATGCGCTGCATGAGCCATTCAGGGAAAATACGAATACCGTTATGGTGAGCTGCCATGGTTGCAAATATCAATCCAAGCATTACGTACCGCGAGGCTCGGTCGTCGAGCTCGAAATTCCCCGGAGCCGGCAAGGCGCGCCACGCCAAGTTTCAGGAAAGGTGATCTGGGTTCAGAGGCCGCGGAATACCCGGGAAGTTTTTCACATTGCAGTGGATTTCGAGGTCCCCGGGAATGTATGGGGCATTCAACCTCCTCCCGGAGATTGGTTTCCGGTTCCGGGCGATCCGGAGCCTGCAGCTCCCGACAAGCAGGATGCGACAGCTTCGTGGGACGAAAGTGAAATCGCATCCACATCCAGAACCACCCCAATAAAGGCTGAAGCCGCAATCACGGCCCGAGAAGCGAATACGATTGACGTGGAAATTGTTTCCGGCGATGCCAGGGTAAAGGCTGAGATTCACTCGGTAATCGAAAACGCCGTGAAGGCGGCGGTGGCGCAGCTCGCCAAATCAATCGTGGATGAGGCGCGCGAAGAGCGAATTGCCCTAGCCGCACAGTTGGACGCCAAGGTGCAGCAGGCGGTGGAGGCTGCCATAGCGAAACTGCCTTCCCCACAGCGCAAAAAGTCCAAAAAGAAAAGCTAGCCACGCAGCCCGATCTGTCTACCAGTTCGGATTGCCGCACGTGAAGTTTGCAGCATCGCTGGTGCTGCCAGTCCCCTTATAGATGGCTACCTGAGGATGCGGACACAGCGGCCTCGTCTCATCGATCGCGCCCTTCGTCGAGTGTGATGCAACGATTTTTTCGGGTGCCGCGCCGTGCTCACGCCACTGTTCGAGGGCCGTAAGGGAATCAAACGTGTTCGGAGCGGCTCCGCCTTGGCAATGTTGCATGCCCGGCACAAAAAACAACCGCAGAAAATCCTGTGTCGCCTCCTGCCCGCCCATAGCGTGCTCGACGCTCTTGTAATAATTGAGACTGTTCTGGGGCATGATGGCTTGATCGGCCCAGCCGTGGTACATGATAATTTTTCCGCCATGCGATTTGAAAGCTTTCAAGTTCGGGTCAATGGCGTTCACGATTGAGCCGAGGCGAGAATCCGCCAGACGAGTGTCGCGATCTACATCAAACATGTGGAAATCCCAGTTAGGATTTGCGAAAACCATGTATTTGAAAAAACCTGTGCCGATGCTGATCGGCTCGGGACCGGCAGCCATCCCGCTCCATGCCAATTCGCTTCCCGGCTCGAAGCCCGGAAATATTTGCTTGCCATCGGAATACTTCGCCCCTGCGTAAATCATCTGTGCCGTCTTTACTTGCGGGGCTGTAAGACACGTGGGAGCATCCGCGCCCTCGCACTGAACGCTCTTGGGATCGAAAGGACAGCGAGTGGGATCTTCGATAATGCCGTCTGTTACGCCGTCTTTGGAATCGCAGGCAGCGATTGCGCCCGCGTGCAGCACAGCGTACTTGGATGGCGGGATATAGGCTGGCGCATTCACTCCGTCTTTCAACGCGATCCAGCTGATGTACTCCGAACCCGCCTGAAGATGCGTGATATAGTTCGCTGGCGCGCCGGCGATGATGCCATCGTAATCATCCGGGTAACGTTGCGCCTCGGTGAGGCCTTGCTTGCCGCCAGTGGAGCAGCCGTTCCAATAGGAGAGTTTCGCGGCAGAGCCGTAAAATGCCTGGATGATCAGCTTGGAATCCACGGTCATTTCATGCACGGCGCGATACGACCAATCGACGAGTTTTTCGGGATGACCCATGGCCCAGCTTTCGTCGTTGCCAGACGCGTGGCCGGTATCAGTGCCGGCAGTGGCATAGCCCCTCTTCATGGCCGTTTCCAGCGCGGTGTAGCCGATTTGCCCGATAAAGCCGCCATTGCCGACGGCTTCGAACTTTCCGTTCCAGTTCGCCGCCGTAGGAAGCCACACTTCAAAGCTGATATGCGAATCGCTCGTGGGCGTGGAAAATGCGATTACTCGGCAAAAAGGCTGGGAGATACTAACATCGCGTCCTGGCCCGGCCGGCCCTGCGGGAATTGGAATCACCAAGTCCGGCGGCGGATTGATTGGCGTGGCGGAGATCACGGTCACATTGGGAATCTTAAGAGACGTCAGACTGTCGCAGGACTGCTGTGCGGCAACCCGTCCCGGAGCCATCCCCAAAACCACCAGGCAAACCAAACAGAAAAAGAGCGTGCGCCAGCGCCTCATGCCCATGCCTCCCCAGATGTCAGGTTTCGAAATCCTTGCGAGTGACGTATACACCGCGGCGCGCTTGCGTGCAAGCGTCCTGGTTAAGTGTACTTGGAGGGGTGATGTCTTGATTGTGGCGTCGCCCATCTATCCTTCAGCGGCTAGCGCGCGCATGGCGGCGTGATAACCGCACATCCCATGCACTCCGCCTCCCGGCGGCGTGGACGAAGAGCAAAGATACAATCCGGCACGGGGTGTCGCATATGTGTGGCGTGTTGGACGAAGAAAAAGTTGCATCAAGTTATTCGCCCCGCCGGAAATATCACCACCTACCAGATTCGCATTGTGCTGTTGTAGCTCGGCTGGCGTCCTGACGCTGCGGGCAAGGATGGCTTCTCCGAAACCCGGGGCGAAGCTTTCAATTTGCGATTCGATTCGGCTCGTCATGTCGCAATCGCTATTGTTTGCCACATGGCAATATGCCCAGGCGGTATGACGACCTTTCGGAGCCCGGGTCGAATCGAACAGGCTCGGTTGCGTCACAAGCACAAAAGGCTTGTTGTTTTGAGACCCGTTCCACGCGGCGCGCTCGGAGCGTTCTATTTCTTCGAAGGAAGACCCAACGTGAATGGTGCCGGCGCTCGAGCATTCTCTTGCCCTCCAGGGAATCGGTTCCGACAGCGCCCAATCAACTTTGAATACAGCCGGACCATATTTATACCTTCTCAGGGCCTTCTGATAATTAGCGGGAAGGACCGGCGCAGCGATAGTGAGAAGTCCTCGAGGGCTTAAATCGCAGAAAATCGTGCGCGCGGACGGTAGATCGCGAATCGACTCCACACGAACGCCGGATTGAATCTCTCCTCCCAGGGACTGCAGATACGAAGCCAGCGCGTCTCCGATGCGCTGGGAGCCGCCCTTGGGAATGGGCCAACCATAAACGTGCCCCACCGCCGCCAACACAAGGCCGATTGCCGCTGTTCCCCACTTCTCCAGGGGAACGATCGAGTGAGCGGCCAAACCGGCGAATAACGCCCGCGCCGCGTCGGCCTGAAACTTATTGCGCGCAAGACGGGCCGCGGGCTGGATAGCATGCATGCCAAACCGGGACATGGCGATCGGATTTCGTGGGATACCGAGGGGTCCTAGAATAGCGCTCTCGATGACGCTCCAATTTTGCACAACTGGGCCCACGAGATTGCGATAGCTCGGTCCGTCAGCCTCAAGTGACCTGCATGTGGAGTCGAGAGAACGTTCGAGCACCGCTGCGGTTCCGTCATCACGTGGATGCGCAAGGGGAAGTGGGGGCTGAATCCACTCCAGACCGTGTTTCTGCAGAGGAAGCGATCGAAAGAATGGCGATGCCAATGCCATCGGATGCACGGCAGAACAGACATCGTGAACGTAGCCGGGAAGGGTCAGCTCGGCTGAACGCGTTCCGCCGCCAATGGAATCCTCAGCCTCCAAAACAAGGACCGACCGGCCGGCTCTCGCCATTACGATGGCGGCAGCAAGACCGTTTGGCCCCGAGCCAATAACCACCGAATCGTAAGCTGTTCGTCGAGGCACTGAGGATGGCCTCACGGCCTGTCTAAGGAGAAGAGGTATGGACGGACGCCGCCGGGGATGAGGCGTATTGCGAACTAGAATCCTGTCGGGCGAAGTAATTCCGCTCGTAGAGCCCCCGGTAGATCCTGCCGGCAATTTCCGAAGCGTGGGGGCCGCTGATAATGCGGGCGCCTCCATGAAGCAAAACCACAATCACGATTTTCGGGTGAGCCTGGTCGGCGTAGGAAACAAACCAGCCGAGGCGTCCGCCTACCCCTTCGTCGTTACAGGTACCCGTCTTCCCAAGGTCCTGTTCGCCATCGGGGTCATAGCTGCGCTTAGCCGTCCCGTAAAGAACAGCAGCCAACATTCCCTCTCGCAGGTCCGGAAGTAAGGGAGCGATATCGAACCGCTCGCGAATCCGAGGCTCGAAGTTCTGGCGGGCTGCTTCCGTCCGCGGGTATTGCAGATAATATTGCGTGCCGCCATTGGCCAGCATTCCCACCAGCGATGCAAGCTGAAAGGGCGTGATGCGGATGCCTTCGCCGAAGCTGGACATGCGCGCCACCCCTCCGAAAAGGGGCGCCGATGGAGGCAGCGATCCGGGCTGCTCTTCAGGAATGTTGTAACCCGCGCGCTGCCCCAGGCCAAGCAGAGCATCGTATTTCAGCACACGGTCGAAACCCAACCGCGTTCCTACTTCCTCGAAGAACTTGTTATTGGAATGCGCCATCGCCTCCGTCAAATTGATATAGCGCCGCGGAGCAACTCGTATCATGGTGTCGCGCGTGATGACCCCTTCCTTCAGGGCGGCCAGCGCCACGAATGGCTTGATCGTCGAGCACGGTTCGAAGCCGGCGGAGAAGGCCATCTTCTGGTTCACGATGGAAAGGATGCGGCCGTTGGTCGGATCGACGGCAAGCACGGAGCCCTTTTCGTGCCCCAAGGCATCCACGGCAATGTTGCGAACCACGGGATCGTCGTTAGCGACGACGTCATCCTTCGCAGGATCGACGTATTGGACGACTCGGTGCTTGTAATGATGACGCGCGGGAGCTTTCCCAAATGCCGTTGGGGGAATGCTAATGAGGGCAAGGCACAAAATCGAGACGGCTTGCGTAAGAGCTGGGATCGTTTTCATATGACAAAAATTAGATGCGGCAACGGCCAGGCGCGTGGGCCGAGGCTCAGTCTAAGTAACTGCGTCGCGCCTGCGCAACTAAATTACCCATGTATTTTCCACCTGTGTACGGCAAGGCGCAACTGGTCAGGCGTACAGCTCTGGCGGTCCGCTGCTCTTGCAGTTGCCTCTTTAGACGCCGCCGCGGACGCAACTTCCCGCGCGCCCGCCGCTGCGATACCATATAAGAGCGAAACGCTCGTGTCGGAGGCAAGGACAGGATGTTAATCGCGAAATGGGCACCCTTGATTCTGCTGCTTTCATTGCCGGGACTTACCGCTGCACAACAATCGCAGCCTCAAACTCCGTCTGCCTCGGACCAGCAGGATTCACTCGCCGCTGCCGCGCGCCGCGCGCGCGAAACTAAGAAGGATCAGGCGAAACCTGCAAAGGTTTGGGATAACGAGAGTCTCGCCGCTGCACCCGACGCTGTAAGCGTCGTCGGCCAGCCAGCCAGTTCAGATAACAACTCGGCCCCGACGGAGGCGGCCAACTCCCCAGCGGGGGCGCCGCCCACGGCTAAAAATGTTACCTCAATCGAAGCGGGCCTGAACGAGGCCAAGGCCAATCTCCAGAGCCTCAAGGTCGATCTTGATTTACTTCAGCGCAAATACTCTCTCGACCAGCAGACATACTACGGCAAGCCCGAATATTCCTCCGATAAAGCCGGCGCCGCTGCCTTGGCCGACGAGAAAAATCAAATCGCCTCTAAGCAACAGGAAATCGCCGACGCCGAAAAGAAAGTTGCCGATTTGCAGGCTCAATTGGACGCTGCGAGCAAATCTTCGAACAACGCCCATTAGATTTCTCGAGAAATCTCGCTACGGTGCCGGTGTCTCAGCTTCCGGAAAATCCAATATCACGATCTTGCCGTCGGGCTCGCGTTCGAGCGTTGGCGCGTATTCGCCCAGCATTTCCCGCCGCCACCAAAGTCCCCGCTCCCGCCTGATTTGTTCGCTCGTGAACCAATACTGATAGACGACGCTGCGCACTTCTTTCGGCGGCGCGCCTGGGAACGGATTGCTCCTGAACAATTGCAACACGTCCTTGTCGTTCACTAGAAGTCTCTCCTCAGTCCACAATACGAAGCGATACTGGCGCCAGTTTCCCAGCGACGCGAACCACAAGTTCCATTCGAAACGCGGCTGATACGGCGCGTAGATTCCCGGTGGTTTGCTCGGATCCTGTGGCTTGTACCGGAATGGATATGGGGTCCAGGTCTTTCCATCCAGCGACCCTTGGAACTCAATTTCGTACCGCTGGTGAGTCATGTTGGCAAACAGCGCATACCGATTCGCAATGCGAAACGGTTCTAGCATGGTCACCGGCTTCTGTGGCAGCGGAACGCTCGGCGCCAGCGTCCAGATGAAAATGGCGGTCGTCGCGTAAAACACAAGACCCAGGAAGATACCCGCCACCGTCATTCGTACGGGCTTGAGCCGCTTACGCCAATCCGCGCTCCAATTATCCGGCGGCGTTCCCACCGCCGAGGCTGCGTCTCGCTTGCGTTCAAGCGCACCTCGAATCCGCTGTGGGACCGTCCATTCCACAAAACGATCGTCGAGCAAGAGGAAGCCGAGCGAAAAAACCAAATAATTCAAGAACGCATAATTACCGGTAAGAATGATGCTGATTTCAAACGGTGCAACAATCCAGAAGCATGCGATCCGAAATCGGCGCGGCAAAAACACCATCCACACCAGCACCAGTTCGGTCGCCAGCGTGTAAAAAACCGCCGAAGCGTGGAACCAATGCGGAAAATGTCCCACGAACCATCCAATCCACGTGGGCAGCGGCCCATTCTGGTAGTAATCGTCCATGGCCGTGAAGTGTCGCCACGAAGTATCGCCGCTGGCCATTTTGGCGAAGCCTGATTCGAAATAAATCCGGAACCACTCCCATCGGAGCAGAAACAAACTTGCGCGCGATGGCGGATTCCCCCGGCCCAGGCCTGGCAAAAATCCCGGCGGCGCAAAAAACAGGCTGACGAAGCCCGCTCCCAGAAGCATGCCGTCCGATTGATAGCTTGCAAAATCTTGCGCCGCGCCAATGAAGGAAAGAAAGCAGACGAAACAAATCGCCAGCGCCGCCCGCGGCCAGATGTTCAGCGTCAGCAGTACGGACGCCGCCAGCCCAACCCAGCACACCAGCATCAGCGCTCGGTCGCTCGAGCTAATCCAAAATAGCGTGGGCGCAAACCAGAACCGCGCCGAGTGAAGCGCCGCGGTAACCGCCTGCAGGTAATCTCCCGCTGGAAGAATCCCGCTGGGACCCAGCAGGCCCTTGATCTGAAAAATCAGCGAATAAAATGCCGAAAGGTAGATGAGGCCGAGCGCCCGCAGGAAAATCCATCGCGGCCACAGGTGCCCCGGATGTTTTTCGTCGGAAATTTCCGGGCCAAGCAGCCATTCCACCCACGCCCTTAAGCGCTCTTCCATCGTCCGCGATTATACTGGCGTTCCGCTGCGGTGGGACGGTCTTGCCTTATCGCTGCGGATACCCGCCCGGCAGCGAGCGCAGGTAAGCAATGATGGCTTGCGCGTCCGCGTGATTCATGTGGTAGATGTGCATCGGTGGTTGGATCGGCAGCCCGTTCGGACCAATTCCCTGCTCGAGAATCTGCTCGCCCTGTTCTTCGGTGAACTGTTCAAATCCCGCCAGGCTCGGCGCATTCATGGCCCAATTCGTGTTGTGGTGAACGGGCGTAATCCAGATCGGCGCGCCTTGCAGCCGCCGCGACTCATCCAGATTGCCGCCGCCATCCCGCGGCGTGTGGCACTCCTCGCACATCGCCACGTTCTCGACCAAGTACCGCCCTCGTTCGACGTTGCCACCCTGCTCGCCGGGGGAAGGAGTCTTCTGCGCAGTCTTTTGCGCAGCAGCCTTCGGTGAAGATGTTTTGGGACTCTCTCTCGACGACAAGCGCGATGCCCCCAGCCCCACCACTAACAACACGAACAGCCATAGACCCAATCGGCGATTTGATTTCATGAGATTTTTAGTCCTGAATTAAGAGATGCGGCAGGTTTCGCTCGATCGTTCATCGCCGCGTGCACGCGAAAGTATCCCAAAAACAGCGTTTCCCTGTCCATTAGGTTTTTCAGTTCCGTTTTTCGTGGGAACCGGCGCGCTGGCTACATCCGGCGCCCCGCTGCAAGAATCGTCAAGACGCCGCCCGCCCGTTTCAGTAGACTAAGCCACCATGATTCGAGGCGCCCTCGCAATATTGGCAGGCATCGTCACGCTGACGATCACCTCGTTCGCGATTGAGGCCGCCGTCGATCCCTTGATGACGCGCCTCTTTCCTCACGCGCTGCCCAACCGAGCCGCCATCAGTTACAACTTATCCGCCACGTTGTTCCTGTTTTCTTACACGTTTTTGTGCGTCGCGGCCGGCGGCTACGTTACAGCATGGCTCGCGCGACGCCGTCCCGTGCTCCATTCTCTGCTCTTGGGCGTGCTCCAGGTCGCGCTCACCGTCTTGGCGATGACGTCATCGTCGCTTCGGCACGAGGCGCCCTTGCGCAATTGGATTGGCGCGCTTCTGTTCACCATACCGGCGGCTTGGTGCGGAGGCCTGCTTCGGGCAAAGCAAGCGACAAAAAGTGACCCTCAGGAAGCTCCGCGACGAGCGACAGCATGATCCTGTAACTCAGTTGATAGCCGCATCAGCGCCCACTTCGCATGTTCGGCAATCAGCGAATCTTCCGAAGAAGCCAAACGGTCGAGCAAGCAAACCACGCTGGGGTAAGCCGCCGCGCTCTTCTCCAGTCCCGAATTTCCCAAAGCCACGCAGGCATTTCGAACCAAGCCTCGCCACTTGGCGCGCTTGATGGCGCTCTGGCGGAAAATCGCGCTGAAATCCTGCTGCGAGAGTCCTGCCAACCATTCGAGCTCAGGCCAAAGCAGCGAGAATCTAGTTTCAGCATTTTCGCTCGGTCGATCTTTCAGCACAGATGCATCTATGCCAGTCCCTGAAACCTCTCGCGGCTGAAAAGCGAAAAGGCTCGTCACGGGCGCCTTGCGGTTCCAAGGACACACGTCCTGGCAAATGTCGCACCCGATCACCGCCGCCCCCATCTGCGGACGAAACTCTTCCGGAATCGCGCCACGCAATTCAATCGTCAGGTACGAAATGCAGCGGCGCGCATCCAGCACGTACGGTTCCGGAAACGCCTGCGTCGGGCACGCATCCAGGCAACGCGTGCAGCTCCCGCACAAATCGGCCGGTGGCGCTTGGCCGGCTGCAAGCGACGCTTCAAGTTCCATCGTAGTAACGATCACACCGAGAAAAAGCCACGATCCCAGCCGCGAATTGATCAGGCACGTGTTTTTCGCAAGCCAGCCAAGACCCGCGTATTTCGCCGCCACTCTTTCGATGATCGGTCCCGTGTCCACATAAGAGCGAGCCTCGAAGGGTCCCGGAAACTGGATGCGCATTTCCGCAATTAGCCCTTTCAGCTTTTCCTGAATCACTTCGTGGTAGTCGTCGCCCCACCCGTAGCGCGAAATCCATCCGCGCGGCGATTCATCAGCCGCGCCTCCTCGTTCCTCGCGAGATAAAACTGAAGATCGAGTTATCGACAGCGGTCGCGGTGCGTTGTAATTCAGCGCAACCACAATCACGCTCCGCGCCCCTTCCATCACCAGCCGCGGATCGCCTCGCCGCGAGTCATGCAGGTACTTCATCTCTCCCGCATACCCTCGCGCTAGCCATTCAGGCAAGTACCGGAGTTCCTCGAACGGTTCCGGCTCAGCCGAGCTTTCCGAAGCGATCAGTTCCCCGTTCACCGGCGCGACGCCGCACAAATCAAATCCCGCAGCGTGCGCGCGATCACTGATCCACTGCGTTCTTTCAGTCGGCGTCATCTACCGATCATGCACCAAGCAAGCGCCGCCGAAAAGCCAGCTTTCCTCAAGCAAACTTACTCGGCTACCTGCTGCCCCATCCGCTGAGCGGCTCTTGTAGCGCCGGCTCCTTGCCGGAGTTTTGCCTCGCCCGAGACTTCCCTTCCGAAGCGCTGCGAGCAAATGTCCTTACGTGGCCACCCGCGCTATTTTCCAGCTTCGCGATTGCCGTTCACCTCCATTCGCGGTATTTATATGAACCGGGGGAACTAGAACCTATGGACAGACGATCTTTCTTCAAGGGCGCAGCCGCGTCTTACGCCGCTCTTGCCACTCAGCTCACAGCCAGCGCCGCACAGGTCGGCGCCGCACAAACCAGTCCTGCCAAAGTCACGATGCCCGTGCGCAATGAGGATGCCGCAAAGCCTCGCAAAGTGCCCTACAAGCGGATTGCCACCGAAGAAGCCTGGGGCCCGACGGAAATGTTCGCAATGTACCGCAAATTACTCGACGAAAATCCCTACGCCCACCCGGGTCTAGCCAGCATGTGGGGAGACAGCGGCGGCAGCCGCAACGAGGCAGGCGGCAGCGGCGGCAATCCGATCGTTACCAGGCTGGTCGATATGGGCGAGCGCCGCATAAATGACATGGACGCCAGCGGCATCGACGTCGCGCTCCTGCTCCTCACCGCGCCCGGCGTGCAGGTCTTCGATGCCGCAACCGGTACCTCGCTCGCGGCCTCGACCAACGATCAGCTCGCCGAGTCAATTCGCAAGTATCCCACTCGCTTCGCAGGTCTGGCAGCCATCGCTCCGCAGGACCCAAAAGCCGCCGCCAAGGAAATCGAGCGCGCCACGAAACGCCTCGGCCTGAAAGGAGCCGTCGTCAACTCACACACCGAAGGCGAATATCTGGACGACCCTAAATTCTGGGAAATCTTCGAGGCCGCCGAAGCCCTGAATGTGCCGATTTACATTCATCCTCGCGAACCTTCCCCGCAAATGCTTCAGCCGTTCCTGCAACGTGGAATGGAGCGGGCGCTCTACGGCTTTGGTGTCGAGGTCGGCCTGCATACGCTCGCGCTCATTACCAGCGGCGCGTTCGATCGTTTCCCGAACCTCAAGATCGTCATTGGCCATGCCGGCGAGGCACTTCCGTATCTGCTGTATCGCATCGACTACTTCCAGGTCCACAAAAAGCCGTTCATGCCAAAACTGAAGATGCTCCCCAGCGAATACATGCAGCGCAATATCTACGTAACCACCAGCGGCGTTCCGTGGGCGCCCGCGATCCTGTTGGCGCAATCCGTGCTGGGAATGGATCGCGTGCTCTATGCGATGGATTACCCCTACCAGTTTCAAATCGAGGAAGTCACGATGACGGACAACCTGCCGTTGAGCGATGCCGACAAAAAGAAACTCTTCCAGACCAACGCGGAAAGCGTCTTTTCATTGTGACCGCACTCGCAGCCGCGCCTGCGCGGCCCGAGTCAGCAACAAATAGATGACGGCGCTGCCACCGGTAACCACCAGCAGCCCCACGATTTCTGCGCGCGACGCCAAGGCAATCAGAAGCAGCATGCTGCCAATGCCAATCGCAGCCGCGGCTCCGAGCCAACGGAAGTTCAACGGCGCGCCGGCTACGGCCACGCCACGGCGCGCGAGCCGCCAAGCTGCCGCGCATCCGCCAATGTAGAAGACCGCCGTGGCCAGTGTTGAGAGGACGGCCAATTCTGCAAAGGTTCCACTCAATGCGAGTCCGGCCGTCAGCCCCGCGTAGCACAAAATCGCGATATGCGGCGCATGGGTGTGCGGGTGGACGCGCCCGAGCGCGCGCGGCAGCAATCCGTCGCGTGCGAAAGCAAACAGCATTCGCGGCGTGCCGAGGATGTCACTGCCAATCCAGCCGAACATCGATAATCCAGCACCTGCCAGCATCAGCAGGCGCAGCGTGGGATTAATCCGCGCCATCGCGTCGGCCAGCGGCACTGTCGAATGCGCCAGCGCAGGACCAAGAATCCCCTGCGCGATCACTTGAATGGTGATGTACAGCCCCATAACCGACATCATCCCCATCGCCAGTCCCCGCGGAATGGTGCGCGACGGTTCGGCTATCTCGCCGCTCGCCGCCAAGGGCGTCTCCATGCCAGAGCACACGAAGAGGGCGAGAATCACAGCGCGACCCAGTCCCGAAGTGCTCACATGTATTCTCGGCACAAAATTCGCGCGATGCATTGCGCCAACGCCGGCGATCACAAAAATCGCGAACGGAACCAATTTGAGCGCGGTTGCCGCATCCACCAGCCGCGCCCCGCGCGCCACGCCGCGGGTATTGACCAGCGCGATGCCGCCGATCACCCCAATGATCACCGCCGTATGCGTCGGCGCCACCAATCGCGCCGGCAGCACACTAACAGCCACGTCAGCAAGGGCCGCAGCCACTCCGCCGCAAGCGAGAGCATCGCCCAGCCACAGCATTGTGCCGGCGATGTACCCCGCAAGGGGCCCAAAAGCTGCTTCGATATAGCCGTAGGCTCCGCCGCTCGTCGGCATCCGGCTGCCGCCCTCGGCAAAGCAAATGGCCACCGCTCCGATCGCCACCCCGCAGACCAGAAACGCCCCAGCTGCATACATGCCCATGGAAGCGGCGAGCTCGCTGGGCACCGCAAAGATTCCGGCGCCGATAACGATGTTGATGATACTCGCTGCCAGCGCCCAGGTTCCGACGGCTCGCACCAGCCCGGCATCGCGTTGGTTCTCGTTCACGCGCAGTACCCTAGCATGCGCGAGCATGCCCGCACAGCCCCTTGCATCGCCGCAAGAAACGCGTTTTGCTTGTAACCGCGCCACCCTATTGCATACAATCGCGGACGCTTATAACTCCTCGGGGGAACTGAATGAGCAAGCGGATTGCCGCGAAAATTACCGCTGTAGCCGGTTACGTTCCACCGCGCGTCGTCACCAATGCCGATCTCGAAAAAATTGTCGACACCAATGACGAATGGATTCGCACCCGCACCGGCATTCGCGAACGCCATTATGCCGAGCCTGGCGTAGCCTCCTCCCATTTGGGTACAGAGGCCGCCAAGAAACTCCTGGCAGCGAAGGGCCTGGCTCCGGAAGAGATCGACATGATCGTGGTTGCAACCGTTACGCCCGACATGCTTTTCCCCGCCACCGCGTGTCTGATCCAATACCGCCTGGGAGCCACCAAAGCCTGGGGTTTCGATCTCTCTGCTGCATGTTCCGGGTTCGCTTACGCGCTCACCGTGGGCGCGCAGTTCGTTGGCGCAGGATCGCATAAGAAAGTTCTCGTCATCGGCGCCGATGTGATGACCTCCATCCTCGATTTCAAGGACCGCGCCACCTGCGTTCTTTTCGGTGATGGCGCGGGAGCCGTTCTCTTGGAACCGGCCGCAAACGATACCGAGGGAATTATCGATTTCTCGCATGATATTGACGGTTCCGGCGGCGAAAATCTCTACATGCCCGCCGGCGGCTCTCTGCACCCGCCATCGTGCGAAACCGTCGAAAAACGCATGCACTACGTTCACCAGGAAGGGCAGCAGGTCTTCAAATATGCGGTTAAGCGTCAGGCCGAACTCGCCTGCCAGATGCTCGAACGCAATGGAATCTCCAGCCGCGACCTCGCCCTCGTCGTCCCCCACCAGGCCAATCTCCGCATCATTCGCGCCATGCAAGAGCGCCTCGGCGTGGACGACTCGAAAGTCCTCGTCAATATCGACCGCTACGGCAACACCACCGCCGCCACAATTCCGCTAGGCCTGGTCGACGCCGTCGAACAGAAGCGCCTCCGCAAAGGCGACCTCGTCCTCGTCGTCGCCGTAGGAGCCGGTTATACCGCCGGCTCCGTCCTAATGCGCTGGGCCTACTAGCCCAAGTTTCGCCTCGGCCATCGCTTGCCTTGGCTCTCGCTTCGTTCGCCTGCCCAGACAATCCGCCCCGCTCCTCTTGTAGCACCGGTGTCTCCCCGGCTCTTTTCTTCGACTTCGCATTCGAAGGAGCACGGCATGCTGTGCCCGGCACCCATGCTTGGCTACTTGCTCACCATCCGGCTCGCATGAACGGCCCGCTTACGTTGTCATTCCGACCGGAGTGCGCCGACCTGCCTTTCCGTTCGCGCCTTCCGCGAACGTCGGCGCAAGGAGTTGAGAAATCCCTCTTGGAAATTTACCCTACCGCGCCTTGAAGGATCATTCTTGTCTTTGCTTTTTGTTCGCCCATTGCTATACTGCCCTGCGATAAATGAGCCGTGCGGTCCCGCGCCACTCTGTTAGAATCGGGCCGCCCGCTGCGGCGGGACCTAAACGAAACACCCCTTCGAGGTAAATCATGAACGACGAAAAGTCTAAAAACTTGGAATTGGCAATTGCGCAAATTGAAAAGGACCACGGTAAGGGTTCGATCATGCGGCTCGGGAATCGCGATGTTCTCGTCCCGGTCAGCGTGATTTCAACCGGCTCGATTTCGATCGACGCGGCTCTCGGCGTCGGCGGCTTCCCGCGTGGCCGTGTAATTGAAGTGTATGGACCGGAGTCCGGCGGCAAGACCACGCTCACCCTGCATGTGATCGCCGAGGCCCAAAAGCTCGGCGGCATCGCTGCCTTCATTGACGCTGAGCACGCGCTCGATCCTGCTTATGCGCGCAAACTTGGAGTGGACATTGATAATTTGCTGGTTTCGCAGCCCGATAATGGCGAACAGGCGCTGGAAATTGCACAGGCTCTGATTCGCTCAAACGCCGTAGACATCGTCGTGGTGGACTCGGTGGCCGCGCTCGTGCCCAAGGTCGAACTTGAAGGGGATATGGGTGATCCGCAGATGGGTATGCAGGCGCGCCTGATGTCGCAGGCGCTGCGCAAACTCACCGCGATCGTTTCGAAATCCCGCACCTGCCTGATTTTCATCAACCAGATTCGCGAAAAAATCGGCGTGATGTTCGGCAATCCCGAAACCACCACCGGCGGCCGCGCGCTGAAATTCTATTCCTCGATTCGCGTCGATATCCGGCGCATTCAATCCATCAAGGAAGGCGACCGCGTGGTCGGGTCGCGCACCCGCGCCAAAGTGGTGAAGAACAAAGTTGCCGCGCCCTTCCGCGAAGCTGAATTTGACATCATCTACGGCGAAGGCATTTCCAGGGAAGGCGATTTGCTCGATCTAGGCGTAATGAAGAATGTGCTGGAAAAATCTGGCACGTGGATTTCTTACAAGGGCGAGCGCCTAGGTCAGGGCCGCGAAAACGCGCGTCTCTTTTTGCGCGAGCATACCGACTTCCGCGACAAAATCGAGCATGACCTTCGCAAGGCGCTCGGTCTTGGGTCGCCCGCGAACGCCCCGGACGACAAAAAGCCGGCAGTCGAGCCCGAAAAACCAGCGGCGAAAGTTGCCGTCGCGGCAGGCCAGGGTCGCAACAACCGCTAGCGCAACGCGATAATCGCCTTAGGCGGACGCGCTCGTTTGTGCCGCGCGCGGATATCCCGCGCTGGCCATTACTTCTTCGCTCTGCGCCCGGTGCCGGTCGCAATGTGCCGCAACCAGCAGCAGCCACTGATACAGATCCAGTTCCCCGAATACGCGATGCGCGAAGAAGTGCTGCCTCAAATCCACAGTGGTGGTTGCTGCAAACTCGTGCGTCCGCTGCCGCACTCGCTCAAATTCCTTCAATAGTTCCTCGTGCCCCCATCGGCCGGTCGGTGCGAGCATTTCCGGAGCTTGGAAACGGGTCACGCGGCCCGCCACGTCGGCGACCAGCGCGTCGTCGTTCATCGCAGCGCTCTTCGAGGGATCGGGGCCACTCTCAAGTGTCTTTTGAATGAGGCTGAGTACCCGCTCTTCCACGGCCGCGATGTGCTCCACGCATTCGGCGACCGACCAGCGGCCCGGCTCAGGGCGATAATGCCACTGTTCGCGCGAGAGGCCATCTCCCATCCGGTGCAGTTGTTCGCGGGATTCGGTCAAATTCTTCAAAACGGCTTCGCGTTCTCCTGGCGTCATAGCACTCCTCCGACGAGGCAGTTTATCGTGATCCAAGTGGCGCCATCATAGCCGAATTTGCCGTTTCTGGCCCACTAAAAGCTCCGAGTTAGAAGGAGCGCATGCGGCAAACTCAAAGGGTTTTTGGGGCGATTTGGATCAGAAATAACTACGCTTCGGGATCGGGTTTGGGAGCGTAGGGATACTTCAAAGTTTTGCTCGTGTGGGCCACGCGGTATTCGTCCAATTCCTGATTGCTCAGCAAAAAATGGCTTTCGAGCGGATGATTTTCCGCGCCGGCTAGCTCGCGGCGCAGCTTATGGGAACAAACATCCGGCGCATCCTGATAGCGGACGCGGCGTGAGTCGAACGCTTCGTTGGTAATTGTGATTATGTATTCGCGCGGCTCTTCCTCGCGTTCTTTTACGGTAAAGGTGTACTCGCGGGACTGCGGCTTGGATTGGAAGCCAACGAATTGGACGATGAGGTTATCGATCACGTGGACTCTGCAACTTCTCCCTCACTACAACTTCTTTCTCACTGCGACGGCGACTGCTTGCGACTGCTGACAAAAAAAAGAGCGGGCTGGCGATGAGCCGGCCCGCCCTTCTTCGACTAGAGGCTAGTGACGTTCGCAGCCTGCAGACCCTTCGGTCCACGGGTAACTTCGAATTCAACCGCCTGGCCTTCGTTCAGCGATTTGTAGCCCTCCGCCTGAATCGCGGAGAAATGAACGAAAACATCCTCGCCGGACTGGCGCTGAATGAACCCGAATCCCTTGCTGGCATTGAACCACTTCACTGTTCCTTGTTCTCTCACTGATGTACTCACTTTTCTTTTAAGCTATTTGTGCTTCTCGACCGCCTCCAGCCGTAAAGCGAAAGAGGCCGCAAGTTGGAACTTGCAGCCCCTTCAAACGAATCTAAAGGTGTTACAAGAGCAACAAACGCAGGCCAAACATAGCACGCTTTCCCCCTCCCCACTAGTGAATTCTCCGCAGTGCGCTCCGGTTGCCGACGAGACCGCGTTCGGCTTGAAGGAATTCCGTCGCAAGGAAATCGCGCGTGTGAAGAAGCGCGAGCGGAAGAGAAACGATCTCTCGATCGTCCCAGCGGCGGGCCGGGACAGGAAAAGAAAGACGCACTCTTTGCAAAAAAAACCGCAAAGGGATGCGGCACCCTAATAGTTTATTCGCGCCTTGAGGATAAATCGGGTGTGATTGTACACGCGAGGAATTTTTGTGAAGGGATGCGCCACCCGGCAAGGCCGCTCCACACCACGGCAAATAATTCGGTTAGCCCAAGGGCGGGGAAAAATCCGTCAACTTCAGAAACGTCGAATCGACTTTCTCGACTAATTTCCCATTCGCTTCCGATTTCGCTTTCACGCTCTGCCATTCCGGATCGTCCTGGAAGGCCTTCCAGTTGGCTGCCGCCGCTTCCCGGCTTGGATGCTCCAGCATGTAAAAGAAGGTAGTGCTTTTCACTGGTTCATCGAGCGCCGTCCAATACGCCACGCTCTTGATTCCATGTTTCGCAAAAAGGCTCATTGTGTGGTCGCGGAAACGCGCCACCAGGTCGTCAAGCTTTCCGGGAGACACGTGATAAATGCGCAATTCGTAGACCGCAGTTGATCCAGGCACCGCGCCACCTCGCTCTTCCGCCGAAGCGAACGCCAACTTCATCGCCTCCGCTGCCCCGCCGGGCAACAGCGCGAGCGGGACTACGCCCAGCAATGTTCGCCTCTTCATCCCGCGGATTCTACCAGAGATGATTCAGGAGTTGTGAAAGATCGGCGATCGCTTGCTCGTCTTGTGGCCTTTGGGTATAGTCTATCGCTCTCATTAGATACGCGCCCGGAGGATGCAGGCTTATGCCGGGGTTCTTACAGAAGATTTTGCCGCGCGAGCAGTCCTTCTTTCGGATGTTTACGAACCAGGCGGAAAACGTCCAAGCTGGGGCGCAGGCCATGGTCGACATGTTGCAAAACTACAGCGACCCGGCGGCGGGAGCCAAGCGGGTGGAGACGTACGAGCATGCGGGGGACACGATCACGCATGACATCATGAAAAAGCTAAACCAGACGTTCATCACGCCCTTCGACCGGGAAGACATCCACGAACTGGCGAGCCGGATCGACGATGTAATCGACCTGGTGGATGCGGCGGCATCGCGCCTGATCATCTATCGAGTGAAAACGATCCGTCCGGGGGTGCTGGAGCTCGCAACGACCGTCCGCGACGCCACGGCGCAGATCGTGGCAGCAGTGCGCGTGCTCGAAGAAGAGGACCACATCCTCGATCATTGCATTGAAATCAACCGCCTGGAAAATGTGGCGGACCGCCAATGCCAGGATCTGATCGCCCAGCTCTTCGAGCAAGAAAAAGACCCCGTGCAGATCATCAAGTGGAAAGAGATCATCGAGACTCTCGAGTTCGCCACGGACAAATGCGAAGACGTGGCGAACGTGATCGAGACCGTCATACTGAAGAACGCCTGAGCGGAAACCGCCTCCGTGAATCCATTCCGCCTTCTTGTCGTGATTGTCGTCATCAGCCTGGCATTCGACTTCACCAATGGGTGGCACGACGCGGCGAGTTCGATCGCCACGGTTGTCTCTACGCGCGTCCTCCGACCATTCTGGGCCGTCCTCTGGGCGGCCTTCTGGAACTTTGTCGCGCCCCTGACTTTCGGCACGGCCGTGGCGGCGACGGTCGGCAAGGGCCTGGTCCACCTCGAAATGGTGAATCAGTACGTGTTGCTGGCGGGACTGCTGGGAGCGATCGTCTGGAACTACGCGACGATACGCCTCGGCATTCCGTGCAGTTCGTCGCATGCCTTGATGGGAGGCTACGGAGGCGCGGCGATTGCCGCCGCCGGATTTCGAGCCATCATCGTGGGCGGGTGGGTGAAACCTGTAATTTTCATCTTGATTGCTCCCGTGCTGGGTCTGGTTATGGGTGTTCTGGTGACCGTGGCGACGAGTTGGATCGTACGGAAGCAGGCGCCGTATCGAGTGGACTCATGGTTTCGCCGGCTCCAACTCATTTCGGCCGCCGGTTTTAGCTTCAGCCATGGCACGAACGACGCGCAAAAGAGCATGGGAATCATTACGGCTGCACTGGTGACGAGCGGGTTGATTCCAAGCTACAAAGTGCCGAATTGGGTGATCATTTGTTGCGCGTTGGCAATGGCCGGGGGGACGATGGCGGGCGGCTGGCGCGTGGTCAAAACGATGGGTCAGCGAATCACAAAGCTTACGCCATTTGGCGGTTTTGCGGCGGAGACGTCGGCGGCGGTCACGCTGATCTCGACGGCCGCAGCGGGAATCCCGGTGAGCTCGACGCACGTGATCACGGGCGCGATTTCAGGCGTCGGGGCATCACGACGACTTACGGCCGTGCGCTGGGGCGTTACGCGGCAGATCCTATGGGCCTGGCTTCTGACGATCCCCGGAGCCGGGCTGATGGGGGCCCTCTTTCACTTTCTGTTCTTAACCTGGGTGCGATGACAAGAAACTAGGGCATCGCAATTTAGTTACCGGAGCGCCTTCTATTAAAGACGAGCCAAGACCCGCCATGAACCGTCTCTAAGCTTATGACGTTCCTCCCACCGCCAATTTTTGAGCTATTTGTGCGGCCTTGCGACTACGAATGGGTCGAGGGTGAGCGGGAGTTCGAATGGGAGCGTTTCCGGCGCCTCGCAGACGGTGTCGCTGCATTGCTGGTAACGAACCTGACCCGATAGCACGGTTTTACCCTCTTCGAGCGGAAATTTCAGCAGCAGTGAACCTGAGCCTCGGAATGAGCCGGTGTAGGCGGGAATCGTTTCCTCGAGCGCAGCTAGCCGCATGGGCGCAGCCGATGGAAGTTCAAAGGATTGGCGGATGATTTTCGGATCTTCGAATGCTACCGACGCAGCTGCGTAAGCTTGGGGCAAAGGGGAGCCGTAGACGTGCCATCCGGGTTGGAGCGTAAATTTCGCAAAGAAGCCGATTTGCTGGCCGGCGAAAGCTTTTGCGGCAGAGAGTCCAATCTCTATTGTGAGCGCGCCGCTTCGCAGAGTCACGGTAGGGGCACCATCGGCTGCAACTCCAAATTCTCGAAGAATGACGGCGGACGCCGCGACTCGATGCTGGTAGTTGGGCACGAAATACTTGCGGACGACGACGCCGTCTGGAGCGATCAAATACTCGACGGGATGCGGAACGCCGTGCGCGCGGAGGCCGGGAGCGATGTTGGTGTTCAAGATGCCGAAGCTGCGGATGACAGCGCTATCCCGATCGGACAGTAGAGGAATTTTAATGTGATACTTCTCCGCGAAACGCTGGAGAGTCTCCTGGGAATCGTAGCTGACGGCGGCGATGCGGACGCCTTCCCTTTCGACGATCGAACGCGATTGCTCCAACTCGACGAGTTGGGAACGGCAGTACTGTCACCAATCGGCGCTTCGATAAAAAACGAGAAGCAGGCCATTGGGACCGGCGAGATTTGCGAGTGATCTCGAAACGCCTTCCTGGTCTAGGAGAGAGAAATCGGGGACGCGCTCTCCAGGCTCGGGGCCCGTGGTGTAGCGATCGTTGGTGGCATTGATGTGCCTGACGTGCAATTCGGGGGGAACGTGCTCTCCGGCGGCGCGAAGGCGTCCGAACTCCCGCATGATCGCAGCTTTTTCGGCGAGATCTTCCGGTATATGGATTGGCATTGGCTATCCTTGATAACTAATTTCTAGCAGCCACTATACTACTGCCCGCGCGGCTAAGGTTGGATTGACAAAGTAGATTCTCTACGGGGATTTGCAGACGAAATTCGCGGCGTCGTCAATGCTGCCTGAACCTTTGTATGCGGCGACTTGTGGGTAGGCGCAGATCGGACGCGTGCGATCCACGACGCCATTGGCACGATGAGAGGCGAGGAGTTGATTGGGTGCCTCGCCCTTCTCAAACCACTGCGCGAGAGTGCCGATGGCGTCGAATGTGTTGGGACCTTCCCCGCCGCCGCAGTGCCCCATCCCCGGAAACATGAACAGGCGGATCGAATCGGTTGCGGCGCTTCCCATGGTCTTCAGCACGCTTTCGTAATAATGGATGGTGTTGAGCGGGGAGATATTCGGGTCACTCCACCCGTGATACATGAGCAACTTTCCGCCACGGCCGAAAAATTCTTTGAGATTCGGATCCATGGCGCTGGTCCCGCCGTTGTCCACTTTGTCTGCAATGGCGACGTCGCGATCGAGATTGAGAGTTCTAAAGTCCCAGTTCGGATCGCTGAAGGTTACGTACTTGAAGCCGTCGGTGGCGAATGAGAGCGGCTGCGGACCGGCGTGAATCCCCCAACCAAGTTCACTTCCGGGCTCGAGTCCTGGGTAGATTTCCGTGCCCGTGCGCGGATTCTTTGCGGGTGAGTAAAGCATGCGGGCCGTTTGCACCTGCGGCGCCGTGAGGCAAGACGGCTCGTCACCGCCCTCGCACGTGAGAACTTTTGGATCGAAATGGCAGCGCAAGGGATCGCCGATGAGCCCGTCTTTGAGGCCGTCGAGCGCGTCACAGGCGTCCAGGGCGGCTTTGTGGATTAGTGGGTATTTGCTCGGCGGGATATAGCTGGATTCGTCTTTGTGAATCGCCTGCGCAATCGAGAGGGACCATGAATAAAGGTGCGTTCTATTGTTCGCAGGCGCGCCGGCGATGATGGCGTTGTAATCGGCTGGATAGCGCTGAGCTTCGGTGAGTGCCTGCCGGCCGCCGGTTGAGCATCCGTTCCAATAAGAGATGGAGGGCGCCTGGCCATAAAAGGCTGCAACAATTGACTTGGCGGCGACGGTCATTACATGCACCGAGCGATAGGCGAAATCAGTCATCTTCTCGGGGTGACCGAGAGCAAAACTTCCACCGCTTGTCGCATGACCTGTATCGGTGCTGGCGGCGGCGTAACCTTCCTCGACACCATGCGCCAAGGCGGTGTAACTGATGACGCCGGCCCAGCCACCGTTGCCAACCGATTGGAGCTTGCTATTCCACCCTGATGCTGGCAGCCATACTTCGATTTTGATATCGGAATCGCTGGAGGGCGTCAAAGTAGCCGTTACCCGGCAGAACTCGGGCAGGTGGGCGAAGGGAGATCTGGTGGGTGCTGCGGCTGCTTCGGGCCTCGCTGGTCCAGGCGGCGAAAAGGCTCCGGCGGCTACGTCCGCGGCCGATGTAACTCTGGTGTTCGGCAGCGAAAGATGGGCCAGGCTTTCGCACGGGGCAGCGGTTGCTGGCGAATTGCCGATCGCGAGCGTGGCAGCCAAGACTAAGAAAAATGCGAGAAGAATGGAACGATGCGCAGCGGCCCTTGCAAACATGGCGACCTCCTCCTGGAAATTCTTCCAACGAGCAACGGGAGATCTGATGCTGCTTTTGACCACCTGCCACCCTGAAAGGACGGCGCTACATTAAACTTCGGAGGAAGGCGCAAAAGTATACGTGACGCCAGAAAGTCTTGCAGCGCGGCGTAGCACTGCGAGCCGCACTGACCTATTTGACCTATTGCTCGCTAACCTGTTTCGCGTCGTTCGTGGTTTCAGTTGCCACTGCACCATCGAGGACTTGGGCCTTAATTGTGAGGCCATTCTTCGCGGCATCGAAGCGAACTTTGCGATCCATCGTTTTCCACACGTCGCGAAGCCCCTTTCCAATGCCGACGGGCAGACTACCTGCTTCCACACGCACTTTACCGGCGACCGTCGGCCCACTGTTGCGATCTTGATATTCGATCTCGACTTGAATCGTTTTGCTCATCAGTCTCCCTTTTTGGTTGTGATGTGTGCCGAGCACATTCATCGGCTTATGCGAATGGCGGCTGGAATCGGCTTCGGCGCGCTAAATTCTATTGGCACCTTGCGGGTTCATACGACGAGAGCGCGGGCTCCTTTTTCGCAATGCGGGAACAAATGAAAAGAGAGGCGTCTGGCTAAGCTCACAAGCGCCCCTCTAGTTTACGTCTAATTATCCGTGTACCTCAGGGATCACCTCCTTCTCGGCAGGAACGCCGATACAACCGATTATTATTGTAAACGATGAGCGGTCGAATTTTGAAGAGAAGTTCAGGCTAATTTTGGACCGCCAGCTTAATTTCCGCCGTGTCGTCTTTTAGTTCGAGGGCTGTGCCGAAAGGCTTTGAGGCGTCCGCGAGGCGCTGAAGGATATAGCCTGCTCTGGCGCCGGTGGCGGGCGACGGCAAGCCGCGCGTATCGAGGAACTGGTTGTTGGCGTACTCGTTATGAACATCGGGCTGACCCTGGCCCAGGTTGTTCAAGACAATGGGGCGGAACGAAATCGATTGCAACTTCTTTCCCTGAAATTGGACGTAGGCGACGGCGCTCTCCCAATTCATCGGTTCATCGATGTAGGTGAGCGTGGGGGGGACATTGTAGATGAAATTGCCCAGATCGTAGAAAATTGGGCGGCCGTGATAAATCTCAACGCCGTGAAGCAGAGGCGCGCCATGCATCACCACGATGTCCGCGCCCGCGTCAACTTCCGCATGCGTCCACTTCCTTAGCCAATCATTGGGAGCGAGCCGCTCCGGCATTCCTTCGGTGAAAATCGTGGAGAAGGAGTGATTGCCGAAGACGTGGTTATGCTGGTAGACGATCACGAGGTCCGCGTGCTGGCTGGCGTAGTGAATGCTTTGAAGGATGCGCTGCGAATCCTCCTGATTGGGCGTGTTCGGAGGCGCGCCAGGCAGATCGGCAGTGGCTTCATTTTCCTTGTCGCCGGCCTCGATGCGAAGCTCATTCACTCCCGGGCGGTTCGCCGTGGCGCTTGCATCTGGCGAAATCAAGCCTGACGCGCTCGCTATCAGGGCAATCGTGCCCTTTGGCGTGCGCAGGTAACCCGGCGCAACAGCTTCGGCCACGTTGTTTCCAGTTCCGGCGTAAACGATTTTCCGGCGGTCGGCTTCACGGATGGTGTTCTGAATGCCCACGACCTTCAGATCGAATGCGTGGTTGCCGGCGAGGGATAACAAGTTAAAACCGAATGCCTTCAGGGCATCGAGCGCTTCAGGCGGAGTGAGAAAGCCCCTTCCCTCATGAACTGTCTGGCCCTTTTCGGCGACCGCGGCTTCGAGGTTGGTGAAGATGACGTCACCCTTTAGCAGACCTTTTATTACTGGCACAGCGGCCGGTGCGGTGGAGCGAATGTCTGACCGGATCATCGACTGCCCCGCCAAGGTGATGGTTATCGCGGGCGACTGCGGCCGCGCGGCAGCACCGATCGCGCACGCAATGGCGAACGGAAGCGCGAGACGCGCTGCTCTAGGCAATAGCCGGTCAGGCTTCGAGGTTGTTGCCATATGCGCGATGCTGCCGCGTTGAATCATGCCCGTATGTCAGTTTCCGAGAATACGGTTTATCGGGAACCGTGCGTTCTGGCAAGTGTTTGTTTTATGCGGGAGACCAGTGCTTGAGGATGGATTTGAAACCCTGCGCTTTGAGCTCGTCCTTGATTCTGTGAGCGGAATCGGGATCGCTATAAGCGCCGACGGCCACGCGGTAGAAAGGAGTGGCGCCGCGCTTGAAGACAAAAGCCGGAAAATTCCTTTGCTGCAACGTCTTCGCAAGCGCGTCCGCGTTGTCTTCATGCTTCATCGCTGCCACTTGAAGGACGAAACCGGGAAGGCTTAAAGGGTGCGTGACAGGAAGAGAGGGCGTTGGCGCGGGTGGCGGCTCAACCGATGCGGTTGAGCTCGGGGCGGGAATTTCAGGAACTTTATCGGCAGCCATGATCTCTTTGGCCTGCCAGCGATTCGCTACACCGGGATAATGACGGATGAAGGTGATGCCAGAGACTATGGAGAGCGCACCCAGGATGAGCCACGTCAAATAGCGCGACGCGCCATAGTGGCTTACTTCGTTGGGCATTGGCTGCGGCGCAAGGAAGCCAACTGAACCTATTTCGTGGGTGAAAAAGACTGGTGGTTGGGCGGGCTCCTCCTCAACGAGAGCTAGCTCAGCGGTGTCGAAGACGCTGGCAGATATCCATTGCCTGAGCTGCTGCCGGGAAGTATCGGCCAAATCCACAAAACGCAACCCGGTGCGCTTTTCCGAGTCGTTGGTCCAGGCAATTTCTCCATTGGCTTGGATATGACCGTGTCCGTCCGGCAGATCAAACACAAGAGGAATAACTTGGGCGGAGCTCTCGGAACCCAGATCGTCGATGGCCAGACCTTCTTCGGAGAGATCGAAGAGCAGCCGGGACTGGGATTCGCCGCAGCGAACCAACAGCGGCTGATCGGGAATCACCCGCTGATATTGACGGCGGTCTGGAAGCATGTGCGCCTTCAGTGAGAGGCTAAGAACTCGGAGGCGATAATAAAACGAAGCTTTGCAGAAGGCTTCTATTCGACATGGGGAACTTGTTCAAACGGGCAATACACCGAAAGCTGATGTGTCGGACGCTGACTTCGGTAGGTCGGGCCGCCGGAAATTGTTCAGTATTGTTCCCAGGGGTACTTTCGAGTCATTTACGTTGCTTTCAAATTAGGATACGTCCGCCGGTGATTTCGATACAATTGGGAATCATCACATCGCGTAAGCGCATTGTAAGGGTAGTCCGGAATACACGGGGCTTCGGTGGAGAGCGAGCACAAACTAGAGAAGGAACGCGGTCGGCTGCTGCAATCGGCGCGGCGGGTCGTAATTAAGATCGGAACGGCGACCGTGACAGGGCAGGAGGGAAACCTGTGCGCCGAGCGGGTCGAGCCCGTCGTTCGTTCGATCGCCGCTCTAATAAAAGAGGGGCGGCAGGTGGTGCTGGTTTCTTCGGGCGCGGTGGGACTTGGGCGCGGCTGGCTGGGGCTGCATCGGTCACGCTTGGAGGATATGGTAACGAAACAGGCCTGCGCCGCCGTCGGCCAAAGTCTTCTGATGGATGCGTACAAGGACCTGTTTTCGAGATGGGACATTAAAATTGCACAGGTGCTGCTGACGGAGGAGGACTTCACGAACTGGCGCCGCTACTCGAATCTTCAGCACACAATCGAGAAGCTGCTGGGGTTCGGAGTGCTGCCAATCGTGAACGAAAACGATACGGTCTCCACGGCGGAATTGGAACCGGTGACGCCCGAATCGCGCACGCCCGCGTTCAGCGACAACGACCGATTGGCAGCGCTGGTAATGAGCGGATTGGAGGCAGATGCGCTGGTGCTGCTCACCAACGTGGATGGATTGCTGGAGCAATCCCGAAACGGCGCCCAAAGCGGCGAAGGCGAGGTGATTCCGCTGGTCGCGGAAATCACGCCGGAAATACAATCACTGGCGGCTGGTCCATCGGAGAGCGGTCGTGGCGGGATGCGGACGAAGCTCGAGGCCTCGGAGATTGCCATGAAATGCGGCGGGATCGCGGTGATCGCGAATGGCAGCCGCTCGGATACCCTGGATCGAGTTTTTGCGGGCGAAAAGACCGGGACTGCGTTTTTGCCCGCCAAGCGCATGCCGGGAAAACGGCGCTGGATTGCCTACGCAGCGAATGTTCGCGGACGCGTGGTGGTGGACGCTGGCGCACATCGGGCAATCACTCAGGGGAAAGCGAGCCTGCTGGCATCGGGAATCGTGCGCGTGGAAAACCGGTTTGCATCGATGGACGTGGTAAGCATCGTGGATTCCGAGGGACGTGAATTCGCGCGTGGTATCGCAAAGTGCACCAGCGAGGAAGCGGAAAAATTTTCCGCGAAGAGGAGCAACGCTTCGGGAGGCAGAGCTAACCCTTCGCCGGTTTTGGTGACGCGCGATAATATCGTGTTGCTGCAGAAAACATGAGCCAGTCAACGACAGCATCAGCAGTGCAAGCGAGCCATACTTCCGTCGCGGCGGCGGCGCAGCGAGCGAGAAAGGCTTCGCGGGCGCTGGCCAAACTGTCGGCGGACGCTCGCGTGGAAGTTCTGATGGCGGCAGCACAAGCCATCGAAGACGCGCAGCAGCGAATTCTCGATGCGAATGAGCGCGACTGCCGCGCCGCGGAGCCGGCGGTGGCGTCCGGAAAAATGACTGCGTCGATCTTGGCGCGATTGCGCGTTACGGAGGCTGGCATCGCGCAAATGGCCGCGCAGATTCGAGAAGTCGCGCGTCTTGAGGATCCTCTCGGGCGGACGCTATCCGCCACGGAGTTGGATGAGGGATTGGTGCTGCACAAGGAATCGTGTCCCTTTGGAGTGGTGGGCTTGATTTTCGAATCGCGGCCGGACGTGATTCCGCAGGTCGCTTCGCTGTGCCTGAAATCGGGCAACGCGGTGATCCTGAAGGGCGGCTCGGAAGCAGCGGAGACGAATCAAGAGCTCGTATCGATCTGGCGAGAGTGCTTGATTCGGTTTCAGGGGGTTCCGGTGGATTCGATCATCCTGCTGGAATCGCGCGCGGAGGTGATGGAACTTTTGACCCAGGATCGCGACGTGGATTTGATCGTTCCTCGCGGCTCGTACGAGCTGGTGAAGTACATCATGCAGCACAGCCGGATTCCGGTTCTGGGACATGGCGAGGGGATTTGCCACGTTTACGTGGATCGCGCCGCGGACATCGAGAAAGCCGTGAACATTATTTACGACGCCAAGGTAGAGTATCCGGCGGTGTGTAATGCCGCCGAAACTTTGCTTGTGCATGAAGCGATCGCAACAGAATTTCTGCCGCAGGCGGTTCGGAAATTGGCAGGCGCCGGAGTGGAGATTCGCGGCGATTCGAAAACCGCCGCGGTATTGCCCGGCGTATCCATTTTGCCCGCCACAGAAAAGGATTGGTCAACTGAATATTCGGATCTCATTTTGGCCGTCAAGGTTGTCGCCAGTCTCGATGAGGCTATCGAGCACATCAATACCTACGGCTCGCGTCATACGGATGCGATCGTGACGGAGGATTCGGAAGCCGCGGCGCGATTTATGAGTGAGGTAGACTCGGCGGGCGTTTTTCAGAATGCCTCTACGCGTTTTGCGGACGGTTTCCGCTATGGATTCGGCGCTGAGCTGGGCATCAGCACTAGCAAATTGCACGCGCGCGGGCCGATGGGGCTCGAAGGTCTGACCACCTACAAGTACAAATTGTACGGCCACGGACAGACGGTGGCTGAATACACCAAGGGCGAGAAGAAATTCATCCACCGCCGGTTACAGTAATTGTTGCTTCTCGCCTTCGACGAAAGATCCAGGAAAATCCGAGCAGTGCCGCGGCCGCCAAGCCCGAGATTGCGTCTCCCGCGGTGCGGTCCCACGTTCGCCGAAAGCGAACCTCAACGCGATGTTCCCCGGCGGCTAGAGGCACAAGTATTTGCGTGGTCGCTGGACGCGCGGTGACACGGATGCGGCTGGAATCTACCTGGGATTCCCACGAGGGATAATCCGCAATTCGCAACGCGAGGGTGACAGGCGAGGTGCTTTCCGCCGTGAACAGCTTGCGTTCGGCCGTCCAGCGCTCAACGTGGAGCCTGATTCCCTCGGCCGGTTCAAGAGCATTGGAGGCATGGTCAAATTTCTCAAACCGAGGCGCCGGATTTGGCGAGACGCCGGCGGGACGTTCGGTATCATCCGGATTCCCAGGGAGGTTAAGACGAGTGAGGCCGATCGGCGCGTATTCGTCCGTTCCGTCAAAGCCCCGGCGCGAAGCTATTGCGGCTGCAATCGACGGGACGTCCTGGTCGTCCCAATACGCGTCTCGGACGATGGTTACGGCAGTGGCAGCGATGGCGATAAAACTGACGACGGTTAGGATCCACGATAACCGCCCGCTGCGCACGCTGAAGATTGCCGGAACCAGGAAGAATGCGAAAGCAACAGCAAGCATCTCAAGCCAGCGCCATGGGAACTGGATGAATCGCAATTCGGGAAGCGTGTTCCATAGCCACAAACTGGTAGGCAACATCAGGAACACCGACGCTACGGCCTCGGAAACTAAAATCCACCACAACGCTGGAAACTGTCGCCGCCTACGTGCCGCGAAAATGGCGGCGATACCGGTGATGGCTATTACGCCAGCGGCGATCCAAGAAACCTTGCTATTGAAAAGCACGAAGTCCGGATCATTTATTCGAGTAAAGAGAAAATTTCTGCTGGGGTGAACTTCGCGGGAAACGGCTTGCGCAATTTGAACCCAGCGCCGCTCCCAAGCGGCCGGTAAAATGTAAAAGGCTGCGAGGGCGAAACCGCCAGCCATGGCACTGGCACCAAGGAGCAGAGGACGAAGACTTTTTCGTGCGATGCACCCGACCAATATCATGAGGACCATCGAGTACGTGGCGATCACAGCCGCCGGAGCATTGGTGAGCCAAATGGCCGCAAATATTGCGGCGAGCGAAGGGACGCGACGCCACGCACCGGCAACGACTGGCAAGACTCCCCAAATGAGCAGCGGAAATAAAGCGCCGGCCAACAGCTCCGCAAAATCGCTGCGGTAATAAACGATCACGAGATTATAGGGATTCACAGCGTATAGGAGCGCGGCGACGACGGCTTGCGGCGGCGGTAACCACTCACGCGCAAGAATCCACATCGACATTCCCGCTAGGATCAGCGCGAGCCAGATGAACGCACCAGGAACCATTCTCCACGGCACCACTGAGCCGAGAGCGGCTCCGACAATCCACGAAGCGGGAGGGTAGAAGATGAAGCGGGGCTCGCCGAGTCCCCAGTTTGCCCACTCTGCCCAGCGGGGATAAACGATCCCTTCGCGCCATTGGCCCGCCACGTCCATCCAGGAGGCGACGTGGAAATCGAAATCGTGGCCGGAGGCATTGCCGAGGAAGAGCATGGGCATAACTACGAAAGTTGCGGCGATAGACAGACAGCCAAAAGGAAGAAGCCACGATGAACCTCCGTGTCGAGACGGAGAGTGCTGCGTGGATGCGGGCTCCAGTAGGATCAGGATAGTCTCCATCGCCAGTGTTCTGTGCGTCGAGAATACAAAATTTGGGGGAGGCGCCGCCACTGCCGTGGTTCTTTTCAGGCAGAAAAGCGATTGGCGAACCTTGCCACGTGCCGGTCGAAAAGCTAGAGTGATTTGCCGCGTCTCCGAGTGAAGAGGCGAGAAGCGCAGGACCGTCCCGGCCCCCATACAAAGGAACCAAAGAATGACTAACGAAGAAGAGCGGCTGCGCGCGAATGCTGAGCGAAGCGTTAACTGGAGGCGCTGGGGCCCATATCTTGCCGAGAGACAATGGGGAACAGTTCGCGAGGATTACAGTGCGAACGGTGACGCGTGGAACTATTTTCCGCACGACCACGCCCGATCTCGGGCCTACCGCTGGGGGGAAGACGGCATCGGCGGAATTTGCGACCGCCACCAGCACATCTGTTTTGCTCTCGCGCTTTGGAACCAGAAAGATCCGATCCTGAAGGAGCGCCTATTCGGCCTCACGAACCCGCAGGGAAACCACGGTGAAGATGTAAAGGAATGCTATTTTTACCTCGACGCCACCCCGACGAGCTCTTATTTGAAGTTCCTGTACAAATACCCTCACGCGACGTTTCCATATGAGCAGCTTCTCCGCGAAAATGCGAAGCGAACGCGGCTGGAACCGGAATATGAGCTGATCGACACGGGAGTTTTTCGCGAGAACCGCTATTTCGACGTGTTCGTGGAATATGCCAAAGCAAGCGCCGAGGATGTCCTCATCCGCATCACGGCTTGGAACCGCGGGCCAGAGCCGGCGCGGTTGCAAATTTTGCCGACGCTCTGGTTTCGAAATCGGTGGTCCTGGGGCGAGAATTACGATCCGCCGCAGGCGTACCAGATCGACGCGCCGCCGGGAACATCGCTGATCGAGATGTCCGAATATCATTACGGCAAGCGCTGGCTGCTACTAGAAGGGGCGCCCGAACTTCTTTTTACCGAGAATGAAACGAATGCGGAGCGGCTTTTTCAAGCCAAAAACCGCTCACCGTATGTGAAGGACGCCTTCCATCGGTACGTGATCAACGGCGAAAAGTCTGCAGTGAATACCGCGCGGAAGGGCACCAAAGCCGCAGGCCTATATAGTGCAGAGATCGCGCCTGCAAAAAGCTGGACCATTTGCGCCCGTCTGATTGACAAGAATCCCGCACAGAACCAGACGGCCGCAAGGAAACTCTTTGGCGCAAGCTTCGATGGCATGTTCTCGGAGCGAATAAAGGAAGCCGACGAGTTTTACGCTCAGCGCGCTCACGTCGGGATGGGCGACGATGCCAGGCTGGTGCAACGCCAAGCATTTGCGGGACTACTGTGGGGCAAGCAGAGTTATCACTACGATGTAAGCCGGTGGCTTCGTGGTGATCCGACACAGCCGACCCCTCCTACTGAGCGCTACGAAGGCCGAAATCATCGGTGGGTCCATTTGCACAATTCCGACGTGATCTCGATGCCGGACAAATGGGAGTATCCGTGGTACGCGGCGTGGGATTTGGCGTTCCATTGCGTCGCAATGGCGCTGATCGATCCAGAGTTTGCAAAGGATCAGCTGATCCTGTTCCTGCGCGAGTGGTACATGGATCCGAACGGGCAATTGCCCGCGTATGAATGGAATTTTTCAGACGTAAATCCGCCTGTGCACGCGTGGGCGGCTTGGCGCGTCTACAAAATTGCGGCCCGGATTCAGGGCCGAGAGGACCGGAAGTTCCTGGTGCGGATTTTTCACAAGATGCTTTTGAACTTTACGTGGTGGGTGAACCGGAAAGATCCCGACGGAAAAAACGTGTTCGAAGGCGGCTTTCTCGGACTGGATAACATTGGCATGTTTGACCGTTCGCGGCCCCTGGCTCCCGGCACCACCATCGAGCAATCCGATGGCACAAGCTGGATGGCCATGTTCTGCCTAAACATGCTTGCCATGGCGATGGAGTTAGCCCGCGAGGACTCGGCTTACGAGGATGTGGCCAGCAAATTCTTCGAGCACTTCGTCTTCATCTCGCAAGCAATGAACGACATGGGCGGCGAGGGCATCGGGTTGTGGGATGAAGGCGACGGTTTCTATTATGATGTTCTGCATCGGGCAGACGGCGGCCACGTCCCGATGAAGGTGCGTTCGATGGTGGGCTTGGTCCCTCTTTTTGCCGTCGAAACGTTCGATCCCGAGGACCTTGCGCGTTTGCCTGCTTTCACTCGCCGAATGCAATGGTTTCTGAATCACCACGCCGAAGTATCGGAGCACGTTGACATGAGCCAGCGCAACGCGAATGGTGCGCGATTGTTGCTCACCATTGCCAATCGAAAGAAACTCGAGCGCATCTATCGCTACGTGTTCGACGAAAAGGAGTTTTTGTCTCCGCATGGAATTCGGTCACTATCGAAATTCCATGAAGAGCATCCGTTCATGCTGAATGTGGATGGACAGTCGCATTCCGTGGACTACGAGCCTGGCGAATCGACCACCGATCTCTTCGGCGGAAATTCCAATTGGCGCGGGCCGGTTTGGTTTCCGCTAAACTACCTTCTACTCGAATCAATGCAGCGCGTTCACTTCTATTACGGCGACGAATTCCGAGTGGACTTTCCGACAGGCTCGGGCCAGAAAAAGACGCTTTGGAATGCTGCGAGCGAGCTCTCGCGCCGACTCTCGCACATTTTTCTCCGGGGAAATGAAGGCCGGCCCGTATATGCCGATACGGCGCTGTTTCAGCGGGATCCTTTTTGGCGCGATCTAATCTTATTCTACGAATATTTTCACGGCGAAACGGGCGCAGGACTGGGCGCAAGCCACCAAACTGGCTGGACCGCTTTAGTTGCGAAGCTTATCGAGCAGAGTGGCGAATAGTCCAGCGACCATTGCTTATGTTCCAGGCGCTGGTTCCACCAATTCCATCAAAACGCGCTTGCCTTCTGCTGCCGGTACGAGAAAGAAATTTACGCGCGTGCCGTCGGCACCCGCGTGCGTTTCTGGATACACGGGTGTAAGGGCGAACCGGGTGCGCAGGATTTCCGTGGCCCGGTTTACGCTGGTTACATTCAGTTCAATCTGCTGAATTCCCTCACCAAACTTCTGGAGGTAGCGCGCAATGGCACCCGAGCCGCCGGGAGCACGTGTGGTCAGAATATCAAATTCCTCGCGCTCACCCGAGCGGAACTCGAATTCCATCGCATCTTGGTCCGGCGGAACGTCGGCCAACCGCGGCGAGCCGTTCGCGGCGCGGATTCTCTCGAAACTCTCGGGCTGCACCGCGATGCCTACGCTGAATGGGATATCTTCTGAACCTGGCTCTCTTGTCGCATCCGCGAAAAAGGGGCTTACCAATTCGCGAAATTCAGGGTCCTTGAGCCACTCGCGCGCTGCGGAGAGAAAGAGCGTGGCCCCTGCCGAGTGCAATTGGGCTGCGGCCGCAAGCCTTTTCCCTGGGTCGGAATCGGCTAGGCTGCGTATCCACGTGGCTAGATCGCGGCCTTCAGCCATGTTTGGTTCACTGGTTATGGGAAGTATGCGGTGGTCGCACGGAATTAACGTTCGAGAGCGAGACATACTCGGTTTGTCCCGACTGCACAGTTACGGGTACATCCCATCGCGGCCGCGCGTCGCCGACGTCCGCGGCGACATCGAGAGTGCTGATCCAATACTTTCCTGCCGGCACATCGCGCAAAAATCCTTGCCCTTGAAGGTTCGATTCCGCGCGCGCGACCAAATATTTAGACTGCGCCAGATCGAGCGCCCGCCGATGAATTTCCGGAGTTCGTCTTCCGAGCAAAGCGTTCCATTTGGGTCCGGGGTCTATCTCGGCAAGATTGAGATCGATCCCGTCGACGCTTTGCGGATGCTGCTCGATATAGTGGCGAATCGTGTCCATGTACTCGGCCGTGGCTTTCGCGTATTTTTCCGGATTCTTCACTTTATCGGAGGCTTTGACTTTGGATTTCGGGAAATCAGCGGATTCATCGCCGGCATTCCTATCCATGTAGGCCGAGAAAAATTCGGGAATGTCCATGACGTCCGCCGGATGCAGTTTGCGAATGAAGTCTTCACCCGCCAGCGTCACGAATTGGTTCTTCTTCATCCAGGCTTTCAGTTGGGTTGAATAGGAACCGGAATCCAGTTTGTCGATAAACGTGCTCATGTCCGGTTTCGGATCGTCCGCATCCGCTTCCTTCCCAATTTCCTCGAAACTCTTGCTCAAGAGATAAAAAGGGAAGCCGCGTACCGGCTCTTCCAATCCTCCCGAGGGAGTGGCGCGCGCCACGAACTCAATGGAACCCTCTTGCGCGATGGCTCGCGGCACGACCGCAATCATCGCTGTTATCAGGATCGTGAAGAAGCTGATTTTGCTTTTCATGCCGGTCATCGTAGCAGAGCAATGCAACGGGAGGCGTTGCGGCACGGGGCAATGGGACCAGTTGGTTAACGTCCGGCCGCCTGATGCGCGGCGGAAATTAGGGGAACCCGCCCTGCCGCGCCTTCAGAACAATTGAAAAGCGACTTCGATAATCTGTCGAACGGCAGCGGGCCTCCCATCGGGCCCGCGCGCAGGCGTGAGCCGCCAGGTCCGCACTGCCTGGATGGCTTTTTCATCGAGACCAAGACCGAGTCCCTTCGCTACGTGAATGTCAGTCACGCGACCATCTGCGGTAACGACCGCAATCAGTTCGACCACGCCTTGCACCTTCACCTTCATGGCTTCATCGCTATAATCGGCTCGTGGACAATAGAGGCATGCCGGAACACCATAGCCGCCAGTCCCCGCATTCGGCGCGCCGCCGCCAGTATTCCAGCCCTCGCCAGGCCCGACGCCTGCACCATTTCCATTTCCTACGCCCGAGCCGTGACCTTGACCCATCGAATCGGTGAGGGACTTGCCAAGCGGGTCGCCCCAATTCGGGAGATTCTGGTTCGGCAATTTAATATCCGGATTGCCGACAACCGTTGGCGTCATTGCGATCTGCGGGTGCTCCACGGGATGAGCCATTGGCGCCGAGAATTGCGTCCATGAGAATTTCGGCAATTTTCCCTTGGCAGCCGGCGCGAGGTCGTGCGCGCCACCACCACCGCCGGCCGCCTTCGCAGACGGCTTCAACTTCGCGAGATAGGGCGAAACGCTCACATCCACCGGCGCCTCAGGGTTGAAGGCCTTTGTGGTCGTCGTGAGGATTCCCGGGAACAGCAAAGGAATGACCACCACGGCGGCAATGGCTACCACGTGCACCAGGATTGAAACAATCTGCACGCGATTGAATTGCGTGTTCTTCGACCAAATCTCCGGAACCGGAATGGGTTGACTCGTGGTCTGGAGCGGGGGCAGTTTTCGGGGCGCGACCCAATCCCGCAGGTTTTGCCAAAGAGTCGGCTCCTCTTTCCAATTCACCAGTAGTGCGGAGTTCACCTTTCCACGAGGCGCAGCGCGGAGAAATTCCCGTAGGTTGGCGCTTATGCCGGTGCCAAACTTCGGCATGTCAAATGCGGTGGGCGTGCCTGGCCGGACCTTGGCGGGACGTTCGGTGAGAAAATCTCGCAAATTCGAATAAAGGCTTTTGAGGCTGGATTCATGAACGGGCGCGGGCAGGTGTCCCAAGCGCAGGCCGGGTTCGGCTGATCCGCCCGCGGGGCGGTCGGCTTTGTCGAGTCTGGTGCTAAGATCGAACGTTCGCATTACTTGCATCCCATCCGCAGGGGTACCTCATCTTAGACGCAAGGCTACGCAAAAGGATGTCTGGCCCTGGCGGCTGACACACCTCGAGATTCATTGTAACATTACGTGGCGCGATGCCAAATTCCGGTTTCCACCGCGCGAATTCGTAGCACAAGCTAACATATCCCAGCCACAAAATGCCGGGGTCTTTCCAGAAAGGGGTTAGCGACTCCCACAAGATGGCGAAAACTGTGGACCTGAAAAGCACCCTGAACCTCCCTAAAACCGAATTTCCTATGAAAGCGCGGCTGCCGGAGCGCGAGCCTGAACAGCTTGCCGCCTGGGAAGAAATGGGCCTCTACGCGCGCATCCTTGAACAGCGTGCCGGTGCACCCCTGTTTGTCCTCCATGATGGTCCTCCTTATCCGACGGGTGAGATTCATCTCGGTACCGGACTCAACAAAATCGTAAAAGACATGATTGTGAAATCGAAAACCATGGCCGGCTTCCGGTCACCCTACGTTCCTGGCTGGGATTGCCACGGTTTGCCCATTGAAACTCAAGTGGAAAAGGAATTGGGTGGAAAGATTACAAAAGTTAGCGCCGTCGAATTTCGCCGCATGTGCCGTGAGTTCGCCGCACGCTATGTAGAAGCGCATAAGCGCGATTTCAAGCGACTGGGCGTTTTTGGCCAGTGGGATAAACCCTATCTCACCATGGATCCCAGTATGGAAGCTTGCATTGCCGCCGCTTTCATTGACTTCTTCGAGAAAGGGTACGTGTATCGAGGGCTAAAACCAGTTTATTGGTGCATCTGCGATCGCACCGCGCTCGCGGAAGCGGAAGTGGAGTACGAAGACCATACCAGCCCTTCGATTTGGGTGAAATTCCCGGTCGTACCCGAACCGAAATCATCCGCACTCGGCAGCGACGTCAGTGCTCTCATCTGGACGACTACACCCTGGACGCTCCCCGCGAATCGCGCTCTGGCCTTTCATCCGGATTTTGAATACACCGTCGCCGAAACTCCCGCCGGCAAACTCCTGCTCGCCAAAGAGCGCATTCCAGCACTCGCGGATGAACTGAAACTGCAAATTGGCAACGTCCACGGTTCTTGGAAAGGTTTCGATCTGGAAAGCATTCAGTTCCAGCATCCGTTTCTCGATATGCGTGTGCCGGCGGTGCTTGCCGACTATGTCACGCTCGATCAAGGGAGCGGCATCGTCCATACGGCGCCGGGTCATGGCGCAGAGGACTTCCGCACCGGTCAAAAATACGGTCTCGAGGCGTATGCTCCGCAGGACGATGATGGCCGCTTCGTCGAGGGTCTTCCGGAATACAAAGGTAAAACCGTGTGGGAGGCCAATCCCATCATCGTTGACCTGTTGATGAAGAACGGCATGCTCGTTGGCGGGCGCCAGTTCACGCACAGTTATCCGCATTGCTGGCGCTGCCATAATCCCGTGATTTTCCGCGCTACCGAACAGTGGTTCGTGGGACTCGACCACGACGGACTGCGGCAGAATGCCCTCACCGAAATCGCAAAAGTGAAGTGGAAGCCCGCCTGGGGTGAGGCTCGGATTCGTGAGATGGTAGCCGAACGACCCGACTGGTGCATTTCTCGCCAGCGCTTCTGGGGAGTGCCGCTTATCGTGTTCACGTGCGAATCGTGCGGAGCGCAGCTCAAGGATTTTCAGGCGCTGCGGCACGTGCTGCCCTTTTTCGAACGGGAAGGCGCCGACGCGTGGTACGCCCACACCGCCGAAGAGCTGCTTCCACCCGCGACAAAATGCTCCTGCGGCGCCGCAAAGTGGCGCAAGGAAAATGACATCCTCGACGTCTGGTTCGACTCAGGCTCCACGCATCTCGCCGTGCTCAGCGAAAAGGACGGCACCTGGCCCGCCGACGTTTATATGGAGGGTCCCGATCAGTATCGCGGCTGGTTTCAAAGCTCTTTACTCATCGGGGTCGGCACTCGCGGGCGCGCGCCATACAAACAAGTTGTAACGCACGGCTGGACGCTGGATGAAAAAGGCGCGCCGATGTCGAAATCCCTCGGCAATGCCATGTATCCGAAGGAAATTTCGGATAAGTGGGGCGCTGATCTTCTGCGCGTGTGGGTCGCCTCCCAAGACTTTACGCAGGATGTGCGCCTGTCCGACGCAATGATGACCCAGCTTGCCGAGGCCTATCGCAAAATCCGCAATACCTTTCGTTTTGCGCTTTCGAATCTCTTCGATTTCGAGCCTTCACGCGACATCGTGCATGACGCGGACATGTGGGAAATGGACGCCTGGATGCTTCGGCGCACCGGAGCGCTTATCCGCCAATGCAATGAGTGGTACAAGGAATTCGAATTCCATCGCGTCTATCATGCGATTCAAGATTTTTGCACCGTCGATCTAAGCGCCTTTTATTTCGACGTGCTCAAGGACCGCCTCTACACATTCGCACCGAATAATCGCGGACGCCGCTCCGCACAAACAGCTGTCTATCACGTCGCTCGGGCACTGGTCCGCCTGATCGCGCCGATCCTGGTTTTCACTTCGGAGGAAGTTTGGAAATATCTGCCGCGCGGAGCTTCTGCGCAGCCGAGCGTGCACATGGCCTCACTTCCCTCTCCCGAACCATTCGAGAAGGCCTTCGATGATGCCCGCATGAAGGAATGGAATCGCCTTCTCTCCGTCCGCGAAGAAGTCCTAAAAGCGCTCGAACCTCTGCGCGCCGCAAAAACGATCTCTGCGGGTCTTGAAGCGCGCGTTACCCTTGCGGCTCAAGGCGGACTGGCGTGGATACTGCGCAAACATGTCCTCAGCCTCCCGGCCTTTTTCATCGTTTCGCAAGTTGAAATCGCCGCAGACAATGCAGACATCGTCAAGCCGGCGGGCAGTGCTGATGACGGACTGCGGATCCACGTCGATCGCGCCCACGGGAAGAAGTGCCCACGCTGCTGGAATTATTCGACCCGCGTAGGCGAAAGCAAAGACTATCCTGACGTCTGCGAACGCTGCGTCGCCGCAATGGATGAGATCGAGCGCGACGGAGGCAGCGTGGCGGGGAGTGCCGCCTCGTAATGCGTCCCACCTCACGCCCCGCATGGCTCCTGACCGTTCTCGCCACGGTCGTTCTCATTCTGGATCAAGCGAGCAAGTACGCCGTCCAGAATTTCACTCAAACGGGATCGAGCCGCGTCTTGATTCCCGGCGTCCTGAATCTCGTTCATTCCAGTAATCCGGGCGTGGCTTTTGGACTGTTGGCTGACTCCCAAATGCCCTGGCGCGCGCCTTTGCTGATCCTGTTTTCGGTGGCGGTGATCGGATTGATCGCGTGGTTGCTGGTCACGGATCGCGCCGGGGGCCGGCTCGGCCAATGGGGTATGGCGTTGATCCTCGGCGGGGCTGCAGGGAATGTTTTGGACCGCATCGTCCGCCATAGCGTTACCGATTTCATCGACTTCTACGTTGGTAGCTACCATTGGTACACTTTCAACGTCGCTGATTCTGCGATTGTGGTCGGCGCTGCCTTGGTTCTGCTCGAACTCCTTCGCGATTGGCGCCATCCCAGCCAGGAACGGGCCTGACAATGCATCCTGTCCTTTTGCAGATTGGCTCCATCACCATCTACACGTACGGGGTACTTGCAGCGGCTGGATTCTTGGTTGGACTGTGGCTCGCTTACCGGCAAGCTCCGCGCGCCGGCCTGAATCCACATAGCGTGTGGAATCTTGGAGTCTACGGAATCCTCTTGGCTCTGCTGATGTCGAAGGTCTGGCTGATCTTCAGTAGTTGGGATTACTATCTCGCGCACCCCGCCGACATTTTCAGCATGGCGACTTTTCAGTCGGCGGGAACTTTCTACGGCGGCATTCTCGGCGGAATTCTGTGGGTAGTTCTGTATACCCATTTCCAAAAAATGCCCCTTCTCGCGGTGCTCGACGTCGTCGCCGCTCCCGTTGCGCTGGGGCATGCGATTGGCCGCATCGGATGCTTCGTGGCCGGTTGCTGCTATGGCAAACCAACGTCACTTCCCTGGGGCGTCACTTTCACTAGCCCCATCGCGGAAAAAATCGCGGGAACGCCGCTGCACGTTTCGCTACATCCCACGCAGCTATATGAAGCTGGCGCTGAATTCTTGAATGTGCTTATTCTGATTTGGTTAGGCGCCAGGCAACGATTCGCGGGTCAGTTGATCGGCGCCTATTTTGTCCTATACGGAATCGAGCGGGGCACCATCGAAGTTTTCCGCGGTGATCCAGGCCGCACGATGATGTTCCACGGTACCGTGTCGCTGATGCAAATTGTCAGTGCCGTGCTGATCGTCGCTGGCGCCTCACTCTGGTGGCGCGGCCTGCGCGCTCGTTCGACGGCGCCTGTAGCGATGGAGCGCGCGATAGTTAGCCGTTCCTAGCAATGATCGTTTGATCTGATGAAGCCAAAACATGCCCGCGAGCCGCTCAGGCCGACACCTCGAATTTATCGTACCGCCTGACTGCTCCGGCCAGCGCCTTGACCGTTTCCTCGTCTCGCAACTCCCCGAGCTCAGCCGCTCGCGGATCCAATCGTTGATGGACGAAGGCCACGTGCTCGTGGACGGCGTCGCGCGCAAAGCCTCGCATCACGTAGCATCGAACGAGACACTCACCGTGGAAATCCCGCCTGCGCGGCCTGCGGGAGTCGAAGCCGAACCTATTCCACTCGAAATTCTCTACGAAGACGAAGACCTCGCCGTCATCGACAAGCCTGCCGGAATGATCGTGCATCCCGGGGCAGGCGCGGATGCCGGTACACTAGTAGCGGCGCTTCTCAACCGCTTCGGCGACGCCGGACTCTCGACCATCGGCGGACCGCTGCGCCCCGGCATAGTGCACCGCCTCGACAAAGATACTTCCGGCGCGATTCTGATTGCCCGCACTGACGACGCTCACCGAAAACTCGTCGACGATTTTCGCGAGCGCAAAGTCAACAAGACCTATGTCGCGCTCCTTCACGGAAACATCAAGGGCGACTCAGGCTCCGTGGAATTGGCCATTGCCCGCGACCTCCGCCGCCGTTCTCGGATGACCGCCCGGCGCCGCGTGGGCCGCGAGGCGCGAACCGATTGGCGCGTCCTACTCCGGCTGAAAGGCTACACCTTTATCGAAGCCGGCCTGCACACCGGCAGAACCCATCAGATTCGCGTTCACTTTTCCGCGCTGCGGTGTCCAGTTGTCGGCGATGCCATCTACGGAGCTCCGCGCCAGGAACATGCCGCATCTACGCTGCTCCCGCCACTAAACCGCAATTTTCTCCACGCGGCCCGCATCGCCTTCGTCCATCCGCGAACAACTCAGCGAATCGAAGTTCGTGCGCCGCTGCCGACGCAACTCCTGGACTATCTCGCCGGCCTCGCTCATGCCCTCCAAGCTGATCCAGCTTCGGTTGACGCTGCCCTCCGCGAGTTCCTATAATCCTTCTCGTGAAGTGCCGCTTGACGAATCCTCTTAGCCCAATTCGCGCCGTAGTGTTTGTGCTGCTCATCGGACTCGCGGTCTCCGCGATTTTCGCTCGTGCGCAACAGACTCCGCCCGAACCTGCGGGCCCGGCCGCCTTCCCCCCTCAGCAAGCCCCATCTGCGCCAACTCCGCAAGCGGAGCCACCCGCTCAGCAGCCACCAATCGTCAGCACCACCGGCCTTGTCCACCTTGTGGTCACCGTTGTCGACAGGCATCACGACTTCATCACCGATCTCGATAAAACCGACTTCAAGGTTCTCGATAACGGCTCCCCGCAAGCCATTCGTTTCTTCGGCCGCGAAACCGATCTGCCTCTGCGCATCGCGCTGCTTTTGGACACGTCTAATAGCATCCGTCCACGCCTGAAATTCGAAAAAGATGCCGCAATCGATTTCCTCGACAAAGTAATTCGCCGCGAGAAAGATCTCGCCTTCCTGATGACCTTCGATAACGAGCCGCAGGTCATTCAGGACTACACGTCCAGCGTCGACCTGCTCAGTTCCGCCATTGAGCAGCAGCGCGCCGGAGGCGGCACGGCTTTGAATGATGCCATCTACATGGCTGCGCAAAAGCTGGCGCACCCGCCCGTTCCCGTGGGCCCGGAAACGGAAGTACGCCGCGTAATTGTTGTCATCAGCGATGGTGACGACAATCTCAGCGACCGCGCCCTCAGCGACGCAATCGACGCATCCATTCGCTCTGAAGTCGCCGTCTTCACCGTCAGCACCAGCACCGATTGGCTGGCCATCGACGACGCCACCCGCCCCAGCAAATATCACATCGAGGGAGGCGACAAAGTTCTGCAGGAATTCGCGGATCAAACTGGCGGCCATGCCTTCTTTCCCTACCGCGTGGACGATCTCGCCCAGTCCTTCCTCGACATCGGAACCGAGCTGCGCAGCCAGTATTTCATCGCTTACGCTCCCGGCAATCCGCCTCCCGTCGGTGTATACCGCAAGATTCAGGTCGAGACCGATCGCAAGGGACTCACCGTCCGCACCCGCAAAGGCTATTACGCCGCCGCCTCTTCTAACGCGCCTGCGTCCCAGTAGCCGAACCGCCGAGCGAGGAGAGATTAGTCATGGAAAACTGGCTACGGGCTGCGCTGATCCTCACAATTTGTCTATTCGCGGGAAGCGAAGGGTTAGCTGCGCAGCAGGCCACGCCGGTAGAAGGTGACTACGTCGCGAATAATTTCGTGTTCCGCTCGGGTGAGACGTTGCCCGAACTGCGCCTCCATTACACCACGCTTGGAAAGCCGGCGCGCGACGAGCAGGGGCGCGTGACCAACGCCGTACTGATCTTGCACGGAACCGGCGGTACGGGGCAGCAATTTTTGCAGCCGATTTATGCGGGCGAACTGTTCGGACCGGGACAGCTTCTGGATACCGACAAGTATTACATCGTTCTTCCCGACGGCATCGGGCATGGAAAATCCTCCAAGCCGAGTGACGGGCTCCACGCCCATTTCCCGCATTACGACTACGACGATATGGTGGCCGCGCAGTACCTGCTTCTCACAAAGGGGCTGGGCGTGAACCATTTGAGACTCGTGACCGGAACTTCCATGGGCTGCATGCATTCCTTTGTATGGGGCGAGACGTACCCGAACTTCATGGACGCTCTGATGCCGTTGGCCTGCCTGCCCGTCCAGATTTCCGGCAGGAATCGCTTGTGGCGCAAGATGGCCATGGATGCAATCGAAAAGGATCCCGAATGGAATGGCGGCGACTACACCACTGAGCCGCAACAAGCCCTGCGAAGCTGGATCAATCTTCTGTTGATCGCCGGAAGCGCGCCCCTGCAGATGCAGAAAACGCTGCCCACGCGAGATGCCGCTGACGAATACCTGGAGAATGCCTACCAGACGCGAGTGAAAGACCTCGATGCAAACGATATTTTGTACCAATTAGATGCCTCGCGGAATTACGACCCCTCAGGCGGCCTCGAGAAAATCGTGGCTCCAGTGATGTGGATTAACTCCGCGGACGACTTCATCAATCCGCCGGAACTGGGCATTGCGCAAAAAGAAGTGGAGCGAATCAAGAAGGGGAAGTTTGTGCTGCTGCCGGTCAGCGACCAGACTTACGGTCACGGGACGCACACGCACGCGGCGGCATGGAAGCAATATCTGGCGGAACTGCTGAAAGAGTCGGCGCCTGATTAAGGTTTGCGGTCTTCAGCAGCGCAGGTTCGGTACCGTGCGCTATCTGGATGGCGCGTAGTATCCCTTGCGAGCCAGGATCTTCAGATCGGCGCGGTCCACATCCACGCGTATCTTTCGAAACGTGCCGTCGCGCTTCGTGTTCGCGGGATAATAGCCGATCACGTACTGCGACCGCAGTTCTTCGGCGATTGTATCGAAGGCTTTCCGAAGTCCCTCATCGTTGCGCACGCTGATCACCCGCCCGCCGGTTTCGTGCGCCATCTTTGACGCCACGCCCGGTCCGTAACCTTCCGTGGCGTTGGGATCCGTGATCAAAATGAAATGGAGCACCGCGTCGGCGCGCTGCGCGGACTCGATCGCGTCGTTCTCGCTCAACTTGCTTCCGGTATCCTCCGCGTCCGTCAGCAGGATGATGGCTTTGCGTCCCGCTTCCGAAGTCAGTTCGTCGTGCGCCGCCAGATAAACCGCATCATAAAGATTCGTGCCGCCCCCGCGTGACGGCACGGTACCCCCGGTCCCACCGATCCCGGCAGCATCCACATTGATTTCGGCCCGCCGGATAGCGTGCTGAAGCACCGCTGGATCCTCGCTGAAGTCCGCCAGCAAATTCACGTCGGTATCGAAGCTCATCACAATCGCTTCGTCCTTCTTATGCATCACCTCTTCGACGAAGTTCGATGCCGCTTCCTTTTCCGCGCCTAGAATCTCCTGCATGCTGATGCTCGTATCCATCAAAAGTGCAAGCGAAAGCGGCAGATCCACTTCCTTCGTGAAATAGGAGATTTTCTGCTCCACTCCATCTTCAAACACTTTGAAATCGTTCTTCCCCAGGTCCGAAACAATTCCGTTGTGCCGGTCGCGAACCGTTGTGAACACGTCCACCACCGTCGTTTGCACTTGAAGCGGCGCGGACGATTGCGGCGGTTCCTGCTGCTGTGGAGTCTGCGATTCTTGGCTGGGGGGGGAACGGTCGATCAGCGGTCCTCGCGGGCTCGACTCTTGAAACGCGCTGCGCCCCACCGCGGATGTGCGTGACGCGACCGGTCTCGCCAGCGGATACGCGCTGGCTGTTAAAACAAGAATACCCGCCGCGATGCTGGTCAGCCGCATTGTATAATTCCTCCGAGGACGGGAACAGACTGATACGATGCGCGGTACGCGCTTACGGATGTTCCGGCCCAAGCCCCCGCCCCCAGGCCTTCGGCGAACTCTCGCGGTCTAGACCGCGGAGAAACGAGAGTCACAGATGACGCGAAGACTTTCACTTCTAGGTACGCTCCTGTTGTTCGGCGTTACGGGCCAGGCGTGGGCCCAGGCGCAGCGTCCCGTTGCCCCAGGCGCTCCAACTCCAACCGCCCCTGCGCAGCAGCAGAATCCGCCGCGCATCATTGTTCCAACATACACCGTCATCGTTCCCGTTACTGTAAAAGATAATCGCGGCCAGTTGGTCGGGGATCTTCAAAAGAAGGACTTTCGGGTTTTCTCCGATGGCGTCGAACAAAAGATTCGCCAGTTTTCCTCCGAGCCGGTGCCCCTTTCGGCCGTCATTCTTATCGACAACGATCTCGATCAGCGGCCAGTCTCGCAGGTTCAAAAGAGCCTCACGGCCATCTCTGCCGGCTTCGGACCTTCCGATGAAGTTGCCGTGGTAACTTACGACGAGTTTCCACAAACTGTCGCCGATTTTTCTTTCAACAACGATCACTTGTTCACGCAACTTAAACGTCTCGATCTCGAATCCCACAACAGCCAGGTGATTGCCGACCCCACCACAGCCGGCCCCATGATGAACGGCCATCAACCCTTGGACACGGCGCGCGGCGTCCCGCAACACGGATCGAAAAGATACAAGAACGACAATGCTCTGGATGATGCCGTGTTCGCGGCGTCGAACATGCTCAAGGATCGCGGCCGTGACCGCCGCAAAATCATCTTTCTGATCTCCGACGGCACCAACGGGAAGAACGAGCACACTTTCGACCAGGCGCTTCATTCCCTCCTTGCCAACGATGTTGCAGTGTATTCCATTTCCGTCTCACATTCGCTGCCGATCGGCAAGTCCCTTATTCAGCGGGGAGCTTCGGAACTCGAAAAATACGCGTTGAATAGCGGCGGCGATACCTTCTACGCATCCAAGCAGCCCGAGCTCGAGCGCCTTTATTCCGATGTCACCGAACAGGCGCGCAATCAATACACGCTCACATTTTCGCCGGAGAATATTCCCAAGGGTCAGGACTTCCACGAAGTCGAAGTGCGCGTCGAGCGGCCCGGCTTGAACGTTGAGACTCGCCGCGGATTTTATTTGAGCGCCATCAGTGCCGGCCACTAGCCACGAATATTTTCAAAACGGCAATCGCCCAAAAGTTTTTCTCCTTGACTTCATCCGTTCCTGCTTCTATAGATGAACGAAGCGGGATCGGCTCCCGGATTTAAATTCGGTGCCGTCTCGCGGAGAAAGTTCCGGTAGTAAATGCGCGGAACCCACTCCAGGCTTTGAATCGAAAAGCCTGGCAGGAAATAAAGCGGGGCAATCGATAAAACGATTGCCCCGCTTTTATTTTGTGGCCTTGCCGTTGTAAGGGCACGACATGTCGTACCCGGCGCGCATACTCGGCGCGATGTCAGCCATACGCCCCGCACAAACGGGCGCACTGCGGTTCCAGCTGCTAAGCTCGATCCTGTAGCCACCAGCACGACATGTCGTACCCGGCGCGCATACTCGGCGCGATGCTGTTCATTCACGGCGATCGCCGGGCGTCGAGCCTCATGTGGAGTGCGGCGGCTTGCCGCCGCTGTCTGCCGTCCGGGCTTGCCCGGATGTGCTGCAACCACGCCCCATAAATCGCGCATTTGGTTTAGCACACGGCCCCTCCGCACTGGGCATCCGCCGCGGCGCACCGTACCCAAAACCGCGTATTCACCGTGGACGACCTTTAGGGGTTATGTAGCTCACCCCGCCTTCAAGGGGTGAGGCCTCTCGGCCCGCCTTCGCTTACCGCCTTCGCTTACCGCCTTCGCTTCGCTCTCGCCGTTGCTTTGGTCCTTGCTTTCGCCTTCGCCTTACGCCGTCATTCTGAGCGGCAGTGTCCCGCGCTTTTGGTTTTGCGCGAAGCGCCGGGACACGCAGTCGAAGAACCTCTCTTCGATGTACTCAGGAAACTCGGGTCGTGTACTAGCGCGGCGTGCGCACCGTGGGCTGAATCGTAATCAGCTGTTCGTGCTCGGGGCAAAGCGGCTTGAAGTCGCAATATCCACATCCAAAACCCGGCTTCGCTCGAAAATTCCCGGCGCGAATCTGGTCGGCTACATCCGCGATTTTTTCCTTCGCCGCCACGAGAGCTTTTGCGTCGCGCGTGGTAGCCACCCCCTCATTCTCCGTCAGGTTGTAAAGCACCAGGCGCGCCGGCTCCAAGCCCAACACCTCGCGCGCCGCCAGCGCGTAGATGCTCAGTTGCAGATTCTCTGCGGCCTTCTTCACGTCGTGCCGCCTTCCGGTTTTGTAATCCACAATCTCCACTTCGTCGGCGCTCAGCCGGTTCACCTGGTCCATCCGGCCCGTCACAACTACGTCGTGATCGAGTGGCAGCTCAAACCTCTTCTCCTGATAGATAACGTCAGGCCGCGCATCCTGGCAAGCGCGATGAAAGGCTGCCAATTGCTCCCGGCCCGCCTTGCGATATTCATCTTGCTGGTATTCGTCCGGAAAACCGGCTGACGACCATTGCCGCTCATAAATTGCCGCCACTTCCTCAAAGGGAACGGCCGCGCCCTTGCGCATCTCGCCCACAAATTCACGAATCGTCGAATGCATCACGTTTCCAAATGTTTTCTGCGCATTCGGCCCGCCGCGAATATTCCATACGTACTGAAACATGTACTTCATCGGACATCGATCGTACGCATCAATCCGCGACGCGCTCAATTGCAGCGGTTCGGGCTGCGGCGGATGGTAGGCCTTGGCCCACAGCGCGACGCGCGAATATGCCTTGGCAGATTCTCGCGCCACTCTAAAGAGCGGAGGCTCGTCCGACGAATCCCACAAAGGCCCGGCGGTTTCTTCCACGGGTGGCACTTCTACTTTCGGCTGGCACTGGTCGGTGTCAAACTTCTGAATCTTAGGATTCGCTAAACAATCCACCAGAAATGGCGACTCTCGTTTCCAGCGATTGACGACCGTGGAAAGCGTCAGCCGCTTTTGGGCGCGCGTCAGCGCCACATAGAAGAGCCGCCGCTCCTCTTGCTTCTGAAAATCAAATTTCGGCTGTTCCTCCTTCATGAGTTCCGGCGGAAATTCAAACGTGGCCGGGCGCGGCTTCGACGGGAAATCATTGTTGCTAAGGCGCAAGATGAAAACGTGCGGGAACTCAAGGCCCTTGGCGGAGTGAACCGTCATGAGCTGTACCGCGTCGTCGGAAAGTTCCTCTTCCAGTTGGATGTCTCCGTCGAGTTCATCGAAAAAACCGAGATACTCGGCAAAGTCGCGAAGCTGTTTCTTTTCGCTTTTCCCCTCCCACTCTTTTACGAACGCGACCAGCTTTTCCACGTGCTGGCGGTCGATTCCCGGCATCAGCACTCCAATGCCCAGGTTCGCGATCAATTCATCGAGTACCTCAATCGCTTTTTTCTTCGCGGCGGTTTGTCTTAATTGATGGAAGAGCTGCACCAACTCCGGGAGTCGAACGCCTTCCCGATCCAACGGAGCCTCTCTTTGCGACGCTTCCACTTGATCCCAAAGCGGACGCCGATTTTTTTCGGCGCGTTCAGCCAGACGCACCAGGTCGCGCGCTTCCAGCCCCCAATACGGAGCGGCGAGCGCCCGCGTGCACGCCACGTTATCCGCCGGCGCCGCAATCAGCCGCATCCACGCAAGCAGGTCGCGCACAAGAGTGCTCGATAAAATCGAGGCCTTGTGTATTACAAATGGAATTCCCCGTCGGCGTAGCGCCTGCAGAAGTTGTGCCCGATGGCGATGCTTGCGGTAAAGTACCGCAAAACTTCGCCACAGGGCCCCCGCCCCATGCAGCCGCTCGATTTCTCCGGCTATCCACTCGCCTTCTTCGTCGAACCCGCCGAATTCGGCCACTCGAATTTTTTCGCCGTGGGCGTTTTCGGTCACGAGCTTTTTGGGCGGCAACAATGGTGACGGCTCGTTCACGCGGATCACTTCGCCCGCCACACGAAGGATTCGCTGCGTCGACCGGTAATTCTGCGACAGCGACACGAGGAAATCTTTCGCTGCGGTGCCGCGCTGCTTTCCCTCCACGCCGCAGAATCTCTCGAGGAAAATCGTAAAGCTGCCAAACGAAGCGCCCCTGAAGCGGTAGATCGCTTGATCGTCGTCGCCCACGGCGAGGATGTTGCGGCGCTCACCGGCCAACAGCCACAGCAACTCGAGCTGCGCGATATTCGTGTCTTGAAATTCGTCCACTAAAATGTAGCGGTACTGGTTGCGCAGGCTTTCCAGCAATTGGGCATCGGCCCTCAAACTTTCCACCGACTTCAACAGTTGCGCCCCGAAGGTATAGAGGTTGCGCTCCAACAGCAGCCGCTCGCTCACGCGGTAGATTCGCGCCAGTTCTTCCTGCTTCGCTAATTCTTCTCCGGCCACCTGCAACGCATCCGGTTCCATGCCCCTTTTTCGCACTTCGTAGTCTCGCCGTAGCCCGCTCACGTGTCGCTGGTAATCGTCCGGAGTCACCAGCTCGTCTTGGCAGCGCGAAAAAAAAGTCACGAAGTCTTTCAGGAACTGCGCCGGTTCCGCAAGCCGTCGGAAGATCACCAATCCGAGTTCCGCGAGATTCCGCCGCAGCAAAATCCGATGATCGATTTCCTCGATGGCTTGAATTTCCGGTTTCGACGCGCGCAAAATTCTTTCCAGGCAGAACGAGTGGAAGGTGCTGAGCCAGATGCCTTCGGCCCTTTCCCCCGCGGACTTCACCACCCGGCTCTTCATTTCTCCGGCAGCTTTGTCCGTGAAAGTGAGGCCCAAAATATTTTCGCCGCTAAGCGATGCGTCGCTCTCGAGCAACCGGCGAATGCGCTCGGTGATAACGCGAGTCTTTCCGGTTCCCGCGCCGGCGATTACCAGCAGTGGCCCTTCGCCATGTTCGACAGCGGCGCGCTGCTCCGCGTTGAGCGGAAAGCCCAGCGCCGCCACTTCCTTCGAGTTTGCGATTGGATTCATAAACACAGCTCTGCCGATTGTAGCAGGTTTCGGCTTAGGCGAATATAAAGCGAATACCCTACGCTCTTGGTTCGCCGCGCAGCCGTTCCACTTCCGCCCGCAATTCGCGCAATTCCTTCTGTAATTCCGGCAAACGGTTGAAGACCGCCACCGATTTGCGCCAATCCAGATTGTTCATCGCGGGATAGCCCGAAAAAACCGCGCCCGCCGGAACATCGGTGGGGACGCCGCTTTGCGCCGTCAGGGTCGCGCCGTCGCCAATCGTCAAGTGGCCAGCCGCGCCAACTTGCCCGGCGAGAATCGCTCGGTTGCCAACGTGAGTCGTGCCCGCCAGGCCAACCTGGCCGCAGAGCAGCGTGTCCTCTCCTACTTTGCAGGCATGGCCGACCTGTACGAGGTTGTCGATCTTCGTGCCGCGGCCGATCTGTGTTTCGCCGACTGTGGCGCGGTCGATGGCACTGTGAGCCTGGATTTCCACGTCGTCGCCGATCACCGTAATTCCCGCTTGACGCATCTTGTACCACCGGCCGGTGGCTTCGCGCGCGAAACCGAAGCCGTCGCTGCCCACGACCACGCCGTTTTGTAAAATCACGCGATTGCCGATCCGGCAGTCTTCACGAACGCAGGCGTGCGCGTGAGCGAAGAAATCGTCGCCAATCCGCGCACCGCGATAAACGCAAACGAAACTGTGTAGCACCGCGTTCGCTCCGATCTCGACATCCTCAGCTACATAGCAATAAGGCCCGATGTGGGCGCCCGCGCCAATTTTTGCGGACTCTCCGATCACTGCCGTGCGATGGACGCTTGGGCCGTAGCGACGCGTGGGATGAAATATCTCGATGGCTCGCGCAAAATCGAGATACGGATTCGCGGAGCGGAGCGCCGCCATGCGGGGACGGGTTTCGTCGCGACCTATCAGGATGGCCGAAGCGCGCGTCGTGTCGAGGGCCGGACGATATTTGCGATTGACAAGGAAGGTCAATTCGCCCGGCTGCGCTTCTTCAATTCCGGCGACGCCGGTGATTTCGACGTTCGCGTCACCCTCGACCTCGCAGCCCAGCTTCTCGGCAAGCGCCAGCAGTTTCATGATGATCTCCTGAGCGTTAGGCAACATTCCGAACCGTTTGACTGGCTGTTCCTTTTTTCGTGCCGTTGGAAAGTGTGACGGGTAGAAGGTACATCGATCCTTTGTTTTGAATGAGTTACGTAAGGTTCTACTCGGCTGCTGTGACGATCAGAAACACGGTATCTGCATGTAGCAGAAGAACTGCAGGGCCGTGAGTCGGACGCTCGTTGGCCCTTTCTGACGCGCCGAATTTTCTCGCAATTATTCATCGTGTCCATGTTAGGCGCTGGGCTGGCGAATTCAAGCGGTTGTTGGTGTAAAGAATTTTTCCTCGGTCGAGAGTCTTGGGGTAACGGACCTAAACTTCTTGGCAGGTGCAGAAGTCAACAGTCGCGAGAATTGAAAAATTCAAAGGGAGGAAATGAAGCCGCGGTTGGCGGGAAACTGGGTCGGCGCCAGCTCTCTCGGAGAGAGCCGGCGTCAACTCGAGGGTTTAGTGCTGGTGTTCAGCGTCAGGCTTCTTCTGCTGGGGCTCAGCTTTGCGCTCCGGTTGGGGTCTGGACTGGGGAGCGGCCCTCTGTTCGCGTTGCGGCTGACTTCGGGGTGCTTCCGGCTGAACGTTCCGATTTGGCTGCACGTTGTTGTGCGGCTGATTACGTGGCTGGTTTTCCCTATTGGGACGGTTCACTTCGTTCGGACGCGTCTCGTTTGGATTGTTCGGAGGAGTTGCATTCCTGTTTCCCGGCTGGTTACGGTTCATGTTGTTGGGGGGAGGAGTCACGTTCCTATTTTCCGGACGGTTACGATTCGTGTTGTTGGGTGGATTTACGTTCCTATTTTGCGGAGGGGTCATATTTCTGTTTGCCGGACGGTTCGGGTTCACGTTATTTGGACGGCTCTCGTTCCGGTTGTTAGGCTGGGCGGGGCGCGTAGCGTTGGCTCCGCCAGTTGCGGATGGACGGATTGATTCCCTGGCCGGCGCTACGTTATTCGTTCTGAAATCACCAGGCTTTGCTGTGGCAGTGATGGGCGGGCGGCCGTGATTCTCGGAGGCACGCAGCGCGGTATTACGGCTGGCGGCCTGCTCCTGCTGCGTTTGTACGCTGGTTCGTTGAACGTGGCGCTCGCGTTCGGCGGCCAATTGGGCGGAATTGGGACGTGCCGAGATGCCGCCGCGTCCACCATTGTAACTGACACGATTCTGGGTTCTGTTGTTGACGATCACTGTCCGATCAACGTAGGTGTTGCGGATTACAGTGGTGTTAACCCGCGTGACAGCAGTGTTGTAGACAAATCTATCGTGGTCCCAGCGTCCCCCGACGTAGCCATTACCGAAATAACCGAACCCGTAGTTGATGCCACCGTAGAAGCCGACTTGGGGCCCCCAATAGCCGGCGTGCCATACGTAGGCGTCGTCGCTCCAACCCCAATATCCGGGGGTCCATAGAAGGCCAGGCTGTGGAGGAAGAACCCACGTGCCGGGAACCCAGTAGTAGCCGTCGTCAGCATACGCCCAATAGCCCGGGACCCAGATATAGCCAGGATCAGGGCAAACGGGCTGTTCGTACACCGGCAAAGCCGGGGGGCCAACCCGCACCGATATTCCCACCGAGATCTGGGCCAGAGAGCTAGATGGAAAGACCAACAACAGGAGGGCCAGCAACCCGACAGAGACAAGGACCATCTTGCGCATGTTTATCTCCTCTAGGCACTTAGATTCCCGAAAGGCTCGTGGGGTCACGCAATGGCAGAGCGAGAGGGTCGGCTCGGCGGATAACTCGCGTCTTGCCGCCCCCCGGACTGCGCCTCTACAAAAAGCAAAGGCCAAGCTAGGCAACTGGAAACTGTTGAGATTTTTGGCGTTCCAGTGTTGGCTGCGGAGCACGCCCCGGCAAGCGCCCCGAAGCGCAGGCCGTTTATCGCCAGAGGCAGGCTATCGTGGAACCCATTTTCGGGCAGATCACACAGTGGTGAATGCGGAGTGGCAGATCATCTGCGCCACGCACGATTTGCTGAAGCTCTACCGCTGGCGGGCGGCGAGCAGCTAAAGGCGAGTCGGGATGAAACGGAAAAAAACGGCCAAACCACCGTGCGATGTTTTCGACAGCATCGCTCGTCCGACCGGTATCACAACCACCCGTTTCCGCCAATTATCTCCGACAGACTCCAAGCTCCCGCACCCCATATGGCAGCGAATGGCGGGTTAACTTTAGACGGATGAGTCACATCACGCCAGGCATCTGAGCCGGGCACGGCACGCTGTGCCCCCAGCAAGGCTCGAACGCCGCGCCTACTCTCTTGTCGGAGCTCAAGCTTCCTTAAATTAGCCTACTTGCCGAGGAGTTGGCGGGCGATTACCATGCGCTGGATTTCGCTGGTGCCTTCACCGATGGTGCAGAGCTTTACGTCGCGGTAATACTTTTCGGCGGGATAATCCTTGATAAAGCCGTAGCCGCCGTGAATCTGGACGGCTTCGTTGGCTACGCGGACGGCGACTTCTCCTGCATAGAGTTTGGCCATGCTGGACTCACGAGTGATGCGCGATTGGTCGCTGGCACCCTCGGCGATGGCGCGATCGGCGAGCCAAGCGGCGCGGTAGGTCAACAAACGCGCGGCTTCAATCTGCGTGGCCATATCGGCGAGCTTGAATTGAATGGCTTGAAAATCGGCGATAGGCTTGCCGAATTGTTTGCGTTCTTTGGCGTATCGCACCGAGCACTCGTAGGCACCCTGCGCCATGCCCAGTCCGAGTGACGCGATTGAGATGCGGCCGCCATCGAGGATTTGCAAGCTATTGACGAAGCCTTCGCCTTCCGCGCCCAAGAGATTCTCCGCGGGCACGCGGCAATCGGTGAAGACCACTTCGCTGGTGTCGCTCGCGCGCAAGCCGAGCTTGTTTTCTTTCTTGCCGGGACGAAAGCCCGGAGTACCCTTCTCGATGATGAATGCGGAGATACCGTGGTGCTTCTTGGCGGCGTCCGTGACGGCCATCGCCACGCACACGTCGGCATAGTGTCCATTGGTGGTGAAGGTTTTTGCGCCATTGATTACCCAACTACCGTTTTTCTTGGCAGCCACGGTGCGCGTGCCGCCCGCATCCGATCCCGCTTCCGGCTCGGTAAGCGACCAGCAGCCCAGCTTTTTTCCTTGCGCCAGCGGGACTACGTATTTTTGTTTCTGCTCTTCGGTGCCGAACTTGTAGATATGATTGGTGCACAGCGAATTGTGCGCGGCGACGATGATGCCGACAGAACCATCCACGCGAGAAAGCTCCTCGATGATGATGGCGTATTCGAGATAGCCCATGCCCGCGCCGCCATATTTTTCCGGGAAAATGACGCCGAGAAGGCCCATCTCAGCGAGCTTGGGCATAATTCCCGAGGGGAATTGAGAGGCTTCGTCCCACTCCATGACATGCGGAGCGATTTCAGCCTCGGCAAATTCGCGGACGGTGCGACGGAGGTGCTGCTGTTCGTCGGTGAGCGAGAACTCCACGATATGTTTATATCATGGCACCGGAGGCGCAATGGGAATGGGGCGCGAGAGCGGCAACAAGGTAAGAGAAAGCAGATCCCTCGTCGGCCGAAAGGCCGCCTCTGTCGGAATGACAAATGGATGACTACAGGGCCAAGGAGGCGACGCCGGCGCGGCGGCCTACCGCGCGGAGGACGAGGTCGGCAAGAGCGCGGATGAGGAGCGGCGAATCGTTGAGCGCGGGCATCATGTGAAAGTCACTGACGCCGAGCGATTCGGCCTGTTCGCGAGCTTCAATATTGATTTCGTAGAGGGTTTCGATGTGCTCAGTGAGGAAGGAAATGGGAACCACCAGCATCCGCTTGATACCTTCGGATGCCATTTTCGCGACCGTGGCAGTGAGCGAGGGCTGCAGCCATTTCTGAGGGCCGACCTTGCTCTGAAAGCAAAGCATGTATGGATTGGCCCAGGCTCCGAGTTCGCGAACTAGCCGAACTGTGGCCTCAATCTGGCGCGGATAAGGGTCGCCTTTTTCCACTAACGCCATGGGAAGTCCGTGCGCGCTGAATACCAAGGGCACCTCCTCGGGATACGGCAACTGCTGGAGTATGCCATTGATGCGCTCGACGACTCCCCCGATGTAATCGGGATGATCGAAAAAATGGTCGACAACATGCACGGGAACTCGCGAGGTGTAGAGGCGATTCCATTCCTTGAGGCTGCTGCCGGTGGTGGCCAGCGAGTAATGAGGATAGAGGGGTAGCAGCACGAGTTCGTCGAAAGCGGCGCGCTGCAAAGCCGCGATCGCTTCCTCGGTATTCGGATGCCAGTAGCGCATGGCCACAAAGGTGCGCGCGGAAATATGCGGGCGCAGGGCCACATCGAGCGCTCGCGCCTGTTGCTCCGTGAGGCGACGAATGGGCGAGCCGCCGCCGATTTCGGCATAGTGCTGCCGAACGGTCTTCGAGCGCGTGGTCGAGATCAACTTCGCCAGCGGTTTGCGGGCGAGAAACGATCCAGGAAAATTGATGATGTCGGGATCGCAAAACAGATTGTAGAGGAAGGGCTCGACGGCGCCCTGGCGGTCGGGTCCTCCCAGCTGGAAGCAAACAACCGCGATCTTTTTCTCTGCCGGCATCGCGCCCTTCGGCTATTAAGATGCCACAAGAGGCCGCTCAGCGCAAAACGGGTTCGTAGGGGAGCGACGTCCGGTTCCGGACGCACTCGCGCATCGCGAGTTGACGCATACCGGGAATCTGTCTACATTCGTACCGTGCCCACCGGAAAGGTACAAGTTGGTCAGGTCTGGAAGAAGGACGGGACTGAAGATTCCTTTCTGGTCACCAAGATTTACAGCGAGGCGCTGGCCACGTTTGCCGTCTTGCGCAAGACAGGAGCGGAGGGCGAGCCGCCGATCCGCATCAGAGTGGCGAAAAGCGGAGCGGCGGCAAGCTTGCCGGGATATACCTTTACTCAACAGTCCGACGATTTCTGAGATGGCGCCCTAGAAATCTTAGAAACGCTCAAAAGCGAAAAATCAGGCCCAGATTCGCCTGAAACTGTTGGGCGTAATTATTGACGTTGGCTTCGTAGGGACCGAAAAACGGATCGAAAAACGTCTCGACCTGTGAAGTGGTGCGAGAAGGCACCCAGCGCACGTCGAAGCGCACTCCGGCATGCTGAACGATGAAGTATTTCACACCACCGCCAAGATTAAATGAAAGTTTGTTTTGGAAAGGCAATGCCCCCCCCGAACTGAAGTGCGTGAAACCCATGCCGGCGGCGATGAATGGCTTGAGGCGCGCTGTGCGGGCCCCCAAGTTATAGTCGACACCCCACTGATAATTATTGAGCGTCAGGTTGCCTACGGGCGAAGTGGTACCGGTAAACGCATCGTGGGCGCCGAGCTGGGTGGGCTCTTGGCTCCACATAAATTCGGCCTGGAGACCAGGCAGGGAGTCGGGCAGCAGATCGATGTCAGCAATGGCACCATAGTCCCAGGTGCTTTTGATGGTGAACTCGTCGATGGGGCTGATTCCCCCTGAATTCGTATTGATCACACCACCGAAACGGGAACCCCCGAAGGGGGTAATTTCAATGTTGCGATTGGGTTGGGTGGAACTCCACTGCGCATTGGCGGGCGATGCGCCGCACGCGGCTAGGACAAGACTCATTAGGACTATTTTTATTGGGTGCATGGGCCTCCCTTTCGAGATTTCGATGATGATGTAGACGCGCGGGGCGCGCCAATAACATGGCTCCTGTTCTTTAGAATACTTGGGGCGGCCGATAGTTGCAAAGATGTTGAGCAAACATGTCAGTGAAGCGAGGCGCCATAAGGGGCTCCCACGGGAAGTCCAGAAAGTTCCGACGGCGGGGGCGAAAAGAGTAGAGAAAGGCAAAGGCACGCCCTCGGGGAAAAAAAGGAAAGGGAGTTTTCCACCGAGGGAGCGCGGCGTGCAAGAGAAAATCAATCGTGGAGCTCGCGAGCTGGATTAGAATAGGCGTGCATGGCTTCCTCAGCTTCCCCGAACTTCGTACATCTGCATCTGCACACGGACTACTCTCTTCTGGACGGAGCCTGCGAAATCGGCGAGCTGACGGCCGAAGCGGCGCGACGCGGCATGCCAGCGGTCGCGGTGACGGACCACGGCAATCTTTTCGCCGCCGCAAACTTCTATCATCAAGCCACCACGCACGGAGTGAAGCCCATCATCGGATGCGAAGTGTACGTGGCGCCGGACAATCACAAGAATCGCGGCTCGGAAGCGGAGCGGTCCAATCATCTTGTGTTGCTGTGCGAGAATGACGAAGGCTATCGGAATCTTATCAAGCTAGTTTCGACCGGGTTTCTCGACGGCTTCTATTACAAGCCGCGGGTGGACCACGATTTGCTGGCGCGGCATAGCAAGGGACTGATCGCGCTTTCCGCATGCCTTCGCGGCGAAGTGGCCGACGCGCTGCTCACGGAAAAATACGAGCAGGCGCGGACGAATGCTTACCGCCTGCGCGATATCTTCGGCAAGGGTAATTTTTTCCTCGAGGTGCAAGACCAGGGCTTAGAGGTGGAGACGCGAATCAACCGCGATCTGGTCGGTCTTTCACGCGAAACAGGCATCCCGCTGGTGGCCACGAACGATTGCCACTACCTGACGCAATCCGATTCTCATGCCCAAGAAGTGCTGATGTGCATCCAGACGGGCAAGACCATGAGCGACGCTCAGAGGATGAAGTTCGCGACCGATCAATTTTATTTCAAGACCGCGGAGGAAATGGCGCAAGTGTTTCGGGAGCTGCCCGACGCGGTATCCCGCACAGTTGCGATTGCGGACCGCTGCAACGTGAAAATCCAGCGCGTCAACAACCCGTTTCCTGACTTCAAAGTTCCCGAGGGCCATACGACTGATTCGTATTTTGAGCGCGTGGTGCGGGAGGGGTTTGCCGTGCGGGGCCAGCAATTGGAGCGCCGGGCGCAGGAGAATCGCTTGCGGCATCCGCTTTCCGAATACGAAAAGCGCCTGACTGCTGAAATTCAGATGATCCAGAAGATGCGCTTCGCGGGCTACTTTCTGATCGTGTGGGATTTCATCCGCTACGCGCGCTCGCAGGGAGTTCCCGTGGGGCCGGGGCGCGGTTCTGCGGCGGGCAGCTTGGTAAGTTTCGCGCTGCAGATCACGGACGTGGATCCGCTGGAATACGATCTGCTGTTTGAGCGCTTTCTGAATCCCGAGCGCATTTCGATGCCCGATATCGACATCGATTTCTGCATGCGGCGGCGCGGCGAAGTGATCGAGTACGTCCGGAAAACGTATGGCGCGGAGAGCGTCGCGCAAATCATCACGTTTGGGACCATGGCGGCGAAGGCTGCACTGAAGGATGTGGGCCGCGCCATCGACATGCCGTATGGAGAAGTCGACAAGATCGCGAAAATGATTCCGACCACGCTTAATATCGAACTGGAGGATGCGCTCAAGCAAACTCCTCAACTGGATTCACTGCGCAAAACGGACGAGCGGGTGAAGGAGATGGTGGAGGTGGCGCTGCGACTCGAGGGACTGGCGCGGCATGCGTCCACACACGCCGCCGGAGTGGTGATTTCTCCGCAGCCGCTCACCGAGATCGTGCCTCTGTATAAGTCGAACAAGGATGAAATAACCACGCAGTACGACATGAATGCGCTTGAACGATTGGGTCTGCTGAAGATGGATTTTCTGGGCCTGACGACGTTGACAGTGCTGGACGATGCGGTCCGGTTGATACAGCAGAATCGCGGTGTTTCCGTCGATCTGGCGACATTGCCGCTCGACGATCCTGCCGTGTACGCGCTGTTTTCGCGAGGCGACACGACCGGCATCTTCCAGTTTGAGTCGCACGGCATGCGCGATATTTTGAAACGCTACCAGCCTACGCGGATCGAGGACCTGACGGCTCTGAACGCGCTGTATCGTCCAGGGCCCATCCAGGGCGGGATGATCGACGATTTCATCGCCCGTAAACACGGCAAGAAAAAGGTTACGTACGATCTGCCGGAACTGGAGGAGATTCTTTCGGAGACGTGCGGCGTAATCGTCTATCAGGAACAGGTAATGCAAATCGCGAATCGTCTGGCAGGATTTTCCTTGGGCGACGCCGACCTGCTCCGCCGCGCGATGGGTAAGAAGAAACCCGAGGAGATGGCGGCCCAGCGCGAGAAATTCCTTACAGGTTGCCAGGCGCACAAGGTTCCACAGAAAAAGGCTGAAAAGATTTTCGATCTCATGGCTGAATTTGCGGGCTACGGCTTCAATAAATCGCACTCCTGTGCGTACGCGCTCCTCGCTTACCAGACAGCATGGTTAAAAACGCACTATCCGGTGGAATTCGTCGCTGCGATGCTGACGTCGGAAACGGGCAACACGGAAAAAGTGGTGAAGTACATCAACGAGGCCCGCAGCATGGGCGTAACCGTCCTACCGCCCAATGTGAATTCGAGCGATATGGATTTCACTCCTGTAGGCGACGACATTCGCTTTGGACTGGCCGCGATCAAGAATGTGGGTGAGAACACTGTGAAAGGCGTTCTGGCCGCCCGCGAATCGCTCGGGAAGTTCACTGGTTTCTTCCAATTCTGCGAATCCGTGGATGCGCGGCTGATCAACAAGCGCGTTCTTGAGAGCCTGGCGCGCGCCGGGGCGCTCGACGGACTGGGGGCTCATCGGGCGCAAATGGTTGCGGCAATCGATCGTGCTGTGGAGCGGGCGCAGAAAATACAACGAACGCGCGAATCCGGCCAGCACGGTCTTTTTGGCGGCGGAAGCACACCAGCCCACACGCCGCCCCCGGAATCCGTGCCGGAGGTCGCAGAATGGGCGGAGCACGAACTTCTGGCAGCCGAATATTCGACGCTCGGCTTTTATATCTCCGGACATCCGCTCGACAAATATGCTGGGCGATTGCAGGATCTGAAGGCGGCCGAACTCGCGAGCCTCGAAGGCCGGCGCAACGGCGAGGAAGTTACGGTAGCGGGGATTATCGTGCAGCAGCGCGCGATGCGTTCGCGGCGAGGCGCTCGCTGGGCCATCCTCACTTTGCAAGATCGAACCGACGTGTGCGAGGCGCTAGCATTTCCTGAAGCGTTTCAGAAACTCGAGCCGATTCTAAAACCTGCTACTCCCCTGCTGGTGCGGGGGCGAATTGCGGTGGAAGACGCTGGGACGCGAGTGATCATTTCCGATGCGCGGCTTCTCGATCAAGTGCGCGAGCCTTCCAACACGCCAAACCAGGTGCGCGTTCGACTGAATCACAGTGCACTGGACGCAGGCACCATCGACCGCCTGCAAGAACTGTTCGCCAGTCGGCCGGGGCGGTGCCGTATTGCATTCGAGCTGGTTCACGAGGATGGAACTGAGGCAACGATTGATGCGGGTAGCGCCGTGCGTGCTGATTCCGATTTTCTCGATCGCGTCCGCGAGATTTGCGGGGTGAATTCCGTTGCGGTGATGCAGTGACGGATTCTCTGGAGAAGCGCAAACTGGCGCGCAAGC
>DATDIT010000022.1:0-21989 GCA_036520875.1 Candidatus Acidiferrales bacterium
TATTTTGGCGCAGGGCCTGCTGCCTCCAGACCTGATGCGCAAAGCGGTGATGGAGCACTTCGTGAACACCCGGTAAGATTCATGGATAAACCGTACCTTCATCATGTTCTGATCGGCGTCAACGATTTGGAGCGCTCGCGCCGTTTCTATCGCGACGTCCTCGAACTCGAGGAAATCGAGCGTCCTCCGTTCGATTTTCCGGGGCTGTGGTTCCGCATCGGCGACGGTGAACAGCATCTGCACATTGTTGTTGGGATGGGCGCGCTGCAGCGCGTTGGCAGGCCGAACAATCCGCAAGACGTTCACTTTGCCCTGCGCGTGAAAAGCTATCGGGAGACGCTCGACTGGCTACACAAGAAAGGCTTCCGCGAAGACTTGGAAGCCGGCGATCTGCGCAGCCTGCAGCTACGCCCCAATTCCGTCACTGGCAATCCGCAACTCTACATTCTTGATCCCGACCGCAATATGATCGAATTCAACTGCGAGCGCCTCGACTAACAGCAGCGGTGGATGCGAAAGGCACTTCTCCGGTTTGCGACTTACCTTCCTTATTGTGGATGCCCATTGCTGCCAGCCGCCACCAAGAGCCTGATAAAGCTGGACGAGAGCAAGACGCTCGTTGAGCTGCGCCTGGACGAGGGTTAGCTCGGCCGAGAAATAATTTGTGTCGTTGGTCAGGACTTCGAGGTAGCTTGCCGTGCCGCCGCGGTAGCGGATGTCGGAGAGCCGCGCAGCTCCTTGCGCCGCTGTGGTCAGCAGACCTTGCTGCTCGCGAAATTGGCGATCTTTTTGATACGCGATGAGCGAGTCGGAAAGTTCGCGAAACGCTTCTTGAATTGTGCTTTCGTACGTTAGCAGTTCCTGCTGCTTTTGGGCCTCGGTTAGTCTTACGTTGGAACGTATCCTTCCGCCTTCGAATATTGGTGGCGTCAATGACGGCCCCGCGGTCCACAGACCTGCTGGAGCGGTGAAGAGGCGCGTTAGGGCGTCGCTTTGGAAGCCTGCGGTGCCCGTCAATGAAATGCTAGGAAAATAGGCGGCCTTTGCGACTCCGATTTCTGCATTTGCTGCCACATAGTGGCTACTCGGCGGCACTTGTTTGCATAACAATGCCGGGAGCCCTCAAACCATATGACATCGCCTGCAGAAAGCTGATCGGAGGCAGCCTGCAAGTAATTTCAAACTGTGTACAATTCCGGAGCCAGTCCCAGGGAGGACACCTGGCGGCCGATTTCATCGAGATAATTCGAATTCATGATTAGGACAATATCCGGCCGATATTCTTTGAGGAATTCCGGGCTCACCGCCTTCTGGCCCGAGCCGGGAATGTACAGCCCCCATTTACGGGGATTGACATCCACAATGTATTCGAGTGAACTGATATCGCGAAAAGTGTTCAGGAAGAGTGTTCCCTTGGTCCCAGCTCCCCACAACACGATCCGTTTACCTTCCTCGGTGAAGCGCTCCAGTATCTTTCTCCAATGAGAGCAATGATGACGAAACGCATTCGCGAACTTGTGAATGTCGCGCCGCATTGAGCACAGGTCATCTCCTGCATCGTTCATCGAACCAATCGTACCGAGGCACGGTCGCGCTTCCAGGCAAACGTACTGACCGCCGAACGTTTCGGAAACGCGCAGCACGTCAAATCCACAAGAGGAAAACAGTCTGGCCAGTGCGCCCGAGCTGTAATAGAAGCAGTGTTCATACAGGATGTCCCAAAAACCTTGCTTCTGGAAGATGAACGAAGCGCTGGGCACCTCGAAGAATAACGCCCCATGTGAATTGCGTGCGAACGCACGTCGTACATTATTGAGAAGCGGTCGCGGCTCGGCAATATGCTCCAACACTTGGCGGCAGATTATGAAGTCAGCGGCACAATGCGCGTGCCGTTCGGAGTAGAAGTCCAGGATGACGTCAATACCTTGCCCAGCCTCCAGATTGTCGTTGCCCGAGACAAAGCTTGGATCGAAACCTGTGCCGCGGTTGTTGCCCAGGGCACATACTTGCGCCAGGAACTCGGCCTTTCCGCAACCTATTTCAATGACTTTCTTGCCGTGTAAATCGTACCGCTCAACAAGGTCGCGCGCGACTCCTTCAGAATACTTCTGAAAGGTCGGGGAGAAGTACAGCGAGTTATCGTAGATTGAATCATAATCCACGCGTGCGGGGTCGAAGGCAACGTTGTTGATCGCCCCACAGGCGCTGCACAACCCGAGTTCAATTCTGCCGGTCCTGCAGTTCAGTGCAGCCTCTCGGGTGGGTCTCAGCGTGACCCGATTCGTTGGTGTCTCCGGCATATCGAGGAAGCGTATTAATTCACCTCCGTCGCACGCCGAACAAACAGCTTCAGGGATCTCGATCGCTAACCCCGCCAGCCCTTGTTGTAAGTCCATTTTTGCTTTTGACTCCTGGTCTCTCTCGTTCCGGAGCCGAAGGCAACATCGTTGAGCACGATAGCGCCTGACCACATGTGCGAAACAACCTAGAGGTGCTCCGAGGTGAAGGGTTCATAAGAACCTCACTCAGTGCGGAACGGGATGAGCGGGCCGGGTAGACCCTGGACGAATCTTTAGGCTCGCTCTTGGGGATGGAGTATGTCGGGGGGAGGCGCTCGGCCGAAGAAGGAATCGCCGACCGACCCTGCGACAATATAGAAACTATCGGTTACAACAGATCCGACGACGCTAGGCAGCAAAGGCGTGCCAGCACGTTTTTCGTACCATTCCGAGAACCAATGGGAGACTAACGCTGCAGTCAAATCGTTAGGAGCGTCGGTTGTCGAGTTCAGAGAGTCTTCCGCAGATACAAACGCGCCTGGAAAGCTAGAGGGTTCAAATTGAGCAAAGGCCCCGTGTCTGTCGTTTAGAAAGACCGTCACGGGCTGGCCCGTCCATAAACTCGTGACGACCACGTCAGGATATTTGTCGTCGTTTACATCTATTGACCGAAGCCCGAGCCCGCCCACATCTGCCGTAACAGGGACGGAATGGTGCAGCCCACTCGACAATCGGAAATTGATCAGGTATTGCGAACCGGAGGAGCTCGTTTGGACCGTTTGAACGCTGGCGGAGTCAGCCCTGCCGTCGCGGTCAAAGTCCGCGATGATGAATTGCAACCCGGATTTCGTGGAGAAGTCGCGGTTATGATAGCCAGCAGGTCTCCCACATTGTGTAAACGTGGTCAGAATAGAAAAGAAGATTAGGAGGGGCACGGCTAGCGAGGGATACTTGCGACAAACTTGGTGACGACTATGGGGCAACCCAGCGGGTTTCTTTCTAGGCTTCGATGTCTTGAGCACTCGGTCTTCCATGCTCAATCCCTATCTGTGTCACTGCTCGGCATTTAGATTGCTCGCCGTTGGGTCTACCACTCAGACGGCGGATGCACAGCGTCCGGCGTCGCCCTTTTCCCTTGGAGCACGGGACGTTCCAATCAGCGGGCCGTCGAGCCGCTAAAGAGGCCGAAACTAAGTTGCTAAAAGCAGGTTACTTAAAATGCCGCTACTCGCCTGGCTACCTTAATTTCGCACGCACTCTAGGGCAAAATTATTCCCATCTTTACAATTTCATATACATTCCATCATCTTCGCATGAATGAATTTTCGCATCCCGGCCCGGCCCTGATTGTGATTGATGTGCAGCGTGCCTTCGACCAATGGTAGACGGGAGGCCAACGGCGCAACAATCCGGACGCCCGTTCGGCGTATGGCGGATGTGCTTGCATCATTCAGAGCGGGTGGCGCACCGATATTTCATGTCCGGCACGACGGTACTCATCCGGCTTCTCCTTTTTGCCTGGACACAGCACGTCCAGGGAATACCCTTTTCCGCAACGCTCACCACAGTCGCGGTGAACTGGCAGGCGGGCTGAAGAAATGACGATGACGACAGAGCCGACACTTGGGCCTATGAGATTGTTGCGCCGGTCGGCCCGGCAGCCGGTTAGACGGCTGTTCCGATGTTGTGCGGTTCTCGTGTTTTCAATAACTTAACGTGCCCTCAACATCGGCCGACACAATGCAGCGACAGGCTCACCCGCTTACTTGGATCTGTTCTTTTCCGGCTGCGTTCCTGCCGCCTCATGGCCACGTTCGCGACTTCCGTGCCCGATTCCAGAATCCGTCGCACGCGCTCCCAAATCTCCGGACGAAGGGCGGGCAGGGTTGCTCGACGGTCTCGATTGTGTCGCTTAGGGTCGTCGCCACGGCGGTTTAATTTAAAGGTCGATGCACCCCGAGCGTCTCCGTAGTCCTCTAGCTAGAATATGCTTCGCTTGGCGCAATATACCATTAGGGTGCTGCCAAACGGGACGCCCATGGCACCGACGGTCTGTTGTTCGATTCGGGTGGTCCAATAGAGCAAACGATTAATCCAAAAACCAGGCACACGTGCGACCGCAGAGGGACGGCGGAAAATCCTTTCTGATATTCGAATCGCCAGCTTTACTGGAAAGGTCCATTGAAACCAGTATCGTTCCTCCAGCACGACAAAGCCAGATTGCTGGAGAAGTGGACGCAGCGTCTGGCGTCGATAGCGCAGGCGGTGCTGGTTAATCTGATCATGGTTTGTCCACAGCATCTGAAAGGCTGGCACAGTCAAAAGCAGGCCACCCGTCGGCGTAAGCAGAGAATACGCGTGGCGTAGAGCCTCAATAGGGTTATCGAGATGTTCGAGAACATCGAGCATCAGCACGAGCGAATAACAGTATGGTGGCCGAAAGCTCTCATCAAAAGGAGCAATCCGGATCCGAGTGCGGTATGGACTGTCGCCATTGATCAATCGCTGATCGGGTTCCACACCTTCGACCTCGCCAAATTGGGCCAGAGGTTGGAAGAAGAGACCGTCGCCGCAACCGACATCGAGAATACGCTGGCGCACGCCGGCGGTGACGTGCCGACGTATCACGTCAAGTATTGCCTTCTCACGGGCGCGCCACCACCAGTGACGAGTGTACAGATCCCTATATTGCCGCCCATATTCTAGGTCCAAACGTCGCTCCGGTGAGTTCCTGCTTCCTCATTATCTGCGAAATTCCCGATTCGCCGACCCTTCTTGAGGCCATCTTTCGGTCGCAGGATTCGAGGCGCTTTTGAGAGCTCCTGCGGTGCGGCCGACAATGTACAGGGGACGGCCCTTCGTCTCCTCATAAATACGTCCGACGTACTCACCAATCACGCCCATGAAAAACAGGAGCACACCGCTTAGAAAGGTGATGGCCACGATCAGGCCAGTGAAGCCCTGGGGCGACCGTTGCAGAATGAATTTCGCATAGAGCGCGTAGCAAACGTACACTAGCGAACCAAAAATCACCGCCGTACCTACTAGTGCGGCCGCCCGCAGTGGCACCGTTGAAAAGGCGAAAATGCCGTCGGCTGCCAACTTCAACAGGCGGAGCACGCCATACTTGCTTCGTCCCGAGTAGCGTTCGCCCCTCTCGATTGTAACGCTCGTCTGTCGAAACCCCACCCAACTGCGCATTCCTCGAAGATAACGGTGGTGCTCAGGCATTCTTCGGACGTGGTCGATTACTCGACGCGACATCAAGCCGAAATCGCCGGAGTCCAGAGGAAGCCGGATCTCAGAGAGGCCCGCCACCAACCTGTAAAAGGCAAAATAGCAAAGACGTAGGAGCCAGGGTTCCTTCCGGCGGACTCGCTTTGCGTAAACAACGTCGTAACCCTGCCTGTAGTATTCGACGAATTGTGGGATGGCCTCGGGAGCATCCTGCAAGTCGCCATCCATCAGTACAGCGGCGTCACCGGTCACGTGATCGAGAGCTGCCGTCAGCGCTGCTTGATGGCCGAAATTGCGCGACAGTGAGATAGCCAAAATCCGCGCATCCTGCTGCGCGAATTGTTCCAGAATCGCAAATGTGCCGTCGGTGCTGCCGTCATCGACAAAGACAATCTCGTGCGGTCCTCCCGGTAGGCAGTCAAGCACGGCGCGCGTTCGCTTCAGCAACTCTGGCAGCGCACTCTCTTCATTGTGTACGGGGATAGCCACCGAAAGACGAAAAGTGGGATCCATATTATTACCAGACCGCTCGCTGTTTCTCAATGATTCGACATAGCATAGCCGGTGCACTCCAATCATAGGAAGCCGCTAGTTTGGTGTCGGGGCCATTTTGCTTGACCAGGAGTAAACAAAAACTTGCTCACCGACTCCATTGGGAGATTCGTAGATCAGTTTGGCTCTTGAGTCTGGAATGCCGTGAGTAATCCAATTTTCCATGTAGGGAAGACTTAGCCCCCTCAGTGCCGTAAGTACGACAAAATCAGGCTTTTTCGACGCAATGTACTTCAAAGCCAAGGAGGAATCTGCGTACGGAAACGGAACCCACACCGCGCCTGCGTAATACGGAATAGCTGTGCCGGAACTTGCGACCCGCGCATCCGGCTCAATCGTCCTAAGCCAAAGTCCCGCATTTTTCTCCGTCTTAAATTCCGGTGTGTCATCCCAGAACGAATCACGGTCGTGAGAAAAACCCAGCGCTGCCGTGAGGAGGATAACAGCAACCATTCCGTACGGCAGGATCCAAGCCAACCTCTGCGTATTGGAAGGACGATGGGGCCACAGCAGAGCTGCCGTTGAGCTGGCCCAATCGCCGAGTTCGTGAGCGCCGTTACCCGCCCAGATGAGGAAGAACGGCAGAAGCGGGAAAATGTATCGAAGTGTTACTTCGTGAGCCGCGAGGAGAATGAGAACTGTCACCGAGACCACGAGCAAGAGTAGCGCTTCTTGGAGAGATCGCTGGAGGCTCCAGGCTTTGCGAAGTAATCCAAGCACTATCAGCACAAGGAGGAAAGGTGATCCCAGCGATGCAGCGGGAAGAATGACTCTGTATAGCTCGTCCTTGTTTCTCCTTGCTGCAACCGCAACGTAGCGGCTAATCGCCCCGAGCGATTTGGAGTAGGGAGATCGGGGTACATACAGATTGAGGTTCAGCAGAGGACCTTCTTGTTTTAGGTCGCGACTTATTCCGTACTCGGCCTGGCCGGCATCCATGCCAGAATTCAAGCGCTGTGCGATCGTATAGTTGACATTGCTCTTCGCTTCAAAGTGGAAGCCGCCCAGGGAACGAGAAAGATATGCCACGTAAGGTCCACCGATAAGCAGCAAGGGCAGGATTAACCAAGCGATGGCCAAGCACGCCTTCTTCGGTGCTCGGCTGCTCGCTAAGTCGACCACAAACACCATACCTGCTGCGGCAACCGCATAAATAATCGCTTCAGGGCGCGTGAGGTAAGAAAGTCCCCAAAATACACCCGCCAGCAATAGCTGTGCTCTACTCTTATGTACCTCTAAACACCGCATCGTCCAGTAAACTGCGCTCATGAGAAGGGTCGCAAACAGCCCTTCGGAAAAGACAGACGTAGAGAACGCAATTAGGAGCGGATGACAGGCGACGAGGACAGTACAAAGGTAGGCAACCTTCCGCCCGTAGAGTCGTCCGGCGATGCCCGCGCAAGGCAAAAGAAGACAAGTCCCGGCGAGAAGCGACACGAGCCGACCCGCAAGCTCACTGTTTCTGGTCAAGAGAGAGAACAGAGCGATGAGTAAGGGATACAAAGGAGGGAAATAGAGTTGCGGAACTCCCAAGATACTAAAATAGCCCCTGCCGGCAAGAATGTTTTCGGCGGTACGGGCGTATTCACCACCTTCGTTGCAAATCAATGCCGTGTGGGCGAAAAGCCAGTACATCCGCAGCAGAAATGCACCAGCTACAATCAGGACAAAGACCTTTAGCGAGAGTGACGGCTGACAAGCGTTCGCGTCTTCTCGTAATCTCGGTGCAACGGACACTGGGCATTCTCCATTTCTGGCACACAGCGTTGCAGCGGGACGACCCGCCGGTTTTCTGTTTGATTGTTGTCGAAAACACGACTTCGATTGGGAACGGAAAGGAGGGCGAAAAAGCCACGGTGTTGATTGCCTGTGTCGATCGAATGTGAGTTATTTTCTATCATGTCTACACCAGGACCGTCAGAAGTTCTCGGACTAACAGCAGCATCAAAGCGAGTTCGTCGCACAGCCGTCCTCAGTCGGGTGCCTTTTCCGGGGATCGACGGGGCCAAAGGCTAGGCGGATCTTGCCCGCTAGATGAATAAGGCCGTTCGACCCGTTCTACTCAGGAACAGGGAAGGAAAAGGGGGGCGAGCGGCCAATGGCGGGACGGTTTTGGAAGCGGCGATCGACGTGAGAGGGGGCCGGTAAGATGTGCCCCGCGACTCGCAAATTTGCCTCGAAAACCATTGACGATGGTACGCAAGCGGAAAGACCACGAGGATGCTCAATGGGATGCGAACCCTGATGGCAATCCCAGGAGAGCGAATGACGGTGGTCGGCGGCGCGGCCGTCGCCGATGATCACGGCGGCGTGCAAATCGTCGCTGAGCGAGACGGCGAAGAAAAGAAAGACGAGGGCGCAGAGAAAGGCGGTGCACTGATGGAGCACGGATCGTGGCAATCGGCGCGTCTGGCGGGCCCATACGCTGCGCCAGCGGACGAACGCCGCAGCAGCGATGGCCAGGAACAGAAGATTAAGAAATAGCTCCACTAAATCACCCGTGTGACAATCGGCGAAGCGATGAGGCAAATCCTCGTCGCACCCAGCCAAGTGGGCTTGCTTTCCGGAACTGTGCTAACTCCAAGGTCCAGTACGTGTTTAGGGCAAACGCGCCCGGGCCGTGACAATGAGCAACTCGCACTGCGGTGAGCGATGACCGCGAAAGCGCGCGATCCCTCATTAGAGCCGGGCATCTGATTCCGATTGACGCATGACCCATCTAAGAGCAATTGGCCGACCGGTATATCTCAATTTAAGAACGGGACTGCAGGGATTGAATTCGGCGACCGCCAATTCGGGCTTAACTCAGCGGTTTTGCAGGGTGATGCGGACGTCCTGGCTAACCGGCTGTAGCACCATCGAAATCATCGAGAGCGCAGGCTGGCGCGTCTCGGCCAGGAGCAAGAGTTTTCTCCTATCGTCGCGGAATTTTCCCGCCCTACCGCAAATATGGCAAGCCGTCAGAAGTCACGCGATTTGAATCGGCTTGGCCCGGAGCAAACTTTCAACTTGTCGACAAGAATACGGAGATTACTGGAGATATCCATCTGATCGCATTGGTATCGGATAAGCCGGGAACGCTGGAATTAGTGAGCTGTCGCTCGCCATCAGTACGCCCGCCGGATGGTGATCGCGGTAGCGTGTTCGCATCTCGGTATCAACAAAATTGTCGAAGCGGCGAGCACAATCAACCGATGAATCTATCTAGTCACCAGTGGCCTTCACCGACTGGTGGCGGGCGACTCGGACATCGAGGCAATCGTTACGGCTTTGCGAACTCAATTCACGGTAGAGTAACTCATCATGCCGCAGAGCTATGGATGGCGAGCCGCGAGCGGTACGAGCGATGCGTTGGGCACCTCAAGGAGGAGTTCGGAAAACGTCTGGTCTGCGAAATAGACGCGAATGTTTCCGTACGGTCGGGTGAGCCTGGCAGGGGATTCGCGCGTGCCGGTGCTCTACGACGTGGATTTGAGCCGTCCGATGGGTTCGTGGCGTAAAGCTTGGCGGCTGGCCTGTAAAGCCGCTGGCGTACGCTGCAGGCTTCACGATATGCGGCACACGTTTATCTCTCGGCTTGCGGAGAATCCGAGCGTCAGCGAACACACAATCAAGGCGCTTACTGGGCACGTCCCGCGACAGACGCTCGAGCGTTACAGCCACATACGTTGCGAAGCAAAGCAGGTGGCGATTCAGGCTCTTGAACAGCCGTCAATCCAGCCGATTTTGCGCGCGACAGGGCACAAAATCGGGCACACTCGCGCAACGAACGAAGCCGACGCACGTGCTAAGTCATTGAAAATAGTTGGTGGGCCCGCAAGGATTTGAACCTTGGACCAACGGATTATGAGTCCGCTGCTCTAACCAGCTGAGCTACGGGCCCCACGTTATGGATTTTATATTATTTGAGGGAATCGGGACGAACATTCAAACGTCGCAGAATTGTAGACGCGCAGTAGTTCCAAAAGTCGTCAACTCTTTTGGCGGCAGCATACGCCCGGTAATGTTGAGCTTACAAGGATGGTCTTCCATGGGGACTGCGCCTCAGACGCTCCTGCGCGCCGCGAAATTGTTAGCGGACTCGCGATCAATAAATCTGAGGATAGGTTACCCAGCTAGTTAACGGAGTACCATTGCACTGGGGCGGCTTCCGGACCTACCGTTAAGTCTCGCGCCAATTCTCGAATCCCCGCGCTTCGAAGGAGGTCGCCATGGTTGAGCGCCGCCGTTGCAAGCGCTTCCCGTTTACGATTCCGGTCAAAGTTTACGGACGGACTCCCCGGAACCACCCCTTCCGCGATGTAACGGCCACGATGGCGGTGAGCCTGTACGGCGGGTTGCTCGACATGAAGCCGGTTGTAAAGCTCGGCCAAAAGATTCTGATCGTGAATAGTTTCACGGAAGAAGAGCGCGAATGCCGTGTAGTTTTTGTTGATTCGAAGAAGCGGGGCCGGAGGAAGGTCGCAGTTGAATTTGCAAAAGCTGAGGGCGATTTCTGGCATGTCTACAGTCCTCCCGTGCCGCTCAAAGCGGCATCAGCCCCTGCGATTCCGGTCGGCCACACGGTGGCCTGAATCGATCTTCAATCCTGTACGTTGTTACCAGAGAACGAAACCGCCTGGACACCCGGAGTCCGCAAATCGAGTGCGGGCACTGCCTTTCGGGGAGACACGGCCTATCGCAAGCTGAAAGGCGCCAAGTTCCCCTAGAAAGACAAAAACTGGAGGTGGAAATCGCAAATTTCAGTTAGAATGACAAGGCTAGTTGACCGCGGACCTCGCTGCGATGATCGGTCCAACGGAATTATCTTAGTTCAATTGGACGAGCGTCCAGCTAAGTCTAACCGGCCCCGGTCTTTTTCGGCGCCGTTGATTCTCAATAGCCGGCGCGTCGGCAGGCAAAAGTGCATCACGTCGCACCTCTCCGGAATAGTCGCACTGTCGACGAACGTCGGCGTCACCTTCGCCATAAACCGACCTCGATAATATACGTTGCGCTTGGCCCAGGAAATGGGGGCATTGTTGTCAACCTCAGTGCGGGAGGGGCGTCTCTGCAGGCGGCGGCGAAGCTGAGTGCTGAGACGGAGTTAGCCCTAAACTTCCGACTGCAAGGCATTGAACAACCGATTGAGACTGTTGGGTACGTTACATGGTTGGACCCAACGCACAAGGAAGTCGGAGTTTCTTTCAAGGATCTCCCGAGTAACACGGAACAACAGATTGCAGCGTGGATTGCAAGCCAAGAACCGCCGCAAACGGAGAGAGAACCGCAGCCGATACCTACGGCCAGGCGAGAACCGGAGCGTCCTCCGATCCAAGCTTCCATTCCCGCGACTTTTCCTTCGGAGAAATCTGAGAGTGCGCATCCGAGTCTCATCCCCGGGATTTTACGCGAATCGCTTTCGGAGCACCCCAAACATAATGACGGTATGCCTCCGCCCGAACCGGGGCATGCCACGCTACGCTTCCGAAATCGTGCTGAAGAACGATTCGAAGGATCACGGGATAGACTCAAACCTCCTGAATTGTCCGCGGATCATTACGAACCGCATCTCGGACCTCAGAGTCTACCGGTGGGCGGGCGCGAGATCCTTCCGAGAGATTGTCTTTTGCCGGAGTCAATTTCTCCCCGCCCCGAAATTGTCGCGATGGATCGCCAAGTGCAGGCAATACCTGATTCATTTGCTTCAGACTTACGTCGGCGGCGAAAGCTCGCAGTTGCAGTAGCGGCCGGTACGATGGGAATTTTGGTGCTGATCGTGATGGCTACGAGTCTCAGCAGGTCTCCTGCGGGGGATAGTCCCGGCGCACAAACGATCCAGGCGATTCCGGCGCCCGCCGCAGTGCTGCCCGAAAAAGCACCTCAAACGGGACCGACTGTGCAGTCCAAGCGCACCGTTCGGTCCGAGCCATCCCGAACTGCTCCGACCGGTGTCGCCGCCGCTCCGGTACCGCTGGTGCGCGTAGCGGTCGTGCCCCTGCGGCAGAACAGCGGATTCATCGGGAGCCTGAGGGCTCTTCTCGGCTTGGACGTGGACAACGCAATTGATCCCGCGGCAGCCGCCTTACCGGTGTGGACCGTTCAACACAGCGGATTCTATTACTGCGCTCGCAGTCCGGATTTCAGGACACTAGAGCCAGGGGCTATCATGACACAAGGCCAGGCGCTTCAAAGCGGGTATCAACCAAAGCTTGGTAGCTACTGCGAATAAGCGTTGCTCGAGTTGGATCTTGCAGACATCCCTGAGGACGTTCGAAGCACCGGCGGTTGGGTGACGGTGCGAGGACGGTTGCGAGAGCGCAGTGCGGTCACGTCGTATTGATCTGAGGGTACAGATGCATAGAAGCTTTATCGATCGGTTGTTGCTGCCTGCCATTTTCGGGTTGACTACGATCATCGCTGCTCTAGTCCTTTGGCAGTTGCTACTTACTAACCGGCGGGTTGAGATTCAGGCCAACACGAAAGAGCAAGCCTTATTTGTAAAAGCCAAGACAGAATCGGAGTTGAGCGCGCGGATTCTTTCGCTGGAACGCTTGGCAGGGCGCTGGCAGGAACCAGACCGGCTGGCCGATCGAGATATGGAGTCCGATGCGAGTCTGGTGATGAGCGGCTACCCAGCCTACCAGGCGATCGAATGGATTGACCCAACATTCCACGTGGTCTGGGTGGAACCTCAGAGAGGGAATGAAGGCGACGTCGATGCAGACCTGGGCGCCGACCCGCGGCAGCGGACAAAGCTTGAAGACGCCATCGACAGTGGGAACGTGACGGCGACCCCTCCAACTAACTTGCGACAGGGTGGCAGAGGATTTCTAGTCTTTGTACCAGTGTATTCACAGACGAAACTGAGAGGGTTTCTGGTTGGCGTGTTCCGGTACGAGGCATTGCTCTCATCGATCCTCCAGGATGTTGCACCCGATTATTGGGTGGTTGTTTCCGATGGTCACGAAGCAATCTACAGTCGCACATTAGCCGTGCCCTTTCGGGAAGGGGCCTATGCCCAGGAAGCCAACATACAAGTCGAGGGTTTGAGCTGGGAGGTGAAGGCTTGGCCCAAGAGTGGGGTAGTTGCGTACGCACGATCGCCTCTGCCGACGCTGGTTTTCGGCGGAGGCATTCTGATGGCCGTGGTGCTCGGATTCGCTGTTTATATGACGGAATCATCCCTGCTCCATGTTAGGAAACTGCAAACCTCGAATCGTGAACTACAAAAGGAGATCGCCGGACGCGAGAAAGCCGAGGAAGCGCTGCGCCAAGCGCAAAAGATGGAGGCAGTCGGCAGGCTAGCCGGTGGCGTCGCTCACGATTTCAATAACGTGCTGATGGTCATCCGCGGTCAGGCTGCGCTCTCGTTGAACGCCGTTGGCCTCAGCCCCACATTGCGTCAGGAGCTGACTGAAATTGTGAAGGCCGCAGATCGTGCCTCTTCATTGACGAGGAAGCTCTTAGCCTTCGGCCGGAAGCAAGTACTCCAGGCTCGCGTATTAGACCTCAATACCCTCATCACTCAGCTGGCAGAAATGTTGCCACCTGTGCTCCGTGAAGACATTAGCTTGAAGATCGATCTTCATCCCGACCTGGGGCACGTCAGGGCCGATTCGGCGCAACTGGAGCAGGTCATCATGAATCTCGTGTTTAATGCGCGAGATGCCATGCCGAACGGAGGAGAGTTGACGATCGAGACCTCAAACTGCGATCTGGATGAGGCGTGGGTCAGCACTCACCCAGGAGTTCGGGGCGGTCCCTATGTGGTGCTTAGCGTGCGCGATACCGGCCATGGTATGGACGAAGCTACTCAAACGCACCTCTTTGAACCGTTCTTCACTACCAAGGACAAAAGCCGAGGTTCGGGACTCGGCTTGGCAACTGTTTATGGGACTGTGAACCAAAGCGGCGGTTGTGTTACGGTCTCCAGCAAACCCGGATCGGGGACGACATTTCAAGTCTACCTTCCACGAGTTGAGGAAGCGGTTGAAGCGGTCGCCGAGGCGCCGACACCTCTCGTTCGCTTTCTTGGACACGAAGAACGAATTCTCGTCGTAGAAGATGACGATGCGGTGCGTCGCATGACGCGCGAGTTTCTACAATTAAGAGGGTACACCGTCCTCGAGGCGAGAAGCGCCACGGAAGCCATTCAGTTCGTGGAGTCCCACCAGGAAACCATCGATTTGGTTCTCACCGACGTCGTCATGCCTGGAATGAAAGGACGCGAATTGGTCGATCGCTTGGGCGAGCTTCGCCCGGGCCTGAAGGTTCTTTACATGTCTGCATATACCGAAGACGACGCCATCAATATCGGGATTCTTAACCCAGGAACAGCCTTCATCGAGAAACCCTTCGGTCCGGATGAACTGGCGGGCAAGGTGCGCGACGTCTTGATGGGGAAGATCCATGTTTCTGCTGCAGGCACTCAAAGCTGAACACTCTGAGGGCACTGCTGGGCCGCGACTTCTTCATTTAACTCGCAAGCGCAAGATCGACAATCCTATTTACGCTGAAACTCCGCCAGCCAAATACAGAGGGTAAGTCTTGAGCGAGTTTGACCGAATCTCAAGCATCCGCTATGATGACTTCGCGGGGTGGAGCAGCCTGGTAGCTCGTCGGGCTCATAACCCGGAGGTCGTCGGTTCAAATCCGACCCCCGCAACCAACCGATTTTTTATCAACCACTCAGCCGGTGTGGGTTATAACTTTGGAAGCTTCGCGTTTTTTTGATCAGCGTTTCGTAAGTAGATAACACATTCAAACGGTGGAAGTTCTGAAGTAACGAATGACCCACATAGTTGAGTGGTTTGTCTGTGATTTGTCGAACCCGTTCCTGAATCTGTTTAGACTAGCTCCGTTGATGCCCGAGTCAGTCACAAGGGCTCCACGTTCGCCGATTACCACACCACTGTTGTCGCGCGGCATCTTACTCGCCATAAGAGAGTAGACACGCCCACCTAAAAATCACGGATAGAGTTTCACTCCCGTCGGGTCGCGATTTGGTCCCCGGTAATGTGCAGGGCGCGCTTGAATTTCCATCTGTTTCCTCGCTGGCGAGAAAGCGCTAGGCCTACCGCCAACTCTCGTCCCCGCAAGAGGGCCCTGCTGCGAATCAACCTCTTCTTCGACCGTATTTATCGACATTGCGGGCAACGACCAGGGATATGTCGTATTTCTGGATTGTGAAGGGCGAGGCTCCCCGTGTTGAAAGTATCCCAGCATGCGATCTTTTTTGATCACTAGAGCTAGCTTCGAATGGAAAAATACACTCCGAAAGTTAATGCGGACATAGAGAAAGGAAAATGGCTGGTTGGGGTGCGCTGGCGTCGGCTGGTAGGCAACCCAAGGCAGGGGAACTTAGACTCTGCGCGATTCCGAACTAGGCTGAAGCGAAACTCTTACTGAGCAGTTTCGGGGATTTCTACGTGGAAGCCGTCTACTTGAGTTGTCCGTCGCCGTTTCTCGGTAGGGTGCCCGCGGTACCGCCTCCGCCTTGACCGCCGCTACCGCCTTGTCCGCTACCTTGGCCGCCGACCCCGCCAGATTGGCCGCCGCCCTCGTCGCCACCGCCCCCGGCTTGTGAGCCGCCTTGGCCAGCGCTGCTGCCTCCGCCCTGGTCGCCGCCTGCGGCTTGTCCGCCGCCTTGGCTACCGCCGCCAGAGCCGCCTGCTGACACGGCCTGCGAGGCTCGAGAAACACTCTGTTGATTCGATCGCCCGTAGGCGTAAACCGACACAATTACAGCGACGACTATTAAAGCCATCAAGAGCGCGTATTCGACGAGATCGTTACCGGATTGCTGTCGTAATAGACGTTTCAGCAGCGACAGCATAATAGAACCTCTGGTTCGGCGGGAAACTAACCAACCCCGCAGAACGGTTACTTTTTTATACCGCTTTTCGAGTGGAAATGCAATCGGAACGCGCCAAGCGGGGGCTGCGAGGGTCGCGAGCCCGAAGCCTTTGCCGAATGCGCGAGCCCCGATTACGCCGTTTGCGCTTGGGCAAGCTGATCGGGGGATGTCACTGCTGCACTTCGCGGGCGGGGCATGGTGGCGAACGCAATCGCGACGATCCCGATGGCAGCCATCACGCAATTCAATTCAAACGCCTGTTTATAACTCCCGTAAGCGTCGAAAATTCGTCCGCCGACGTAGCCGGCCGGGCAAGCGCCCGCCGAAATCAGCAGCGTCATCGTTCCGTACAATTTGGGAAAAGCCGCAGGACCGAAGTAGTGCGCTATCACGGTTCCGGTGCAAGTGAACGCCCACCCGTAGGCCCCTCCATACAAAATCGCGGCGGCGTAAGCCACCATCAGAGTGTCTGACCGCACGATGATCGCGAGATACGAACCGATGAAATAGACGCTGAGGCCGAGCACGAAGGCCAGCCGCGCATTCATGAAGTCCATCAGCACTCCGCCGAGCCAGCGTCCGCCGAGGGTGCCGAGCGTAAACAAGCCCATCGCCAGAGCTGCGTCGCCAGAACTGATGCCCGCGCCGCGCAGGCGCAAAATCCAGTGCGCCACGAACAGGAAGAATGGAAATGTCGCCATGATTCCCGCAATCGCGATCAGCCAGTACGCCGGCGTTCGATACGCCTGCGCGGCAGTCCATGCATGTTTGGTCGCCAGCGAATCGGTGCGCGATGGTTGCGATTGTTCCGCCTCCGGAATCCCGTCCACGAGTTGTCCCATCGATTCCGGGCTCTCCCTCACAAAAAGGAAAGCGATGATTCCGGCAATCACCACGGCGCCCGCCACGATATCCCAGCCCGTGCGCCAATTGCCTCCCGCCGTCCGCAGCATTTTGTCCAGAAATGGCGCCACGCCAAGGCCTGCGAATCCCGAAGCGGAAAGCGCAATCCCCATCGCTCTTCCGCGATACCGCCTAAACCATCGAGCCACGGTGGTCGCCGCGGGAACCAGCGTAGCGAAGCTGATTCCAATTCCGATCACAACTCCAAACGCCACCAGATAATGCCAGGGCTTGCTCGCGTAGAGTCCCATGAACAAAGCCCCTGCGCAGATCATCGCCGAGCCCGAGACGAATGTGGCTCTTAGTCCGAATTTCACAATTGATATCGCGACGAGCACCGCCGCAAGCCCGACAAACAAATTCAGCAGCGTGAAGCCTAGGCCGACCATGCTCCGCGTCATCGCAACCTCGCGGACCATGTAACCATTGATCACCGTCGCGCCATAGTACGGGAATCCCATATTGATGAAGTCCAGCGAAAATAGGACGGCAACCAGTTTCCAACCGTAGAATTCTTGCTTCGGCATCAGAGATTCCCTCCCGTCTTCATGCGGCGCGGACGACCGCACTGCTTTCGGTACGACGTTGCGGCATCGTAGCAAATAGGATAGCCACTATGCCGATCACGGTGATGGCAATATTCAGTTGCCAGGCGCGAGCGTAGCCCCCGTACACATCGAAGATCTTCCCGCCAACCCAGCCCGCTGGTGACGCGCCGCCGGAAGTGAGAAGCAGCAGCGTGCCGGCAAGTTTCGGAAACGCTGTGGGTCCGTAGAAATGCGCGATGCAGGTGGTCATGCAAGTGAATGTCCAGCCGATGGCGAGTCCATAAAGAATCGCGGCGGCATTGGCCATCCACAGGGCGCCTGGCCCCACACGCAGCGCGGCGAGCGAACCGATCAGATAACAACACAGTCCCATCATGAAAGCATACCGCGCCGTCATTGTGTCCATCAGCCAACCGCCGATCAATCGGCCGGCGATGCAGGCGACCGTAAAAAGGCCCAGAGAGAATGCGGCGTCGCCGGACGGAATGCCGACGCTCTGCAGATGTAGCAGCCAATGCGCCACGAAAATGAAAAATGGGAATTGCGCAGCCAATCCCGCGAACACCACGAGCCAGAAGCTGCTTGTGCGGTACGCCTCGCGCGGCGTCCATTCGTATTGGGTGATTAAAACGCTGGGGGCGTGTCGCTGGGCTATGCCCGTGGAGTCTTTCACTTCTCCGTCAGGGAGCTGACCTAAATCCTCGGGCCTTTCCTTGACGAATAGCAGTGCGATGATTCCCGCGAGGACGGCTCCTCCCGCGACGATTTCCCAGCCCAGGCGCCAATTGCCGCCACTGGCACGCAGAAGCTTATCGATCAGCGGTGCCATGAAGAATCCGCAGACGCCCGAACCGCTGAGCACGAGGCCGACAGCGCGGCCGCGGTAACGTTCGAACCAGCGGGCCGCCGCGGTGCTGCCGGGGATGATGTCGCCAAAACACACGCCGATGCCGTTGATGACGCCGAATCCAAGAAGAAATTCCCAGGGTCTCGTAGTAGCAAATGCCAGAAACAGCGAGCCGATGCAGACGAACGCCGAGCCAATCAGGTACGTCGCGCGAATGCCGCGCTTTACGATCGAAATGGCTACCAGAGTGGACGGGATGCCGACAAAGAGGTTGAGCAGTGTGGACCCAAATCCGAACGTGCTGCGGCTCATCTGAATGTGCTGCAGCATATAAGGATTGATGACGGCGCCGATGTAAAACGGAAATCCGAGGTTCAGAAAATCCATGGCCGAAAGTGCTCCCACGAGTTTCCAGCCGTAGAATCCGCGCTTGGTCGACACTTGGACTCCCCCCGAACAGCCGCTTACCGAATCGCGCGCTCGGAAGGCGGTGGCTCGCATTTTCTCGCCCGCCGCCCAAAACGGCGGGTTCTCGCAGAAGACGTGCCAGCATTCTAGATTGATCTACCCGCTTTGCAAGATGAATGTAAAATAGGCCGGTTTGCGACTTATCCCGTACCTTGAAATCGCGCACACAAGTCGGAATCGTTGGCGCCGGACCAGCCGGCCTGCTGCTCTCTCATCTTCTCCACCTTCAAGGTGTCGACTCGATTGTGGTCGAGGCGCGCAGCCGCCAGTACGTCGAGGAGCGCGTGCGCGCCGGCGTGCTCGAGCAGGGAACTGTCGATTTGCTCAAGGAAAACGGCGTAGGCGGGCGGCTCAAACGCGAAGGGCTTACCCACTACGGCGTCCAGCTGCGCTTCGGCGGTCGCACTCACCGCATTGACTTCAAGGAGCTCGCCAACGGCCGCACTGTCACGATTTACCCGCAGAATAAGGTGGTCGCGGATCTCTTCGACGCGCGCGCGGCCGCGAAGGGCCAGGTTTTCCTGGAAGCGGCCGATGTAACTGTGCACGATTTCGGCGTCAGCGGCGCGAATAGCAGCGGCAGGCCGAAGATCCGCTTTCGCGCCGGCGGCGAGTCGCACGAAATCACCTGCGATTTCATCGCCGGATGCGACGGCTTCCACGGTATCTGCCGCCCGTCGATTCCTGAGGACGCGTTGACAGTCTACGATCGCATCTACCCCTTCGGTTGGCTGGGAATTTTGGCCGAGGCGCCTCCGTCATCCGAAGAAATCATTTACGCCTACCATGAGCGCGGCTTCGCTCTGCTCAGCATGCGCTCCCCGGAACTCAGCCGCCTCTACGTTCAATGCGCGCCCGATGAGGACATCAACCAATGGCCCGACGAGCGAATCTGGCAGGAGTTGCATGCGCGGTTTGCCACAGTCGAAAACTGGACGCTCACTGAGGGCCGCATACTTCAAAAAGGCGTCACCGGCATGCGCAGCTTCGTGGTCGAGCCCATGCAATACGGCAATCTTTTCCTCGCGGGTGACGCCGCTCACATTGTCCCGCCCACGGGTGCGAAAGGCCTCAATTTGGCGGTTTCCGATATTCGCGTCCTCGCGCCCGCCTTCGCGGAATTCTACAAAACCGGAAAGCGCGATCTGCTGGGAAGTTACTCGGAGACTTGCCTGCGGCGTGTCTGGAAAGTGCAGCGCTTTTCCTGGTGGATGACGTCCATGCTCCACCTTTTTGATACCGATAACGCCTTCGATCAGCGCCGCCAGCTAGCCGAATTGGACTACGTCACCACTTCGCGCGCCGCCTCGCAAACACTCGCGGAAAATTACGTCGGCCTGCCGATGGAATGACTGTTGGTAATGATCGCTGGTTGAAAACCGGCGGATTTTGCCCCGAACACCACACCAACCGTGGACGATTTTTCTTTACACCAACAACCACTTGCGCGGTTTCGCCCCGCGGGGTAAAGATTCTCTCTGTATCCTCGAAATACGTCCGTGCTCGCCCGGAATTCCTCTCTCACCAGTCGCCCGACCGAACTCGCCCTACTGGGTTACGGTCTTTACCGCGTCTCCCACCTTGAATCCTGCTCCGGAGACAGGCGCGGCCACCGCCGAAACATCATCCACGTCCGTCACGCGTACTACTCCGATAGGCGAAGTCATGCGCCGGATCACCGCTCCCGTCGAAGGATCCTTGATCTCCCTCGTGATGCGTTCGACCGATAGTTGATCGCCCACTTTCAGACCCGCCTTGCCTCCAACGTTTAGCACGATCTGCCCGTTATCCACCGCGGCCACCAGTCCCGAAACAACGATGGTGCGGACTTGCAGCTTGGTGTTGTCGGCGACCAGCCCGGTGCTCATTTGTTCCACCGCAGCCTTGACCGCCTCGCCCAGAATCGTCTGCTGGAAGTCGCTGCTGCCGAAATCGACGGCCCCGCCGCCCCAGCCGTGCCAGTTGCCCCCGCCTCCTAGTAGCCCCGTGCTCGAGCGCGACGACTCGCCGTGGCCCTCGGCCACACCTAGAATCTCCGCCGTGTCGATGTCCACGATGCGTGCATCGATGTTCACAATCGCCTTGCTCTTCTTGTGGGAAAAGCCCCCGACGCCGAAGCCGCCCCAGTTGCCGCCTCCGCCGCCGATGTTCTGGTTCTTGGTGTCGTTCCCGAATTGCGTCACCGCACCCACGATGATGGCGTCCACCCCCAGCAGTTTGCCGATCTTGGCGGCCGAATTCGGATTGGCGCGGTCGCTATTCGAGAAATTCTGCTCAGCCAGGATTTTATCCAGTGCTTGCCGCTCGATCACCGAGTAGGTGCCGTCCTGCACCAAATACTTCACCAGAAGGTCCGTGATTCCCTTGCCGACGTCCACATTTGTGCCAAACGCCGCGGCCGATGCCGTCTGCACCGTCGCATAGTCGAAATCGAATATCGCCACCCGCTTTTTTCGCCCTTGCGGGGCCGTCGCCCCCGGAGCAGCCGCCGCCGTTGTTGGCGTTCCCGCCGGAGGCGGCGCAGCCTGATCTTGAGCTTTGGTTCCCGCTCCCGCGGAAAGGAACACACACAGAACCGCAATCGCTAGAAGGGAATTCTTCATGGTCTTTTCTCCCGCTACCTGATGAACCTGGTTGACCGCAACGTGGCCGGAATATTACTGGTCGCAACATGTGCCTGTCAATAACACTACGAAGGGCTGAGTCGCCACAGCAACCATTTGCGCCTCGACCTTCGTTCTGCTAGCTTTGCTCGCGCAAGGGGGAAAAATGCCTTCGAGCAGATTATCAGCCGTCCGCACCGGTTTCTCTGTTCTCGCTCTTGCCATTGCAATGGCCTTTCCGGCCTTCGCTCGAGCGCAAGCCAATGATCTCTCTCGCAACATGAATCAGCCCGTGCAGCCGTTCCACATCATCGGAAATATCTACTATGTGGGCGCGTCGGACATCACTTCCTATCTGATCGTCACGTCCTCAGGCGATATCTTGCTCGATGGCGGCTTCGTTGAAACCGCTCCGCAAATCGAAGCCAACATCAAAACCCTCGGTTTCAAATTGTCTGACGTGAAAATCCTGATAAGCAGCCACGAACATCTCGATCACGCCGGAGGTTTCGCTGAACTGAAGCATTCAACTGGCGCGCAGCTCGTGGCCATGGCGCAAGAAGTGCCAGGGCTCACTAGCGGCAAATCGTTTCCCGCCGTTACCCCGGATCGAGTGATTCACGATGGCGGTGAAGTCTCACTGGGTGGCGTAACCATGACCGCCCATCTCACGCCGGGCCACACACGCGGCTGTACCACTTGGTCGATGGTCAC
>DATDIT010000023.1:0-32344 GCA_036520875.1 Candidatus Acidiferrales bacterium
GGACTCGCGGATCGCAAACCAAAAACCCCAACCAAAACAAAAACCCACTACAGCCCGCCTCCCGATCACCCCTGGCGCAAGCCTTGGAAGCGGACATTTCTAAATTGCGCAAAACCGGACATTTCTACTTTGCGTTGACACCGCAAGTTGTGTTTGCCGACGTCCCCGTCCCGGATCGCCTCACGCCGCCGTTGACTTGCCCTTGAATTGCGGCGCGAAAACCTCTTTCACAAATGTCTCAAAGGAAGTTGGCGTCGTATTTTCCCGCGAGCGCTTATCGAGTGCAGCCATGTGCCCGGAATTGAGCGCCTCGGACATTTCCAGAATCAGGTTTGCCACATTCTGGGACATTCCCGTCTCCGTCAACGCCTTCCGCACTAGCTCGTTCGGCAGCTGTTTGTAAGCCAGGCCCGGCCTGCCAATCTCCGTGCCGATGATGGATGCAACCTCGGCCATGCTGATATCCCGCTGTCCGAGAAGTTCATGTGTCTGCTGCCCGCTGAATCGAAGTCCGATCAGCGCTTGCGCGGCATACTCGCCGATGTCCCTGGTGGCGATCATGGGAAGCTTCAGGTCTGCCCGCAACGGACCTGCCGCCGCCCCCAAAGCCTTGATGATTCCGATTTGGGCCAGCTCGTTCTCCATAAAAGATCCGGCGCGCAGGTGCAGCACATTCAACCCGGATATTGTGTTCAGCTTCCGCTCTAGATTATGCAGCCCCACCACGGGACCCGTGCCCTGTGGCTTGTCCGCGCCGATACTGCTCAACGAAATCGTATGCTTCACTTTTGCTTCCTGCAGCGCCGCCGTCACGGAATCCGTAATGCCGCTTTGCTCTTTGCGATAATCCGAACTGGTCGCGCTCGGAGGGATCATCACGAAAACGCCTTCCGCGTCTTCGAAACCCTTTGCCAGCGCCGTTCGCTCGGTCAGATCGCACACGAAAAGGTCCGCTCCGCGCGCCTTCAGTTGCTCCAACCGCTCCGCGCTTCTCCCAATCGCCCGCACTTTCTTTCCCGCGCCTAGTAGCTTCTCCGCAATCACACGCCCGCAGTGTCCGCTAGCTCCAGTGATCACATACATAGCAATTCCTCCCTTTTTTGTTTTCAATTGGTCTGTTTGGATTTTGGCGAAGGTCAATCCGCCGTTCGCGGCTGCTTGCGTCGGAGCCGCATTTCGTAAATCTGTGATCGCTTGCGATCAGGTACGTCGTAGGCAGCGCGCTGGGTACGTCGCGATGGATGTTTCAATCAGCGGCCTTCCCAACGGCCGCAGTTGCTTTGCTGCGCGTCTCGCCGAGCAGGGGTCGGAGACGACCTGCCCATTCTTAACCCGTTGCACAGTCGAAATCAAGTTAACAAAGCATTACCGGAAAAGTATAAGCAACCAAGAATCTGTATCACTTCAGCGGCAGTCTGTGCGGAGAGGGGATTCTTCAGCGGATTCCGAGGAACATCATCAGCAAGTCCATCGTGCGCTCGTCGGCCTCGCGTATCGCACCATACGCCAACACAATCGCGCGCTTCGCCTTCAGCAATTCTTCGCCGCACACCCGGACAGTTTTTTTGAGGAGCATGCGCGCATAATACGGATGCGGTGTCTTCGGCGCAATAGCCAATTGCAATAACGTTGCGCTCTAATAACTGCTCGTCTCCCCAATGGTCCCCCCCTCCATGAAAAATAAAGTCCACAGGCCTCCTTGACAAAATTGAACCCTCTGCGTGGTAGCGTGAGTCAGGCCAAGCACAGCCCGGAAAGGACACCGCATGAGAAGTCGAGACGCTAGCTACGATGGGCGCATTCCTCATGGCGCGCCTTTGGATTTTGCACTTCCAGGGACAAAGTGTACTGCGCCCGGAAAACACGCTTGGTTCTCTCTTCGCCTCCCTAATCGACAGTCGAGCCGAGTAGAACACGTCCCAAAGCACAGAAAACAAAGGACCGCGACCATTTCTACTCGACACTTTCTCGAAACCCTTGGCCGACGCCAGCTATGCGGGTACTCGCATTTGACCGCTCTCCGCGCGTCCCATAGAATCGGAAGTTGTTGGCGTCGCACCCGCCATTCGGGATGCAGTAGGAGCCACTTCATGAGCGTGAGCCAAACCGACAAAGCGAAAGCATTCCGAGCGCTCCACAAATTACCTGCCACTCTGGGAGCGCCGATTGAGGCGTGCGGCCCGGGCGCCTTCATCATCCCAAATCCTTGGGACGCAGGTAGCGCGCGCATTCTCGCCGGACTCGGCTTCCAAGCCCTCGCCACCACCAGTTCCGGCTTTGCCTTCTCGCTCGGTCGCCGGGACGGTGCGGTCACCCGCGAACAGGTGCTCGCGCATTGCCGTTCGATTGCCGATGTAACCGATTTGCCAGTCGCCGCCGACCTCGAAAATTGCTTTGGCGGCGATCCGAAGACCGTCGCCGAAACGATTCGCCTGGCGGGCGCCACGGGAATTGTCGGCGGCTCGGTAGAAGATTTCAGCGGTGACGACAACGCCCCGATCTACGATCAGAGCCTCGCCGTGGAACGCGTTGCGGCCGCAGTCGAGGCTGCTCGCGCGCTGCCCTTTCCTTTTACGCTGACGGCGCGCGCCGAAAATTTCCTTCACGGCCGTCCGAACCTCGACGACACCATTAGTCGCCTTCAGGCATTTGCCAAGGCTGGCGCCGATGTGCTCTTCGCCCCCGGTCTACCGAATCTCGAAGCGATCAAAGCGGTCTGCGCCGCCGTCGCCCCGCATCCGGTTAACGCGCTTGTTGGAATCAAAGGTCTCTCCTTTTCCGTCGCGGACCTGGGTGCCGCAGGCGTACGGCGCATCAGCCTCGGCGGGGTACTCTCGCGGGTGGGGTTGGGCGCCCTGATAACCGCCGCGCAAGAAATGAAAGAGGGAACGTTCACTTTCGTGGATCAGGCTCCTCCCAGCGCCGGGATTGCGGCGTGCATGTTGCCAAAGAAAACTCAGGCCGGGACGGCATAAGAAATGTTCGAAACCCTTACCGAAAAACTTCAGCGCGCTTTCAAAAATCTACGCGGCCAGGGCAAGCTGAGCGAAGAGCATCTCGACGCTGCCCTCGCCGAAATTCGCGAAGCGCTGCTCGAAGGCGACGTCAATCTCGGGGTCGCCGACGATTTCATCGCCCAGGTTCGCCAGAAGGCTCTCGGTTCCGAAGTTCTGCTTCAGCTTTCGCCCGATCAGCAGGTTGTCAAAATCGTGCGGGACGAGCTTGCCGAACTTCTCGGCCGCGAGGCGCGCCCGCAATTTTCTTCGCGCCCGCCGTCGGTGTGGCTGATCTGCGGCCTGCAAGGTTCAGGTAAAACCACCTCGACCGGCAAGCTGGGAAAATGGCTCGCCGAGCACGGGCACCGGCCCATCGTCGTTTCCACCGACGTCTATCGGCCGGCGGCGCGCGAACAACTCGCGCAAGTCGCCAAAGCCACCGGCACTCCCATCTGGCCCGGCGCGGGCACCGACAAACCGCTCGAAATCGTGCGCGGCGCCACCCGCGAAGCAAAGCTTTCCGCGTGCGACGTGATTCTGGTCGATACGGCCGGCCGGCTCCACATTGATGATGAGCTGATGAACGAACTCTCGATGCTGAAAAAGGAGCTCAATCCCGCGGAGATTCTCTTCGTCGCCGACGCAATGATTGGACAAGACGCCGTTCGGTCGGCGGGCGAATTTCACAAGCGCCTCGGTGTTACGGGAGTAATCCTCACTAAAATGGATGGCGATGCGCGCGGCGGAGCCGCGCTTTCCATCCGCAAAGTCACGGGCGCGGCCGTTAAATTCGTGGGCGTCGGCGAAAAATACGATGCCCTCGAGCCGTTTCTCCCCGACCGCGTCGTGTCGCGCATCCTCGGTATGGGCGACGTTCTCGGCCTGATCGAGAAAGCCCAAAAGAACGTCGACGAGAAGAAAGCGCGTGAGATGGAGCGCAAGCTCCGCGAAAACGATTTCACTCTCGCCGATTTTCGCGATCAGCTTCAGCAAATTCGCAAAATGGGCTCAATGGAACAATTGATCGGCATGCTCCCGAAGGTCGGCCCTTTCGCAAAAATTCCGAAGGATGCTTCCATCGATGAAAAGCAGCTTAAATCCACTGAAGCCATCATCAATTCAATGACCGCCGCTGAGCGCGCGGACGACAACATCATCAACGGCAAGCGCCGCAAGCGCATCGCCCGCGGCAGCGGCACAACCGTCCAGGAAGTGAATCAGGTCCTCAAGCAATATTCCGACATGCGTCGCATGATGAAGATGTACGGCAACACCATGCGTGGCAAATTGCGCGGTCTGAATAAGCTTCGCGGAATGGGCGGCCTAGGCGGAGTCGGCGGAGCCGGCGCACCGGAATGATGCAAGGATAAGAGCCACGATGCCGATTGTGATGGACAACACGCTGAACCAGATCCGCTCGACGGCGGCGAGTGGCGGCGATCGCATCGGCCGAGCCAAGCGGCTGGCCGAAATGATTCGCAAACTGGGCGAATACCGCTGGGTGGGCATTTACGACGTGGGCGCGGAGAATGTCTCGATCATCGCGTGGAGCGGCCCTGGCGCACCAGAGCATCCAACATTCCTACTGAGCAAAGGCCTCACAGGCGCGGCAGTCGCGCAGAAAAAGGCCGTGGTGGTGGGCGACGTGCGAACCGATCCGCGCTACCTCACCGCGTTCGGCAGCACGCTTTCCGAAATCATCGTGCCTATTCTTTCGCCGGCAGATGGCTCGGTGATTGGAACCGTGGATGTGGAAAGCGAGCAGGCCAACGCATTTTCCGCGCGCGACCAGCAAATGATCGAGCAATGCGCGCAAGCATCTCTGCCGCTTTGGCTTCTGCGTTGACGGCAAAGTCTCTGAGGCACGACACACAGATGAGGGCTGCATGATCCTAATCACAAACAAGTATAAGAACAGCAAGAAGCATGATGACAAGAAAGATGCACGACGCCGCATTCGCCATTCCGACTTCGACGCGCGAAGCCCCAAGCACTACCGAAAAAAGCCAGAATCCAGACGAAACTCGGATTGAATTCCCATAGCAGTTCAGCGATAGCGATTCGTGAAAGCAGCGTCATTTGCAGCAGTGGGTCCTGTGATAGCGGTCCGCTAAATTCTTGCGGGTCGCTCGTTCCAAGACACATCCCAGTAACGCCCGAACTTGCGTCCTACCTGCGTGAAAATTCCGATGGGTTTGAATCCGAAGCGTTGGTGCAAAGCCGCGCTCGCAGGATTAGGAAGTGTGTATCCGCCGACGATTCGGTGGACGTCCTCATCCTTCAGCGTTTCAAAGAGCGCGCCATACAAAAGCGAACCGACACCCTTGCCGGTCGCTTCCCGAGCGCAATAAATTGTCGTTTCGACTGTAGTGTCATATGCCGCCTTGGGACGAAAGCGCGTTGTGCCCGCATACCCCAGCACCAAGCCGTTTTCCTCCGCCACCATCAGCCGGTAGCGCCCGCGCTCGCTGAACTGGCTGAACCAGATCTCTCGGAGCTCCACGGTATAAGTCTCGATATCGAACGTGATCGGCGTGTTTACAACGTAGTGGTTGTAAATCTCCGTTAGCCGAGAAAGATCATCGCGAACTGCAGGGCGTACGCAAATCTCGGGCATGTTTCGCCTCCCGTCCGTATGATACTGAACACATGATTGCGCTCAACATTCTATGTTCGCCGCGGGAAGGCAACTAGAGAGCTAAAATGGCGGGGTGCAAAAAAAGGTCTTCTGGGCCACATTAACCGTATTGGGTTTGGCGGCCGACCTGTTTTTGCCCTTCAAATGGGCGCTGGGAGCAACGATTCCCATTCTGATCGTCAGTTGGTGGATAGCTTTCCGCAGCAATTGGTTCTACTGAAAATTCTCGTCAGCCAGGATAGTTTGCGATAGGTGAAATCTGCAGGGTCCGCTATACTGGCTGGGTCGAAATCAGGAGGAATTGCTAGTGCTAACCATACGTCTTGCCAGGTTTGGCAAGAAGAAGCATCCGTTTTATCGCGTGATCGTAACTGAGAAGACGCGCCCTCGAAACGGCCGTTTTGTGGAGATTGTAGGCACATACGACCCGTTGAAAAAGCCCGCCGCCGTTCAACTCGATAGCGAACGCGTGCAGTACTGGCTTGGTAAAGGCGCGCAGCCGAGCGACACCGTCCGCAGCTTAATACGCAACCCAAAACCTGCCTGAAGCGTCCAACTTTACAGATGCCATGTTCATAATTCGTGTACACGCTCGAGCGAGTTTCTCCGCTGGGCCGGGCATGCTGTGGAGGAAACGCGATGAGGGATTTAGTCGAATCCATTGCGAAAGCACTTGTGGATCGCCCAGAAGATGTGCAGGTGAAGGCAGTGGAAGGTGAACAAGTTACCGTACTCGAACTGAGGGTTCATCCTGAAGATTTGGGCAAAGTGATTGGAAGGCAAGGGCGCACCGCGAAGTCGATTCGCACGCTGTTGGGCGCCGCCGGGATGAAATTGAAGAAGCGCTTCACTCTGGAAATTCTCGAATAGTGAGCGCCGGCGAATTGCCGCAGACCAGTGTGACGGTAGCGCGCGTACTGCGCCCGCATGGACGCCGCGGCGAAGTAGCGGCCGAAATCCTCACCGATTTTCCCCAGCGTTTGAAGACTCTCACTTCCGCGTGGTTGTGCGGTGGAAGCTCACCCGACCGTCAAGCCGCAATTCGTTCCTGCTGGCTGAGCCAGAGCCGCGGCGGCCAAGCCATCTTTCATTTCGAAGGTTCGGATTCCATTTCCGACGCCGAAAAACTTGTTGGTCTCGAAGTCCGCATTCCGCTCGCCGAGCGCATCAAGCTCCCCGAAAGTAGTTATTACGTGACCGATTTGATTGGCTGCAAAGTTCGCGAAAACAATGGCGGCACAATCGGTACCGTGCGCGACGTGCAATCCACCGGCGAGAATATTCGAGGGACGCCTCTGCTAATTGTCGATTCACCCAAAGGAGAATTGCTGATCCCTCTAGCGCAGGAAATCTGCGTGCGCGTGGACACCGCAGCCCGCCTTATCGAAGTTGCCCTCCCCGAAGGCCTCCGCGAGTTAAATCCCTAATTCCACTCGGGTTGAAAGCGTTTTTTCTACTTTTTCGGCGTAACCCGCAGCAAGCTCCCCGCATCGGTAAGCACGTAAAGCGCGCCATCGGATCCTTGGCGGACATCGCGGATGCGCTGGCCGAGATCCGTGAGCAAATGTTCCTCTGAAACCACGCGATCGCCATTCAGCACCAGACGAATTAGGCATTTCCCCGCCAGCGAGCCCACGAACAAATTTCCTTTCCATTCGGGAAACATGTCGCCCGTATAAAACATGGCGCTCGAAGGCGCGATATCCGGATACCAGAAATAAATCGGTTGATCGACGCCTTCTTCCGCGTGCAGGCCCCTTCCCACGGGCACGCCCGAATACTGCCGCCCGTAACTCACGTTGGGCCAGCCATAGAAATGGCCCGAGCGCACGATCAAAATTCGATCGCCTCCCATCGGGCCGTGTTCGACGATCCAAAGTTCCTTCGTCGAGGGATTGATCGCAACGCCGTCGGGGTCGCGAAATCCGTAAGCGAAAGTCTCGGGCAGCACAGTGGCCTCGCTCATGAACGGATTGTCCTTGGGAATCGTGCCGTCCGGATTGATGCGCGCCACGCGCCCCGTAAAGTTGCGAAGAATATCCGGGTCGGTAAATTCGTGTTCGACACCATCCATATCCGAAGCGTAAAAGCGAAAACGATCGGCGCCGCTGATGAAGAGCGTGCCATCCGGCGCAAATACGATGCGGCGGTCAACGCCATCAACCAGCACCTGCACATGCTCGAGCCGTTTGTCGTCCTCGCTGAGGCGCGCGCGGGCCACGCGCTCGGTGCCGACGGATTTCATCCTGCGTTCGGCGAGCGGCAAGTTCGTGACGCGGGCATAAAAATAATCATTCGGCCAAACGGCGGGATCTTCTCCGGGCGGCGGCGCGAAATAGCTGAAATAGATCAGGCGATTCTGCGCGAAATTCGGATCCAGTTCCACGTCATGCAAGCTTTGCGCCGCCACTACTTTTACATCGGGCACGCCCGCGATGGGCATCGAAAACACGCCGTCCTTCTGGGCCGTTCGCATGGTCCCATAGCGTTCGGTGACCAGAAATTTGCCGTCAGGAAGGAACGCGAACGTCCACGGCCGGTCGAGCGCCTGCACCAGCGTCTCGACTTTCAGCGCTGGCGATTTTTGCTCCGGGGGCGGGGCATTCGTTTGTCCGGGGAATGCCGGCTTCGGCGGCGGAAAATCCGTAGCTTTCACCTGCTGTGCGTTCGCCGGAACGCAGTGAAGCATTCCCAATCCCAATATCGCGACAAGTCCCGCTCGCACAAACGCGACCCTCTTCATAGTTGTCTCCTTGAAATAAGCCGCGCGCATAGTACCTAGGAAAGTAAGCCTTACGCAATCACATCTCCATCCGGGTCGCCTCATAATCCACTTTCATCATTCATCGGAAGTGCGATATAAGGCGGGCAGCCAGTCTTGAAGGAGCCGCGCGAAATGAAGCAAAGTTCGAATCGCATATTGACCACTCATGTAGGCAGCCTGCCACGGCCCGCGAATCTCATGGAGTTGTACCGCGACCAGGCGCCGGCCGATAAACTCGAATCGAATCTGACGAGTGCGGTTGCAGATGTAGTCGCGCGGCAGATAGAGGCTGGTATCGATGTAGTCAACGACGGCGAGTTTGGCAAGCCGATGTCGGATGAAGTCGATTACGGGGCGTGGGCGACTTATGTTTACCACCGCGTGACCGGCTTTGAAATGCGCGATCTGCCCAAGGACTTCAGCCTATTGAATTCGTTCATGGGCGGCAGCAAGGACCGCAGGGATTTCGCCGACTATTACGGCACGCCGGAAGCCTATGCCGGTCCCTCGTCGCGGCCACTTCGTTTCCCGATCAATGTTGGACCGATCCGATACACCGGGCACGAGGCCATTCAGCGCGACATCAGAAATTTCAAAGCCGCTCTCGCCGGCAAAAATCCGGAAGACGCCTTCATGACCGCGGTCGCAACCGGCGTGAATATTCTGCCGGGCGAATACTACAAGAGCGCGGACGAGCAGGCGACGGCCGTGGTGGAAGCCATGCGCAATGAATACAAAGCGATCACCGATGCTGGAATTAATCTGCAGCTCGATGATCCCATCATCGTCAACGTCTACGAATGGCAGTATTCGATGAATGGAGACATGGCCGCTTTCCGAAAGTGGGCCGAATCGCACGTGGAATTGGTGAATCACGCTCTTGCAGGCATACCGGAAGAGAAAGTGCGCTATCACATCTGTTGGGGCAGTTGGAAAGGCCCGCACAGCACCGACCTTCCGTTGAAAAATGTGCTGGATCTCATGCTGAAGGTGAAAGCGAGCCAGTATTCCGTGGAGGCTGCGAATCCACAGCACGAGCACGAATGGAAGGATTGGAAAAACGTCAAACTCCCCGCGGGCAAAGCGGTGATTCCAGGGGTCGTGAGTCACAAGACGAACGTGCTCGAGCATCCGGAGGTGGTGGCTGACCGAATCATTCGGTACGCTGAGGCTGTCGGACGGGAGAATGTAATCGCAAGCACGGACTGCGGCATGGGCGGCCGCATCCACCCGCAGATTGCCTGGGCTAAGCTGCGTTCGTTGTCGGCTGGTGCCGCGGAAGCGAGCAAGCGGCTCTGGGCTCAGAAGAGCTTTTCGGTTTAGTTTCAAGAGGAAAACCCCGGAAGAGCAATTCGGTACTAGGACCTTCGGAAGAAAAGTGTTCCGGCTAGTTGGAACAAATACCGTGGCAATTTTCCAGCGCCGCTTCGGCTTCCAACGCAACCCTCCTGTCATCTATCAGTTATATTCAGCGACTTTTGGCCGCGGGACTGCTCGGATTTCCGGGGGAGGCAGGGGTGTCCAGGTATGCCCCTGGTGCATCACAGTATCAAGGGGAGGGCCAGATGGAGAGCACGGGTGGGACTAGGCGGAGCCAGGACCAGGCGGTTTATCAAACTTTTTTCAGCTTTTTCGGTTTGCGGGAAAATCCCTTCAGGGCCAATCCGGATCCGCGCTACATATTTTTCAGCTCCAGCATTCGTCGCGCGTTGAACGAGCTTACGATCGGATCGGAGAGTGGCAAGAGCCTGATGGTATTGACGGGTGAAGCCGGTACGGGTAAGACCAGCCTGATAAATTATTTACTGGCTTCCCTGCGGAAACAGGAAATACCCGTCTCGTTTGTTTTCAACTCCCACCTGGATATCAACAATCTTTTTGAGTTTATCCTGTCCGATTTCGGGGCGAAGCTTGAACCCGGACACAATCCCAATCTGCGCATTCTGCTGAATCAATGGCTGACCAAGCACTTTCAGTTGGGTAGGGCCCCGGTGATCATCCTCGACGAGGCTCAGGGCTTATCCACGGCTGTACTGGAAGAAGTCCGGATGCTCTTGAATCACGAAATAGGGGGCGAGAGTCTGGTGCGGATTGTGCTCGCAGGGCAGCCGGAGCTGGACCTGAAGCTGCATCGCCCCGAGCTTCGTCAATTGCGGCAGCGAATCATGATCCGCTGCAGAACGGCACCGCTGTCGCTGGAAGATACTTACGGATACATCCAGCATCGGCTTCGAGTTGCTGGAAGTCCGGATGGCGCAGTCTTCAGCCGGGAAGCCATGGATGCGGTTTATTTCTATTCAGGCGGAATTCCGCGGGTGATGAATCTCATCTGCGAACACTCCCTGATTAACGCCTACTCGGACGGCGTCCGTCCTGTGCAGCCGCAGATTGTGGAGAGCGTCGCCTGGGAATTTCGCTTTGACGAGGGCAGACCGCTTCCCACGCGCTCGAGCGTGCGGCCCGTGGCCGAAGTAATTCCGATGGACTCGAGCCCGACCCGGATGCGCATGTCCGCGCTGCAGATGCGCGAATCGGCTCCGATTGAGGGACCTGCGGTTGACTCTCGACTTCTCGCCGAATTGATGAAGCCGAGCTCGTTTGCGGATGCGCCGGTCCCGCCAGCCTCGGCTGAGACCGTCGTACACCAAATGGCGGTGACGCCAGAGTTTTCGCTGCCAAAAAATAAGGTTGAGTTAAGTGCGTCTGCGCCGCCAGTACGACCGCCTATCATCGCGAACCCAGTGCCGTCACCGGAGCCGGCGGTGCGAGCGCAGGCGGCCGTCGCGAGCGCCGCGCCTTCACCGGTGACCCCAGTGCAGCCGCCTATTATCGCGAAACCGGCGCCTTCACTGGAGCCGCCGATACGGGCGCAGGCCGTCGCGAGTGTTCCATCTTCATCAGCGCCGCCAGTGCGACCACCTACAATTGCCAGTCCCCAACCTTCACAGATGTGGGACGTGCCTAGGCCCGTCGCCAATATGTCCTGGAGCAGAAGTGCATCCGTGAGGCCGATTAAGCTGCGACTCCAGGCAACGAGTGCGCTGCTGGAAGCGTCCGTCACGCGAATCGTGCATAAACTCGACGAACTAAAGCCGAGGTTGCAACATCTCGCGGGGACTTCAATTCAGTGGTTGCGGCAGCCGATGGGAGCGGCGCATTCCCATCGAACGCCGGCTGCGCCGAGGCAGAAGCGCTGAGGTTTCCAAGCGCTGAAAATTTTCGGAGGTGCGCTTACTGCTTCCCGCCGTACGCACGGCTATACCAGTCCCAGGTGCGCTTTAATCCCTCTTCAAAGAGCACGCCAGGCTCGTACCCGAGCACTTTCCTCGCCAGTGAAATATCGGCTTGTGAATCGCGAATATCGCCCACGCGCGGCGGCTCATAGGCCGCGTGAATTTCTCTGCCGGTAATTTTGGCCAGAAGCTTTATCACTTGGTTCAGCGTGATTCGCGCGCCGGTGCCGCCATTAAAAACCCCTCCGGAAGCGCCCACTGCCTCGCAAGCCCGCAAAGTTTCGTCCACCACGTTTGCGACGTACGTAAAATCTCGCGATTGTTCGCCGTCGCCGTAAATCACCGGCCGTTCATTTTGGAGAATGGCGAGCATGAAGCGCGAAAGCACTCCGGAATACTGTGAGGTCGGGTCCTGGCGCGGCCCAAAAACATTGAAATAGCGTATCGACGCGTTTTCGAGCCCGTAGACGCGGCCAAAAACTTGCGCGTAGAGTTCGCCGACATATTTGGTCACGCCGTAAGGAGAAATAGGCGCGGGAGTCATGGTCTCGATTTTCGGCTGCTCGGGGGGTTCGCCGTAAGCGGAGGATGATGCCGCGAATACGAAGCGGCGCGCTCCAGCATCACGCGCGGCAACCAGCACATTCAGGGTGCCATCGATATTCGTGTGATTCGTCTCGATGGGGTCTTTCACGGATTTGGGAACGGAGGCTCGCGCGGCCAGGTGGATTACGTAATCGGCTCCGCGACAGGCAGATTGAACGTCCTTCATGTCCGTGATCGTTCCCACGCGAAAATCGATTTTTCCGCGGACGCTCTCGATGTTCGTCTCCTGGCCGGTAGAGAGATCGTCCAGAACAACCACGTCTTGGCCGCGGCGGACCAGTTCATCGACCATATGGGAACCGATGAAACCCGCGCCGCCGGTTACCAGATAGCGCATCGGGCGCACTCCATGTTGGCGAGGTCAGTCATGAGAATTCGCAATCTGCATATAACGGACGCGTCATAGTATAACCGGCGTGTTATGGTGGGCAAGATTCGAAGATCGTGCGCGAAATAAGAACGTACGTGGAGCAGAACTCCTCAGATTTCAAGCTATGAAATCATTCCGGGCGCCATTCAAAACTGAATTCGGAATCATTGCTATCGCAATCATCGCTTCTGGTCTTTGGTTTTGTCCCGGGCTTTTGCGATCGAGCGGTACGGCATTCGCCGCGGCTGGCATCGCGCAATCCGGCCGGCACCGCGCCGCCCAGCCACGGCACACTGCAGAAAAAACGAAAGAGCAGCCTATGCCTTTTCGCGCTGGCGAGACTCTGAATTACCGGGTGGCATGGGCCGCGTTCTCAAACGCCGCTTCCCTGGAGCTGAGCGTTCCGGAGCGCCGCGATCTCTACGGTTTCAAGACCTGGCACCTCCGCGCGGTCACGCACACTCTGAACCCTGTCCGGAGGCTCTTCGAGTTGGACGACCAGTTCGATTCCTACACGGACGCGGCCACGCTCGAAAGCCGCCAATTCGAGCTACACTTGAATGAATTGGGAAAAATAAGCGACGAGGTGCTGCGTTTTTCACCAAGCGGGCAGCCCCGGAATTCGCCCGGCCCGGTGGTGATCGTTGCCCCGGGAACCCGCGATCCGCTGGGAACACTCTACGCACTGCGCGCGCAGGACTGGCGCCACGCGCCGGATTTCACCGCGCCGGTTTACGATGGGCGCGATCTCTTTGACATGCGGGCTCACTGCGAGGCCCTTAGCGACTACGTGAAAATAGCGGCCGGCAATTTCTCGGCCACGCGCGTCGCCGTTCACGTGTTTCAATACGAGAAGGAAGTTTCGTCGATTCGCTTTGAAATTTGGATTGCCAACGATCCGGCCCACACGCCCGTCGTAATCGAGGCCACTTTGCCTTTTGGGAACATTCGCGCGGAGCTGCTCTCAGCGCCAAAATAAGTGCGGAGTTTTTCAGGGGGACTGGCTAGTTTTCTGGAACGACCCAGTCATCCGGCGGAAAGTCGATTTGCCAGAACGAGGGGCACGCTTTTAGGAATTCGATCCCCATCTGCATCTTCCCGGATGTCGGGTTTCCGACATAAACGATGCGGCACCCGATCGAGCTCTGCGTCGAGCTGTTCGAAAGGGTCACCTCTTGGCCGGCGAGAACTTTTGCGGCCAGCGAAATCAACGCTCCATGGGCGTTCACCACCAAAGTGCGGGTCTCTTCGTCAAAATCCTGATTCGTTTTCGTCTTGCCGCTCACATGGATGGGCACACTGAGGAGCACCCGCATACTTCGACGCCGTCCCGTGTCCAGCACCAACTGCTGCTTATCCGCCGTGGCTGATGTGCGCCCGCCCATAACGCTCTGAGCCTAGAACCCAGATACGCCCACCGCAATAGGACTAACGTCCTACAGGTAAACAGGCCGCCTCGCCCGCACCCTATCGCTATTCCTCCTGCCGCGCCGCCCGGCCCGTGTATAATTCGCGGCGGCTTTGCCGGCCCAACTACCGTCAGTGTGATCGCAGGGAACGCAGAGGCGAGGGAAGAATGACCAAGCTGGAAGCCGTGATCCAAACATCCAAACTGGATGCCGTAAAGGACGCCCTTCACGAGATCGGCGTCGAAGGTATGACGGTCCTCGAAGCCCGCGGGCATGGCCGGCAAAAGGGACACACTGAGGTTTATCGCGGCAGGGAATATACGGTCGACTTGATTCCCAAAATCAAGCTGGAACTGGTCCTGGCGGATGACCTTGTGGAAAAAGCTGTGCAGACAATCGTCGCGGCCGCGCGCACCGGAAAAATCGGCGACGGCAAAATCTTCCTCACCAAGGTGGACGACGCCATCCGCATTCGCAACGAGGAGCGCGGCGACAGCGCCCTCTAGGAACACTCCAAGCCGCTAAGCGCGTCCCCATCAAAGGGGGCTCCGCGAATCTGCACGTCAGCTACGATGCGGACGCGGATGCCGACGTGGCAACAAACGTGCCCGCCGGCGGCAGAAACACAGTGAACGTTGAGCCTTGCCCCTGGACCGTTTGGCATTCAATCCGCCCGCCGTGCGCGTGGACGATCGCCTGCGCGATTGCGAGCCCCAGTCCGCCGCTACGCGCTTCCACTTCCGCCGTTTCCGCGGCGCGGTAAAAACGTTCGAATATGTGCGGCAAGTGCTCCGGCGAAATTCCGATCCCCTGATCTTCGAACCGCACTTCGATGGCGTCATTCGCTCGCGCGAGGCTCACCGTAATCACGCTGTTCGCCGGTGAATATTTCACCGCATTCTCTAGAAACACCAGAAACAGATCGCGCAGAAACGCTTCGTCGCCCCTCGCAACCATTTCCGGCTCCAGATGCTGCTCGATTCGGATTCCCTTCGAGCGTCCCAGTGGAATCGCAATCTCGCACGCTTCTTCCAAAACTTCGTTTATGTAAAGCTCGCTGTGCGCGATTCGAAGCTGCCCCGCGTCCGCCATGGAAAGCGTAAACAATCCTTCGACGATCCTGCTCAGATGGCGCAGCTCGCCGTGAATCACCCCGAGGGCGCGCTGGTATTCCTCGGGTTCGCGTCGCTCGGAGAGCACCAGCTCCGTTTCGCCTTGCAGCACTGACAGCGGCGTCCGCAGCTCGTGCGACGCATCCGATACGAATTGCCTCAATTGCCGCAGCACCGCGATCACCCGCGCGAATAGTTCGTTGAACGTCGCGGCCAGCACTCCCAGCTCGTCGTGCGAATGCGATACCAGCCTCGGCGTTTTCATGTCCACGAAGTCCGGCTCGGAGATCAGTTGCGCCAGCTTCGCGGCGTGCTGCGTCAAGTCCGCGATTGGTGACAAGCTACGGCCCACGAACCATCCTGAGATCAGCCCCATCAGTAGCAAACTCACCGGCAGCAGTACGATCAACACTCGCCGAAAATTGCTTAACACGATATCGATATCGCGCGTCGGCCCCGCGATGGCTAGCACCACCGGCCGCCCCACTAGTTGAAACGGAATCAGTTCCATTCGCAGTTGGCCTTTCACTCCGTCCACCGTGCGAAATACCGGCTTCCCCTCCGGAAAATCGAGCGCTCCCACGTCGATCGGATGCGCCCGCCAATTTTGCGACATGTTCAACGGCGTCCCCGACGTTGCATCCAGCAATTCCAGGTATTCATCGGGAAGATCCAGGCGGAAAACATCTTCATCCGGCGGATTCGCTGCAAGGTCGGCCACCATGGGAATTCCCGCTTCGCTCAGCCTGCGATCCACCTGCAGCCGAAGCTCTCGCGCAAAAATCGAATAGATGATCGCGCAGGTGCTAAGGAGAAATCCTCCCACCACCAGGCAGAAGAGCAGCATCATCCGAAAGCGAAGTGATCGTCTCTTCATGCTCACCGTTCCGGCGGCGCCAGCCGGTATCCGGACCCTCGCACCGTATGGATCAGTTTCACCGCATACTGCTGATCGATTTTTTGCCGCAGCCGGTTGATGTACACCTCTACGATATTTGTCTCGGTGTCGAAGCCGTGCGACCACACGTGCTCGATAATCTCCGATCGCAGCACGGCCTCGGGAGACCTCATCATCAGCAGCTCCAGCAGCGCAAATTCCTTGAACGTAAGCTGCACGGCCGCATCGCCGCGCTTCACCGTCCTGCGAGGGCGGTCGAGTTCGAGGTCCGCAGCGTGAAGTTTCGCGCCGCCTCTGTGAAATCCGCGCCGCGTCAGCGCGCGTACCCGCGCGTGCAGCTCGGCCAGCGCGAAAGGCTTGGTCAGGTAATCGTCGGCGCCGGAGTCCAGTCCTTCCACTCGTTGTTCCACCAGGCTGCGCGCGGTCAGCATAAGCACCGGCGTCTCGATGCCGGAATCCCGGATCTCGCGGCACACTTCCATGCCGCTGAGCTTCGGCAATCGCACATCGAGCAGGATCAAATCGTAGGTCGCGCGGCTCACCATATCGAGCGCCTTTTCGCCCGTGTCCGCCACGTCCACGGTGTAGTGATTTTCGCGCAGCGAGCGCGCGATAAAGCTAGACACTTTTCTTTCGTCTTCCACCAGAAGAAGACGCATGGTCGCCTCCCTCAATTTGCCCCCGTCTTCCTACGCCAGTCCGCGTTGCAGCGTTGCGGCCCAAATTCGCCTCGCAATCAAGATCCGCCCGCCTCCACCTCCAGCGAACGGCTGTACGGCGTCACGTGCTCGCGCACTGTATTGCTCAGCACGATCGCCAGCCACGCCGACAATGCAAACCCTGCCGCTGCGAGCAGCAACCCTCGCGAGCTCCATCCAATCCCCAGCAGCATCCCTCCCACCAGCGGCCCCACGATCGACCCGAAGCGCCCCACCCCCAGCGCCCAGCCCACGCCCGTTGACCGCACGGACGTAGGATAGAATCGCGCCGCAAGCGCATTCAGCCCCGCCTGGGCCCCGATCACCACGACCCCCGAAGCGAACGCAAGGAATGCCACGAGCACAACATGCCTGGGTAGCACACCAAGCGCTCCAACGAACACCGCTGCCAGCGCATATTCGAAGATCAGCACTCGGGCGGCGCCGATTCGGTTCATAAGAAACCCCTGCCCCGCACACGCGATCAGACCCCCCAAATCGAAGAACGCCGTGGCGATCACCGACGCGAATGCCGTCATCCCCGCCTCGGTCAGCAGCGCGGGCAGCCAGCCGCTGATGAAATAAATCAATAGCAGGTTGATGAAGTAGGGAAACCACAGCAGAATCGTTCCAAGCGCGCGCCCTTCCGTGAAAAGATATTTCACCGGCACGCCCTTGCGGCCCTGCTCGTCCTTGGGAACGTAAATCTCACCGCCCGAGGATGCAAATTCGGGCGCCACTTTTTCTAGCGTCCTCCGCATTTTCGCCGGGTCCTTGCCGCGCACGGCCAAAAATTGCACCGATTCCGGCAGCATCGAAATCAGCAAAATCGCGATGGCCAATGGAATAACACCGCCGATATAAAATACCCAGTGCCATCCCCAGGTGCGAATCATTTCCGCGCTCAGCAATCCGCAAATCGCTCCCCCCAGCGGCATTCCGCAGAATAATATCGTCACCACCACGGAGATCAGCCGTTTCGGCGAATACTCCGAGGCCAGCGCGACCACGTTGGGCATCGCGCCACCCAGCCCTAGCCCCGTGAGGAACCTCAAAATTAGGAACTCGCGATAGGTGGTCGCCCGCGGCGTCAGCAGGGAAAACAGCGCGAAGCTCAGCGTCGCCAGGATCACCGGCCACTTGCGCCCCCACCGGTCCGCAATGGGTCCGGTGGTCAGCGCCGCGATCATCAGGCCAAAAAGACTGGCCGAGAAAATCGGTCCAAAGCTGTGAACGGGAATCCCTGTGCTGTGCGCAATCGAAGTCGCTAGAAAATTGACGGTAAGCGAATCGAATCCGTCCAGTGTCAGGACGATTCCGCAAAGAGCGATCGTCCAGATTTGAAAACCGCTCAGCGGATGCCGGTCGATCAGATCCCCAATTGTCACCGCCTGCGCTTCCATGGCCATGCCGGCCTCCGCGATTCCCTCGAAATCTCACCCCAAAATACCAACCCAGTTCGGCAAGAGTGTACACCCCGTGAATTTCCGCCGCATTCGGAAATGCCTTTGCCGTCGTACCGTTGCCTCTGTAGCGGCCGCCGCCTCGCTTTTCAGGCGGGCGCCTTTGCCTTCGCCGTTGCCTCTGGCGCCTTTGCCTTATGCCGTTCGTCTTCGCAGGGGCACAGCATGCTGTGCCCGGCAAACTTGCTTGGCGTGATCCACGCCATCTACCGCCCACAAACGGGCGCACATTCTCTAATTCGCAATTCGCCTTCGCAGTGCCTTCCTGGCGGCCTCCTCGCTTTTCAGGCCTTCGCCTTTGCCGTTGGCGTCATCCTGAGCGAAGTTGCGCCCGTCTTTGCTTTTCCCGCGTTTTTCGCGGGCGCGCAACGCAGTCGAAGGACCTCTCTTGGATTGAAAATGTTGCTGGACGCTGGATCGGAGAGAGGTTCTTCGACTTCGTGCCCGGTCGCTTCGCGCAAAACCCGTCGCGAGATGTGGGGCAACTTTCCTCGTGGCGTCGAGCTATGAGCTCGGCGCTCGATACACCCCGCCGTGGTATCTGGAAGATTCCAAGGCCCTATCCTCTGTAGTTTGCACAACAATTGAACAGGCGATCCGGCTGCTTGGAACATGTCACCCTGTTGCCCTCCGCACCCCAAAAGGACTAGACTTCTCCTTCAATCAGCGTTTTTATCTATTTAAGTAGCGCGGTTACGATCTGTTGCGCCGCTGACTGTACGAGGCGCTTCTCCCGCTCGCTGCGCCCGTGAGACAGGTCTTCGGCTGGGCCAATCATGAAACCCAAGGTGATTTCGAAAAAGCGCCGCCTTCCATCTAAGAGAAAATCCGATGCAAAGCCTCTCCACACAGATGAATTCTTGATTGTCGCGGTGGGCGCCTCCGCCGGAGGTATCGAAGCCTTTAGCGAACTAGTCAGGAATTTGCCCCCGGATACCGGCATGGCCTTTGTCCTGGTCCAGCATTTGGACCCGACCCATCACAGTATGCTTGCCGACCTGATTTCGAAGCTCACGCCCATGCGCGTCAACGAAGTGGCCAATGGCATGCTCGTCGAGCCCAACAACGTCTACGTCATCCCTCCTAATACCACCATGTCCATTTCCCACCACACGCTGCAATTGATTCCCCGGGGCGATTCGACGCGAATACCCATGCCCATCGATCATTTTATGAGGTCCCTTTCCGAGCTGGGGAATCGCGCCGTTGGCATTGTCTTATCCGGCTCGGGATCGGACGGGACACTCGGACTTTGCGAAATTCAAGCGCAAGGCGGCGTCACCTTTGCGCAAGATTCGGCCACGGCAAAATATGACAGCATGCCGCGAAGCGCAGCGGCCTCCGGATACGTGGATTACGCCCTGCCCCCGAAAGAAATTGCCCGTGAATTGGCTCGTCTTGCCCGTCATCCCTACATCTCTCGCGATGGCGAGTGGCGCCCCAACGTTGATGGTTCATCCGGCTCGGGATCCGGCTTGGGCGGGATCTTTCAGCTCTTACGGAAAATCACTGGAGTGGACTTCACTCATTACCGGCAGTCCACCATATTACGCAGAATCCAACGGCGAATGGTTGTCAATAGGATCGACAATCTTCGCGACTACGTGAAGTTCATTCAAAAGACCCCCGCCGAACCGAACGCTCTGTACCAAGACTTATTGATCAACGTAACCAGCTTCTTCCGCAATCCGCGGATTTTTGACACTCTGAAGGCCGACACCTTTCCCGCCCTGCTAAGGAATCGCGGGCCCGAATCCCCCATTCGAATCTGGACGCCCGCCTGCGCTTCCGGGGAGGAAACCTATTCGGTTGCCATCGCTCTATTGGAGTTCCTCGGGGACAAGGCCTCCGAAACTCCTTTTCAGCTGTTTGGAACCGACGTGAGCGACCCCAGCGTCGCCAAGGCGCGCGCCGGCGTCTATCCTGAAAATATTCAAGGGGATGTTTCCGCCGAGCGCCTTCGCCGATTTTTCACTAAGTCCGAAAATGGCTATCGCATCAGCAAAACCATCCGCGATCGGTGCATTTTCGCCCAGCACAATCTTCTGAACGATCCGCCGTTTTCACAAATGGATCTGGTCTGCTGCCGCAACCTTCTCATCTATCTGGAGCCGCCGCTCCAGAATAAGGCCCTTTCGCTTTTTCACTACGCGCTCCGGTCGGCCGGCTACTTGGTTCTTGGCACGTCGGAGGGAATCGGCGGGGCCACCGGCATGTTTGCTCCCGAAGGCCGCGACACGAAAATATTCAGAAAGAAACCGACGACCCACCAGTTGGTCACTTTTTCGCTGGATCGTCAATCGGAGGACGCTTCCCACAACCTCCGATTCCCTAACAAGCCGTCCGATTTGGCCTGGAACTCCACCGAGCTTCAAAAGGAATTCGATCGGCGCCTTTTGAGCAATTACGCGCCTGCCGCGGTATTTATCAACGATGATTTGGATATCTTGCACAGCCGCGGGAATGTTGGACTCTATTTGAAGATCGCTCCGGGGCGAGCCAGCCATAGCATTCTCAAAATGGCCCGCGACGGGTTGTTATTCGATCTCCGCAATGCCATCGCCCGAGCGAAAAAAGAGAAGGGCACAGTTCAAAAGCACGATATTCAAATCAAGGCTGGCAATGGAAACGGCGACGCGACGGGTTCCACGCGCCTTGTCAACATCGAGGTGACTCCCGTCTCTGTCTCCGACTCCAAGGAACACCTCTATATGATTGTTTTTCAGGAATCGCCCAGAGAGGCAGGTCGCGAAGCGCCGCCGCGGCGTGCCACACCGCAAAAGGAATCCCGAGCCTCCATCGGGCGCATCACTAAGCTCGAAGGCGAGCTCGCTGCCACCAAGGAATATCTCCAGTCCCTTATCGAGACCCAGGAAGCCATGAACGAGGAGTTGCAATCGGCCAACGAGGAAATTCTTTCAAGCAATGAGGAGCTTCAAAGCACCAACGAAGAACTCGAAACTGCCAAGGAAGAATTGCAATCCGCCAACGAAGAGCTGACGACGGTGAATGACGAACTCCGGAGTCGCAACATCGACGTCAGTCTGATCAACAACGATCTGAACAATCTGCTGAACTCCATCGATATCGCCGTCATCATGGTTGGCAACGACCTCACCATCCGCCGCTTCACTCCCCGTGCGCAACAGATCTATGGCTTGATACCGGGAGACATCGGCCGCCCCTTTTTCAACGTCAATCCCACAATCGAGATTCCGCCGCTCCAGCCCTTGGTCTTGAAGGTCATGTCCAACCTCCAAACGCTCGAGGAAGACTTTACGGATAGCCGCGGGACCCGCTACCAGCTCCGGATCCTCCCCTATCGCGCCGAAGACAGGATTGACGGCGCCGTAATCACCCTCGTCAACGTCTCGACTCTCGCAAGCGTCGCCCCCGCCCGATAATTCAGGATTCTTGCGTCGTTGTTTGCCGTTGCTGTTGTAGGGCCACAGCACCGGGGCCCCCAGAGCGCCGGTTTCGCGTGCTGGGGTGGTAGCATGCTGTGCCCGGCTAACATGCTTGGCTACCCCTTCGCCATCCGCTCCGCGCAAACGGGCGCCTCCTGTGGAGTCCGGGAGCTTGTTTACCCTGAGCTACGAAGGGCTCCCGCTGTTTGCCGCCCGGGCTTGCCCGGGCGTGCTCCTCGCATGCGGCCGAAGGCGCGCCCGGGGGAAAAGTCGTCGAGGAATCTCTCTTCGATGTAACGCCCGCCGCCGTGCCCATTTGCACGGACCGTCGTAGGTGCACGGACATCGTGCCCCGCAAACATACTTGCCTACCTGCCCTTCATCCGCCCGGCGTTCGCTGAATCTCCAGATTCAGCCGCCGCTGCCACTCCGCTGCTGTATACTACAGCCCCGGCTGATGTGAGGTTTGCTTCGTGGGAAAGAAAAAGTCTGCGGCTCGCCCTCCGCTAAAATACTCGCGCCCAAGTGGGGGAAACGGCGCGCATCTCGCCGGGGGAAATTCCAACTCGCGTGACCAGGTGCTGTTGGCACTTCTCGAAGACCTCGACACTGGCGTCGCGAACCTTTCACGTGAAGGACTAATCCTCTACGCCAATCGCCGTTTTGCCGGCATTCTGGGTGTTCGCGGATTTGCCACGGCCACCGGATCCTCTATTCAAAGATATATTTCTGCGGCCAGCTGGGACTCGCTGAACTCCGCGCTCGCTGCCGCCGTCGAAGCCCCCATTCACGGTGAAATGAGGATTAATGCATCCGGCGAAACCCGCGTGGTACGGCTATCGCTCGGTCCGATTTTCGCGAAAGACGGTACGACGACTATTCGAGCTGTCGCCTCTGAAGTTACCGAACTCGTAAAAACTAGCCAGGAACTTCGGGATTCGAAAGCCTCGCTGTATTCCCTGTCCGCTAGGCTCTTGCAATCGCAAGATGAGGAGCGCCGCCGCATCGCGCGGGACTTGCATGACATCACCGGCCAGGAGCTCGCGGTCCTCGGAATGTCCCTGGAACTTGCGGCCAGGAATCTGGAGTCGCCGAAAAAGGCGCGCGAAGCCCTTACTGAATCCGTCGCCTTGGCTCACAAAATCGAGGACGAAATTCGCACCCTCTCTTACCTGCTGCATCCTCCCTTGCTCGATGAGCTCGGCCTCGGCTCCGCATTGAGCTGGTACGCGGAAGGTTTTCAGAAGCGAACGAAAATCCGCGTAGACACCCAGATCGCCCCGAATCTGCCCCGCTTATCCCCGGGTGACGAAACCACGTTCTTCCGCGTTGTTCAGGAAAGCCTCGCTAACGTCTTGCGACACTCCGGCAGTCCCACCGCGCGGATTTCTCTTTCCATGGACGCGGGCGTCGCTCGCCTATCCGTCGAGGATCAAGGCAAGGGAATCAGTCGCGAAATTCTCACGCCGGGGCGGGACACGACTGGGCTCGGCGTTGGCATCGCCGGAATGCGCGAGCGCCTCCTCCAAATCGGAGGAACTCTCGAAATTAACTCCACCGGAAGCGGAACAACGGTGGTTGCAACTTTGCCCCTGGCAAAACAGGAAGGGCACAGCGAACCGGGGCAGGCGTCGCGGCACCTGGATGAAGCGCAAGCTCGTCCTGCTGCGCTCCCGATCCCCGTGCGGAAACGAATTTTGATCGCGGACGATCACGAGGTCACGCGCCACGGCGTCGTCTCCCTGCTGGCGGGCGAGCTGGATATCGAGGTCTGCGGAGAAGCGCAAGACGGCTTGGAGGTTGTTGCCAAAGCGAAGGAATTGAAACCGGACCTCGTGCTTTTGGACCTCACCATGCCCCGCGCCGGCGGGTTGACGGCGGCGTACGAAATTCGCAAGATGGATGCGCCGCCGAAAATTCTGATTTTCACCAACCATTCCTACCACACACTGGAAGAAAATATTCGTTCGGCGCATTGCGATGGCTACGTCCTGAAAAGCAATGCCAGCCGCGACCTGATTCGCGGGATCAGAGCGGTGCTCGACGGAGATAAATTCTACAATCCCGAAGCTGCGCGGGCCCAGACCGCGTAACCGGCCCTGTGGGGGCGTTTTTCGACCGTTTTGAACCGCTAAATGTTTCTAACTAGAAGGAACAGGTGCGGCAATCTCGAAGAAAAAAGTGTCGACTTTGTCGAGAATTTCGGCGGCTGTTTGGGAGTGGTGAACTTGCTGGCGAAGCTCGCCGCCATTGCGCACGCCGTGGGTGAACAACGTGGCAAATTGCTTCATCTTGCCGATGGCGTCCGGCATTTCCGCGGCGATCAGGCTGCGAAAATAATCTGACAAGAGATGATAGCGATCGACTTCGGTCGGTTGGTCGTATCTTCCCGTGGAAATGTAATCGGCGATCTGGCTGAAGATCCACGGATTGGAAGATGCGGTGCGGCCGATCATGATTGCGTCGCAGCCGGTTTCTTCGATCATGCGCACGGCGTCCTCCGGCTTGCGGATATCGCCATTGCCAATCACCGGAATGCGCACGCATTGCTTCACCGCGCGAATAATTGTCCAGTCGGCGAATCCGGCATAGCCCTGCATGCGCGTGCGCGGGTGAACGGCGATTGCTTCGACGCCGATTTGTTCCGCCATTCGCGCCACGTCCGTGGCGACGATATTATTTTCATCCCAGCCGGAGCGGATCTTGATGGTTAGCGGAATTGTCACCGCGGCGCGAACGGCGCGCAAAAGTGTTTCGAGATGCACTAAATCGCGGAGCAATCCCGAGCCGCCGCACTTCACCACTTTTTTTACGGGGCAGCCGAGATTGATATCCGCGTGATCGAAGCCGAGGTCTTCGATCAGTGCCGCGGCGGAAGCCATCACATTCGGATCGGAGCCGAAAATCTGGCCGGCGATGGGATGTTCGTCCTCATCAAAATAAAGATAGCGAAGAGTGCGCGCGGCCTGGCGCGTGAGCCCCTCGGCGCTGGTGAATTCGGTCATGATCAAGCCGCATGCGCCGAGCGAGCGAATCACGCGGCGAAAGACGGTATCGGTAACGCCAGCCATGGGCGCGAGAATGGTCGCCGGGCGAATCAGCGAGTCTCGAATTTTGAGTTCGGCCGGAAACATCTAGTCAAACCTCGCTGGCGGAAGAGGCGCGGTATCCGCGCGCACTTCGCTGTTACCTGGAACGGGAGCAGGCGCGGCGGCAACAACTGAAGGACGGCTATCCGGTGGATTGCCAAGCTGCGCGAGCAACGCATCCTTGGAGCCCTCGAAAAAATTCTCAATTACCTGGCGCAATGCCTGTGCACGCGCGTCTTCGGCGCCCAGCACGGGGCGATATACGTAAGCACGGCCGGTTTTGTGGCGCTCGACAACGCCTTTGCGCGCAAGCCGATCCATGATGGTCATGATGGTGGTGTAGGCGCGGGGAAGGCGCGGAGCGAGGCGTTCGCGAATCTCGCGAACGGTGGCTTCGCCCACCGGCCAAAGTGTTTTCATGCAATCGAGCTCGAGGGGAGCAAGATCGAGGAGCGAATGCTTGGGCGAGCGTGGCTTTGCGGCGCGTTCGCTGCGTTCAGTACAGGCAGTATCAGTCATAGGATTTCGCCTCGTGATTCACGCGAATGGTCACTTGGGCGGCTCGCCATCAGCCAAGAACTGTTTCACGCGAAGCAAGGCCCTGCGAAGCGAGGGATTACGATCGGTCCAGAGCGAAGGCTGCTCCTCATGGGGAGGGCAATCAAGGCTCACGCGCATCCCGGCCATTTTAGAATCGATATCGTCGATAAAGTTGAGGGCCACGGCTTCGGGAATCTGTGGAAGGGAAGGCGAGCCAAACTCATGCGTGCCGTGGTGGCTCAAAATAAGATGCTCGACCAAAGTGGCGAGGGGCGCGGGAAATCCCTGAATGACATTGATTTTTTCGCGCACAATCGCGGTACCGATCATGATGTGGCCGAGCAGGCGCCCCTTCTCAGAATATTCGATGCCGCGCGCGTAGCGAAATTCCTCGATCTTGCCAATATCGTGCAACACCACGCCGGTGAGCAGCAGGTCCGCATCGAGATCGGGATAGTGCGACGAGACGGCCGCCGCTAAACCCACCAAACTCACGATGTGTTCGAGCAAACCGCCGATATAAGCATGATGCATTATCATCGCGGCAGGCGCGCGCTTGAAGTGCGGGGCGATGGCCCGATCGCCGACGACACTCGAAAGCAGTTGTTTGAGCCAGGGATTTTTCATTCCCGCGATGGCTTCCTGGACGCAGGCGTAGAGTTTTTCCACGTCATATTTGGTGTGCGGGAGAAAATCGCCGAGGTCGTAATCACGCTCGGCGGCGGGAATGATCTGCTCGATGGTGAGTTCTTTCTGGCCGTTATAAAGTTTTACGCGGCCGCGAATCTGAATCACATCGTGACATTCGAAAGTAGGCGCGAGGAGGGTGAAGTTGTCCCACATTTTCGCGGGGATGGTGCCGGTGCGGTCGGCGAGCCTCAGTTCGAGCCAGGACTTTCCGCTGCGGACGGAGGTGCGTATCTCTTTTTCGCGAACGAGAAAGAGTGAGGCGACCATTTGTCCATCGGCGAGATCAACGATGAAGTTGGACTTCATCAACCGTTGACTTTCGGCAAAGCAACCTTCTTTTTTTCTTTTTTCTTGGATGTGGCGTCAGGCGTTGGCGCAACTTCTTGAATCACGGTGGCGCCAGGCACGGCGGCCGTGTCCGTATAACCGGGCTTCACCTGCACGTAGCTTTCCTCACGCAACTGCGCCAGATAGGTGCGCAGGGCAGGATCCATTTTTTGCCGGTAGAGGATGTTGGTGATTTCATTTTCGACCTTGCTGAGCGGCTGTTGTCCCGCCTGAAAATGGTCGACCACCTTCAGAATTTCGAAACCGGTTTTGGTTTGAATCACGTCGGTGAACTGGCCCTTATCCAACTTGAAAACTTCATCCTCGAACTGCTTGGCGAGCTGGCCGCGCTGGAATTCGCCGAGGGCGCCATTATCCTGGGCCGTGGAACCTTCCGAATAGCGTTTGGCGAGCACGTTGAAATCCTCGCCCTTCACGAGGCGGTTGTGAAGATCTTCGGCGCGGGTGCGAACGGCGGAGACTTCCTCCGGGCTTTTGCCTTGCGTGCTCAGCATGATTTCGGCAAGGGACACCTCTTCGGGCCGGACGAAATCCTGCTTGTGCGCATCGTAGTATTTCTTCACCTCGTCCGAGCCGATATCCATGCGGCCGCCGACTTCGCGCTGGATCACTTGCTGGGTCAAGATGCTGTTGCGCAATTGGTTCTTGTAGTCTTCCCAGACAATGCCCTGTGATTCGACGGCCTTCTCGAGATCATCGATGGTGGCGAGATTATTCTGCTTTCGGACGTCGTCGAGCCGTTTGACCAGATCTGTCTCGACGTTGATATCCATGTCCTTGCCGCGCGCGATCAAGAGCTGCTGGTCGATCATGTCTCGCAGCAAATTTTTCTCGCGATCCTTCAGTTCGGATTGAATCTGTTCCGGCGTGCAATTCTGGCAATCCTGCCGGACTTCCTGAGAGAGACCGGCGGAAGACTTTTCGTAATCGGACATGGTGATGATTTGATTGTTAACGCGGGCAACGATCTGTTCGACGACAGTGCCCTTGGACTGAGCGAAGGAGATGGACGGAGCCAAGATCAAGGCCGCGAAAATGGCGATGCGTGGAAGCCAGCCGACATTTTTGATTTTCATGGTTATCACTTCAGAGATTTTATCGCTACGATTGTAGTTGCATCAACACTTTCTTCGCAGTTTCCATCGGATTTGTTTCCTTGGTCCTTTTCCAGTCCAGCCAGAGAGTGCCGGCGGGATCGAGACGCATGTCCCGGCGCTTGCCGATGAGTTTCACGAGGCGCTCGAGGCCAAGGGGCGTGTCTTCATAAAATTTGATGGCCAACTGATCGGCACGGCGGTCGATATTGGCCACGGACAGCTTTTCCGCCAGTGCTTTCAGCACCGCATAATCGAGCAGGTTCACGACGGCAGGCGGCGGAGGGCCAAAGCGATCGTGCAGCTCCTTGAGAACTTCATCGCGCGAAGCCTCCGACATGACGGCGGCGATACGCTTGTAGATGCGCAAGCGGAGGTTTTCGTTTTCGATGTATTCCGCGGGGATGCGAATATCTTGCCCAAGATTTAAAGTAGCACGGCGTTCCGGGGCAACCGGCTCGCCTTTTCTTTCGGAGACGGCGCGCTCCATCATCTGGCAATACATATCGAACCCGACGGCTTCGATGTGGCCGTGCTGTTCACCGCCGAGAAGGTTGCCGGCGCCGCGCAACTCCAGATCGAGGGCGGCGATGCGGAAACCCGCGCCGAGATCGCTGAATTCCTGGAGAGCGGCCAAGCGCTGGCGCGCAACCGGAGTGAGCGAACCTTCGGGCGGAATCAAAAGATAGGCGTAGGCGCGCTGATTTGAACGGCCCACACGGCCGCGAAGCTGGTACAGCTCGGAGAGGCCCATGCGGTCGGCGCGATTGATGAGAATGGTATTCGCGCGCGGAATATCGAGGCCGTTTTCGACGATGGTGGTGGAGACGAGGACGTCCGCTTCGTTGCGAATGAACTTCAGCATCACTTTTTCGAGCGCCGATTCATGCATCTGCCCGTGGCCGACAACGACGCGCGCGCGAGGAACCAGACGCTGAATCATGGAGGCAAGGGAAGCGATGGATTCGACGCGATTGTGAACGAAAAAAACCTGGCCGCCGCGCGAGAGTTCTTCCTCGATGACGCGTTGAACAAGCGTTTCGCTGAAAGGCGAGACGCTGGTTTGAATCGCGAGGCGATCGCGCGGCGGCGTTTCGATCACGCTCATATCGCGCAGGCCGACGAGCGACATGTGCAGAGTGCGAGGAATGGGAGTAGCGGACATGGTGAGCACGTCGACGTTTTTACGGATTTCCTTGAGGCGCTCTTTGTGAGCCACACCGAAGCGCTGCTCTTCGTCAACGATGAGCAGGCCCAGATCGTGAAACTTGACGTCCTTGGAAAGCAGGCGATGCGTTCCGATGATTACATCCACTTTGCCGGCTTCCAATTCTTCGAGGGCTTTCTTTTGTTCCTTGGCAGTGCGAAAGCGGCTGAGCATTTCGATTCGAACAGGAAAGGCCGCGAAGCGCCGGCGAAAAGTTTCCAGATGCTGAAAGGCAAGAACGGTGGTGGGGGCGAGGACAGCGACCTGCTTGGAGTCCGCGAGGGCTTTGAAAGCGGAGCGCATGGCGACTTCAGTCTTGCCGTAGCCGACGTCGCCGCAGAGGAGGCGGTCCATGGGCAGGGGAGATTCCATGTCGCGCTTGACGTCGTCGATGGCGCGGGCCTGGTCGGCGGTTTCCTCGAATTCAAAGGCATCCTCGAATTCGTGCTGCCAGTTGGAGTCTTTTGGGAATGCATGGCCCGGAGCGGTTTTGCGTTCGGCGTAAAGAGCGAGGAGCTGCTCGGCCATGTCGTTCACGGATTTGCGGACGCGGGTCTTGCGAGCTTCCCAGATGTTGGTGCCCAAGCGATCGAGCGTGGGTTCCACGCCGCCGAGCGACTGATATTTCTGAATGAGATCGAGGCGGGCGAGCGGAACGTAGAGTTTTGCGTCGCCGGCGTATTTCAAGAGCATGAATTCGCCAGCGGCTCCTTCGACAACTACCTGGCGCAGGCCTTCGAATTGGCCGATGCCATGATCGACGTGGACGACAAAATCGCCGGGCTTGAGGTCGGAAAAATCACTGAAAAAGCTAGCGGTCCTGGGCCGCGAGCGCTGCAACTGCGGCGGTGTCTCAAACAAATCGGCATTGCCATAGAAGGCGATGCGGGCTTCGGGGAAAACGACGCCTTCGGCGAGCGGCGCCTTCACCAGAACCATAGCCGGAGCATTGCTGGTGCTGGATTCCTGGGCGAGGCGCGTGACGGTGACATTTTCCTCAAGCTCGCCGACGCTGTAAGGAAGATCGTACTCGTGGCAGATATCGGCAAAACGTTCGAGTTCACCGGTGCTGGCCGCGGAAACGACGACGCGTTCGCCTGCTTGCAAACGGGAGCGAACCTCGTCCATGAAGGCGGGGACGTTGCCGTGGTGGCGAGTGGTGGGCTGAGTTTGCAGGGCGAATGTTTCGGAAGTTTGGCCGGCGAGCGCCAAATGTTCGACGGAGAGTTGCGGAAAGAGTTGAAGCGCGAGCGACCATTCGTCTTCGGCGAAGATGTAGCTGTTGGGCGGCTCGGCGAGAGGGCTTTCGGCTTTTTCGAATGATGCTTGCATGCGGGCGCGATATTTTTCGATCGCGGGTTGGAGGAGAGAAGGTTCGTCCATGACGACGAGGGGCTCGGCAGCGAGATCGAAGAGGATTCCGGGGCGATGCTCGAGCGGAATTTCGCGAAATTCCCAGCCGGGATAAAAACCCGGAGGAGCGGTTTCGTCCGCGCGTCCTGACGCGGAGACGACGGCCTGGTGCGCGAGGACTTCCGAGCCGCGAAGAAGCTCGGTGAGCGGCAAGAGCACGGCGCGTTCCACGGGATTGGTGGAACGCTGCGTATTGGGATCGAATGCGCGGATGGATTCGATGGTATCGCCCAGAAGCTCGACGCGAACGGGCTGGGGCGCCTCGGGCGAAAAAATGTCGATGATGCCGCCGCGAACGGAGTATTGTCCCGGCATCTCGCAGGTGACCTGCTTTTCGTAGCCGGCGCGATTGAGGAAGCCGATCAGATCTTCGTGGGGGAGGGAATCGTCGCGCGCAATTACGCGAGCCAAATCGCGATAGAAGTCGCGGTCGCGCATGCGCCACAAGGCGGCCGTGACGGGAGCGACTACGAGATCGGCCTCGGCCGAGGCCATGCGCCAGAGAGCGACGGCGCGCGCTTCGGAAATTTCGGCGTGCGGCGAGCGATTTTCGTAGGGCAAAACCTCGTAGGCCGGAAAACGTACGACACGAGCGCCGGGTTTCGCGGTGGCGGCCCGATAGAACCAGCGGAGGGGCTCGAGAATTTCTTCCGCGCGCTGGTTGGAGTCGACAAGCAGGATGATCGGACGGCCCAGTTCGCGAAAAATCAATGGAAGAAGGATCGATTTTGCGGAATCCGTGAAACCGGCGAAGGTAACTTCGGCTTGCTTGCGGCGAAGTTTTTCGCAACCTTGCTGGATGGCTTCGAGGCGCGCGATTCGTGCCACGAGTTCGGAAACGAGGGGGAGAATCATGGGCGGAGTCCGATAGGGGGATGGGAGGGCGAATGTGGGCGGTTAAATGGGGCGCGCGGGCAGACTAGTCCCTTGCCGTTGCGTTTCAAGGCGCCCCGGTGGAGAAGCAATTCAGTTTGCGAGACTGCCTGTCCCAATCGCTTGCCTATCGGTCCGATCCCGAAGGAAAGGCCGAAGAAATAATTCTACCACGCGCGGTTGAAGCGAATGAGGTTGAAGGCGACTGGCGAACGATGGGGCGCGATGCGGAGGTACAGTGTGACCCTTGTGTTTTCTACGTTAAGGGCCGCATTCCTTGCTTCGATTAGGTGATAAAATCAGCGAGACCGCCCATAGAGAAGAGAAGGAGAAGGCATGGGCATTTCGTTAGGAGATTCCGCTGCGGCCTTTGCGCGCGCGCCGCTGCGCTTTGGCATTGCGCTCTTGGCGACGAGCCTGGCCCTGATCATCGCGCTGGCGCTGCATCCCTACGATAGTTCGGCACCTTATGTGACGACGCTTGCGGCGGTAGCTTTTTCGACGTGGTACTGCGGCACGCTGCCCTCGATCGCGAGCATTGCGCTATCGCTAGTGGGGATAGATTACGGGTTCCTCGTACCGGCGCATTCGCTGCGAATTGATCACCGAGCCGACTGGTCGAGCCTTCTGGTGTTCCTGCTTGCAGCGCTTTTGATTGTGCTGATCGGAGAAGCGAGCCGGCTGGAGAGGGAGCGATTGCGGGAAGCGTCCGGCGAGCTGGAAGAAAAAGTTCGGAACCGGACAGGCGAGCTCGATCATGCGAATGAGAATTTGCGACAGCTCACCGGGCGGTTACTGAATTTGCAGGATGAAGAAAGGCGGCGCATAGCGCGGGAATTGCACGACAATGCCGGGCAAGCCCTGTCGGCGCTGGCGATGAATCTCGGCGCAGTGGCGAAGGATCTCGACCGGCTCGTGAACACAGCGGCGACCGTGGCAGACAGTGCGAGCCTCGTCCAAGAGATGAGCAACGATATCCGCACAATGTCTTATTTGCTGCATCCTCCGATGTTGGACGAGATGGGACTCGGAGCCGCAGTGCGATGGTACGTTGAGGGCTTTTCCGAGCGCAGTAAGATTGCAGTGAAATTGGAATGCAGCGAGGATTTGGGGCGGCTCTCGCGCGAGGTGGAAACAGCGGTTTTTCGACTGGTGCAAGAATGCCTAACGAATATTCATCGCCACTCGGGTAGCCCGACGGCCGCGATTCGTATCTCGCGACCGGATAGCCACCTGCGGCTGGAAGTACGAGACGACGGCAGAGGCATTTCGGCGAAGACGCGAGAACAGATGGAATCCGGCGGCACGGTCGGAGTGGGAATTCGCGGGATGCGCGAAAGGGTTCGACAGTTAGGCGGAAGCCTTGAGATCAGTTCGGACGGGATTGGGGCGGGCACGCGCATTGTCGTGCGGCTACCCGCCGCCGAAATCGCGCGGACGCAAAAGGCCGGTGATGCAATGCTGGGAGCTCAAGGCTCGGGGGACGGTCTCGCGCC
>DATDIT010000024.1:0-23810 GCA_036520875.1 Candidatus Acidiferrales bacterium
TCGCGACCGCCTCGTGAAAGCGGGGCATTCCGCCACCTACAAACGCCCCGTCTGCAAGGGTCCGATCAAAGTGAAAAATTTAAAGCCCGTCGAGCAGGATATCGCTCATATGAAGGAAGCCTTGTCCAAAACCAACGTGACGGAAGGCTTCATGAACTCTGTCTCTCCGGGCACGATCGCGGTTTTTCAGCCCAACGAATATTATCCTTCCCACGAAAAGTATCTTGCCGCGCTGGCTGATGCCATGCGCGAAGAATACGAGATGATCGTGAAATCCGGTTTGCTCCTACAGCTTGATTGCCCCGATCTCGCCATGGGGCGCCACAGTCGTTTCAAGAATCTTACCGATGAAGAATTCCTGCGCTACGCCGAGCTGCAGGTCGAAGCGCTCAACCATGCGCTCGCTAACGTTCCCGCGGATCGCGTAAGGCTTCATGTCTGCTGGGGCAATTACGAGGGCACGCACATCCATGATATGGACTGCAAGAAGATCTTTCCCATTGCCATCAAAGTGAAGCCGAAGGCTTTGCTGATCGAAGGCGCGAACCCGCGCCACGAACACGAATGGGAAGCTTGGACCACCATCAAGCTCCCCGACGACAAAATTTTGATTCCCGGCGTGATTGCGTCTAGCACGAACTACGTGGAACATCCCGAGGTCGTCGCGCAGCGCCTTCTTCGCTATGCCAACATCGTTGGACGAGAGCGCATCATGGCCGGCTCCGACTGCGGATTTGGCACCTTCGCCGGATTCGGTCCGGTCTTCCCCGCATTCTCTTGGATGAAATTCCGCTCCCTTGCCGAAGGCGCGCGCATCGCCTCAAAGAAGCTCTGGGGCCGTGCCAACTAACCAAAATACTATTTACAGCGGTCCCAAGAAGATTGATCGACGTAAGCGTCGAAAAAAACGATGTACCAACGCGATTCCATGCGACGCACACCGGAAACCTCGCAGGGTGTTCCATTGAGCTTGGCTGATTGATTGTTTTGGGCCGGTCCGGAGAGCGAATCTGTGGGATCGAAAACAAGAAAAACCGAGAAGTCTTGACCACCCCATCCCCAACCATCCCATTCGATGTGCTTGAAGTCTCCATTAACTGTAGTGGGCTCGGCCAGGACCTTGCTTTTGTATTGATCCGACCACAAAAACCATCTAGTAAAAGTGCGTATTTGGAAGTTGTAAAGAAATACGACCGCTGACAGGGCACAAAATGTTGCCACCATCACCGCAATCGACAGTTTTTTCCGGATGGCTGCATAAATCAACACGCAAATGCCGATAAGAACCAAGCCTGGTACGATCACGAATAAATACAGAACGCCCGTGTTTGAACTTATCACCAGCGGAAGAAAAACAAGAACCGCAGCTAATGCGGCGTATATCGGCAGCCGCCAGCCGAGCTGATCCCTTTTACTTATTGAATCCGATTTCATTTTGTTCAATTGTTCCTGATGATTGATGACGTTTCAAGCAGTCGATAAGTGTCGCTGCCGTAGCGGTCAGCACTCGTGTGGCACAGTCGAAACTTACCGGATAGCTTGAGCTACCTTGCATGGGACGCCGCCGATCGGAGTGCGATGTACTCGTTAAAAAGCACCTGCGCGGCGAGAGGGTCTTTTCCTTTGAGCTGCGTGTAGATTCGCATCACCTGCTCTCGATCGCCCTGCTTTCCATAGGCCATGCCTAGGTCGGCCAGCAGGGTTTCATCGCTGGGGGCAATCCGCAGGCCCTGTTCATCCGCCTCAATTGCTTTCGCATAGGAGCTGCTGTCGAAGTAAAGGAATCCCAGGAGTTGCCAGTTTTCTTTGTCGTGCGCATCAAGCTCGGTGGACTGTTTCGCGGCAGCGATCGCCTTGCCGAAGTCCTTCTGCATCGAATAGCTTCGTGCCAGCTCGCGCCATGCGTCTGCATAGTTCGGTTTCAGTCGGACCGCCTCCTCCAGCGCAATGGCTTGAGCTTCTGGATGCCGTTCGGAGCCATACACGCTCGCGAGTTCATACCAAGCCCGGTAAGCGTCCGCTTGTTGCAAGCGCGTCGACTTCAGCAGGGCATTCTCGGCGACTTCGAAATTCTTCTGCTTGACCGCCTCGATTCCGATTTCAATCCATGCAGCCGATTCAAGCGTCGCGTCGCCCACTGCAAACGAAGCGGCGCCCGCGGTATTGTTTGAATGCGCCACAAGGTCGCTTATCCATTCACCGGGCATGGCGAAGTTCAGGCTCTGCCCTTGCCTGAGTTGGAATGTCGTTATGCCCACAAGATTTCCTTCTGCGTCGAAAAGTCCTCCGCCGCTTGAGCCGGGCGAGGTGGGCGCGCTGGTCTGAACCATGTGAACTCCACCCGTCTCTCGCAGCGCAGAGATAACCCCTTGGGAAAAGGTGAGCTCCAGCCCTTCGGGCGCTCCGATAGCGTAAACGCTCTCTCCTGTCTCAAGAGCTGAAGACGACCGGATGCTAACCGGCTCCAGATCCAATTGAGCTGGCCGAAGTCCGCAAAGATCGTGATTCGGCAGAGCCCCTACCAACTTCGCCGCCCACTTCTTATCGTCCCGGCTTACTCTTAAAGAGGAACCGTTTTGAACCACGTGACAATTTGTGATGAGCAGGTTAGGGGTGATCGCGACTCCGCTTCCTAGGTCCAGCGATTCTCCGCTCGCTCCTAATGCCTCAATAACAAACACGGACGGTGAAACTCTTTGAAAGATCTCCACGGGCGAGAGTTGGCTCTGCGCGGCTCCCAGGCCACTGTAAGCCGTTTGAACCAATTCCGGAGCGTCCCCAACCCGATTTCTATTGAATATGACAAGCGTCGCAGCCGCCACGGCCACGGCAACGAGCCCCGTAACCCACAGAGCCTTATGTCCCTTAGGCGGTAGCATATTTCCTCGCGGCCTTAACACAAAAAAGAAGCAAAATGCCCCCGATTTCGCCCGTCCAGGCGCTTTGCCCAAACATTGAAAGTATGGCTGCCCGTCGGCTCGGCCCGCGATAGTACTGTGCCGATTGGTTAACTGCCCCTAGGTACAAGCGCCTGTTTTCGCGCCCTCTTCGGTGAAATTCGGCCCTCGAAACGCGTGCCGCGAAAGTCCACAGGAGCTCATGCTTGCACTTGCGCTCTGGTGCAGTAGAATGGCGCCCGTGATTACGCGGCTCACAACTCGGGAAGGCAGGTCAAGGGCCCACAGCCTGCACACAGAGAGGTCGGTCCGCTCGCGCGGCGATTTCTTATCGACAGTGAGGGCGAGTAGAATGCGACATAACTCACTCAAAACAAAGGGTCGGGCGCACCTCTACCCGTCACGATTTCGAGAACCCGTCTTTCGCGGCCCTTTCGGCACGCCGGCATCGCGCGCTAGCGGCTTCGTCGCTACGCCACCTGAATTAACGGAGGCAACATTATGGATCGGCGATCATTCATCGGCTTTGGGACGCTGGCGGCTAGCGCGCTAATGAGCGGAAAATTCTCCAGCGCCCTTGCCGAGAACACCAAAATGAAGCCAGGGGAAACGGTCGAAACTAACCTGGGGAAGATTCGCGGCGCCACCCAGAATGGCGTCCACTCCTTCAAGGGCGTTCCTTACGCCGCTTCGACTGCCGGCGAAAATCGCTTCATGCCGCCGAAAAAGCGCGAGCCGTGGAGCGGCGTCCGCGATGCGTTAGAACTTGGCCAACGATCACCTCAGCTTTTGTCCGCCTTTCATGGACAAGTCCCGCCTGAAGTTGAATCAATGGATCGCAACGAAGCAATGGGAGAGGACTGCCTGGTTTTAAATGTGTGGACTCCCAGCGTGGGACGCGGCGGCAAGCGGCCCGTGATGGTCTGGCTGCACGGCGGCGGATACACCAGTGGATCAGGTGGGTTTATCTGCTATGACGGCACGGAGCTGGCGCGAAAGCATGATGTGGTTGCCATCACGGTCAACCACCGGCTTACAGTTTTCGGCTACTTGTATCTGGCGGGAATCGGCGGAGAGAAATACGCGAAAGCGAGCAACGTGGGAATGCTCGATATCGTTGCTGCGCTCGAGTGGGTGCGCGACAACGCGGCGGCTTTCGGCGGCGATCCGGGCAACGTGACCATTTTCGGACAATCGGGTGGCGGCGGAAAAGTGAGCACGCTGATGGCGATGCCTTCCGCGCATGGACTCTTTCATCGTGCCATCGTCGAAAGCGGCGCGGATGTGAAAGGTGTTTCGCGCGAGGCCGCCAACAAAAGCGCGGAGCGATACTTGGCAAAGTTGAACCTTAAACCAGACCAGGTCGACCAACTGCAAAAACTTTCAATGGATCAGCTACTTGAGGCGACCGCCAATACCAACCCAATGCCCGGCCCTGGAGGATTTGCCCTCGCGCCGGTCGTCGACGGCACTACGCTTCCGGATGGTCCGTTTGATCCGGTTGCGCCTGCTCTCTCGGCAAATATTCCGCTGCTAATCGGCACCGTTGAAACTGAAGTCACCTTTTTCCCGCACCAAGTGCTCGACCCAATCGACGATGCGGAATTGCACACACACGTAAAGCAGACGTTGCGTACCGCGAGCGACGAACAAGTGGATCAGCTCATCGCCGCGTACAAAAAGGGCCGTCCGGGTGCGAGCAACACCGACCTGTTTCTGGCTCTCGCGTCGGACGCGACATTTCGCACGGGAGTTGTCATCGAGGCGGAACGCAAAGCGGCTCAGGGCAAGGCGCCGGTCTACCAGTATTACGTCACCTGGCGTTCGCCGGTTCGCGGCGGAAAATTGCGGTCGTTTCACACCATCGAAATTCCATTCGTCTTCGACAATGTGGATGCCTGCAAGTCGATGGTAGGCTCCGGCGAGGATCGCTACGCGCTTGCGGAAAGATTCAGCGGCGCGTGGGTGGCGTTCGCGCGCACTGGGAATCCGAATCACAAAACCCTGCCAAACTGGCCGGCTTTTGACAACACCAAGCGCGCCGTGATGGTTTTCAACGACGAGTGTAAAGTAGTGGACGATCCGCACGGCGAAGAGCAGCGGTTACTGCACTCCATTCAGTCCCACGCTAACGGTTAACGCGCAGACGGAGACGCCGCGAAAGTAAAGGCCACGGCCTTTGATTCCTTAGGGCCGATCGTCACCATCTGGTCCTGTGTGCCGTAGGTTTCTTGCCATGCCTCGATGGTGTATGTGCCGGGCGGAAGATTTCCAATTTCGAATTTTCCGGATTCCGATGTAACGGCAAAGTACGGATTATTGAAGACAAATCCGTACGCGCGCATCCAAGGATGAACGTTGCACAGAATCGGCATCGCGAATTCGGTGCGAGCAAAAGTGGATTTGAGGGCGGCCGATCCTACTGGCTGCGACGTGCTCCACTGCCGATTGTGTTTCGGCATCGGATGCACGTTGTGCATCGTGGGATCGTTGTTCTCGATCTCGAAGGGCTGATGCGTCATTAGAGTGACCACGTGCGGATCGTACATGCAGTTGTGTTGATGCAGAATCACGGGATCTTTCGGCGCGTCATAGCGATAGTTGCCAAGACCGCTTTTCACGTAGACGACCACATTGGCGAGGGCGCCATTCTCCCCAGTTACTGCTAGCGGCGGCACGACCGGCGATTTATTAGCCTGCACGCACGCCGCGGATGCACTCATATCAATTGGCTTCAACACGGGCGGCGTGCCTTTGAGCGTAACTGTTCCAGTAATTGATCCGACGGTGGAAGGATCGATCGTGGCAACCGGGGCGGCGGGTTCGCTTTCTTTGTTGCCGCAACCCGGGAAAACCAGAGCCAGGATGGCACTGGCCAAAATCAGCGATAGCGGGTTTCTTGCAAGCACGATCTGTTTAGTGAACGTCAAAATTTGGGATCGACACTGCGGCGGTGACGACGCAGAGCCATACCAGCAACTCGAGCAAGCCGGCGACTCGCGCGACAGCTGGAAGATCCTGGGTTGCGCCCCAAACTTTTACCTTTTGCTGATTCACGATGTGGAGAATGAGCCCGAGCGGGATCAGGATGGCGAGTTTGAGTTCGAAGGCGGGATTGGGAATGTACTTCGTCGCAGCGCTGGCAAAGAGCGAGAATCCTCCCAGCACGGCGATGCAAAATCCGGTCCAATTCCAGGCAAACAGAGCATTCGAGAGTTGAGCCGCCGTCCCGCGTTTCCGGCCAAGCCCCAGCAGGCGAAAGTCGAGCGACAAATTGGTTCCCAGCCAAAGCGAGAGCCCGGAAAAATGCGTGGCCTGCACGAATGGATACACCCACGTGGAACCGCTAATCCACATAGCCCATGAAGTGCCCTGAAGCCACTTCGCAAACGCCATGAAAAAGTTCATCAATTTCGCAGCCTTTCAATCTCTCCGGTGGTACGCCTAGATTCCTCGGACGCCGAAGCATCAAGCGCACGCGTCTATGTCGGACTTAAAACTCCGGCCACCTAGAATGCGGCCAGAAGCAACTACCCAACACCCGAAATAGCTGGAACTTCAACGGAAGTAAGAATCGCGCCAATCCACAGAACCAAGGAAATAATCGCCAGAAGCTTGGCGCTCACGGGAATGGACGGCAATTGCCCCCACGCCGACGACTTCCATTGGACGATGATCCCAAAGATGATGGCCAGAAGAATTACCGCAATTTTTAAGCGGAAAACGGAAGCCATGTAAAAGTCGGCAGCGTCCCCCGAAAACATGACGAATCCGGAGAGGAAAGCGGAAGCCAATCCCACCCACATCCAGGGGAAAAGCTCCGCCCCGAGTGTGCCGACATTTTGCCCGCGCGCCGCTACGCCGAGAACGCGCAGATCCACAATCGCAATCGTGCCAACCAGCAGGAAAAATCCGGCGTAGTGCGCGACCTCCATTATGGCAGATAGCACGATCGAGCTATTGATGGCGACCAGCAGAGAATTGTTTTGCAGCCACGCGCAAAAATGAAGCATCTGACGCGCCTACGACCTTAACGCCAAGCCATTGGATAGCTTGACGCCGGTGCAGCGCATGCTACGCGCGCCATCCTTTGCGCGGCCTCCGGTGCAGGTGATTGTGTCTCCGGCTTTCACGGTGGTACTCGTCCAACCGTTGTGCTTCAGGAAGTTCGGGCTGTTTATTTCGATGGCCCATTCCTGAGTTTCGCCTTTCTCGTCCTTCACCATGAGATAGACGTAGGCATGGGGATTCGTCCACTCAACTCTCTCGACGGTCCCGGTTACGGTGGTTGGATTGGCCATGTCGTACATGGACACGGAGTGATGAGCGAAAGATGGCGCAGGCGCCGCAATCATCAACAACAGACCGGTAGCTAAGAAAGCTAGTTTCGTTCTCATTCGGTGGCCTCCCGATCGCCATTATTTGAAGCGATCAAACAATTGCTTGTAATCATGATTATTTTCCTCGCAAATATACTCCTGAATGTACCATTCCGGATGGAGAGTTAGCGTGCCAGCCTCCGTCCAAGGTTTGGCAAAAACATTCGGATCTTCAATTGTAGCCTCATACCTTATTTTGTCATAAGCGATGCGGCGATAGCGCTCGATCACGCGGTACGCGGCGGTATGGCGGTATTCGCGAACCGCGCCCTTATCGTTGAATCCGGTAACATCGACGACCAGCGTATCGCCGTCCCATTTTCCAACGGAATTCCCCATCCAGGTAGGGTCAATGTCCGCAGGATGAGGGCGTCCATCGGTGGGAATCACCCGGAAGAGATGCTCGGATTCATAGAGGATCAGCACGAGTCCCGGCTTTTGCACGATCTGTAACGGGTAAGGCCATTCGGTGGTGCCGGGGATGCCCGGCGGCAAACATCGCGTGGTAAGGTCGAATCCGTAATCCTCACCGACTTTGAATTTTTCCGCTCCCTGTTTAAGAGAGATCGGTCCCGTTGGCTTGATGGATTGGAACGCAGCCATATAGATGCCGGAGAGATCGGGCGTGCCGTCCGGCATATGCGGTACGGGACGAGCGGCGAAAGGCACATCTCCGTGCGCCGTGCTCCCGGTGCCTTTCGACGCGACTGTCCCCGCAACTGTGATCGTCACGGATTTCGCGTCATTGCCGGCCGTTCCGTAGCCCAGCGCGGTGAGCGTGTACGTCATTGTCGTTTTCGGCGTTACGGTGCGAGATCCTCGCGCCGCCACAATTCCGAGATCCTGATCCACGGAAATGCGGTCCGCGTTAACGACAGCCCACTTCAAGGTGACGGACTGGCCTGGCTGAATAGAACTGGGGTTGGCCGTAAAGCCTAGTATTTTTGCAGGCGGACCCATTGGAAAGCCGTCCCTCGGGAGCCGGCTCGGCGCCGGCGCCTGCTGAGCCATTGCCGGCGCAACCAGGGCCGCGAACAGGACAACTGTAAAAATGGCAAGGCTGCGGCTATTTCTTATATTCATCGAACAGCTGCTTGTAGTTGTGATTATTTTCCTCACAAATATATTCCTGAAGGTCCCATTCAGGATGAAGAGTCAGCGTCCCGGCCTCGGTCCACGGCTCCGCGAACACGTTCGGATCGGAGATTGTGGCTTCGTAGTGAATCTTGTCGTAGGCCGTGCGGCGATAGCGCTCGACCACGTGGTATGCAGTCGTGTGACGGTAAACACCAACGGCCGTCTTATCGTTGAATCCGGTGACATCCACGATGAGGGTGTCGCCATCCCAATGACCGACCGAGTTTCCCATCCAGGTAGGATCGAGATCGCTCGGGTGCGGCTTATCGAGAGGAACTACGCGAAAGAGGTGATAGGCCTCGTAGAGGAATATTACTTGAGTTGGGGTCTGGACGATTTGCATGGGATACGGCTGCTGCGTCGCGCCGGGAACGCCGGGAGGAAGGCAGTGCTCTCCCAAATCGCCGCCATAATCCATTCCTACGTTGTACTTTTCCGCACCGGGCTTGAGCGTGACCTTGCCAGTAGGACGAATATCAAATCCAGCTATGTAAACTCCCGAGAGATCAGGTTTGCCATCGGGCGCCATCGGAATAGGCTTATTGACTACCGCCGAAGGGGTATCCGCCGCGACAGGAGTGGTGCCCGGGACCGTGATAGTTACGGTCTTTTTATCGGCGCCAGCGCGGCCGGTGGCGATCAGGGTGTAGGTGATAGTAGCGGATGGAGAAACCGTAAGGCTGCCGCGAGTAGGCACGATTCCGATCCCATGATCGAGAACCATGCGGTCTCCGTTTACAACTACCCAAGTTAAGGTGACAGACTGCCCCGGCTGAATGGAAGTTTTATCTGCGCTAAAGCTGAGGATCTGCGCGGCCGGGCCGATTGGGAAACCCTCGACACCGCCGCGGGGGGCGGGCGCTTGACCAGCCGCGGGGGCCTGTTGGGCCAAGGCGGGTGAAATCATCACCGCAGCCATGGCAAAGATGACCGAAATTCGAGTAAGAAAACGCATGCTGCTTGCCTCCTGAAACGAGCCGCCGAACAAATTACGTTCGGCGGCGACATTCTAACGCAAGCCATGCGATTTGCGGACCGTTAATGTAGAAGCGCCATCGTTGTCAAAAGACGTACTTGAGCGCGAATTGCATGGTTCGCGGATCGTTGGTCGTTTGGTTTAGACCACCTAAGCCGGCGGTGCTTGCCGGAGTGGGCTGCCCGAAGGTCGGCGCCACAAATGCGCTCTGCGGAGCGTAGAGGTTCGCGTGGTTGGGCATGTTGAAAACCTCCCAGCGAAACTCGACTTGCTGGCTTTCTGTAATCGGGAAAATTCTCGACAGTCCAGTGTTGATTATGATCGCCCCGGGGCCAAACAGGCTGTTATTCTTGAGATTCCCAAAAGTATACGGGGCCGGAGCAGCGAAGGCCTTCGGGTTGAGCCAGCAGTTTCGTCCCTTTGGCTGGCAGTATGGATCCATGCCTGCGATCAGGTTCGGGCGCTGGGTAAGCCCATTCCCGCTTCCCGAAAAATCGAGGATCATGTCTGGAGTAAAATCCAAACCGGACTGCACGACTCCGGAGAGTGAGAATCTCCAGTGGCCGATAAGAATATCTTCGGTCCGGTTGGCAAATTTCGGCGACTCCGCCACGAGCGACTCGTTGAATATCAGGTGGGTGTCAGCACTTGGACAATTACCGCGGTCTGCTTGCCGGTCGTACGGCACACTTTCCGCCGCAAGAAAGAAGCCCAACGTTGTGGTGTAGTTGTCGGATATGCAATGCGACCACGTAAAGTTTGTGATCGATGTGTAGTGGCTCGCGAACTGGTGCTGAGCGGAGAGGAGCAGGCCGTTGTAGTTTCCCGTCCCACCCTCTTCCAGAAGAAGAGTTTCGCCGTAGCAGGAAGTAAAGAACGGCGGTCCGCCGCATTGCGAGCCGAAGTGCTGGAACAGGCGGTTATTGGTCAAGGAGAGCGGGGGGGCGATGCCGCTGCACACGAATGGCGGAAGGGCGGATAAACCGGGGGCGCTGCATGGCCCGGCAACAGTGTTGCCTCCGCCGCCGGGAGCCGAACAGGTAATTCCAGCGGGGAACGGATAACCATTCGGGTATGGGCCGACGCCTCCAAAATTAGCTCCGCATGGGCCTTGAAGGCCGGGATTGGCCTCGTTGTTTCCCCACAAGTGGCGCTGCTGGTTGCCGAGGTAAGTCGCGGAAAGGAGCCAGCTCGCACCGACCTGTTTTTCCACGCTCAGGTTGTACTGCATGATGTAGGTGGGTTTGATATTTAGTGGGTAGCTGAAAACCAAAGAACCCGGCAAATATGCAGCATTCTTGGGCCCAGTGCCGACGAATTGCGGGAAAGGGTCTTCGCCGTTATGGGTGATTCCCTGTTGATCCGTGAATGAAAAGGTGGCCCAGGGGTTCGTGAGGCACGTAGTTGTACAGCCATTGGCGGGTACGGAGACGGCACCGCCGTAAGGCTCTTCGAATCCGAACTGATCGTAAGAGAAATTCGGGAAGTCGTAGAAAATCCCGAACCCTGCCCGAATGGACATCCGACCATTGCCCTCGGGGTCCCAGGCGAGACCGATGCGCGGGCTCCATTTGTCGAGCGAATTGTTAGTTAGCTTGTCGTGAGAAGGGCCGCCGCGATCACCTGGGAAAAGATAGCCCGCAGGCGCAGTGGGAAAAACGGAGCTATGGACGTCGTTGATGATGTCCGGAACGGAAATGGCGACAACGTGATTTTCCGGATCGGTATGCCCGAAAAATGGGTCCCAACGAAGCCCAGCGGTAATCGTCAGCCGACGGTTGATCTTCCAGGCGTCTTGGGCATAGATCGCGAAGACATTTTGGCGCTGGATGGAGGGAATAGGGGCGTCCTGGGCGAATGCGGCGCTGGGCGCCGTCCATCCGAGAAGGTAGTCAGCGAGTGACACTGCTGCTACCCCGCCTGGAGGCGCGGCCAGGTCCTCGGTTCGCGAGCCATCAAAGGTAAATGAACCTTGATTGTTCAGGTAGTTCGTGGCGAAGGCTCTCAGATTGATAAAGTCGGTGCCAAAGGAGAATTGGTGCGCGCCGTGTGTGAACGAAAGATCGTCCGAGAATTCAAGGGTGTCATAAGGCTGGATCGATGGAGTCGATGCCGTATAACCGAAGAACCCGCCGGTTGGGTTGAAGCCTGCCATGTAGTTCGGGAAAAACTTGCTCACGCTCGGACCCAATTGATAGATATTGACGCTTGCCGGATTAACCCCCGCGGCGGTAAACAAATCGTTGAGGTCGATGGTCGAGTTCTGAACCGTGAGGTTACGGCTTCGATTGCCTGTGACGCGGACATTGTTGACCATACTCGAGCTGATCAGGTAGGTGTCCCCGAGAGTAAGGTTCTGAACGCGATCGTCGGCGCCGTCGATGGCCGCGATCAGCAGGCCACCTTGGTCGGCTGGCAGATTCGGACTTCCGGGTGGCGCGTACCAGTTGGTGATGAAGTACCGTCCAAAGATGGTGTTCTTATCACTCTGATGGTAGTCAATTCTCGCCAATCCTTGGTTTTCGGTGAAGTTGGCCGGAGACTGATAGGTGAAATTGCCGCAGGGACTCGTCGCCGAGTTCGGAACCGGAAAGTGGCTCTCCAATGCCAGAATGATAGGGCTGTAGTTGGAAGGGTTGGTCTTGTTAGCGACGAAGGGTCCCTGGAGGGGAAAGGCGTTAAGCCCAGGATCGCAGTTGGCCGCGTATGCTGTGAAGTCGCCAGCCAGCATGGCATCTGTCGGCAAGACGGTTGAGGCGGGATTTGTAGAGCGCTGAATGGTGTCCTGCCAGCCCGCGAAGAAAAAGAGCTTATCCTTCAGGATCGGTCCCCCGATCGTGCCGCCGAACTGATTGCGCTTCAAGTTATCCCGGACGTAGGGCTCGCCCAAATCGTCGGCGTAACCCGTGGTCTTGGAGTCGAACATGAAATTGCGTACGTATTCGAAGGCGTCGCCGTGGAACTGGTTCGTGCCTGACTTGGTTACGACGTTCACGGAGCCGGACGGGTGAGTGCCATACTGAGCGGGCAACGAGCTAGTTTCGACCTTAAACTCTTCAACCGTATCCGGAAAGGGTAGCGGAAGGTTCTGATTGCTCAGCGGATCGTTGTGCGTTCCGCCATCCAGCCAATAGGCCACGCTTCCCTGTGTGCCCCCGGCAATTGAAATAATGGCTGCAGTGGGATACGAGGCGCGGAAGGCTCTTCCCTCGCCGACAGCACCAGAAAGGTTAAGCAGGTCGGTCACCTGTCGTCCGTTGAGCGGTAGATCTTGCACTTCCTGGGGCGGAGTTACTTGACCGACGCCTTCGCTCTGCGTCTCCACCATTGCGGCCTGGGCTTGGACGGTCACTTCCTGCGTCACCGCGCCTACAGTCAATGGGACATTAATGGTGGGGCTGACGCCCACTTCAATCACGATGCCGGTTTGCACGTACTTGGTAAAGCCTTCCTTCGTGACTTCAAGGCTGTACGAGCCTGGTGACAAATCTGGCAGCGTGTAGCCTCCATCGGCAGCGCTGGTGACAGTTCGAACCGCACCGGTAGACGTGGATGTCAACTTAATCTGTGCGCCGGCTACGGCTGCACCGCTAGCGTCTTGAACGACACCCCTGATCTGCGAAGTAGAAATCGTCTGCGCTGAAAGGACTGATGAAGCGAGAAAAATACAAACCCCGAGGATTAACTTGGATCTCATACCCACCCCTCCCCTTTAGAGATCGTTTCCTCAAACGCCCGAAAGCCGCGCCTATGCGCGAGCGTATAGCAGATGACTTCTCAGGTTGTCAATCAAAACCAGCAGGACTGATGCTGCCGGCCGCACTGGTTTGATCGCAATCGGACCGAGGCGTATAATTTTTCGTTTACACCGATGCCGATGGAACCCACAGAGAAACCTTCGGCCGCCGACGTAGACTTGCCGCCATCAGGGTCCTTGCCGGCGGGCGACGGAGATCGCGATGAGATTTGTGTTCGCGGGGCCCGGGTTCATAATTTAAAGAACATCAGTTTCGCGATTCCCCATAACCAAATCACTGTGGTCACGGGTGTGTCTGGATCGGGCAAGTCTAGCCTTGCGTTCGACACGCTTTACGCCGAGGGACAGCGGCGATATATCGAGTCGCTTTCGGCGTACGCGCGCCAGTTTTTGGAGCGGATCGAAAAGCCGGATGTGGACGAGATCACCGGCATCGCACCGGCGATTTCGATTCGGCAAAAGAATTCAACGCGCAATCCGCGGTCGACGGTGGCCACCGTCACCGAAATTTACGATTACCTGCGGCTGCTATACGCACGTGCGGGTCGCACTTTCTGCCTGCGCTGCGGCGAAGAAGTCCGCAAAGACTCGTTCGATGAGATCGCGGCGCGAGTGCTGGCGCTGCCGGCGGGCCGGCGATTTTACGTGTTGTACCGTTTGACGTTTGGAACCGAGCCTCCCGCCAAAGGCGTGCAGCAGGGCGGCGCTGTACGATCGCGCAAGTCCGCGAGCATCAGCGAGGACGCCATTCGCCAGGCGTTGACCAGCTTGCGAAAGCGAGGCTTCAACCGTTTGTATCAGGCTGGGCGAGTGTTTGAATTTTCCACGCCGGAAGACTTGCTGGATGTGGATTTCAGTAAGCCCACCTACGTCCTGGTGGACCGGCTCGCACTCTCGCCCGAGATTCGCTCGCGACTAATCGACTCGATCGAAATATGCTACCGGGAAGGCGGTGGCGAGGCCATTCTCGAGTTCGCGCCAGACGCGGAGAAGACAGACAAAAGACTTGTGTTCAATGAACGCTTTGAGTGCAAAAAATGCGGAGAATCTTACCAGGAACCGGAGCCGCGGCTATTCTCGTTCAACAATCCGTACGGCGCTTGCCCGCGCTGCCAGGGCTTTGGAAACACGATCGATTTCGATCTCGACCGAGTGGTGCCAGACAAAGGGAAATCGCTTGCAGAGGGTGCGATCGAACCATGGACAAAACCCCGGTACAAACATCTGACGATGGAGATGCGCCGGTACGCACGCGCGAAAGCAATCCCCTTCGATGTGCCCTTTCGCGATCTTTCGGCCAGCCAGCGCGGCGCGATCATTGAAGGAGACCGCAAAGAGGATTTCCCCGGCGTGAAGGGATTCTTCGCCTGGCTCGAACGGAAGAAATATAAGCTGCACGTCCGAGTTTTCCTGAGCCGTTATCGCGGCTACGCGCTTTGTCCCGAATGCCACGGGACGCGTTTGCGCGCCGAAGCGCGGGCTGTAAAGGTGGCCGGGCGATCGATCACGGAAGTCTGCCAAATGACGGTGAAAGAGGCTCGGCCATTTTTCGCAGGGCTGCAACTGAGCCCAGAAGAGACTGCTATCGCGGAAAAAATTCTCGAGGAAATTCAGCAGCGGCTTCGGTTTCTCGACGAGGTGGGGCTGGATTATCTTACGCTCGACCGGCTCACTTCAACGCTTTCGGGCGGTGAAGCACAACGCATCCAGCTGGCAACTTCCCTCGGCTCGCATCTGGTGGGCGCACTTTACGTGCTCGACGAACCCTCCATTGGTTTGCACCCGCGCGACACGCACCGGTTAATCGAAATTCTAAAAGGGCTCCGAGATTTGGGGAACACGCTGCTGGTTGTCGAACACGATCCCGAGACGATTCTAGCCGCGGACAATATATTGGATCTTGGGCCCGGTGCAGGCGAGCATGGCGGGGAAATGATTTTTGCGGGCACGGGCGAGGAACTTTTGGCGGACCCGCATTCACTGACCGCCAGGTATTTGCGCGGCGAGCTGCGGATCGCGCTTCCCTCGCATCGCCACAAATCACAAGGCCGGTTTCTAAAGTTGACAGGGGCTCGCAGCCACAATTTGCAAGGTATTGATGTAATGGTTCCTCTAGGTTTGTTGGTCGCAGTGACGGGAGTTTCCGGATCGGGCAAATCGACGCTCGTATATGATGTGATATACAAGGCGCTTGAGGCCAAGCGCCTTGGCGGGAATTGGCGGCAATTCTGCAGCCGCATCGAAGGCGCCGCCGCGATCCTTGCAGTTGAGATGATTGACCAGTCTCCCATTGGAAGAACACCACGCTCCAATCCTGCAACCTATATGAAGGCCTTCGACGCGATTCGCGAAGTCTTCGCCGCGACTCCGGATGCCAAGAAGCGAGGGTTGACGGCGGGTCATTTTTCCTTCAACGTGCCCGGCGGCCGCTGCGAGGCATGCCAGGGCGACGGCACTGTCACCGTAGAGATGCGTTTCCTGGCCGATGTAGAGTTGACGTGCGAGGAGTGCCGCGGCACGCGCTACAAGAGCAGCGTGCTGGAGGTTCTCTACAAGGGAAAGAACATTCATGATGTGCTGCAAATGACCGTGCGCGAAGCGCTGGCATTCTTTGCCGCGCATTCGCGGGTGACATCTCGTTTGAACGTTCTCGAGGAGGTCGGCCTCGGCTACTTGCGGCTTGGCCAAGCTGGCACCACGCTTTCTGGCGGCGAGGCACAACGCCTGAAACTCGCCGCGCATCTGACGCGACAGGACAATTCCGGCATTCTTTACATTTTCGACGAGCCGACCACGGGCTTGCACTTCGACGACATTCAGAAACTGTTGACTGCTTTTGGAAAGCTGATCGAAGGCGGAGCTTCGGTCCTTATTATCGAGCACAATCTGGATGTGATTAAATCGGCGGACTGGATAATCGATCTCGGTCCGGAGGGTGGAGAGGCAGGCGGCCGGGTCGTAGCCGCGGGTACGCCGGAGCAGGTGTCGCGGAATTCGCAATCGCATACGGGAAAGTTCTTGGAGCGAGTCCTAAACTCTCGCAGTGGTGGAAATCACAATCATCGTGGTCGAGCAACGGAGCAGGCGAGCCACGACGAGAGCAAGGAGGCAGCCTCCTCCGAATTCTAAGGACCCTTGAGTGGCGTCCAGCGGGAGAAGTAATGAGTCGGTTTTTGCGAGTTCTCGTCGGTTGCGCACTCTGCATGGTCGCCGGCGATTTATCCGAATCGGCGCCACAGAAGCCCAGCGCGACGCCGAAGCATCGAGTCGCCAATCCCCAGGCACAGGCGCTGAATCATTTGCTTGATGCGGCCCAGCAAGCAATCGACAGACAGGATTATGCAAGCGCTGCTCAAGACTATAAGGATTACCTCGCCAAGAAACCAGACGACGCAACTGTCCATTACGATTTGGGCTACGCATACACGGCACTGGAGGAGCCGGCTGACGCGAAATCTGAATACGAGAAGGCAATTGCTCTAAATCCGAAGTTGGGTCCGGCATATCAGAACCTTGGAATCACCCTCCTGCCCGATGACCCTGCAGGCGCCGTGGCGGCACTCCAAAAAGCCGCCGAACTCTTACCCGCGGACGCGCGAACCGAATGGCTGCTGGGCACAGCGCTAGAAGAGGATGGGAACTTCGGGCGGGCGATTGACCAATTCGAAGCCGCAAAGAAATTGGACGCGAACGATCCCGAAATCCGAACGTCGCTAGGACAGGCACTCTTAAGGGCGGGTCGCGAGAAGGAAGCGTCTGCGGCATTCCAAGATGCCCTAGCATTGCAGCCGAAGGGCCGCACGCTTGCTGCAGCACACCTTGGGCTGGCTCGTGCGGCGATCACCCAGAAACAACTCGAGGAAGGCGTGTCTGAACTGGCGGCTTATTTACAAATGGAGCCGAGTGACGCTGGCGCTCGAATTGACCGTGCCTCGGCTCTCGTCGATCTGGGCAAGGAGGACGAAGCACTGGCGGAACTGAATCGCGCGGCTGAGCACGGACAGGAACAATTACGCGCTCTGAAACTGCGGTCCCAAATATATTGGGAGAAAAAAAGATACGATGATGCGCTGCCCGTTCTGCAGAAGGCTGTGGCGCTTGCGCCGCGCGATCCCGACCTCCTCGCCCGGCTCGGACGGGTTTACCTGCAGAAGAAAGACTATCCCGATGCCGTGCGCTGCCTGGCCGCTGCGTACAATATGAACCCGAACGCAAACGATTTGCTGGGCGATGCCATCGAGGCGGAATATCTGAACAAGAATTACACGGAAGCGCTCGCGGCGCTTGATGCTCTTGCCAAGCGCGAGGAACTCCCCCTCGGAAGCTGGTTTATGCGGGCGGCCTGTTACGATAATCTAGGAGACGCAGCCGATGCTCTCGACTCTTATCAAAAGTTCCTGCAACTAAATAAGGACGAGAATAGCGACATGTATTTTATCGCCACCGCCCGGTCTCGAGTTCTGGCGCGTGAACTACAAAATAACAAACAGAAAAAGAAAAGGTAGCGCTCCGCGTAGCGCGCGTCGCGTGTGCGGGCTTATGCTTGTCGGGCTGGCTTTGGCCATCTCCAGTTTTGGTCAAACCCGCATAGAGGATCTGCGGCAGCGTTTTGCTCAGGAATCCGACCCGGTGCGGAAAGCCAAGAAAATGCCGCAACTCGGCGAGGCAGAGTTCCAAAAGATTCAGAAAGACGTCGCGAGCGAGCAGTTTGCCGAAGCGCTGGCCCTCCTTCGGCAATATCGCGATGAGGCACAATCCTGCCTGCAAGGACTGGACGCCACCGGCGTCAATGCTGAAAAGCACTCGTCGGGCTTCCGGCAACTGCAGATTTCCCTTCGAGAATCGCTGCGCCGCCTCGACACTGTGATTCCTCTCATTTCACCAGAGGCCGAGTCCGGATTTCTCGAAACGCGAAAAGCCCTCAATGAAATGAACATGCATCTAATCGAGGAGTTGTTCCCTCGCCCAAAGCAGCCGGAGAAACATCAATGAGGCGCACCGCGGTGATCTTCGTCACTTTAGCAGTCGCTGCGCTGAGTCCGTTGATTCTCGCACGGGCAGCGACCGCCCAACGACAGCGACCGGATTATCTCAGCGATGGCGAGGCGGACGAAATTCGCGACTCGGACACTCCGTCGCAGCGCATAAAGCTTTATGTATCCTTCGCGGACGATAGATTGAAAAAGTTCGATTACGAATTAAACCGCAAAGTGCCGGAAGCGCGGCGGACCGAAATCCTCAATAGTCTTCTAAATGGATATTCCGGCTGCGTGGACGATGGGTCGGACCAGATCGACCTAGCGAAAGAGAAGCAAGAAGACATTCATGACGCCCTGAAGCTGATGGAGACGAAATACAAAGCCTTCCTCGATCAGCTTCAAATGTACGATAAGGGCGGGCCGGAAATCGATACCTATCGAGACACGCTCGAAGACGCGATCGATGCAACAAAGGATGCACTATCAGACGTGCAGGATGCCGAGAAAAAAATGCTCCCGGCGCCAGTGCGACGCAAGCCGTGAGGCCGCTCCGCAATGCACCCGCTACCGTTCCTGGCGGCGAGCGGCTCTTTCAGCGAATTTACACTCGCCTCGGATGCCAAGGGCGTCCGCCACGTTTTGTCGTCGAATATCACCCATATTCAAATCTCACTCACACAATCCGGCTGAGGGACGATACCGCCTACGTCAGACTCTCAGATGCCTTGGGGGACGCCCCACGCGCTATCGTCGAGGCTGTGGCTGCGGTTCTCCTGAGCCGGCTCTATCGGCGACGCGCGCCAACCGAACTACTCGAGAGTTACCGCCATTTTTCCTATGCCCGCTCGACGCGCAAGCGACTTCTGCAACTCCGTCGGCTTCGGGGTCGCCGTTTGGAGCACCAGCCCGCCGGCAAGCATCACAACCTGCTGGCCTTGTTTGATCGCTTGAATCTTCAATACTTCAACGGCGCCCTGGTGACGCCTCGCCTTGCGTGGAGTAGCCGTGCATGGCGGACACAACTGGGCTGCTTCGATCCCGCACTAGGCCAGGTCGTTATGAATCGCCGGCTCGACCGCCCAAGTGTTCCGGAATATGTTGTCGCGTATGTCCTTTACCACGAAATGCTGCATGTCAAGCACCCAGTCCGGTTTGCGCACTGCCGCCGAGAGTCCCATTCGGCCCCTTTCCGCAAAGAGGAAAAGCTCTTCGCCGAATACGGAGCCGCTTTGAGATTCCTGGCGCGTTTCCCCGCAGGCCCAACACGCTGACTCTTTATACCGTTACAGTTCAGTGAGTTTCTGCCGATTACCTATAGAGCAGCGCCCCTAACTCTTCTGCGCTGATCAACTTAACCCGTTCGCGGTATTCAGACGCGAAGGCGGCGCGGATGGGTTGGCAGCACTGAGTGCGGCACACGCGGCCGCAAACCATTATGAAATTACATTCGTCCCGCAGCGCTGAATCGCTCCTGCGAAAGATTGAGCGGCGTGAATGGGTCCTCTGGTCATTCGCCATCCTGGTCACCCTGCTCCTCAGCGCCGGGCTCGCCTCGTTTATCGTCCCCATGCTGCATCAGCGGACCGAGGAATTCGACAGCCTGCACCTGAGTCTGGCAGTTAGAGGCCTGGTCGGCCTGGTTCTCCTCTTCGACATTTACACCATCTACCAGCAGTTGCAGATCTTTCGCATTCGGCACGAGCTGGTTCGTCGCGAGGAGTTATTCCGTTTAATCAGCGAGAATGCAGCTGACATGATTGCTGTCGTCGATGGAGAGGGGAAACGTCTCTATAACAGTCCCGCTTACGAGCGAATTCTCGGGTACACGACCGAAGAACTCCAAAGCACCTCTTCCCTCGATCAGATTCACCCCGACGACCGCTATCTGGTCGAAGAGGCGGCTAGAGAGGCACGCACCGGGGGAGTTGGCCGCACCATTCAGTACCGTATGCGCCACAAAAATGGCGCCTGGCACATTCTGGAATCAGGCGCCAGCGGTGTGCTTAATGCACATGGAAAGGTGGAAAAGCTCATTATCGTGAATCGCGATGTCACCGCGCGCAGAAACTTGGAAGACCAATTTCGTCAAGCGCAGAAGATGGAGGCCGTCGGCAGGCTCTCAGGTGGCGTAGCCCACGATTTCAATAATCTTCTCGGCGTGATTATCGGCTACGCCGAATTCCTGCAAGAACGCCTCGAACCGGAAAACGCTCTTCGCGGAAGCGTTGATGAAATTTTGAATGCGGGAAAGCGTGCTGCCGCGCTCACACGTCAACTGCTCGCCTTCAGCCGCCAGCAGGTTTTGGACCCCAAAGTCATCGAGTTAAACGGAGCCGTCTCCGACATGGAAAAATTGCTTCGCCGGCTCATTGGCGAGGATGTCGAGCTATCCACTCAATTGGCATCCGATCTGGGCCGGGTGAAAGCCGATCAGGGGCAACTCGAGCAAGTGGTAATGAACCTCGCCGTCAACGCGCGCGACGCTATGCCGCAAGGGGGAAAGCTGCTCATCGCAACCGAAAACGTGGTCATGGACGAAGCCTTCGTGCGCCGCTATCCCTACCCGGTCCAGCCCGGCCCCTATGTCTGCCTCAGCGTCACCGACAGCGGCACCGGCATGGACGCCGAGACAAAGGCGCGCGCCTTTGAGCCTTTCTTCACCACAAAGGAGAAGGGCAAAGGTACGGGCCTCGGCTTGTCCACCGTCTATGGCGTGGTCAAGCAGAGCGGCGGCTACATCGACATCTTTAGCTCGCCCGGCGCGGGCACTACGTTCAAGATCTATTTGCCCCGCATCAACGAGGCCGTCAACCTTTCGTCTCCCAGCCAGAGCGGAGCCGGTTCGTTCGAGGGAAAGGAAACCATCCTGCTCGCGGAAGACGAAGCATCGTTGCGAAAGCTAACACGCACTACGCTTGAGCAAAGTGGCTATAAAGTACTCGAAGCCAAGGATGGCGTCGAAGCGCTCTCCGTGAGCGAAGCCTGCGATCTGCCAATTGACCTCCTGCTGACCGACGTCGTAATGCCCGGGATGGGTGGCCGCGCGCTCGCAGAGGAATTGACCCGGCGGCGTCCCGAGATGAGAGTGGTCTACATGTCCGGCTATACCGGACAAGGGGTCGGCACCCAGGGACCTATCGACCCCGGCAGTGACTTCCTTCCCAAGCCGTTTACCCGGGTTGTGTTAGCTCGCAAAATCCGAGAGGCGCTGGATCGGCGTATGGTGACTCAATCGAAATGAACGTCATTACAAGCAATCGCTCCCTAGTAGCGGAAGGCGCCTTGAAAGTGCCGAAGCTGTTGGTCGTGGACGACGACGAATCCATTCGCGGATTGCTTCGGACGCGCCTCGCCGACAGTTATCAAATTGTCGAAACTGGCGATCCCGAGCAGGCTCTCGCGCTCGCCCTCGAACACAAGCCTGATGCGATTCTGCTCGACTTAATGATGCCCGGCTTCTCGGGCTTCGAGCTTTGCCAGAGCTTTCACACCTTGAGCTACACCTCCCGCATTCCGATCTTCGTAATCACTGGCGAGGCGGGAACGAAGTACAAGGAGCATTGCGAGAGCCTCGGTGCCAGGGGCTATTTCCAGAAACCAGTGGACTTTGCTGCGCTGAAAGTGACGCTTGCGCAGGAATTGAAAGGAAAGACTCCGGAACGCCGCGCCCACAAGCGGGTTCAAATGCGCGTGGTTCTGAGCCTGCGCGGCTTGGACGCAACCGGCAAGGAATTCAGCGAATCCGCGACCACGGAAAACATCAGCGTCGGCGGTTTTCTGTGCAACTGCTCCGCAACTCTGATCAAGGGTGCTCCCATCGACGTTTTCCTCACCTCCGGCGGCCACGAACGCTACGCTGGCAAGGCGCAAGTCGTGCGCAAGGACGCACCGGGCTCGCCTTGGCAGCGCTATGGATTTCAGTTCATCGAGACCACGTCTGACTGGGTGCTGCAAGGCAAATAACCGCCATCTTCGCGGGACATACTTAGCGGCCGCTCAGCTTCTCGATTTTCTTTTCGATTTTCTTCTTGTCCGCTGCGTTGGGGAAGACCTGAAGATATTCCTTGTAGGATTTCGCTGCGCTGAGGTTATCGCCTTTTTTCTCGTACGCTTCCGCCAGCAAAATGCGTGGCCTGCCTAACCTCGGTTTCTGTCGAATGGCATCTTCGAATCGCGGAATTGCTGCGTCGGTATCTCCCTTGTGCATGTAGAACGTGCCCACTTGGATGTCTTCTTCCACCGAGGCTGGAGCACTCGCGCCGTTTCCTTGTTGTTCGGACCGTGCCGCCCCGGCGGGTTGCTGCTTTTGTTGTCCGGCCCATCCCGGCAAACCTGCTAGAAAAAGCATCAACATCAACACGAATAGTGCGCGCCTTCCGGTCATGGACTTTCCGTTCCTTTGAATGCGTTTGCTATCATAGAAGTTGCCCCAAACGGCTCACGCAAGCCGCACCGTCCAAATCTCGATCGCTCTAGCTTCTGGCAAATGGACCTCCGCGAAAAGGCCGACCAGCTTCCCCCACAGCCGGGCGTGTATCTATTCCAGGATGCGGGCGGCGCGATTCTCTACGTCGGAAAAGCGCGCTCGCTACGTGGACGCGTCAAGTCCTACTTCCTCGAATCCCGCTGGCAAGATGCTAAGACGGGTTCTCTCGTCCGCGAAATCGCCGATCTAGAATATATCGTGGTTGATAACGAACGCGAGGCCCTCGCGCTCGAAAACAATCTCATCAAGCGGCACCAACCGAAGTTCAACGTCTTACTGCGAGACGACAAAACCTATCCCTACATTCGCTATACCGCATTTGAGAAATATCCTCGGGTCTACGTGACGCGCCGCCTTGTCAAAGATGGCTCGCTCTATTTCGGCCCGTTTTTCCCTGCCAGCCTCGCCTACCGCCTGGTGCATCTGATTCACAAACATTTTCTGGTGCCTTCCTGCACCGTCGATTTAACGCGCCTCCATCCTCGTCCCTGCCTTCAGTATTACATCCATCGCTGTCTCGGCCCCTGTGCCGGTCTTGTATCGGATGAGCGCTACGACGAAGCGGCGCGCGACGTTCGGCTATTCCTGGAGGGCCGCCGCAACGATCTCTCCCGCAGTTTAAATCAGCGCATGGCGACGGCCTCGAGCGAAGAGCGCTACGAGGAAGCGGCTGGTTATCGCGATCTTCTCCGCACTCTCAGTGATATGGAAGAGCGCCAGAAAATCGCCGCTACGCAGGGTAACGATACGGATGTTCTAGCCTGGTATGCCGAGCCGCCGCAAGTTGCGGTGAATCTCTTCCACCTCCGCGGCGGACAAGTGGTCGACCGTCGGGACATCTATTGGGAAAATCTCGATGAATTTGATCCGTTGGAATTCCTGCCATCGTTGCTGAAACAGCTTTACCTCGATGCAGCCTATTTGCCGCGCTTTATTCACGTCCCTATGGACTTCGAGGATTGCGCGCTGCTCGAGGAAGTCCTCACCGATGCTGCGGGACATCGCGTGGAAATCCTGAATCCGCAGCGCGGCCAGAAACACGCCTTCCTAGAATTGGTCGAGAAAAACGCGAAGCACTCCTTCGTGCAAAGATTTCGCGTTTTGAAACCCAGCTCGAAGGCGATTGCGGAAGCGCTCGAATCTGCCTTGGCGCTTCCCGAAACGCCGAAGCGAATTGAGTGCTTCGATATCTCGCACAT
>DATDIT010000025.1:0-11687 GCA_036520875.1 Candidatus Acidiferrales bacterium
GAATGGCGGGGACGACGAGACTCGAACTCGCGACCTCTGCCGTGACAGGGCAGCGTTCTAACCAACTGAACTACGTCCCCGCGAGGTGACACAGTGGTGGGCGGTCAGCGATTTGAACGCTGGACCTTCCGGGTGTAAACCGGATGCTCTAACCGCTGAGCTAACCGCCCTGCCTGCCTATTCTAACCAGTTACGCGAATTCGCACTAGCGGAATTCCCGTGTTTTGGCCGATTGTGCGTGAAGTGGCCGCTTTTCGGTGGCTGCGGTGCGTGGCGGCAACTCCGTTGTGTGTTGCTCTGGAGAGGGGTACGATGCGCGGGGCTGAGGCCGAATCAGAGGCTTGAGGGTGAGGCGGGGTATGAACCATACGAAGTCTGGTAGTCCGGACGGTGAGTTGAGGGCCGGGACTCAAAATCGGCGGGCGATGCTGAAATCGGCGTTGCTAGGTGGCGGCGTGGTCGTGGCGAGCCTCTTGGGAGGTTCGCTCGCAGAGGCTGCTCCCACGGGCAAGGAGCAAGAGGCGCAAGAGAAAGCAGAACGCGCCACGCGCGGGATGCCGGCGCCGCACATTCAGGACGTGAGTGTGATTGAGGTCGGTGGTGGCGGCAACAATGACTCAACGATCGTGAAGGTCGCGACGGATCAGGCGGGACTTCACGGCTACGGTTGCGCTACGGCTACATTTCCCGGAGGCCGCTCCAAACTCGTGAAGACGGCCGTGGAGCAGTATCTGAAACCTTTGGTGATGGGTAGAACAACCGACCGAATCGAGCAGATTTGGGAACTCTGCTACATGAGTTCGTACTACAAGAATGATGTGGTTCAGAACTGCGCCATTGGCGGCCTCTGCGACGCGCTGTGGGACATCAAAGGCCGGCAAGCGGGAATGCCCGTCTATCAACTCGTTGGCGGAAAATGCCGCGATGCCGCGGAGATTTACCTGCACGTGTTCCTGGCCGCACAGGATACGAACAAGAAGCTGATCGAAAGCTCGATGAAGCTCGTCGACAAAGGCTGCCGCGACCTCCTGATCGCGATGTTCATTCGAGATGGGGCCGTAAACAATTTGTATGGGCAGCCGAGGTTCGACGACGGCGCGATGGCTTTTGATCGAGACAAGGAAACTCGCAGGGTTCTATCGGCGTGCGAGACTTTCAGAAAAGAGATGCCGCCGGAAATCGGCCTAGGGATCGATGTGCATTCGCTGCTCGATAGCGTACGAGCCGTCGAGTTCGGCAAAGATGTGGAACCATTCAAATTGTTCTATTGCGAGGATCTGCTGCCGCCGGAAGAGTCTGGCCACTACAAAATCGTCCGGCAGATGTGCACAACGCCGCTAGCGATCGGCGAACTATGGAACAATCCGCATGAGTGGCAGCCGCTCGTCGAAGAACGCCTGATTGATTACATCCGCCATCACGTTTCACATATCGGCGGCTTTACGGCCGCTCGAAAAGTGGCGGCGTTTGCCGCCAATTATGAGGTGAAATTCGCATGGCACGGCGCTCCCAACTCCCCTGTGGGTCATATGACAAATCTGACGCTCGATCTGACCAATCCTAATTTTGGCATTCACGAGCATTTCGATTACACGCCGCTGGTCCGGGACATTTTTCAGGGCTGCCTCGAAGTGAAGGATGGTTACGCGTGGATCAGCGAAAAGCCAGGCTGGGGTATTGAGGTCGACGAATCGCTGGCCGCAAAGCATCCAATCACCGACGAACGTCCCAACGAGATGCGCACGCCGGATGGCTCGATAATCAACGGCACCGGCTAGAGGATCCGTTTTTGTCGGGGTTTGCTCCCACTAGGGGTATTGTTCCTAGGGCGGTGGCATCAATCCGGAAGGCCTTCCCCCTTTTACCCAGGCGTGGCACGCTTTTCGCCGCGACTGGCATCTTGCATGTACTTGGTCCCTCCCTTGAAGCTTTTCAAAGTGCAGGCGCTGAAGTGAACTGGCCCCCCGCCCGGTAAGGTACTGGAAGCTACCTGTACCTAAGTACAGGCGGGGAAAAGGCCTGTACGACGGTACAGGATGCCGATGCGGCGGAGTGGATGTTAGCTGATTCACTACGAGGCGCGAAGCCAGCGCCAACGTCGCTGCGAATCACATGCTACTCTCCCGAATACCGCGGTTCTAGTACTGCGGACGCACAACTATGTCTTCCCGGCTCGGCGAAATACTAGTCAAGGACAGCCTGATCTCCGCGGATCAGTTGAAGCAGGCGCTCGACTACCAGAAGAAAAACGGCGGCCGTCTGGGCACGTGCCTGGTGAAGATGGGGCTGGTTAGCGACGACGACATCACCGCGGTTCTCTCCCGGCAATACGGCGTCCCGTCCATCAATTTGAAATTTTACGAAGTGGACCCGGCGGTGATCAAGCTGGTGCCGCAGGAAACGGCGGTTCGCTACCAGATTGTGCCGCTCTCGCGTGTGGGATCGACGTTGACGATCGCGATGACCGATCCGACGAATGTCTTCGCCATGGACGACATCAAGTTCATGACGGGATTCAACGTGGAGCCGGTGGTTGCGTCGGAGACGGCGATTAGCGAGGCCATTCACAAGTTCTATGGAGAAGTGGAAAGCGTCGAAGAACTCGACAAGGTGATGAAGGATCTGACGGGGGAGGAAACGGACGCTCTCGAGCTCGCGGCAGAAGAAACGGAGATGGACCTTGCGTCGCTGTCAAAAGCGGCCGAGGAAGCTCCGATCATCAAGCTCTGCAATCTAATCCTGACCGACGCGGTGAAGCGCGGCGCGAGCGATATTCACGTGGAGCCCTACGAAAAGGAATACCGCGTGCGGTTCCGCATCGATGGAATTCTGCAGAACGTGATGGCTCCGCCCATGAAGCTAAGAGATGCGATGACCAGCCGCATCAAGATCATGTCCAAGCTGGACATCAGCGAAAAGCGACTGCCGCAAGACGGCCGCATCATGATCAAGTACTTGAAGGACGGAAAAAAGAAGGAACTCGATTTCCGCGTTTCGACGGTGCCGACGCTCTTCGGAGAAAAAATCGTTTTGCGGTTGTTGGACAAAGAAAACCTGCGGCTGGATATGACCAAGCTCGGCTTTGAGCCGGAGGCGTTGACCAAATTCGAGAGGCAAATCCTGAAGCCGTACGGCATGGTGCTCGTCACCGGCCCTACCGGGTCAGGCAAGACGAATACCCTCTATTCATCGGTAGCGCGCTTGAATACGGCCGAAACGAACATAATGACCGCTGAGGACCCGGTCGAATTCCAGCTTCCCGGGATCAACCAGGTGCAAATGAAGGAGCAGATCGGGTTGAACTTTGCCTCGGCGCTCCGCGCATTCCTGCGGCAGGATCCCAACATCATTCTGGTAGGAGAAATTCGAGACTTCGAGACGGCTGAAATCGCCGTGAAGGCAGCGCTCACCGGCCACCTAGTCCTTTCCACGCTCCATACGAATGATGCACCGTCCACGATCAGCCGGTTGATGAATATGGGGATCGAACCGTTCCTGGTGGCTACGTCAGTGAATCTGATCTGCGCGCAGAGGCTGGTGCGCCGCATCTGCGTCCAATGCAAGGAACCGCTGCAGATCCAGTCGGAGGCGTTGACGGAGGCGGGTTTTTCTTCCGAAGAAGCGATGAAAACCACCGTGCAACATGGCAAAGGATGCGCAACTTGCAACAACACAGGATACAAAGGCCGCGTGGGACTTTATGAAGTGATGGAAATCAACGACGAATTGCGCGAATTGATTCTAGTGGGAGCGTCGGCGCTGGAACTGAAGAAGAAGGCGATGGAACAGGGAATGATCACGTTGCGCCGCAGCGGCTTGCAGAAAGTTGCGTCAGGATTGACGACGATGGAAGAGGTTTTGCGCGAGACAGTTCTGTAATCGGAGGAGAAAATGGCCGGCATCACATTGAGCGAACTCTTGAAGAAGATGATCGAGATGTCCGGGAGCGATTTGCATCTCTCGACCAACAGCGCCCCGCGGGTGCGCGTGCATGGAAAGCTTCGTCCCTTGGACATGCCACCTCTCACGGCTGCCGATACGAAGGCTCTGGCCTATAGCGTGCTGACGGACGTGCAGAAGCACCGTTTGGAAGAGAACCTGGAACTCGACTTTTCGTTTGGATTGAAGAGCTTGGCGCGGTTCCGAGGCAACATTTTCCATCAGCGGGGGGCCGTGGCCGCTGTTTTCAGGACGATACCCTGGGAAATTAAGAGTTTCGACGCGCTCGGACTGCCACCGGTCGTGCGCGGCCTTTGCGACAAACCGCGCGGCCTGGTGCTGGTGACGGGCCCAACGGGCTCAGGAAAGTCCACGACGCTCGCAGCGATGCTCGACAAGATCAACAATGAGCGCGACGAGCACATGATCACGATCGAGGACCCGATTGAGTTTCTTCACAACCACAAGAAATGCCTGGTGAATCAGCGCGAGGTGCATTCGGATACGCACTCGTTCGCGAATTCTCTTCGCGCTGCGCTGCGCGAAGACCCGGACATCGTTCTGATCGGCGAGATGCGCGATTTAGAAACAATCGAGTCCGCGCTGCGCATCGCCGAAACGGGACACCTGACTTTCGCTACTCTGCACACGAATTCGGCTGTATCGACGATCAACCGTATCGTCGATGTTTTCCCCGCCCATCAACAGCCGCAAATCCGCGCGCAGCTTTCGATGGTGTTAGAAGGAATACTTTGCCAGTCGTTACTCTCGAAAATCGACGGACGCGGCCGAGCGATGGTCATGGAGATATTGATTCCCAATGCAGCCATCCGCAACCTGATCCGCGAAGACAAGATTCACCAGATTTATTCGGCGATGCAAACAGGAACGGGTGCAACCGGGATGCAAACTTTCAATCAGAGTTTGGCGAACGCCCATTCCCAGAAGTTAATTACTTTGGAAACCGCGCTCGCAAGATCGTCGAACCCAGACGAATTACAGGATTTAATTAACCGTGGGGTGACGTCGCCGCCCGCGGGCGGTCGGACTCCCGTCCGACGGTAATCGAAGAGATCGACGAGGGAGGTAACACATCATGCCGGTTTACACATATCGTGGAACCAATCGGATGGGCACGGCGGTCACCGGAGAACGCCAATCGGAAAACAAAGCTCAGCTTGCGGCGGCGCTACGCCGGGAAAATATCAATGTCAGCAAGCTTTCCGAGAAGGGCAAGGAATTCAACATCCCGACGTTCGGAACCGGTGTCGATTCCAAGGAACTCGCGATATTTACTCGCCAGTTTTCCGTGATGATCGATGCGGGCTTGCCGCTGGTACAGTGCCTCGAGATTCTCGCCGGGCAGCAGGAAAATAAAACATTTCAAAACATCCTGAACACGGTGCGAGCGTCCGTCGAAGGCGGAGCGACGCTTTCGACGTCGATGAAGGCACACGAGAAGGTTTTCGATGCCCTCTACTACAATATGGTTGAGGCAGGTGAAACCGGCGGTATCCTGGACACCATTCTCCAGCGTCTTTCGACGTACATTGAGAAAAACGTAAAACTGAAGCGGGCAGTCAAGTCCGCCATGATCTATCCGATTTCGGTTTTGGGCATCGCCGCCGGAGTGATCATACTGTTGCTGTGGAAGGTCGTGCCGATTTTCATCACTTTGTTTAACGGATTGGCTGTTGACCTTCCGCTTCCCACACGAATCGTAATCGGGCTCAGCCATTTCGTCGGCAGCATCTACGGATTGCTGATTTTGGTAGCGGCGATCGGCAGCGGCTTCGCCGTCAAATTTTGGTACGGAACCCCCGTAGGCCGGATGGCCGTAGATTCCTTGATCCTAAAGCTGCCGGTCGTTGGGATCGTCATGCGCAAGATTGCGGTTGCTCGATTCACCCGAACACTCGGTACCCTTATCTCTAGCGGCGTGCCGATTCTCGAAGGTCTCGACATTACCGCGCGCACGTCGGGCAATGCTGTTGTGGAAAAAGCCATTTCGCAGACACGAAAAGCGGTTGAAGCCGGGCGCTCCTTGGTCGATCCGCTAAAGGAAACGGACGTTTTCCCGGGTATGGTGACCCAAATGATCGGCGTCGGCGAACAGACGGGCGCGATGGATGCGATGCTTTCGAAGATTGCCGACTTCTATGAGGACGAAGTCGACGCAGCTGTGAAGGACATGTTGACAGCTATTGAGCCGATTATGATCGTGGTGTTGGGCGTGGTCGTGGGCGGCGTGGTTATTTCGATGTATTTGCCACTCTTCTCGCTGATCGGCAAACTGGCGGGACACTAACCCGCTGGCGTATTACCGCGATTGCGAAATCTCGTGTCGGGCTGGTCTCGTGGCCGCACCAAATCGGACTGCGAGATCGCGGGGAACTCGATCGAGCGGGGAGAGCAAGACTATCGGATCCTGCATGGAGCCTACGCCCAGCATAAATGAATGGTTGCCTTGGCTGGGCCGCGTTCGCTTTCTCGTAATCAGCTTCCTGGTAGCCGGGATCATCGCTGTTCGCCAATGGACATCGAGCCCGTTTCCTGTGTGGACGCTACTCGGTTTGTCGGTCCTGTGGTATCTCCTTGCCACGTTGTATTTGCTCATACAGCGCGCCCTTCCGCAGAGCAGATGGCATGCACCGATTCAAATCGCTCTGGACCTGGGAGTCATCACCGGAATTGTTTACGTCAGTGGCGCGCAGGATAGCTATTTCATCTCGCTGTACTTGCTCGCGATTCTGATGGGCAGCATTTTGTTCTCTCGCCGCGGCACTTTCTTGGTGGCGGGATTTAGTTTCGTGCTCCTCGGCTGCATTACGGAAATCACCTATTACGGAATCATCCCGCACACCGCAATTTCAACTCCGAGTCCGCGAGCTCTTGAATCCTGGCTGGGAAGCAACCTCTTTGCGTTTTTTGCCGTGGCGTATCTGGGGAGTTTGCTGGCACAGACGATTCAGACCAAGGGCGTCGAACTCGAGCGAAAAAGCGAGGCGTTGAAGGATTTGCAGGCCTTCAACAACGACATCATCGAGTCGATGCGCGGCGGCTTGCTTACCGTCGATCTGGAAGGCCGCATTTTGCTAATTAATCGCTCAGGAGCCGAGATCACCGGCCACGGATTCGGATTGCTTCGCGGAGAAAATGTCGCCGACGTTTTCCCAGGCTTCTGGCCGGTGGAAATGGACGAAAGGGGCAATCCACGCGCGCTTCGCAAAGAGGTGGAGATTCGAACTCCTGCCGGAGCCACACGCTTTCTCGGCATTTCGATCTCTCCGTTGCGCACCGGACAAAATCAAGCCAGCGGATTCGTTTTTAACTTCCAGGACCTGACGGAGCTCAAGCGCCTGGAGCATGAGGTTCTTACGAAGGAACGCATGGCCGCTTTGGGACGCCTTTCGGCAGCCATCGCCCACGAAATTCGCCAGCCCCTGACGGCGATGACTGGTGCGCTGAAGGAGCTGGCGCGGTTCGCGCCACTCGAGGATGACGACAAGAAGCTCGTTCAAATCGTAAGCCGCGAATCGCAGCGCTTGAACCAAATCATTACTGAATTCTTGGATTATTCCCGCGAAAAATCTTACGCCTTCACGGACTTGGACATCTCGAGCCTCGTCGAAGAGACTCTCGTCGTCATCGAACGCAACACGGTTGCATCAGGAAAGATTCGAATCGAACGCCAATTCTCCCAGCGTCCGCTCCGAGCCCGCGCCGATCGCGATGCTATGAAGCAGGTTTTTTGGAATCTTTGCAACAACGCGCTGCGAGCGATGCCGGAGGGCGGCGTGCTTTCGATTCACGCGGAAGCCGTTCAGAATTCCGTCCGGATCTCGATCCGCGATACGGGAAGAGGAATGGAGCCTGGCGCGTCCGCCCGGATCTTTGAGCCGTTTCAGTCGGCGTTTCCCGGCGGAACAGGCCTGGGGCTCGCCATTGTTTATCAGATTTTGCAGGCGCATCGAGGACGTATTCACGTCGAAACAGGACTCGGAAGCGGAGCGGAATTCATCGTGGACCTGCCTTCCGCTGCGAGCGCCGTAACGCAGGTACCACTCATGCGCGGCGCCGGCCTCCAAGCAGCGGGAAAACGGTAAACATCGACATGGCTCATCTACTGATCGTCGATGACGAACCATCCATCCGCGAGCTGCTCGAAATTAGCTTCCGAAAAGAAGGCCACAAAGTCGAAGTCGCGGCCAGTGGCGAGGCGGCGAAGCGCCAATTGGCGTCTCGGATGTTCGACATTGTCGTCTCCGACATTTGCATGCCTGATATGGATGGCGTCGAACTTCTGCGCTATTGCAAAGAGGTTTCTCCCTCGACCGTCTTCATTTTGATCACCGGAGTTCCCACCATAGGCACCGCCATCGATGCTGTGAATTTCGGAGCCGACCGTTACGTGATAAAGGGCGACCGGCTGCTGGATGAGTTGCGGCCCGCCGTTCAGCATGTTGCTGAGAGCCTGGCACTCCGGAAGGAAGCCGGCTATTTGCGCCGCGAACTCAGGCGCCTCACTGGACTGGATCATATGATCGGCACCAGCCCTAAAATGCGCTCGATTTTCGAGTTGATTCAGAACATTGCGCCACAGTCGAGCCGTGTTCTGATCACCGGCGAAAGTGGAACGGGAAAGGAGCTCGTCGCACGCGCCATCCACGAGAACAGCGCACGCGCCAAAAGCCCGTTCATCACGATCAACTGCGGCGCCTTCCCGGAAACCCTGCTGGAATCCGAGCTATTCGGTTATGTCAAGGGCGCGTTCACCGGCGCGAACGACAACCGCCGCGGTCTTTTTCATGCCGCTCATACCGGCACGCTTTTTATGGACGAGATCGGCAATATGAGTGTCACCATGCAGGTGAAACTCTATCGCGTGCTGCAAGAGGGAAAGGTAAGGCCCATCGGCAGCACCGACGAAACCGACGTGGATGTCCGTGTGATTGCCGCCACGAATAAAGACTTTGAGAAGGAAATTGCCGAGGGACGCTTTCGCGAGGACTTGTATTATCGTCTCAGCGTGATTCCCATTCACCTTCCGCCGCTCCGCGAACGTCGCGATGATATTCCCCTGCTTGCGCGAGAGTTTTTGGGGCGTTTCGCGAAGTCCATGTCCAAGAGCATTGAAGGCATCGAGCCGGAGGCCATGCGCCGCCTTGAAGTATATGACTGGCCCGGAAATGTCCGCGAACTGGAAAATACCATCGAACGCGCCGTCGCCCTGGAAGCAGGCCGCCGGGTTTCCTCTGATGCCCTGCCTGATAAAATCCGCAATCATCATCAGGAATCGATTCCGGGAGCGGGCCACAATGGTAACGGCGGTCCGGCTCTGCCGGAGGACGGCCTTAACCTCGAAGAGCACATCCAGAAAATCGAGCGGTCCTACTTGCTGGCTGCGCTCGAGCGATCTGGCGGCGTGCGAACGCAAGCGGCAAACATCCTGAAAATGTCCTACCGCTCTTTCCGGCATTACGCGAAAAAGTATGGCGTCTAGCTCGCGCAGGATTTGGAGTATCACGCCTGCGTAGATAAATTCTTCTTTGGACAATCGCTGCGAGTTTAAGTCCGCAATCTCCCACCAGCCGGTGCATGATTGAAGCCCCTTCCGAAAGGCCCCCATGGGAAAGAAGCGTGCAAGCATCAAGACGGTTGCCGCCTCGCGCGCAGTTCGCATCATCCTGACGCTGTTGCTTATTTTAGCCTGCGCCGTGCTCGCCTTCAGCGCGAGCTTTTACAGCCAAGCGCTGGTGGACGCATTCTTTGCCTTTGCGCTCGCGAGCGTGCTGATTATCCACCTGAGGATCCACTCCAAATGGCCGGACGTTCTGCTCGTAATAGCCATCACTTTTGCTCTAGGCAGCGTTGATTTCCGCTTGCTGCACTACGCGCCGAAGTTGATGGCCTGGCTTTCCTTTGCTGGATTGAGCAGTTTCCTGGTGATGGCGGTCCATACGGTCTGGGCCAGAGAACCGGGCGCGTCCAAGGCATTACTCTGTGCATGGGTGCCCGCGGCCCTATTCATTATTTCCGACTATTTTGCTTCGACAATGCTCGAATGGACTTCTGCGGTGCATCCCAAAACATTGGACCTTTATCTGCTCTCTTTCGACTACAGCCTGCGTGTTCCGATCGTGTTTATCGCGGGCAGAATCTATCAGTCGCACCCCTGGCTTCATAACGCGAGCTTGCTTGTTTACGTTGGGCTAGCGATCCCCATTTCGCTGGTCTACGCCGGGCTCCTGGTTCGCTTCAAACGGAAGGCCTTTCCAGCCATGCTGGCTTTCCTGATTACCGGCCCTCTGGGAATTCTGTTTTATAATTTGTTTCCCGCCTGCGGCCCGCAGGCTCTGTTCCAGCACGGTTTCCCGCTCCATCCCTTTCCGATGGACGCTGCACCGAGGCTTCATTTGGAATCGATGGTTGTAGCCGGCCCGCGCAATGCCATCCCCTCCCTGCACATGGCCTGGGTTCTGCTAGCCTGGTGGTATTCGCGGGGACTCACGTGGTTCGAGCGTCTAATCGTCCTAATTTTCCTAGTATTCACGATATTTGCCACATTGGGAACAGGGGAACATTGGTTTGTGGATCTGATCGTCGCATTTCCTTTCGCCCTTTCGATTCAGGCAATCGCCGCTTATCCCCTTCCGTGGAAAGATGGCCGGCGCGCGGCAGGGTTTCTTTTCGGGCTTCTATGCACCCTTGCCTGGCTGGTCATGCTTCGATACGAGCCAAAGTTCTTTTGGACCTCACCCCTCTTGCCGTGGCTGCTTGCCACCACTACCGTGGTGCTCACCATCATTCGACAGGCAAATCTCGATCGAGCCGTTGATCCCACCAATTACGTCGAGAGTCTTTCCGTGCGATCGGCGCGCCTTCACGCCACCAAAGTCTCTCTCCCTGCCAATTAGACGCCCTGCAATGGACAGCGCGAAAGCTTGACTTGACATGGATCGGCAGCTTGTCCGCCGCGCTAGATGTCACTCTCCTTCGTCACAATTTGTCGATTTTCCCGATCGCGATATTTTGCTTGCAGTTTCAATGTGAACCACCGTGCGAACAAATTCCTTTATATACCATATAGTACATAAACCATAAGGTGCACCAAAAAGGTACACTAGCCCGTCGTCGCAGTGGCCTCCCTCTTGCAATACATCTCCGCGTACCCCGCCAGGGCGTACAGAAACCGATTGGAAATTCTGGAGCAATGCTCCTAGGAGAAAAGAATGACAAAGAGACAGAAGGGTTTTTCGCTTATCGAATTGCTGATCGTCGTCGCGATCATCCTGATCATCGCGGCCATCGCAATTCCGAACCTGCTTCGCGCGAGAATGGCCGCGAACGAGTCCTCGGCAGTTGGCTCGACGCGTACGATCGTTACCACGGAGGTTCAGTATTCCACGACGTATGGTACGGGCTTTGCGCCGACGATTGCTGCCCTGGGCGGACCCGCTTCGTGCGTCGCGGCTGCGGCGAATGCCTGCCTTATCGACCCAGTGTTAACGCTCGGAACCAAGAGCGGATACACCTTTAAGGCACTACCAAATGGCGGCGCCGGCACAACGGTCAGTCCTTTCACGGGATTTGAAGTGAGCACCAATCCCCTCACTGTCGGCACCACTGGACAGCGCTCATTTTGCTCGGACCAGACCGGCGTGATTCACTTCGACGTTACCGGTGCTGTTATGGGAACGGCAGCTGGGGCTTGCGCGGCATTGCCGTCCACCCAGGTCCTTCAGTAA
>DATDIT010000026.1:0-135797 GCA_036520875.1 Candidatus Acidiferrales bacterium
CATCCGATGACTGGATCTTTTAGCACCCACTGGCTGGAGCTGGCCGGCGCGCGCGGCGCGCGCATTCTGGCCATCGTGGTAATCGCGATCGTTTTGGCTCGCGTTCTAAAGGCTCTGACTTCTCGCCTGGTAAAGCTTTCAAAAGGACCCAGCCGTGTGGCGCTGATCCGCGAGCAGCAGACGCGAACGATGGCAGGCGTGCTGCACAGCATCGGCGCAATTGTAATTGCAGCCGTCGCCGCGCTCATGATTCTTCCGGAATTGGGGTTCGACGTGACGCCATTCGCAGCCGCTGCTGCAGTCGGCAGCCTGGCGTTCGGTTTCGGCGCGCAGAGTCTAGTGAAGGACATGATCAATGGTTTCTTCGTCGTCTTCGAAGATCAATACGTTGTCGGGGATATCATCCAGCTGAACGGTGAAATCGGGCGCGTGGAATATTTAACTTTGCGCCGGACTGTGTTGCGCAACTCTAGCGGCGCGATCGTGACCATACCGAACTCGCTTGTGGGACAGGTGGCGAACATGAGCCGCGATTGGTCACAAGTGTTCGTGGACGTGACCGTCCCCTCGGACGAAATGGTGGGGCGCGCCCTGGCAACACTGGAAAAAATGGCGAGCGCCTTCCGCGAAAGCGCGGACTGGTCCGCGGCCGTGGTGGACGGTCCGCGGGTGCTGGGCGTAGAATCGTTGTCGCTGGATGGAACAGTATTGCGGCTTCAAGTCCGTACGGCACTCAACCGAAAAGACGACGTGGCACGAGAACTTCGTAGGCGAATCAAATTGGCCTTCGAGGAATCAAGCATCCCGCTGCGTCACACGCACCAAGTGCAGTTGAACACTGAAGTGCCGCAGGCAGTTCAACAGTAGCTATCCCAAGGAGGCCTAGATGGCAGAAGTAACACACGAGCAAGTGAATTTAATGCTGCGGTTGTATGAGATGCGTCGCGAACCAAGGCTGCGCGAGGCCCGCGACTGGTACATGGCCAATTTTCATCCCACATCTATTGAAGAGATGCAGCAGCACCTTCCGCCTAGCAGCAAAGAGAACGCCTCGATGCGCATGGTCATAAGCTATTGGCAGATGGTGGCGAGCATCGTCAACCGAGGACTGATTGACGAGGAATTCTTTTTCGAGAATTCTGGAGAGCAATGGGTCGTCTGGGAGCGTCTGAGGCCGGTCATCGGAGGGATGCGGGCACGTTCCAAGAACCCCCATCAGCTCCGTGCTCTCGAGGAGCATGTTAAACGACTGGAAGCCTGGCGCGAAAAAAACGCTCCCGGCACCACTGAAGCAATGCGCCAAATGATGGCACGCGCCGCGCAAAGCACTGTTCAAACAACGACGGCCGCGGACTAACTATCTCCAATCGCGTAGGACATATAAAAGCGCAAACCGCATGATTCGCAGTTGGGCTTCGAGCGAGGCTATCGTCTAAGGTTGCGTGCCCTGGTCAGGGCCTCGATTCTTTGACAGGGATCGTCCCTGGCAGAAGGCGCGGTCGGCTGATAAATTCCCGGTAGTTCACAAACTGTCCGCGACACCAGTACACCTTTTTCTTCGAGGACTTATACAGAATGGTCACGGGAACGAGCCGGGGACCCTCGCCGGGTTTAGTGAGCCACCCGTAAGTCACAACCGTCTCGCCCGGTCCCCACCCCCAGCCGCTTTTTTCGCAGTGCAACGACATTCGCACAATGTTTTCCTGCTCGTCGGTCCAGACCTCGCCGTGGGGAGACGAGGTGAAATCCTTGTGAAACGAGAAAAGCCCGAAGTCGAGGACGGTCCTGGTCCGGCAAGGCTCATCTTCGGCGCTTCCAGTGTATTGAAAGACTCTGATACGACGGCCGTCGAGGTCCGAATCCGGGGCCTCCCGGATGTTCACGCCGATCTTCGTCCCGACATACAACGGAAGTGTGGACCAGGAGTCAGTCGGCGTAACCCCGGCGATCGGCCCTCCCGGAATGGCTGGCATCAATGACCACTTCTTGCCATCCGGATACTCCCGGTACATTTGCGACCCGTCCCGGACCTGAACCTCGTAAGAGTCCGCGGCCGCAACGTGGCCAAGCCCGGATCCCCATGTGTATGTCTGCACAGCGATGAAGTCGCGCATTCCCTCGGCGAGGGCCTGCGCGCGGTCGCGAAGGAGGCTCACGTCGTCTAATTCGTTAATGCGACGCTGGAGGTTGCCCACCCGTTCCGGTTCGTATCTTGGGTAGAAGTCGGGTCGTTCCGGTGAAGCATCTTCGCGGAGAGGAAAAAGAGCGTTCGCTAGAAATGGGTTGATCCTCTGCACAAATTCTTCCAACGATTCGACGGGCACCGCCGACGCGACTGGCTGTCCGTTGGAGTCTATCCCGCAAAGGATGCCTACGACGCGCCCAGTCGCGCTGTCGACAACCACTCCACCACTCGCGCCCGGACGGATCAGCTCGCCACGGTTCGGCACATAGTCAAAGACCATGAGCTCCTTCGTCGATATACCCCTGAACCTCGCGTGAAACGCTTGGAGACTTCGGATTGGGTCGATGATTCCCTTCGGGTAGGCGTAGATGTCCACTTCCTCCCCGACGCGAAGGTCGTCGCTGCTGAACTGTAGACCATGGTGGTGTTGGAGCGGCTTAGAGAGCTGGAGGATGGCAAGGTCGCGGCTCAGGGTATATCGAAGGGGCGGGACTCCGGCAGACGCAAAGTGATTCAGGGATGCGCCGTCGTCCTTCGGCCCCGTTGCGAGGTATCGCTCTACTATGCTTGCCCCTCTTACGTGGAGATGCCGCTCCACCGCAGCCACGTGATAGTTCGTCCCGATGAACTGGCAATCGGCGTCCAGGCAAAACCCAGTTCCGAAATCGGCTTCCAGCATGGGGCCCCGCACCTTGAGCGCGGTAAGTGGTACCACTGCATGGCTGAAATCTTGTACTAGCGGCTTGGTCGAAGACGATGCCGAGGCAGACAGGTCATCGAAGTGCTGTCGGCCGGCCGAGAAGGACGAAAGGCAGAAAAATGTGAATACGGCTGCGATGATTTTCAGTTGTAGCATCACAAAGCGGGCCCCCTAGCGGGCCACTCTCGATGCAATGCACACGGCTACCCATTGAACGCACCCTGAGAATGAGAGACTTATCGCGTCCGGACGTGGCGAAAAATCCAAATCGGAACGGGGCGCCCTGTCCGATTGGTAATCGGTCCCGTTTTGAATCGGGCGGCAGACATACTCTCCTGTCTATTGCCGAACTTTTTCGGATCGCTGACGTGTCCTCCAGAAAAACTCGGCGGAAGCGGATGGGCGTTCTTAGTTTGGCTTCTGAAAAGTACCGGTTTCAGTTTGCGAGCGAGCCAGAGATCGGTGACGTGCGGCAGCTTCGTGATGATTTTAGTGGAGGCGCGGGTGGGAATCGAACCCACGCGTAAAGGTTTTGCAGACCTCTCCCTTACCTCTTGGGTACCGCGCCTCGGACGCACAGTATAGCGAAACTCGTTGCTCTTTCAGCCTGCAATCCATCTCCGAGGCGAATTCGGAAACGCCAAAATAAGAATCAACCCCGCTTCTCCTCAGGCCAAGTTCGCGCTAGAGTGGTTTGATCCGATCCGCTAATGCATAATTCTTTGAGGCGTTGCGCATGACGTTTATCGTTTGGCTTTTGGCCGGTTTACTGGTTGCCACCGTTATTGCCGCTTTGCTTTGGTCTGCGAGCCGGCGCTCGGAGATGCAGCTATCCTCGGTACGCCAGGAGATGCAGAACTCGATTGCGACTCAGGGCCAGAATATGTCGGCGCAGATGAGCCTCCTCGTTCAAACAATCACCCAGCAACTCGGGCAAGTCCGCCAAGAAGTGCAAACGGGAGTCGCATCCACGGGCCGACTCGCAGCCGATGCACAGCGAGACGTCTCGGCACGTCTTGAGTCATCTACAGAAGCAATCGAGCGTATGAGCCGGCAAATCGGCGAGATGCACCAGACCAGCCAGGACCTCTCGAAGACCACCTCCATGCTCCAAGGAATTCTGAGTGGAGTGAAAACTCGGGGGGCGCTCGGCGAAACCATGCTGGAAACGCTGCTGGCGGACGCCCTGCCGCAGAGTGCGTATGCGATGCAGCATCGTTTCGCATCGACGGGCTCAATCGTGGATGCAATCGTTCGCAGCGGCGAACGCATGCTGTGCATTGATTCAAAATTTCCGATCGAGGCGTACCGGCGATTGGTGGAAACGGGGGATGAGGCGCGCCGCGATTTTTCGGTTGCCGTTCGCAAACACGCCGATTCTATCGCCGAAAAGTACATTCTTCCGCAGGAACACACACTCGATTACGCGCTGATGTTTGTACCATCCGAGGGCGTGTATTACGAACTGGTAATGGCCGAGGATGCGAAATATGGGCGACTGGAAGAATACTGTCGCGGCAAACGCGTGTTTCCAGTGTCGCCGAATGCTTTCTGCGCCTTCTTAGGCGCTGTTGCGATGAGCCTGCAGGGCCAGAAGTTGGAAGAAAACGCGCGGCATCTCCTTGCATCGCTGGCAGGCCTCAGACAACAGATGGACATATTTGCCGGCATCCATGAGAAACTCGGCACGCATCTTCGCCACGTTCAGCAGAACTACGAGGAGGCCGACAGCAAGTTGAATCGTGTGCGAAACTCACTCGAGCAAATGTCTCAGGGGGTTTTGACCGAAGGACTGCCGCGGGCGCTCGAAACCGTTCCGACCGAAGAAGACTGAGGCAGCGGTCACATCCGAGAGTTAGCCCCTTAGAGAGCGTCTCGCGCCGCGTCCAGCAGCGTGCGCAAATCCCCCGCCATCGTTCGCGTGGCAATTTGATCGAGATCAGGCTCGAACCTTTCGGCAGCGCGGGGATTTCGTGCCAAACGAGACGCCAGCCCGGATATTCTTCGGCGCGAATCCTCCGGCGCTAAGGACTCGGCCGCCATCAGAAATCTCTCAGCAGCTGGGACGTTCGGCGCAGGCACGAGCCGCGCGCCTAATGAGTAATTGCCCGAGGTGATCGCACGTACGTTTATTTCGGCTACATTCACCGTGCCTCCAGAGGTGGTGAGCCTCTGCGCCTGCCTTTGCTCGAAACGAAGGACACCCGGATTCCCGTCTTCCACGGCAACGTTGAGCTTTTGACTCGATCCATCCACACGAATGGCAAGCTTTCCTTTTTGTCCAGGTTGAAGCGCCGGACTCGGTGCTACGAATTGGAGAGATACGAGCGTGGTTGCGGCACCCCAGCGTACGCCGGGCGCCTGTACTAAAATGGAGGCCGGGCCCGTTGGGGAGTTTGGCTCCGCCAGCACGACCACACAAACCGGGGACGCCGCGAGTACCACCGCAGCTTCGCCGTTGATGCGCACGCTATTTGCATCGGCCTCGCTATTCAATCCCGCCCCGCAAATCCAAAAGCGATCGCGCACGGAAACCACTGGCGGCAGGGAAACAGTTTTGGGTTCGCTGGCGCCGGTTGCAGGATCGATCAGCGCCGCCGCTGAAGCGCCGGAAGCCTTCGCCAATAGATAATCACCGGACGACGGCACGGTAAAAAGAGCGCGGCCGGTGCGATCGGTTGTCACGTTCAGGCCGTTGCCGAGATCCACTTTTACTCCGGGCGCCAGTCTTCCGTCCACGCCCAGAACACCGAGAGTCGCTGGATGGCCGGCCATGAGTTCCGGCGGCAGCACGATGGTAACCATCCAGGTGTTGGAAATGCTCGGTTGGCTTTGCGAGGCAAGGATCCCGCTGAAGAGAATGCCGCAGAACAGGGGCAGGCCAACGATTGCGTTCACAATGAAATTGCGAATCACGGAAGGCGGCGCATATCGCTGGAGAAAGGGCGAGATTCTCATAACTCATCAATCGTCCAAACGCACGACGAAGGTGGTGAAGCGGTCCGAGGAGCGCAATTGGCCGGCAAATTGGCGCGCAGCATCCTGGGTACGGAAGCTTCCCACCCGAACACGATAGAACTTGCCCTTTGGCGAATCATAGGCGACGACGATGACCGGAGTGTACCGCGCCTCAAGTTGCCTGCGCAGCCGCTCAGCGCTACTTTGCGTCTCAAACGCCCCCACTTGAACGCCAAAAAAGGCAGGCTGAGCGTTTGGTGGCCCCTCAACAATCTCCAAGCGGACTTTAGCTGTACCAGGCCCGACCATCCCAATCGCCTGCGCGGCTGAAAGCGACAGGTCAATCACTCGATCCGCTACAAAGGGACCGCGATCGTTGATGCGGACTTCCGTCTGCTTTCCATTATCCAAGTTTGTGACCCGCACGATCGAGCCAAACGGCAAGGTTCGGTGTGCAGCCGTCAACTGATGCATGTGATAAATTTCGCCATCCGAAGTGCGATGGCCGTCAAACGGGACTCCGTACCACGAGGCCACTCCCTCCTCGACGTATTCTCCCGGGATTGCAGGCTGCCTCTCGACAGAAGCAGGCGCGCCGGGGACGGAGGAAGGTTGTCCGGAAGGTGGTTGAGCCGGGGCACGCGCTGTGTAGGTCCGATGCGCGCAACCCGCCGCTAGCATCGCCGAAAGCCCCACAAGCGCGACTCGCCAGGAGAGGATATTTCGACAGCCAATACAAATTCTCGTCTGGTTACGGGCCAAGTCCACCGGCGTAGAGAATAACTTCACGCGGCGATCTGATTCCTTGTTTGTGCGCAATTTCGGTATTATAGGAACGCGCTCGGATTCTCGCAAGGAAAGCCATTGATATTGTTCGTTCCTCTTCACCGGTGGCTCGATCGGACTTCAAAAGGATGAGCGGAATTTTTGGACGCGGCAGACAGGGCCGCCCCCAGATCTGTCCGGCTTGCCGGGCGCTCGTCGGCGTGGGAGCGACGCACTGCCATCAATGCGGCGCGAATCTGAGATTCTCTCTCGCGGCGGCTAGCCGCTCGCTGGGCGGCTTGCTGCCGGCCCAATCTCCTGCGACCTACGGAATCCTGGGATTGACCTGCCTGTTCTTTGTTTTAAGTTTGCTGGACACGCTTCGCTCAACCGGCTTCGTGTCGCGGGGCGGGGGCGGGCTCTCCGGCCTTTTCAACTTTGGTGCCATCAGTGGCGGTGTGCTCGAACGATTCGGTGCCTCGCTACCCCTCCCTTACAACCTTGCGCAACCGTGGCGGTTTGTTATGGCCATTTTTCTTCACGGCAGTATCCTGCACATTTTCTTCAATATGTGGGTATTGATGGATATTGGCCCGCAAATCGAAGAGCTGTACGGATCGGCGCGCTACTTCTTCATTTACATCGTCACTGGTATCGGAGGATATGTGGTGAGCAGCTCCACTGGCCACATGAGCGTTGGCGGATCAGGCGCGCTACTGGGACTCATAGGTGTGCTTCTGGCGGTAACCATGAGCCGCAAGACCGCGGGAATGCAGATGCTTCGAAATCAGATGATCAGATGGCTCATTTACATCGCCGTTTGGGGACTATTATTTCCTGGAATCGATAACTTCGCTCACGCGGGCGGTCTGATCAGCGGCTTTTTGCTGGGCAAAATCATGGCGGACCGGGCGCCAGCATCTCCCGAGGAACAGAAGCGGGCGTACGCACTGGGCTGGGGTGCAGCGCTAGTTGTCGCAGCCAGCATTGGCCTGATGATTCTGGCCAACGTGCGAGCCAGCGCGCCTGCCCCAGCCGGTTCGGCCTATTGTCCCGTGTGCAGTTCGCGCGAAACCACGAAGCTGTAGTGCAATCCGGAGAAAATCACTAACGCGCCGACGATATAGCCGCTGAATTCTCGCACGATCCATAGGTCTTCGTTCGCCCACACTGCTAGCACCAGGACCAGTACAATAAGAAAAATTTCAAAAAACGTGGTCGCCTTCCCCCAAATGCTGGGCGGAAACGGCCGGTAGCCAGCGGTAAGAAGAATCACCGCACACGCCATCAAAAGGAGAACGTCGCGCCCGAGAACCATGATCGCCAGCCACCAGGCAATTTTGCCCTTGAGCGCCAAAACCAGATAAGAGGAAGAAAGGAGCAGTTTGTCCGCGATGGGATCGAGATACGCGCCCAGCGGCGTTCTCTGGTTCAGCCCCCGCGCCAGCAGACCGTCGAGGCCGTCGGTAAAGCCAGCCAGAACCAGGATTCCGAGGGCCGCGGCATAGCGATCGTATTTGATCGCAATGATGAAAAAGGGGAGAAACGCGAGCCGTAGAAATGTAAGTTGGTTTGGGACGGTCAGGATCTGTCTGCGCATGAATTTCCCGGCGCTGAGCCCAAAGCTAAATGCGTGGATTCGATCAAGCGAACTGAGCGAGATACTCGGCCAGCGAGCGGCCGACCTTTTTTTCGAACATCTCCGCGAGGGAAGGGACGGAGCCACGAGGCTCATCGAGCGCAATTCGCTCGATCCGCAGCATCGGGAAAAATAGCGTGGGCAGCCCGATGCGGTCGCCTTCCGGATGCAGGACCTGGCTCACAAAATCGTCGAACGACCCCAAATCAATGCCGCGCAGCGTGACTCCGGCATTCGACACGTCGAGCAGTTCGCCCCAAAGCCTCTCCTTGGGAGTGTGCAGGCTCACAACGACAATGGAGTGCGGTTCCATCATGATCAAATCGAGATGGTCTTCAAGTCGGGCGCGCGCAAGAGCGCCGGTTCAGTAATCTTCTGCACCGCCTCGGGCGTGATGCCAGGCGCGACTTCTCGCAAAAGCAGACCCTTCGGCGTTACTTCAATCACCGCCAGGTCCGTGACGATCAGGTCCACCACTTCAAGACCTGTCAGCGGCAGCGCGCATTTCTTCACGATTTTCGGCGCGCCGTCCTTCGCCGCGTGCTCCATCGCGACGATCACGCGTTTGGTGCCCGCCACCAGATCCATCGCGCCGCCCATTCCTTTCAGCATCTTTCCGGGAACGGCCCAATTGGCGAGATTCCCTTTTTCATCCACCTGCAGCGCCCCGAGAACGCATACGTCCATGTGCCCGCCCCGGATCATGGCGAAAGAATCCGCGCTTGAGAAATAGCAGCAGCCGGGAATTTCGGTTACCGGCTCCTTGCCCGCGTTGACCAAGTCCGGATCTTCCTCGCCTTCGTAAGGATACGGCCCGATGCCCAGCATGCCGTTTTCCGATTGCATGATCACTTCAATCCCGCGCGGCAGATAATTAGGCACAAGCGTCGGTATTCCGATACCCAGATTCACGTAATATCCGTCGCGCATTTCTTGCGCCACGCGACGGGCAATCAGTTCGCGCTTATCCATTTCGGGCGCTATCCCTCGTCCCGCTTCCGCTTGGGCCCCGGCTCCATTGGCTTCACGTAATTCGTGCCCTGGAAAATCGCGTCAACGAAAATTCCCGGCGTATGAACGCCGTCCGGATCGAGCCCGCCCAAATCAACCATTTCCTCCACCTCGGCGATCACGTAATCCGCCGCCGTGGCCATCACCGCGTGAAAATTACGCGCCGTCTTCCGATAGACGAGATTCCCCCAGCGGTCGCCTTTCCACGCCTTGATGAAGGCGAAATCGCCGCGCAGCGAAGGTTCCAAAACATGCGGCCGTCCCTTGAATTCGCGGACTTCCTTGCCCTCCGCAACCATCGTGCCGTAGCCCGTGGGAGTGAAAAACGCCGGTATGCCCGCTCCCGCGGCGCGCATGCGCTCAGCCAATGTGCCTTGCGGATTCAGCTCCATCTCGATCTCTCCGCTCAGCACGAGCTTTTCGAAAAATTTGTTGCTGCCCACATAGCTGGCGATCATCTTCTTCACTTGCCTGTTCTCGATCAGCAGGCCGACGCCGAAGCCATCCGTCCCGGGATTGTTCGAGACGACCGTCAGGTTTTTTGTACCTTGGCGCAGCAGCGCGCTGATCAGATTTTCCGGCACGCCGCAAAGTCCGAATGCCCCCATCAAGATCGTCGCGCCGTCCCTGACGCGCCCGATCACGGCGTCCGCATTTGCCACCCGCTTATCCATGCGCCACGAGAACCCTCGAATTGGCCCAAAAGAACAACCACTTTACTACAAACGCGCAGCCTCGTCGGACGTTCCCTCTGCCTCAGGCCCCGACCGATGTCGGTTTTTCGTTCATACGCTCCGCCTGCTGATCCCCTGGCGCGCCGCGGTTTTCAGCCCGCGCACCAACGCAGCGACGCCGGATGCGGCCGCATCCGCGCTCTCGGCCTTTTCGATTTCAGCCACGAGCGCCGATCCCACGACGGCGGCATCGGCGATGCCTCCCAGCACAGTCACATGCGCCGGCTGAGAAATCCCGAAACCGACCGCCAGCGGCAGTTTCGTAAATCGCCGCGCGCGCCGCGCCAGTGACGGAAGATCCTCTGGAAACGTTTCTCGCGCTCCGGTCACTCCCGTGCGCGAAATCAGGTACAGGAAACCGCTGGAGCATGCCGTAATTTTTGCGAGCCGCTCGTCCGTCGAAGTCGGCGCCGCCAGGAAAATCGTGTCCAGCCCGCGCGCTTGCATCGCCGCGCGATATTCGCCGGCCTCTTCCGGAGTTAGATCCGTTGCCAAAACGCCGTCGGCGCCCGCTTTTGCGGCGCCATCAGCAAATTTTTCCACACCCATTTGCAGAATTGGATTGAAGTAGCTGAAGAGCATCAGCGGCACGTCCGTTTGCAATCGCAGCCGCCTCACTAGATCGATCACGCCCGCAAGACTCGTTCCGCTGCGCAGCGCCCGCTCGCTTGCGCGCTGAATCGTCGGACCGTCGGCCACCGGGTCGCTGAACGGCACGCCCAGTTCGATTACGTCCGCGCCAGCCTCAGCCGATGCCAAAACGATTTTTTCACTGGCCGCAAGCGAAGGATCGCCCGCAGTGATATACGCGACCAGGCCCATCTCGCCAGCCTCGGCCAGCGTTCCGAAGCGGCGCGGAATTCTTCGTGCGGACCGTTCGGCGCGAGTTGCGACGGAAGTTTCAGGAATGGCCGGCTCAGACATAGCGCGAGAGAGTTTCCATGTCTTTGTCGCCGCGTCCCGAAACGTTCAATATCACGATTTGGTCTTTCTTCATTTTCGGAGCGCGCCGGATCAGCTCGGCAACGGCATGCGCCGATTCGAGCGCGGGAATAATCCCCTCGATGCGCGCCAGCGTTCTCGCGGCTTCGATAGCATCATCGTCCGATACTGCTGTGTACTCGGCGCGGCCTTGATCTGCAAGCCATGCGTGCTCGGGGCCAACCGCTGCGTAATCCAGCCCTGCCGAAATCGAGTGGGTCGTCGCGATCTGCCCGTCCTCCGTCTGCAGGACGTATGTGTAAGTGCCCTGCAGAACGCCGGGCCGTGCGCCGCCAAATCCATCGGCTGCGGCCAGCCGCGCGGCGTGATCCCCCAGCGATTTCCCGCGCCCACCCGCTTCCACGCCCACCATCTTCACGCTGGCATCGCCCAGGAATGCGTGAAATAGCCCGATGGAATTCGAGCCGCCGCCCACGCACGCAAACAAATACTCCGGCAGCCGATTTTCGGCGCGCAGAATCTGATCGCGCGCTTCTTCTCCGATAATCTTTTGGAAATCGCGGACCATCTCTGGATACGGATGCGCGCCAAGCACTGAGCCCAATAGGTAATGCGACGTGCGCACATTCGTCACCCAATCGCGCATCGCCTCATTGATTGCGTCTTTCAGCGTGCGGCTTCCCGAGTCCACGCCAATTACTTCGGCGCCCAGCAAACGCATGCGAATCACGTTCAATCGCTGGCGCTCCATGTCCTCCGTGCCCATGTAAACCGTGCAGGAAAGCCCCAACCGTGCGGCCACCGTTGCTGTCGCCACTCCATGCTGTCCAGCGCCGGTCTCCGCGATCACGCGCTTCTTGCCCATCCGCACAGCGAGCAAGCCCTGGCCAATGCAGTTGTTGATCTTGTGCGCGCCGGTATGGAGCAGGTCTTCGCGCTTCAAGTAGATGCGCGCGCCTCCCAGATGCTCAGTTAGCCGAGAGGCCAGTTGCAGCGGCGTGGGACGCCCGGCGAAGTTGTGCAGCGTCGCGTCCAATTCAGCCTTAAAAATCCGGTCGGTGCGGGCTTCGTTAAAAACGCGCTCCAGTTCTTCGAGCGGCGCCATCAGCGTTTCCGGAACGTAGCGCCCCCCATACGGCCCGTACCGGCCGCGTTCGCGGACAACATGCGCCACATAACTCATCTCGCCGCCTTCTGCTGGTTCGCCGCCTTCACCGCGCGTATCAGATCCCTCATGCGCGCCGGATCCTTCTTCCCCGGCGCCTTTTCAATGCCACTGCACACGTCGACGGCGTACGGCTGGGCTATGCGAATCGCTTCGCGCACATTTTCCGGCGTTAGCCCGCCTGCCAAAAAAATCCGTCCGTATGATTTCGCCCGCCGCGCATGCCGCCAATCAAATGGCCGTCCCGTTCCGCCGCGCCGGCGGCTGTCGAATCCATCAAGCAGGATCGCGCTGGCTTGCTTGTATCGCGAAAGCTGCGCCGCGCGAAACGATTTCCCGGCTCGCACCGCTTTGATCACCGGCAGCGTGCGCGCAAGTCGCAGCACCAAAGCTGGCCGCTCCTCGCCATGCAATTGAAAACGGTCGAGCCCCACTTCCCGGGCGATTTCCAACATTTTCTCTTCCGTCTCGTTTACAAAAACCCCCACGGAGGTAACACCTTTCGGAAATCGCCGCACAATCCGCCGCGCTTTCGCGGGCGTGATATAACGCGGGCTTCTCGCATAGAAGTTGAAGCCCAGCAGCTCCGCGCCATCATCGATGGCCCGCTTGGCATCAGCCCAATTCGTGATCCCGCAAATCTTCACTTTCACCATCGCTAGCGGCTTGCCCGCCCGTCGCCCTCTCTGACGGATTCCAGAAGCGCCCGCAGCGGCACAGCGGGATCGTCATCCTTCATCAGATGCTCGCCCACCAGAAACGCATCGAATCCTGCGCGCCGAAGGCGAGCCAAATCTTCGTGTGTCCGCAAGCCCGACTCGCTCACCGCAATGCAATCTTCCGGAATAACTTCGACTAGCTCGAGCGAAGTTTCGAGCCGGACGGAGAAGTCTCTCAAATCGCGATTGTTCACGCCGATGATTCGCGCTTCCGCTGCCACGGCGCGTGCTATTTCCTCGCGCGAATGCACTTCCACCAGCGGCTCCATTTTCAATGAACGTCCGAGTTCGAGCAACTCGCGCAGCATGCCGTCGTCCAGAATCGCCACGATTAGGAGAAACGCATCAGCCCCCGCAGCCCGCGCTTCCAACACCTGCCATGGATCGATGATGAAATCTTTCCTCAAAATGGGGACTTGCGTCGCCTTTTTGGCATCCTTCAAATCTCCAAGAGAGCCTCGGAAAAATTCCTCCTCCGTCAGCACGGATAAGGCTGCGGCTCCGGCTAATTCCAGGTTCATCGCCAGCGTGGCGGGCGCATAGTGCTCGCGTAGCACACCCCGCGAGGGCGATGCTTTCTTCATTTCCGCGATCACGTTGTATGCCTCGCGCGAAAGCGCTCCGGAAAAATCGCGCGGCGCCTCGGCTTTCTCCACCGCGAACTTCAATGCCGCCTCCGGAAGCGAGCGTTTCCGGTGAGCGATAGACCCTCGACGAGCCTCGACAATTCGATCCAGAATCGTCTTTTCGCGTGAACTGATTTCCATGGGCTTAGCCGGACTGACTTTGCGTGAGCGAGTCCATCATCCTGCTCATTTGCATGCGAGGCTACTCCAATCATGCTATCTGCGCACCTGCGCGCTGTCAATTTGCCGGTGGCAGCGTAACGCTCGGACGTTTGTAAGATTCGTGGTAGCTTTCGATGTGCCCATGGCCGCGACGCTTGCGCAATTGAACGAGGAAATCGTCCGCTGCCGCCTCTGCCCCAGGCTTGTGAAATACCGGCAAGCCGTTGCTCGAGTGAAGCGTCCCGCGTTCCGCGAGTGGAGATATTGGGGCAAGCCGGTGCCGGGCTTCGGCGATCCGAGCGCAACTCTTCTAATCCTTGGACTCGCTCCCGCTGCGCACGGCGCCAACCGCACGGGCAGGATGTTCACGGGAGATCGCTCGGGAGATTTCCTCTACAAAGCTCTGTACCGCGCGGGCTTCGCGAACCAACCGACTTCTATCCGCCGCGACGACGGACTGAAGCTTCACAATGCCTACATCTCGGCCACGCTACGGTGTGCGCCGCCCGCGAACAAGCCACTTCCATCGGAACTCGTGAATTGCAAGCCGTATTTCGAGAGGGAACTCAAGCTCATCCGGCCGCGTGCCGTGCTCGCTTTAGGCGGAATTGCTATGCGTGCGTATCTTCTTGTTTTGAAACAGCAGGGCGCCATCGAACGCCCCACTGAGTTCACTTTCCGGCACGGTGCGAGCTACGACCTCGGGCCAAATCTGCCGCGGCTATTCGTCTCCTATCATCCCAGCCAACAAAATACGTTTACGGGAAAGCTCACCGAGGCCATGCTCGCGAATGTCTTGCAAGACATCCAGAGATTCCTGAAAAAGAAATCGCCGGTATGAGCGCTCATTCCGAAGCCAATCTTCAGCCAGAAGCGATCATTGAATTTCGCAATGCCGCGTACCGGCTCGTAAATGGACAGTGCTTACTCAGTCGCATCAGTTTGACGGTACGCCGAGGCGAAACCCTCGTTCTCCTGGGCCGCAGCGGCGCAGGAAAAACCACCGCGCTGAAGCTCATCAACCGTTTGCTCGATCCCACGGAGGGCGAAGTGCGCGTGGAAGACCGTCCGACCACCGAGTGGAACCCCTTCGAACTCCGGCGTCACATCGGTTACGTGATTCAGGAGACGGGACTATTTCCTCATTACACGGTCGAGCAGAATATCTCCGTCGTTCCGCGCTTGGAGCGGTGGCCTCGCGAGCGCGCTCGTTCTCGTGCCGCGGAATTATTATCTTTGACTGGGCTTGACCCAAACCTTTTCCTTCCGCGCTATCCGCACGAACTTTCCGGCGGCCAGCGCCAGAGAGTAGGCGTCGCTCGCGCGCTAGCCGCCGATCCTCCGATTCTGCTGATGGACGAGCCGTTTGGCGCTCTCGATCCGTTGACCCGCGCCGAAATCCGCGGCGAATTTCAAGCGCTGCAACGCCGTCTCGGCAAAACAATCGTGATCGTGACGCATGACACGAATGAGGCTCTCCTGCTGGGCACGCGCATCGGACTGGTCGAAGCCGGCGAGCTCAAGGGAACGTATTCACCATACGAATTCATGCGATCCAACGAGCCCGTGGCTGCCGCTTACGCCGCCCAGTTGCGCGTTTTATCCGAATTTGAGAGGAAACCATGAGCCTGATGGACTTTTTCTCACGGCACGGGAGCGAAATCCTGCAAGCGACTATCGAACACGTCTGGTTGGTCGCCGCGACCATGCTCCTCTCGATCGCCATCGGCGTGCCGCTGGGTATTTTAGTGGCGCGCCGCCCCTGGCTCTCGAAGCCTATTCTGGGAAGCGCCAACGTTGCTGAAACCATTCCCAGCCTGGCGCTGCTAGGCTTCTTCCTTACGGTTCCGTGGCTCGGCGCGCGAGCCGACCGCCTGACGATCGCCGCGCTCACGCTCTACGCCCTGCTTCCGATCATTCGCAATACCGCTACCGGAATCGCAGGTGTTGAACCAGCGGTTCGAGAAGCGGCGCGAGGCATGGGGATGACCGACCGGCAAATTCTGTTTCACGTGGAACTCCCGCTCTCCGTTTCCACCATGCTCGCCGGCATTCGCGTCGCGACTGTGCTTACCATCGGCATTGCAACTATAGCGGCGGCTGTGGGAGCCGGCGGCCTCGGTGAGTTTATTTTTCGCGGCCTTGCGATGGTGAATAATCAGTTGATTCTTGCCGGAGCGATTCCAGCAGCTTTGCTTGCCCTTCTAGCGGATTTCTTCCTGAGCGTTTTGGAACGCCGCTTGCGGCCCACGCGATGAGGTTCAAGTGAAAATATTCCCTCCGGGATTCTTCCGGCGCGCCACCGTTCCGCTCATTGCCGCCATAATCGTTCTGCTCTCGGGCTGCACGATGCGGCCGAAAGATACGATCGTGGTCGGATCGAAGAATTTCCCCGAGCAGGCGCTCCTCGGGGAGATTCTGGCCCAGCATCTCGAAGCCCGCACGCATTTGCATGTCGAGCGGCGTTTTTATCTTGCGGGTAGCTTCATCTGCCAGCAAGCCTTGCTCGCGGGGCGCATTGATACTTACGTCGAATACACTGGTACCGCACTCACCGCCATCCTGCACGATCCCATCGAAAGCGGCTCTTCAGCGGTATTCGCTAAAGTGAAAGCGGAGTACAAACGGCGATTTGGATTTGAGGTGATGCCGTCGCTCGGCTTCAACAATACTTTTGCAATCGTAATTCGCGGTGACGATGCGCGCCGCTTGCATCTCACCACCCTGTCGCAAACGGCTCAATACACTCCGCAGTGGCGCGCTGGATTTGGATACGAGTTCATGGAGCGGCCCGACGGATACCCCGGCTTGGCGCGCGTGTATGGATTGCGGTTTGCGAGTCCGCCCCAAATTATGGACTTGGGCCTGCTTTACCGCGCGCTACTCTCGAAGCAAGTCGATCTCGTCGCGGGTAATTCCACGGACGGATTGTTGTCCGCGCGTGATTTGGTGGTTCTACAAGACGACAAACATTATTTCCCCCCCTATGAAGCCGTCCCCATCGCGCGCCAGGATTTCTTTGCCCGGTATCCCGAAGCCCGCGCGGCCATCGCCGAACTATCTGGAAAGATATCCGACGACGAAATGCGAAAAATGAATTACGAGGTAGTAGGTCAGACCCGCGACATCAGCGACGTAGCCCGCGACTTCCTTCACTCCCACGCCCTCGACTAAATTCGCACACGTGTGTCGCAGCAGTTTGTTTTGCGGTTGTAGGGTCTTCCCTGCTTTTTCAAGCTTCTAGCGTCCAGCCCCGAGCTTCCAGGATAGTCCACAGGTGCTGGTCCTTGACGCTTGCTCTCCTATCTAGAATTATGGACGCATGGTCCAAACGACCGCAGTTCAGACGCAATCGAGGGCTCTCACAAGAGCAGGGAGTACTCTGCCAACGCCCTCTGCTCGACAGTGGTGCCGAGTAGAACATGGTCCATCTCATTGCAAAAAAAGTTACTTAATTTTTTCTACTCGACACTTTCTCGAGCGGGGAATTCAGAGAGCTAGGTGCGCTCCTGAAGGGACTTGAAATGAGCTTCGAGGGCGGTGGAATACTGACGCTGGGCCTCAAGCTCCGCTTGCAATTTCTTAACGAGGAGTTCAAGACGCACGATTTCGCTTCGCAATTTTTGCATTTCAGGCGCCGTGCTAGAAGCCGGAGCCGGGGGCCGCGGCACCGCAGTGGCGGGCGGCTGGCTCTGGCGCACCGGAGCGGGTGCGGCGACGGGTTCCCGAGCCGCCGGTTGCGCGGAAAAAAGGCCGCTCAAAACCTGCGCAGGCGGGCGCAGAGCGCTATCGCTGGCCGGAGCATCCGAAGACCGCGCACTGACCGGTTTTGGGTTCAGCAAGCTTTTCACGCGCACGATCAAGTCCTGGGGCTGAAAGGGCTTGCGGATCAGCTCATCGGCTTTGACGGCCATCGCCTTTTCAGCGACGGACTTGTTCACCACGCCGGACATCAGAATCACTGGCGTTCGGCCGAAGCGGTCGTGCTGCTTGATGAAATCGCAAACTTCGTAGCCGTCCTTATCGGGCATGATGACGTCGGTGATAACGGCATCCGGTGCGGCCTCGCCAAATTGAGCCAGCGCGGCAGCGGCATCGGCGCAAGTGATGACGTGAATATTCTCCTTGCGGAAGGCGATTTTGATTACTTCGCGCATGGTGGCGCTATCGTCGATGAAGTAGACGGTAGGAACGCGGGCGGCCGTGAGTGTCTCGGTTTCGCTCATGATGATTCCTTCTCGGCGTGTTCCTCGGCCGCATTTTGCTCTTCGTCGAAGATGCGCATGGCATCGAGGAGCAAATCGGTGGCCGACCGCAGCACGGTCCGCTGCGCGGCGGTAGCGCCGTAGACAAATTTGTAAACTCCTACGGATGTCTCATGGCAGGTTTTCACGAGTTGGGTGACGGCTTCGTCTCCGAAGTACGCGCCACACTCCGCGTGGAAGATTTCGCCGCCTTCGAAAAAAACGATTCCATCGGCCTCAGCCGCGTTGATGTGCAACGCGCCGGTTTGATGGGATTGCCCAAGCATCTGAATCACACCCGGCAAATCGAGGTGGGAAAGGCTGCCGCTGAGGGCCGTCTCCGCAGTGGAGAGCATCTGCGTGGGCTGAAAACCGTCCTGACGGCTGATGAGAAAAGTCCGAATGTGCGCGGCGAGTTCAGCGGGCGGCCGGCGACGATCCATATAGTCGTCGCATCCGGCGCGCAGAGCCTCAAACAGATTTTGATCGCCGCCGCTGCCGACCGCGATCAGGGGAATGCCAGTGGTCTTGGGATCGGCTCGGAGAATCGGCGCCATCTCAAAGGCGCTCATTTCGCGAAGGTTCGTGGCGCAAATGATCGCGGCCGGTGTGTTCCATTCGAGCATGGTGAGCGCGTAAGCGGATTGGGCGCACGGGACTACTTCAAAACCTTGCTGCTTCAAGGCGTCGCCCAGCCTTTTTGCGAAGTACACGTTGCTATCGATCAGAAGGATGCGCGGAAGGGAAGGCGACGCGGTCACGATTGCACCTGCGCGGGAAGCAAATTATCTTCTGCCGAGGAATTCGAAGCGATGAAGGCCTCAAGATCCAGCACGTCCAGCAACTGCCCACCGATCGCTATCGTCCCGGCGACGTAGGCCGGGCGCTCCGCGGCGGGGGGCTGCATTTCCGCGGAAATTAGCTCGCATTCGCCATCAACGGGGATTGCGCCCAACTCTGATATCTTGCCCAGACTGCGGTGCGCGATTAGATAGAATCGCTGAGCCGACGAGTTCTTTCGGACGAACAAAGCATTCACGTCATATACCGGAACGATCCGGCCCCGGCGAACAATCACGCCGGTGATGAAACGAGACGAATGGGGAAAGGCATGCAGTCTCACGGGAGGCGCCAGTTCGGAAATAACGCCGGCGGGCAGAGCCACGCGGCTCTCACCTACCTGGAGCAAGACGAATGCGCCGGATGCGGCGTCGCGAGGCTCGCTCATGCCTGCGTCGCCTCCTGTACCTGAGGTTCGGTAGCAGCGGCATTTTCGATGCGATCGAGTTGCCGAAACTCCTCAGGTGTGAGGAATCCCGCGGGCTGAATTACAGGAATCACGACATCATCGACATAAGCCAAGCCTCGATACCAGCGGCGCTCAGGGCCGCTGAAGGCCTGAGGCAGCGCATACATCGCGGGAATTTCCGCCATGCGCTCGATGCGATCGACCAACACGGCGACGCGCAATTCACGCAGAATCAGCACGAGTGCAGGGCGCGTGGCCGGCAGATTGAAGTGCGTTCCCGCGTTCACCACAAAGTAGGTGCGGCGGTTGCGTTCAATGGTGTGGCGGACCTTGAGCACCACTGATTGCCCCATTTCATTTGCGGCGCCGGAAAGGCTATCGGTGCTGCGAATTTCCTGCACAGAGTCGGCCGCGATGGCGAACATCTGTTTGGCGACGAAAAACAAAATCACGGTTTCAGACCGGCGCGATGGGCGCGGCTTTCTGCCCGCTTCGAGGGTTGCCGTCATCGAGCGCCCGCCGGAATCAAGCGGCAGAGTTTTGCGATGCGCTTGTCAAGTGCGGCGCCAATGCTATCGAGTGGGAGGACTTCGTCGACCGCGCCCGTCTGTATAGCTTCGGCGGGCATACCGAAAATGACCGACGTGGCTTCGTCCTGGGCAATCACGTGACCGCCAACAGCTTTCACAGCTTTCACGCCTTTGGCGGCGTCGCTGCCCATCCCAGTGAGAACAACGGCCACGGCGAACGCACGGGCATAAGCGGCGACAGATTCAAGGGCCACATCCGCGCAGGGGCGATACCCATCGATTCTCGGGCCGGGATCCAGCGAAATTTTGCCGCCGATGGATAGCCGCAAATGGTGAGAGCCGGGACACAAATAAATTGTCCCTGGTTGAGGCACCTCGTTGTGTTCGGCCTCCTTCACCGGAAGTGCGGAGATTTCGGCGAGTTGAAGAGTGAACTGTGACGTGAAAGTCGCGGGCATATGAAGCACAAGAAAAACCGCTGCGGGGAGCTCTTTCGGCAAAGTGCCGACCACACGCGTGACCGCCGCCGGACCACCGGTAGAGGCGGCGATAACAATCATGGGGAATTTTCCGCCCAATAGAGCGGAGATGGCGGGTGGGCCGCTGAGGGACTCCGCGACATTAGGTGCGGACGCCTGCCCGATGGTGACCTTGGAGCGCGTTGCCGTGCGGACCACGCGGACTTTGGCGGCCAATTTTAGTTTGCGGGTTAATTCCTCGCGGACCGTCTTCATGTCCAAATCAATTCCATTCGAGGGCTTGGGCACGAAGTCGATGGCGCCCAATTCGAGGGCTTTCAGGGTACTCGCGGCGCCTTCGCGGGATTCAGAACTGACGATGACGATGGGGCGCGGGTGCTGGGACATGATGAGCTCGGTGGCTTGCAGGCCGTCAATGTGCGGCATATTGATGTCCATGGTGATCACATCGGGACGCAGCGATTCCGCCAGCGCGACGCCATCGCGGCCGTCGCGGCCTTGTCCGACGACTTCGAGCTGCGGATCGGAGTTGATGATTTCTTTCAGAACCTTGCACATGAAAGGGGAATCATCCACCACGAGGACGCGAATTTTTTTACCGATAGCCGCGTTCATCTCAATCCTGCCGCGACGGGACGCCAATCAACGGCCGCCCCTGCGGCGCCTCCGAGCCAATCAAATTTTCGACGGCGGCAACCAACTGGTCTTCTTGCACGGGCTTGGTAAGAAAGCCCAGAGCGCCTTCCTTCAATGCGCGGTCGCGATGCTTCGCGCCAGCACGGGAAGTCACAACGAGAACGGGAATGCGCCGGGTAACGGGATCCTGCCGCAAGTGGGCCATCAGTTCGTAGCCATTCATGCGGGGCATTTCGAGGTCGGTTATAAGAAGATGGCAGCCGACCTGCGCAACGATTTCAGACGCTTCGAGCCCATCTGAGGCGAGTTTCACTCGATAACCGGCTTTTTCGAGCATGCGTCCGACGAATTTGCGCACGCTGATGGAATCGTCGGCGACGACTATCACACGGTCGTTTTCAATCGGATCGACTGCTTCGGATGGGATACTTCCGGAAGCAACCGCTTCCGCGCCGGGCGCGAAGACGCGGGCCGCCGGGGAAGATGCGGGCAGGGCGTGGCGCTCGGCTGTGTCCGCCGCGGTCACACGATTCAAATCAATAAGAAGGATCAAGCTGCCATCGGGAGCGATGGTCGTGCCCGGGAAGAGCTTGACGCGGCGCAGGTAATCACCGAGATTTTTAATGACGATTTCGTCCTTACCGAGAACTTCCTCCACCACGACGCCTACTTGCCTGCCAGCCACTTTCACGATCACCATGTGAAAGTAGCCGTTCAGCGGCTCGAGCGGCGGCAATGCAAGCTGCAGATCGAGGCGCACAACTTCGGTGACCACGTCGCGCACGCGCGTAAGAAGCTTCCCACCGACATCTTCGATTTCGGCGGGACGAAGCCGCCGAATTTCCTCGACGACAGCAAGCGGAAACGCGAAGACCGAAGTGCCGCAACGGACAAACAGAGCCTGAGAGATAATCAGCGTCAGAGGGACCTTGACGGTGAAGCAAGCGCCGCGACCGACCTCCGAGCGAACTTCAATTTCACCGTTGAGGGCGTGCACGTTGGCGCGCACAACGTCGAGGCCCACGCCGCGACCGGCCAGCTCTGATGTGGAGGTGGCCGTTGAAAAGCCAGGACGGAACAGGAACTCGCGCAATTCCCGTTCGGAAAGCTCGGCGGCGGCGATGGACGATAGGGTGGCAGATTCGACCAGGCTGCGGCGAATCGCTTCGTAGTCGATGCCGCGGCCATCATCTTCCACCTCGACGAAGATGTGATTGCCGTGATGATAGGCGCGCACTGTGATGCGGCCCTTCTCCTGTTTGCCGGCCCGGCGGCGCACTTCTGCATCCTCGATTCCGTGGGCTATCGCATTGCGGACAAGGTGAATCAGAGGATCGGAGATGTGCTGAATAATATTGTTGTCCAGCTCGGTATCAGCACCTTGAAGAGAGAGGTCCACGGGCTTGCCAGAGGCTTTAGCGGCGTCACGAACGGTTCGCGAAAGGCGCGTGTAGAGGTTGCCGATCGGGACCATGCGCGCAGCGGTGATCTCGTCCTGGAGGTGGTGGGCGAGCTTGGTGAATTCATCGATATCGGAATCGACGCGACCCATGAAGCCTTCGAGCTGAGTGAGAACTTCGGTGACGTCCGCGGAAATTTCGGTGAGGGAGCGCGACAAAATGTTGAAGTCGTCGTAACGATCCATTTCGAGCTCGCTGAAATCGAGGAGATCGTTGGAGGTAACTCCCGGGAGGGCGCGATGCCCGCCGAACGTATCCATTTGCGGGGCTTGGCTGCCTGGGACGAGCGTAGAGCGAACGCGGCTGAATTCGTGCTTTTCCTGGAAGTCGGAAACTTTGGCGGTCAGGCGAGCCTTCGAGAACTGCAGAACTTCGACGAGTTTTGAAAGCTCGGACAAACGGCCGAGCATGCGGGTCCGATTGATGACCAGTTCGCCGACCGCGTTCATCATACGGTCGAGCCATTCGAGAGAAATTCGCACGGACTTTGCTTGCGGAAGGGCCTGCGCAGCAGCGGGGCGAGGCGCCGGCGAAAGCGGCGCAGCGGGCGCCTCCGTGATTTCGAAGGATGACGTTGCTTCGAGCGCCGGCGAATCGTGGCCCGATTCCTCCTCTATCTCCTCTGGCGCCAGCTCGGCGATGCGTGTAAGGAGCGGATCAACTGCGGCCGCCATTTCGGCATCGCTTTGCCACTCGCGATGCAGAAACTTTTTCAGGACGTCGACGGACTGGAGAAACAAATCGACGATTTCGGCGCTCGGTTGGAGCGCGCCATCGCGCAGCCGTCCGATTAGATCTTCAACACGATGGGCCACCGCCGATAGCCGATGAAGACCGACCTGCGCGGCCGAACCTTTTACGGTGTGCATGGAACGGAAGAGGCGATTAATGTCGTCCGCATTGGGATGGCCTTCTAGGGCCAGCAGGCATTCGGTTACGGACTGCAGATGCTCTTCGGCTTCGGGAATGAAAAATTCAAGGACTTCATCGGGCACTTCACCATCTTGTGGCAGCGCGTCCGCGAGAGAAGCAGCGGGAAAAATAATCGGGATGGGCTCGCCCTCGCCCACCGAGTCGACGCGCTCATCCGGGGATGCTTCACCGACTGCCGCCGCCGGAAACGCAAAAGCATAGCGTTGCTTGAATGCGGAGATGTCGCTCGAAGTCTCTGAACCGCTAGAACTGATCTGCAGAAGGTCGAATTCGAGCACGGAGATCGCGTCCGAAATAAATTCGGTGAGCGGGCCGTGCATATCCGGAGTAAGCGCGGCATTCATGGCGTAATGGAATATGTGCGCCATTTTGGCCGCAACTTCCGAGAATTGCGGGAAGCCGTAGCTCGCGGAGGTACCGGCAAGCGTGTGCGACGCGATGTATAGACGCTCGAGGTCCTCGATCTTCGTTTGAGGTTCCTGCAAAAGCCCGGAATACTCCCTTAGATACTGGAGGTTTTCGGATGCCTCCTGCAGGAAGAGCTCGGTGGATTCCTGGCCAGGTGAGCTCACTGAGCCCCCTCCGCCAAAACGGTGGCGCGGCGCGCTTCCACGGGGCCGGGTTTGCGATAAATCCGGCAATCGCCGAGGACGATCGGCTCGAATTTAACTGGTACGTTGGTAAGGGTTTCCGAGTGGCCCAGCAGGAAATATCCTCCCGGCTCGAGCGCGTCATAGAAACGGCGAAGAATTCCGAGGCGGCGCTCTTCGGAAAAATACATCAGCACGTTCATGCAGAAGATGCAGTCGATTTTGCCGACATAGACGGACTCGACAAGATTCATCTGCGCGAACGAGATCATCCGTCGAATGCGCGGCTTGACCTGGAATCCGCTCTTGGTATTGGTGAAATGGGCTTCAATCTGGCCGAGCGAGACATCCTGTAGGCTGCGCTTGGAATAGACACCGCGTTCGGCGTGCCGCAAGGCGCGGCGGCTGATATCCGTGGCGAGAATTTCGATTTCCCAGGCTTCCGCGAATTTGAGCGCCTCGGCGACTGTGATCGCTACGGAATAGGGTTCCTCGCCAGTGGAGCAGCCTGCACTCCAAATGCGCAGCGTCCTCGGATTTTCCCAGAACTTTCTTTCCTGTACTTCGGGGAGGATGCGTTTCTCGAGCGCTTCAAAGACGGCTGGGTATCGGAAAAAGGAAGTCTCTTGGGTAAGCAGCCGCTCGAGCAGCGCTTCGTATTCGATGCTTGAGCCGCGGACGTGCGTCAGCAGATCGGTGCCGCTGGCTAAGCCCTTTTCCTCCAGATACTCGCGCAGGCGAGTGGAAAAGAATCGCTCGCGGGAGGAATCGAGCAAGATTGCCGAGCGGTGCTCGATCAGCGTGCGAATCTGGTCGAGTTCGGGCTCGGTTAGCCTGGCGGTCGTAACTGGGTGAGATTTCATGTTCGGCGTTCAGCTCCGGCTGCAATGGCACCGGTAGGCGGAAGGTGCCGTCAGCGATGGGCCCCCACTGGCATGACAGGTCGGGCCTCTTCCGCAACCGGCGAAGATTCAACGGCTCGAGCGGACTGGGAACGGAATTGCGCCAGCGCTTCATTCAACTGCTCGGAAAGTTTGACCATATTTCCGACGGTCGAAGCGGTTTGACGCGCGCCTTGAGTGGTCTGGCGCGTGATGCCGGAAATGATCTGCATCGCGTTTGCCACACCTTCCGTGCCGCGCACTTGCTGCTTCGAAGCGAGGGAAATTTCCTGAACGAGTTCGGCGGATTGCCGCACGACGCTGGAAATCGCCTCGAGCGCCTTACCGGCTTGATCAGCTAGACCCGCACCCACTTCGACTTCCCGAGTGCCCTCTTCCATGACGACCACGGCCTCGTTCGTTTCCGCCTGAATGGCTTTGATGAGCGCGGCGATGTCCTTTGTAGCGCTGCGGGAATGTTCCGCTAGTTTGCGGACTTCGTCAGCGACCACGGCAAAACCACGGCCAGCTTCACCGGCGCGGGCGGCTTCGATAGCGGCATTCAGCGCGAGCAGGTTGGTTTGCTCGGTGATGTCGTTAATGACGTTGATGATTTCGGAGATTTCGAGTGAACGGTCGCCGAGAGACTTAATCTTTTTGGCGGTGGCTTGCACGGAGGCTCGGATGCGCTGCATGCCTTCGAGCGTGTCACTTACGGCGCGGTTGCCTTGTTCCGCGGCGTCGAGGGCGCGGCGCGCTGCTTCGGCGCTTGCTTCCGCGTTGTTGGAAACTTGCTTCATCGAAACCGTCAGTTCTTCTACGGCGGACGAGGTGTTGGTAATTTCCTGGTCCTGTTGAGTGGCGCCAGCGGTCATATCGTCCGTGGCGTCGAGAATCTGGTTGGCGCTGGCGCTGACGTCAATTGCGGCCTTGCGGACGCGTTCGAGAACCTTGGTGAAGTTGTCGAGCATGAAGTTGACGGAATCGACGACGTTGCCGAGGGCGTCATTGGTCACCTTGCCGCGGATGGTGAGGTCGCCGCGAGCAACCAGGTTGATGGTATTGAGCAAGTCCGTAATGCTGCGCTGGAGCGAGTCCTGCGCTTGCTGGTTGGTGGCCGCGTGCGCGACTTTGGCGGCGGTGCGGTTGAAATTTTCGACGATGAAACCGAATTCGTCGTTGCTGCTGAGTTCGACGCGCGCTCTGCTGTCACCCGTCGCGAGCCGTTCGGAGAACTTCGCGAGTTCGCCAACCGGCTTGATCACGCGCTTGCTCAGTACGAAAGCGAAGGACAGCGCAGCAATCACCGCCAGAGCGAGCGCGCCAAGCAGAGCTCCACTGGCGGCGCCGGAAAGTGAAGACGCGTCAAGCAGAGCTATTCCGCCAGATTCTTTGCCGGCGTGATAGGCGAGGGCGAGTACGCCAAAGAGGGCTACTCCGGCCCAGAGCACGAGAAACCAAAGCGTCGAACTCAAACGAGCTTTCATGACTGCCTCCCAAGACTTGCGCGGCCATCGCCGTGAACCGAATGCCGTAGCCTGATTTCAGCCGAACCGCTTACAAAATCGTGTACTAAAGGGGACCCACAAAACATTTGCCGAGTCTTTTCAAATTACCGGAACCGGAAAAACCTCCGTCAAGCGCCGCAGGTCGACGATCAATGCCAGGCGATCCTCGTGCCGCAACATCCCGCGGCAGTGCGGCACTTCGGCCGGCGCCTGATCGAGCAGTGAATCCTCAGTTGCTGAATACGTTCCGATCACTTCGTCCGCCGCGATGCCAAGGCGAAGGTCATCACGAAGGGCATCACCGCTAAGCGCGGCAACAACCACATGTTTGGGCAGCAATCCAGGCCGACGACCCTCCGTGAAGGCGATATCCATCAACGGTACGATCGTTCCGCGGAGATTGAAGATTCCCATCAGGAACGCCGGCGCGAGGGGAATGCGCGTAACGATGGGCCAGTCCACAACCTCCTCGACCTCTAGCACCGAGAAACAAAATCGCTCACGACCGGCCCTAAAAACGCAGTATTGCCGTTCAGGGCGCCGCTCCTCCTGAGCCGATTCGCCCTCCAGAAAGGCGCCCGGTTCAAGGACGGGCACCATCCCCACATTTTCCGGCTCATCCGGCATCAAGCGAACCTCTTCACCGTGCTTATCAATTCGTCCGGGGTGAAGGGCTTTGCCACGAAACCGTTGGCACCTTGTTGCTCGCCCCAGTAGCGGTCGCTTGGCGCGGTCTTCGACGTGACGAGAATCACGGGGATTTTCGAATACGTTTCTTGGTTCTTCAAGTCGCGACAGGCCTGAAAACCGTTGCGCCGCGGCATCACCACATCGAGCAGGATCAGGTTAGGACGTTCTTCCTCGATGGTTTCCTCGATCCGCGTAGGATCCGAAATTCCCACGGAGTGAAATCCCGCTTGCTGCAGGACGGATTGCAATAATCGGATTTCCGCTTGTGAATCATCGACCACTAGAACTTTCTTAATCACCGCTGCACCTCCAAAGTTAGTTTGCCCCGAGAGAAGGAATGCAAGTCCACGGCCACCCTTAGCCTAGGAATCACGGCAGACTTGCTCTTGGTAAACGTCTTGATTGCACTCGCTTAGGTACTCATGCCGCCAAGCTACGGTCCAACCACGATCCCGTTGGAAGCCGTTTCAGTCTCAGCCTGAGATTCTTTCTCATCGCTCCGCATCTCGCTAGCCAGCGATGAGAATCGCTGCATGATTTCGTTGAGCCGCAATGCCATAGCTTGAATCGCACGAATTTGCTCGCGGCTTTCTCCGGAGTTCTGGCCTGGCTCGAGGAGCAAGAGATCGGCATTGCCTAGAACGGATGTCAGAGCATTATTTACGCTGGGCCGCATCTCAAGCATGTAACGGCCGAGGGTTGCGTGCCGGTGGCAAGCTTGAGAGTGCTGTTCCGCGCGTTGTGCACGGTTGATTGCTTCCACTCGCCGCAGCGCTTCAATCGAAACGAGAATCAGCGTTTCCGCCCATCCGTCATGCTTAGGCACGATAAGTAGCTGGGGATGTCGCGTCTGCAAATTCGAGCTATCGTCGCCGCGGTCAGGCACGTATACGACCGCGGTACAGCGCGAAGCGCCAGATGCGGAGATTATCGAACGTAGCTTTTCGGCTTCAACTGGGCCAACAATCACTAAGTCACAACCGAACAGGCCAGTGGAATGGCACACGTCGCTCGTGGCGATGGTGACCTCGGGGACGTGCCGCTCCGACTGCCATCGTGCCGCAACAGTACGTGCGAAATCGGTATCGTCCGAGATAATCAGGACGCTCGGCTGAGTCAACGGGGTGTCGATCCCTTCCGTCGTTTAGGACTGGAGTTTTTCGGCTTCTTCCATGAACGAGAGCAGCCGCTTAGCGCTAATTCCGAGGTTCACAGCAGCCTCGGTATTTTTCGCGCGCTTCGCCTGCTCGACGCGGCTTTGGAAATAGGAAACTTCGGCTTGCGCAAGAACAAGCGCCGAAGCCAGAGCGCCTTCGTCGCCCGACCTTTTCCTTCGATCCGAAGCCAGAGCAAGCAACGCTCTCGCGACGACGGCCCGACGCAGGTCCTCGGCTTCTTGGCCACCTTCGTTAACAAATGCCGTCACTTCCCAGGACGAGAGAAGCACTTTTGTATCTTGCAAAACAACAGTGGACATGGATCGGCCACGCGACGGCGGCGCGGCGATCAATTGTTCCCAGATTGCTTCGAGGCATTTGCCTGGGTCGGCGACGTCTGGAACAGGAGGCGCCTGTGGAGAAACTCCAACAGGATCATGCGGCGGCTCTGGAACACCGGTTGTTGATGGGGACGCTTCTGGGCGCATTTTGGGTTTTGTCGCTTGCGCAATTTCTTTCGGTGTCCGCTCGGACGATGCAGGACTCGCCTTTTCTCGATCCGAACTGTCTGCTGAAGCCCCCGATAAATCAGTGTTGGGTCTCGAACGTCTACCGCCAAGCGCGTCTTCAAGGTCAGCGCGCAGTGCCAGAAGCTGTTCGAACGCTCGGCGCACGGAGCTTTGGGTGTAATCCTTCTGGAAGGGTTGGCGCCAATTTTCACAGAAGTGCCGGAGTTGAGCGGTCGTCTCCGCGGCTGAGAAACCCGCGCTGCGACAATCCACCGTTTTCACGCCTTTGTCTTCAAGGGAAGCGATCGCTTGCCGCATGGCGCCCAAATCGGCATGCAGCACTCGAATGAACCCCCGCCGCACCAGAAAGTTGAAGCGGCAAAAGGCGACGAGCGCAGCTGGATCGTAAAAGAGATGTCCAGCCGACTCCTTCAACATTCGTCCCTGTTCGAGCAGGCCTTCCTCAAGCATATCGCGCAGGCTGGTGCAGTTCCGTATCTTTTCGAGGATCTGCTCCAGGGGTTCACACCACTCAAGAGGTGTGACATCGGCATCGCCGAGAACCGGCTGTAGAAGCCGCGCAACATCACTAAGCGTGACTTCCTTGTGGACAAGGTCGGCGGAAGCGCAAAGAACGAAGTACTGCACAAGCAACAAATCAATTTTGTCGCGATCGGTTTCAGACTTGTTCACCTTTCGCAATTGACGCTGAACCAGCGCGCGAAGGCTTTCCTCACTCGCATTGAGAATTTCGGATGGGATCTGCCGCATCTGGTAGGCCAATACCTTCTGGTCCACCGCGTCCAGCCATTTCAGATCGGAGTCGAAGACGCTGCGGGTGGGCCTGGCTGGCGGCAATTCACCGGGTGGATATGGCAACGGGAAGAGGTCGAACTGTGCTGCGAAGGCGGCGTACAGCGGATAAACGAGTCGTGCTTCTTTCCACTGAGACGCCAAATCCGCAGGGCCGCTCGCGACCTGGAGAGAACCGCCGGGCATGTTCATGGTGCTCGCAGAAGTTTTGAGAGTCATGGCTTAATGATCCAATTTGCCACTTCACCCACGAAACGCGCCGCCACCGCTTTCCTGCCGCCGTGGTAGCGAACGGCTACTACGGTGGCTTGGGCGTGAAACGAGCCGTCAGAATTTACAAGCCGCACTCGATCCTCAAATTCCAGAGGCAACGTGGAACTGAAAAGAACCTCTCGTGCGGTGCCGAACTCGACCACCGTCTGTTCCTGCAATCGACGCGGCTCCGCGGTAACCGTGGATACGCAAACACCAATTCGCACAGGAGACGCCTGCGGAAAAAGGTGGGCTAGCTTCTCCACGCACGTTTGCCCCTCCACGATGGGCGCGGCTTCGACCTTACTCGACAAGTGTTGCTTCCTTTCGTCCCGCCCGGTTCACTGACCCGGGGCGCTGTGATCACGAGGTGCGAATGAAGGAATAGCCTATGCTCTGTTCAAGTCAACTGCACGAGGGCGGCCAAAGGATCCGACTCCCTATAGGTTTTAAGCTATTGTATTTGAGTGGCTTGTAGAAAGGCGCGGACGTGCCATTCTTGGAATTGTCTCACACTGACACGAATCGTCTCATGGGCGTATGTCCAGAATTTTCAGAAGAATCGTAGGATGGACAGTCAGCTATCGTGCGGACTCTGCGGGGCCGGCTAGTTCCCTTGGTCCCGACCGGAGGGGGATGTTGTAACGCTTTAATTTCCGATAGAGAGTAGCGCGACTAATCCCTAGCATTTTTCCGGCGACATTCTTATCACCCCCCGCTTGTTCGAAGACTCGAAGGATCGTAATCCGCTCGAGATCGGCAAGAGCGGTAGTGGAGAGATCCACTCCATCTTCGCTTGGGGCCCCCGCATCTTGCGCCCCGCGAATCGCTGGAGGCAAATCTTCGACATCGATAGTGCGATGATTGCCAAGCGCGATGGCGCGAGCGATGCAGTTCTCGAGTTCACGGACGTTCCCGGGCCATTCATATTGCAGAAAGCTTTTCATCGCGAGCGGCGTCACTTGAATATTCTCTCCGGGTGCGTAACGGTCTAAAAACGAATGCACCAGTTGAGGAATATCGGAGCGCCGCTCGCGCAGGCTCGGAAGATGAACGGTCACGACATTCAGTCGGAAGTACAAGTCCTTCCTAAAGGTGCCGGCCCGATAGGCGGCCTCCAGATCACGATTCGTAGCGGCGATCACGCGCACGTCCACAGCCTTCTTTTCATTGCTTCCGACGGGCCTCACTTCCTTCTCCTGCAGCACGCGCAACAGCTTGGCTTGCATTTCCAGAGGCAGCTCACCGATTTCGTCAAGGAAGATCGTGCCGCCATTGGCCGATTCGAAAAGTCCCGCTTTGGACTTCAGCGCTCCGGTGAACGCACCCTTTTCGTGACCAAAGAGCTCGCTTTCCATCAGGGTCGGCACTAACGCGCCGCAGTCCACTGCAATGAACGGCATCGGCGCCAAAGGACCTCGGAAGTGGATGGCGCGGGCCACAAGCTCCTTGCCCGTTCCGCTTTCCCCGGCAATAAGGACAGGCGTGCGGATATCTTTCAGGCGCGAGACCATTCGAAGTACGTCCTGGATCTTCGCGGATGAACCGACGATTCCATCGAGTTGGGTTTCGACTGTTACGCGTTCTCGCAAAAACTGATTTTCCGTAACTAAACGAACCTTCTCGGCCATGCGCTGCAAAAGCTGGCGAAGGCGCTCGACCCGAAACGGCTTTTCAATGTAGTCGTAGGCCCCTTGCCGCATAGCCTCGACGGCGGTTTCAATCGAACCGTGTCCCGTCATGATAGCTACTTCGCTGCGCGGCAGGAGATCCTTGATCTTTCGCAGCAAGTCTGTGCCGGAAAGGTTTGGCAGTTTCAGATCTGTAACGACAATATCGGGCGCGGCTGTTTCCAGTAAAACGAGCGCCGCCTCAGCCGTTTCGGCTTCGGCGCAGGCAAAATTCAAGCCCTGGCCGACGGTCATACAGAGGCGACGAATACTCTGTTCATCATCCACAATCAGAAAACTAAGCCGCGATTCATCTTTCATGGTTTTCCTATTGTCTTCTCAACTACCGCCAAAAGTTCATGCACACGAAAAGGCTTTTCGACGCACGGAGTACGTGCCTGCGCTAAGAGCGCGATGGTTTCCGAGCTCGCGGTGTCGCCGGTAATAAATATCACTCGCGCCGCGAGTTGAGGACGATGACGCACCAGCCAATCGCGTAGGTCGGCTCCGCTAATTCCTCCCGGAGTTCGGAAATCCGAAATCACCCCCGAGAAATCCCTCGACGCCAGCAATTGCAAACCTTCGACTGCTGATGAAGATGACACGACGTCATATCCCCGGCGCTCCAGAGCCCTGCGCAGAAATGAGGCTACTGAGGGCTCGTCCTCGATCACCAGTATCCGCCGGACGTCCGATGATGGAATTGCCGCCGGCAACGTCATGGCGCACTTTCGGCCGTTTGTGCCTCCGAATTGCGCGCCGCGACAGGCAATCGCACTAAAAAGGTGCAGCCTTTGCCGTCAGAGTTGTTCCTGGCGAGAATTTCCCCTTGATGGGCGCGGATTATTCCGTAGCAGATACTCAGCCCTAGACCTGTGCCCTTGCCAACTTCCTTTGTTGTGAAAAAAGGATCAAAAATACGTTCGGCATGCAGGATGCCGGGACCATTGTCCCGGAAACAGATCTCGATGAGTTCGTCCCGAAGCGCCGTCGTGATTGATATGCGCCCCGGACGCCGGACCTCTTGGATCGCATCGTAGGCGTTATTCAGGATATTGAGAAAAACCTGCTGAAGTTGGTGCGGATCTCCAACGATGAGCGGCAGGTCAGCATCGTAGGTTTCAGTTATCTCCACTCCGTGGTTCGAAAAGTCATACGAACGAAGTTTCAATGTTTGCTGTACTACGGAGTTCAGGCGCACCGGTTCTCGCTGCGCCGGCATTTGCCGCGCAAAGCTGAGCAAGTTCTGCACGATCACTCGTGTCCGCTGAGCCTCCTGCAAAATCACTAACAGTTCATCTTTAGCCTCGCTAGGGACTGCTGGGTTCTCCAGCAACAGGTCGGTGAAACCCACGATCGCAGCCAGCGGATTGTTCACCTCATGCGCAACTCCTGAGACAAGTTGGCCCAGCGCCGCCATTTTTTCGGTGTGCATCAGCTTAGCCTGAAGGCTGGCGGTGTCGGTGATGTCAGTCATCACAACGACAATGCTATTGATATGGCCCTGCTCGTCCCGCATGGGACTCAGGCTTATCGAGAATTGGCCTGCGGCGCCATTGCCGCGAAGAAGTGGTATCTCCAGATTGTCGATCGCAATTCCTTGAAGAGTTCGGTCAAGTGTCTCCGACAGAGCCCGACGCCGTCCCGATGGCACCATCTTCACAAACGGATGACCCAGAAGATCGGCCTCACGGTAGCCCGATTCAAAACAGCGCCGGTTGGCATAACTCACCAGGCCGGCGGTATCGAGGACCATAATCATGCTCTGGGTGTTGTTGAGAATGTTCCGATTGAAGTCACGTTCACGGCGATAGCGGCGTTCCGCGTCGCGTCGGTCGGTGATGTCTTTTAAAACGTGGACGGTGCGGAGTTCGTCCTCGTCACCGGAATGAATTCTCGAAGTGGAGACCAGAAACGTTCGGCCGGCCGTGGCATGAATAAAATCTTCTTGCGTTAACTCGGCATTGCGGCAAAAAGGACATCGACCAGGCTGCTCGGGTGTGGCCAGGAGACGTAGCTTGCCAATATCCGTTCCCACCACTCGTGTTGGGGGAAGACCCAACAGGTCCGCAAGGGCGCGGTTTAAGCGTAGCACGCACCCAGTTCGGTCATGCACTACGATGAAATCAGAAATCGCGTCGACATCCTCAACCCATTGCTTTCGCGAGCGCTCAATTCGCGAAAAAAGCCGCACATTTTCGAGGGCCACCGATGCGTGGCCGGCTAGCGCCTCAAGGAGCTGTTTTTCAACATTGGATAGTTCCCTGCCAGTATCCACGAGGCAGAGGACACCTAGCGACGCTCCTTCGCTTTCAGTCAGCCGAACTAATACCAGATTACTCCAGCCTAGCGTCTCGGCCAGCTCGCGGCCCAGAAGGTTTGCCGCGGGTCCTGAGCGCAGTGCCGCTTCCGATCCGCTCGCGTTCCGAGCCAAAGCAGTCGCAAGTCGCCTTTGAATCGCAAGTTCCCAGTGAAGACCACGTCCGTTGAAGCCAGCGACTTCCCAGTCGGAGATTCGGCGTAGTGCCAGTATTACCGCGCGCGCTCCAGTCATTTCGGCAGTGCGCGCAGTTAATCGGCGCGCAAATTCGGAGGCGCCGAGCGATGGGTTGAGTTCCAGGGTGGTGGCGGAGAATTGCGCCAACAGGCTCTCGAACGAGCCATCGAGACGGAAGGGGACTTCTGGAATACGCTTTAGCGCACGCATGGAGGTCGGGGGTTGCGCGCTTCGCCTACGCAGAAGAACGTTACGTCCGCATCTCATTTTGAGTCAAGAAGTCCGGTCCGTCGCCGTGCTGTAGGGGTAACGCAAACTCTGTCGCAATGTGAGAGGACCGGACACCGTCGGCCAAGCAATTGAGACGCTTGAGCGCCTGACAGCTTTCGACCGGTCGTTACGTCGCCAACTTAAGCTCCTCCATATCATGGAGTTATCTGAAAAGATCGAATTCCCCGCACAAGTTCTTAACACCTCCGCCTATGGCATCGCCCGTGCATTTTCCATTGCGGGGTCTTTCTCTCTGGGGAGGAGCAAGTCATGAAACGCACGCTGACATTCGCAACATTAGGATTGGCACTCTTATTGGCAGGCTCGGCAGTTCTGCCTGCCAAGGTGCTCGCGCAAGATGATGCTTCGACGGATGCTGCTAAACGAAAGGTTCGGAGCAAGGTAGTGCCAGAGTATCCGCAATTAGCGAAACAGATGAACGTTACCGGCAAGGTAAAAATTGAGGCCACCATCGCTGCCGACGGACATGTGACGAACACTCGAGTTGTTGGCGGCAGCCCATTGCTCGTAAACGCCGCGCTCGATGCCATTAAGAGATGGCGTTTCGAACCGGCTCCTAAAGACACCACCGAAGTGGTGGAGTTTACGTTTAGCGGCCAAGAGTAGCATCTCAGAAACGCACTTAGCGCGTGGGTAGCGGAGGCTGGGAAAAATGACGATCGGTAAGAGGCTCTATTGGGGGTTCGGGGCGGTTTTGGCGATCATGGCGTTTCTGCTCTTGATCAACATCTTAACGGTTATGCGCCAATATAGCGCGCGCGATGCCGTCAAAACCACATTGGCGGACGTGCAGTCGATCGAGAACGTACGCTATAAGATCATCGAAAATCGCCTGTCTCTCGGCAACTATCTTCTAAGTGGCGATCTCCGCGATGAAGACAAAACCAATAAAGGCATAAGCGAGCTTCAAGGTCTCTTGAACGATGGCGAGGAGAAGGCGAATGATGCTGAACTTCGCTCCTCTCTAATGCAAGTCCAAAGCAACGAACGCGATTGGGCAGACAACTTCGCGAAGCAAATGATCGCGAAACGACATCAAGTAGACTCCGGAGACGCTACCGTTTCCGATCTTCAGATCTTTTATCTGCAGCACGATCCGACTGTATGGATTAACAAATCCACGGCGGTTCTGGATCAGGCCAATGATGCCGTGCGAAAGGCCCAGGACCGATCGAATGCATCCTCTGCATCCGCCACTCTCTTCAGCGCGGTCATAACTACTGCCGGCACCTTGATCGCTGTCGCGCTCGGAGGGTTAATCGCCTTCTATACCGCGAAATCAATCAAGGATCCGTTGTATCACCTGATCGAGGTGGCACAGCGAATCAGCAACACCGGCGATTTGGACCAGACCATCGATGTCCATCGCGGTGACGAGCTAGGCGCACTCGCCGAGAACTTTAACCAAATGGTTCTTCATCTTAAAGAGATGGCCTCCGTTTCGGCTGCAATTGCCGAGGGCGAGTTATCCGTGGCCGTGCAACCCCGTTCGCAGCAGGACACCATGGCCAAAGCCTTCGCGCAGATGACTCAAGGTCTGCGTCAGATGGTCCGCCAGGTGCGCGACAGCGCTTCCCAGGTGGCCAGCGGCGCCGGACAAATGGCCAGCGCCTCTGACGAGTCGGCCAAGGTCAGCGTCCAAGCCGCCTCCGCGATCGACGAAGTAACCAGCACCATGCACGAAATGAGCGTCAACGTGCAGAACGTCGTCAAAAATACCCAGGTTCAAGCTTCGAGCGTTGCCGAGACCTCCGCTTCGATCGACCAGATGGTCACCTCGATTCAGCGTGTCGCCGATACCGCCAAGCTGCTAGTTGACATCTCGCATCGCTCACGCGAGGAAGCCCGCACCGGCATGGTTACCATGGACAAAGCCACCGAAGGCCTCAATCGTACTAGCCAGGCCATTCAATCTTCTTCTGAAATCATCGACGTCCTCGGCCGCCGCGCCGACGATATCGGCAAGATCATCGAGGTAATCGACGACCTCGCCGAACAAACAAACCTCCTGGCGCTTAATGCGGCGATTGAAGCCGCGCGCGCCGGCGAACATGGCCTAGGCTTTGCGGTCGTCGCGGAGGAAGTTCGCAAGCTCGCCGAAAAATCAACTCAATCGACCAAGGAGATCTCCGAACTCATCGAGGGCATCCAGAAGGAAGCCCGCGAAGCCGTCGAGAACATGGAAAAGAGCACCGCCATGGTTCAGGAGGGCTTGGTCCTTAATAAGGACCTTAGCGTCGCACTCGACAAGATCTCCGATGTCGTTTCCGAGGTTTACAAGTTCTCGCAAGAAATCGGCGCCGCCACCACGGAACAGTCCAGCGGTTCGGCTCAGATTGCCAAGGCCACCAATCGCCTGACCGAAATCACACAGGAGATTAATTCCTCAGTTGAAGAGCAAGCTTCGGGCGCGCAAGCCGTCGTGCGCTCGATGGAACGCATGCGAGAGCTGGTTCAGCAGTCCTCTTCCAGCTCCACGGAACTGGCCGCCACCGCCGAGCAGATGTCCAAGCTTTCGCGCGCCCTCCTCGATTCCATGGATCGCTTTGCCATCGAAGAAACGCGCGCGGACCACAAGCGTCCCGTGGCCCGCCGTCAAACCGCTCCGGTTGAGCGACATGCGCCCCCGGAATACGCTGAAATGGTTCGGTCCTGATAAGGCACATAACCCCCATGGACAAAGAGCTTCAGGTAGTCGGCTTTCGGATCGGTCGCGAGACATTTGGCTTGCCGATTTCAATCGTCCGCGAGATTGTTCGCGTTCCCGAAATCACCTCGGTACCGAACGCCCCTAACTACATCGAGGGTGTCATTAATCTTCGCGGGCGAATCATCCCCATCGTGGACTTGCGAAAACGGTTCGGCGAGAAAGCATTCGAGCCAAGTAAGAAGAACCGCATCGTCGTGGTCGAACTCGAGACTCGCGCCATCGGCCTCATCGTGAATTCCGCATCTGAGGTCCTGCGAATCCCTCCTTCCGACATCGAAGAACCTCACAACGTCTTCAAGGAAGGCGAAGTTAGTTACATCACGGGAGTTGGAAAGCTGAACGGTCGCCTCGTCATTCTCTTGGACCTGAGCCGCATCCTGCAACCTGGCGAGCTCGAGAATCTCGAGGAGATAAGAGAATCCACCACGGCTGTTCCAGCCGGCGGCGGGCGGCGAGGATTCTAAGCAGCCTAGGGGTTACCCCAGAGGGACGAATGTCCACCACACTTACCAGCTCCGTTCAATTAACCGACGCCGAGTTAAAGCTATTGCAGACTCTCGTATATCAAGAGTGTGGCATGTATTTCGATGAGCGCCGCACACACTTCCTCCGCGACCGTTTGCAACGCCGCTTAAAGGCGTGCAACTTAGACTCGTTTTACAGTTATTACCGGCTGCTCACCAGCAGGGAAGGCAAGCAGGAACTCACGGCGCTACTTCAAAATCTCACCGTAAATGAAACCAGTTTCTTCCGTATCAAGCCCCAACTGGAATTGTTCCAGAAGGTGATTCTCGAACAGATCTTGCACAGGAAACAGGAACGCCGCGATTGGTCGATTCGCGTGTGGAGCGCAGGCTGCTCTACCGGTCAGGAACCTTACAGCTTGGCCATTCTTATCTGCGATGCGCTTGCGTACTACTACCTTCGCAATCCGTTGCCCTTTGATATGCCGACTCCCAAACCACTGATCCCGCCTCCCTGGAAGATCGAAATCGTCGCTTCGGATATCAATTACTCGGCACTGCTTACCGCGCAGCAAGGTGTCTACGCGGAACCTCAGATGGAAGCGGTGGATTACACCTGTCGCCTGCGCTATTTCGATAAGGTCGGTGATAAGTACTCAATCAAGCCGGCTCTCAGGAATCTGGTCCAGTTTGATTTTCACAATCTGAAGACCGAATACCTGCCGCAGCACAACGACATGATCTTCTGCCGAAACGTAATGATCTATTTCGACGAGGCCGAGCAGAAGCGCCTGATCGACAAATTCCACCGCTGTCTTAACCAGGAAGGCTATCTCTTCGTCGGTCATGCCGAGAGCCTCTTCGGCCTAACCACGAAATTTCACATGATCCATCAGAATAACGCCACCGTATATCAAAAGATCGAGGCGGCCCAGTGACTTTCCCTTCCGACGAGCAGGCCTCGGAGCTCCGCGATCTCTTTTTTGAGAGCGCGGCGGAAATCCTTCAAGGCATGAACGATGCGGGTCTAGCCCTCGAAGAGCGCCCGGGCGACGTCGAGCAACTTCGCCACGTTCGTCGCGCGGTGCACACGCTCAAGGGCGACTCCGCTGCTTGCGGCTACCGCCAGCTGAGCGAGCTTGCACACGATTTGGAAGACGTCTTGACGCCAGAACTCGCGCAGCAAAATGCCAGCCTTACGGCCGAAGTCATCCTCACGGCCGCTGACACATTTCACGAAATGCTTGCGGCCTACCGGAGCAAGCTGCAGCCCCCCGCCGGAGGAGCCCTCCGCGAACACATCCGGAAACTGCTGAACAAGCCCGAAGCGGAAATTCAAGATACCTCACTTGATGCGAAGTTCGAATGGACAGAATATGAGCGGCTGATGATCGCGGAAGCCTTCGGGCGCGGCGAGGCTGTCTACAATATCGCGCTCCAGCTTGATGCCGAAGCTTTTCTCCCAGCGGCAGCGTTGGAACTCGTCAGGAAAGCGCTTGAAGGCGCCGGCAGAATACTCGCCTTCCGCCCGGACATGACTGCGCCCGTTGAACAGCTGCGCTTGATTCAGACTGCTTTGTCGAGCCTAAAACCATCCGATTGGATTCGGCGGCGCTGCCACATCCCATCTATCGTGGAAAGAATGTCGATTGACCCTGTGCCAGTGCCTCAATCGTCTCCCCGGGATCTTCTAGAAATATTGATCGAGTCGGAGGCGGCTGCGATCTCCGCTGGCGTGAAATCCACGCCCGCCGCAGAAGGCCTAGACGGCGACGAAGAAGGCCACGAGGCCAAAACATCAACGAACCTTGCCCGCGCGGCGGAAGGCACACTCCGCGTCGAGGCGGGACGCATCGACACGGTAATGAATCTCGTCGGCGAGTTGATTATCGGGAAGTCCATGTTGCAGCGGGCCATCAACGAATTTGAACGCCGCCACGAGAAAGATCCTTTGCGCGGAAAGCTGGCAGACGCGCTTGGGTTTCAGTCTCGCGTTCTCGGTGAATTGCAAAAATCGGTAATGAAAATTCGCATGGTTCCGGTCGAGCAGCTCTTCCGCCGCTTTCCCCGGATTGTCCGCGATGTGGCCCGACTGCGGGGGAAAGACATAAATCTCGAGATTACGGGAGAAAACACCGACTTGGATAAGGGCATCCTCGACGCTCTAGCCGATCCTCTCGCGCACCTCGTTCGCAATGCGGCGGATCACGGCATCGAGACGGCCGCACTGCGCCAAGCGGCAGGAAAATCGCCGCAAGGGACGATTCGATTGAATGCCTACCATGACGGCGATCAGGTTGTTATCGAGATCTCCGATGACGGCCGCGGCCTTGATCGCGAAAAAATCGCCCAGAGGGCAATCGAACGCGGGATTATTTCAGCCGAAGCCGCCTCGCAACTGAATGAATCCGAAGTGCTTCAACTTATTTTCTCGCCCGGACTGAGCACCGCGGACGAAGTCACCGAAATTTCCGGCCGGGGCGTAGGGCTCGACGTGGTCAAATCCGCCCTCGAAACGCTGAAAGGCTCCATCGAGCTCCATAGCAAATTCGGTGAAGGCACTACATTTCGCCTGATGGTGCCGCTCACGCTCGCCAGCATCCAGGCGCTTCTATTCCGGGTTCATGGCCGGCTGTACGCCGTTCCGCTGGCCTCTGTCGCTGAAATCACCAGGATCACCGACGAAGATATTCACCGCGTGGACGGCCACGAAGTTTTCCAATTGCGTCAGCAGGTTTTGACGCTCGTGCGCTTGGACCGCCTGATTACGCGGGGCAACGAAGAGAGATCCAAACGACTTTTTGTGATCGTGATTGGCACTGGCGGGCGCAGGTTCGGCCTCGCTGTCGATAGCCTGATAGGCGAGGAAGAGCTCGTCATCAAGGCGTTGGAGGACGATCTAGTCACTTCTCCGTTAGTCAGCGGCGCTTCGATTCTCGGAGACGGAACCGTCGTGCTGATACTCAACGTTCCCGCCGTTGTCTCGCATCTTTCCCGCATCCCGGCCCTGGGAGCCACGGCATGAGCGAAAAAATCCGCGTACTTGTGGTGGACGATTCAGCGCTCATGCGCAAGCTGATTCCCCAAACTCTTCTGAACGATTCAAAAATAGAAGTCGTCGGGACGGCCATGGATGGCTTGATCGGCCTGCGCAAGATCGAGGAGTTGCGTCCGCACGTCGTTACCCTGGACCTTGAAATGCCGCGAATGGACGGCATCGAGATGCTCCGCCAGATCACGCGTAAGCATCGCGTCCCGGTGATTGTTGTCAGCGCGCACACCGAGGAAGGTGCGTCCCTTACGATTAAAGCGCTGTCGCTTGGCGCATTCGACTTTGTTACCAAGCCGCAGGACGCTGCTTCGGGCCGCTTGGCTCAAATTGCCTCCGAGCTGGCGCTCAAAATCAAAGTCGCCGCGTCATCCGGCGCGCCGAAAATGATCATCACCCTTCCCAGTGCACGTCGGAAAGGTCATCGTGCGCTTTCCATGGAGCCGCGCTGGCCCTCGCGCGTAGTGGCGGTCGGCGTCTCCACTGGCGGCCCCAATGCGCTGCAATATCTTTTTTCGCAGCTCCCCGAGGACTTTCCCGGCTGCCTTCTTGTGGTGCAGCACATGCCCGAAGGCTTTACCGAAATGTTTGCTCGACGTTTGAATGAGTCCTCGGCCCTAGAAGTCAAGGAAGCGCAATCAGGTGACTTACTCCTCGCCGGACGCGCCCTGATCTGCCCCGGCAACCGTCACATGAAAGTTCGACGCATGGATCATGGGGACGTAGCGATTCTCGTGGATCAGCCGCGCGTCAACGGTCATCGTCCTTCCGTTGACGTCCTCTTCCATTCCGTCGCCACGGAGTTTGGCGACAAGGCTTTGGCTGTGCTGATGACAGGAATGGGCGAAGACGGCGCCGCCGGACTTGGCGCTATTCACTCTGCCGGTGGTTTTACGATCGCCCAAAGCCCAGACACCTGCATTGTCGATAGCATGCCTCGCGCAGCCATTGAGCGTGGCTTCGTCAGTCGAGTTATTTCACTTTCAGGTCTTGCCAGCGTCTTGCAATCGAAGTGCATGCCCCAAGCGCCATCTACGGAGCCGGACCCGGTGGTCTCATCCCCGGATCAACCATCCGGCGCAGGAGCTTCCCGAAGGAGATCACTATGAAACAATTTGAAGCATTGACCCGAAAAGACAGCCAGCCCGTTCGTTACCTCATTGTGGACGACTCCGTCTTCGCCAGGAAGAGTTTGGCCAAAATGATCGAGTCTTTCGGAGGCAGTCTCGCTGGTGAAGCCGGTGATGGCTGCACCGCCATCACTGAATATGCCCGCACAAAGCCAGATATCGTCCTCATGGATATCACCATGCCGCAAATGGAAGGCATTGAGGCCGTCGAGCGGATCGTTCAGGAGCATCCGGAAGCGCGCGTCGTCATGGTCTCTTCCGTCGGGTATCAGGATAATATTCTGGCCGCCCTTCAGAAGGGCGCACGCCACTTCGTACAAAAACCCGTGAAGCCCGACGCGCTCTACGAAATCATCCGTTACGTGCTCAATGACGATAGCGTCACCGCTCCCGTCGGTGCTGGGGAGAGTTCGCGATGAAAATGGATCTGATCCAACCCTTCATTGGCTCGCTCGATACGGTTCTTGCGGAAATGATGAAAGCTCCGGCTACCATCGCTGACCTCGCGATGGAGGAGGACGGCTACCGCAGGAAAGGTGTCGCTGCAGTGGTTACTTTCAAAGGCCAGATCGAAGGCCGAATCGTCCTGGACATGGACCCGCAAGCCGCCGCCAAAGTTGCCAGTTGCCTTGCAGGTGCTGAGGTTGATGCTGCGGAACCGATCGTTTCGGAAGCCGTTTGCGAACTGGCGAACATGGTGATCGGCAACGCTGTCACACAGCTCAATGATCGCGGCTTCCAGTTCAAGGTGTTCCCTCCTTCGGTACTCACCGAAGAGCAGTGCGCCAAGGCAGGTCAAGACTCGGAAGCCACCATACTCTGCTTTGAAACTGCCAGCGGAAATGTATACCTGAATGTCGCTATGCATTACCACGCCCGCCGGTCCCGCGAACGTGGTCCCGTCGCAGTCGCGTAGATGCTTCATCGTTTCAAAGCCCGCTCTAGAAGTTGCCGGCTAGTTTAGCGTTTTGAGGTACGAGATAATCTGCCAACGGCGTTGTTCTGGCAATCCGGACCACGAGGGCATTCCAGAAACAAGATTGCCATTCCTCAGGAACCATGCAAGCTCGCCTGGCGTGGCATTCTGTACACCGGTTGAGTGCAAATCCGCTGCATGACCAATACCCCGCGCATCGTCTCCATGGCACTCCGCACAATGCTGCCGGAAGAGCTTAGCGCCCGCGTCGACAGCGCCTGGTTGATTGTCGTAAGGATTATTGCGCGCCCGAGCCTTTGCCGGTGCCTGCGCAATTGCCTCCAGAACACCACGGCGATCAACGCCACGGTTGCGAGTGGCCCCCGCCGCTGATGCCAGCGAAATGAGCGCGAGCACGGCCGAAATCAGTAGCGGTCTCATTAGAACGTGCTCCTTAGCTTGCGAAAGAAGCCGCCAATTTCGTACGACATTCCCCAGCGCAGTAGGAAGCGGTGGCTGCTGTCGTTGAGGCCAAAACCCGGTGAGAGCGAAAATGTGACGCCATTTGGAAGCTGCCAGGCCACCAGCGGAGCCAGATAGTGCGATGTGCCAGACAGCGTGAACGCTTTCGCGGTGCCAAGTCCGCCATACATTTCTGCGCCAAGGATCATGTTCTCCCGGCAGAAGTTGCAGGGCCGCGGCGTAGCCGCAAGGCGCAGCGGACGGTCCAAGCCGAGTGCGTAACCGAATTCCCATGGCTCGTGGCCAAGATTCTTTTCGCCTATGAAGTTCTCGGAAAAGTTCCAGCCCTTGTAGTCGCTGGAAAGGATTAATTTCGTTTCGATTTCGTGCGCGTGCGAGGCGTTCGCTTCGAAGTTTGGCTCGGCAGCGTCGAACTGGGAATCGAAGCCCACCACTTCCTTTAGCGTCTTATCTGCGTCGGTCGTATTCTCGAACTCAACGTAGAGCACCGGGTTGATCCAGTGCTCGCGCATCAGCGGTCGGAATCGATTCTCCCAGCGCGTCCCGGTGAAAACGCTGCTCTCGCCGAACGTGTGCTGCGAGTCAGCGTAAAACTCGGTCGTCCACCAAGCGGTCACGCCGTACTCGAACTCCATCCACGGTGCGATGAAATCTCCGGCGCCCTTCTGGGTTCCGTAAATCGAGTAAGCCTCGATTTCGAGATTGCCGGGCTCTTCGAGGTGGTGCGAATACGCCACGAAGTATGGAGTCTCCTGGGCGGCCGCGCTCGTAGAAATCACGAGCGTCGCGCTGGCAAGACAGATCAACGCCGCTGCCCACGCTGCGACAAAGCGAATCCCGGAACGCTGTTCAACGGGCATTAACACCTGCGCTCAGTTGATAGCACGTATCAACAAGCCCAGGAGTCTATTGAAGATGATACTAGATGTCAACTAACTTTTGATACTGAATGTCAAGTGAGTAGGAACCCACGACGGTGTGGGACATCGAGGTGTACTGGGGGAATTTGGCCGCACAGGAGGGCAACCGATTTCAAATGGCCTTCCCGTTCTAACGGCAGACGACTTTAGAATTAGAAGTGGAAGCCGATCTCCCCCGTCACCGCACGCGGTGTGACGTAGTGAGTTCCGCTGAAGGTTGAGAGGAAGTTGTAGAGAGCGTATTGGTTGGCGATGTTGATGACCGTCACGCGAGCACTCCACTTGAATCGATCGCCATGGAAAAGATCGTCATCTCCGATGGCCAGGTCAAACAAGTTCCGCGGAGCGATTCGCGGAGGATTCTTGTCGTCTTGCTCTGTCCCTTGCGCCGGCACCTTGATAAGCGTGGATCCGAATTCGGATGCGGGGCAGTTAAACGGCAGGGGCACCGTTGGAGTCGCATGGACGCCATCGCAAGTGAATCCCGCTTCGAATTCCTGATCGGCCGTAAGTGGTATTCCTCCGATATTGCTCGCTATCATGCTCACGTTGGGCACGCCACCGATAAGCACCGATCCTGGGCAAGTGTTGGACGGGCTCAGCCCGAAGCACGGTGATGCGCCTGCCACCAGGCCGCTGTCATACCGCCAGTTAAAGCTGAGCCAAGGCCCGCGCTTCCATGGCTGATACTGGAAGTGTGTGGTTTCGTTGTAATGCTCGTCGTGGTCGATGCGGAACGGCGTAAATTCCCCGGGTACGGAAACCACGGGAACAGCGCCAGCCCCGGCGATTTGGGGAGTGAAAAAGCGAGCCGAGACGCTCGACATCACCACATACGCCGTGAATCCGTGCAGGTTCGTCAGGTTCACACGGCCTGTAAATCCCGGAATCTTGGCGTTGTGCCACTCGATTGGGAATGTGATTGGCGTGTTGCCAAAAACGCTGAAATCGAATGCGTTGTGCGTCTCTTTCCAAATATATTCGGCATCCACCACCACATGGCTACCGAACGCCTGCTGGAATCCCGCATGGAATTCATTGCGATAGCCAGGCGCGAGAACCGTCGGACTGGGAGACGCACATCCGAGCAGCGGGTTGATCACGTCATTCAAGCACCCGAGGCTCGCCAGAACTAGATTCTCATTGAAAGGCGTTTCCATGATCCTTGCATATGAAACACGCAGGACGGTGTTGCTCTGCTTGATGTTGTATGCAACGCCAAGCCGCGGCTCGGCTTGATGCGCGATAGAAATCCCGTTGTATATGTCGCCCCGAATGCCCACATTGAAGTTCCAATTCCCTTTCGTGATCGTGTCCTGCACGTAGAGCGCGAGTTCCTTCACGTCCGTATGTCCGTGAAACAAGAAGAGGCTCCCGCCGCGCGTGAGATCGAAGGGCACTAGAACGGGATTGAACAATGGGAATTGAGCCGTTGCCGGCGCGTTAGTATTTGAGGACACGTTTGGCTGATCCCCCCCCGTGCACTGGGACGGATCAGTGAACCCATTAACGGGAACCCCGTTTGCCTCCAAGCAGGGGGCATTGAAAGTAGGGTCGACGATGCCAAAGTGATCATTTTCGGTAAGGAAGGTTTGCTCGTATACGATTCCTACTTTCACGTTGTGAATTCCCTTTACGTGTGACAAGTCGGATCGCACGCCGGCGTTGGTAAGCTTTCGATTCTGGCTGACGGTTTCTCGCTGAACGCTAGGCGCTCCGAGATCGTCGAACGGATTGCCGCTTGGATAATAGTTGTACCCATCGTGGCGCACAAACCCGCCAAGGGTGAAGACCGTGTTTGAGCCGATGAGCCGGGTCCAGGTAGGCGCGATGTTGTACGTCTGAATCTGCGAGCGCTGATCGGTCGGACCGAGCGGCGCTCCGGTCACAGGGTTGACGATTCCAAAATGAAATTCCTGGTCGTACGAGTTGGGCGTCTGGAACCAGGAACGCGTGTACCCAAGATTCAGGTGGACGGAATCTGCCGTCGAAAGCTGATAGTCCACGCGATCGAATACGTTTTCTTCGTTGCCCTTATCATGGAACACGGTGAACTCTGGTCCGTCAAGGAATCGGCCGCTGTTCAAACCGCTGACGGAAACAAAGTTTCCCCACTTCTCGCCTCCATACTCAAGATCGAAGCCCCCATTGTCCGTGCCAAAGGAACCGTAAGACGCTGTTACGCTGCCGTGAGGCGTTGTAACGCCCTGTCCCGACCGTGTCGTCACGTCGATCACGACACTCGTCTTGTCTCCGTATTCGGCCGGCGGTGCTCCGTCGATCACCTCAAGCGATTGAATCGAATCGACAGGGATCTGGTTGGAAAATACCTTGCTCTGCTGGTCCGTGATCGGTTGCCCGTCCACCGAAAATGAATTTTCCGCGTGGTCACCGAGCCCGTGAAAGAGGCCATTCGAATCAGCCGCAATTCCAGGCGTGGCCAGCGTGACCAGCGAACTCACCGATGAAGAAGCGCTCTCCAGCGGAAGCTCGTTAATAAGTTGACGGTCCACGTCAGTGTGCGCCGTCGAATCATTTTCGATCAGGTCGCCCGCCGACTCGACCGTTACAGTGCTGGTCGAGCTGGCCACTTGTAGACTTATCTTCAGACTAACCGGCACAACGGATCGCACCTCCACGTCCTGCACGTATTGAGCGAATCCCGTAGCCGTCACCGTCATGTGATACGGGTTGAACGGCACGTTCGCTATGGTGAAGTTGCCCGACGAATCCGTCGTAGCGGATCGCTCAAACCCGCTCACCGGATTGTGAACGGTCACCGTTGCACCGATTACAACCGCCCCCGATGGATCAGTCACCGTTCCCGAAATGGCCGTCGAGCTTCCAGCGTTTTGGGCGAGAACCGCCGGTTCGAATCCAAGAAGTCCAATCGCTGCAACTGCGATTCCGAACCAAACATGCAAAAATTTCATGATATTTCTCCCTGTATGAATGCGGGCGCGCCGCGCATTTTTGCGCTGCGGCAAGAAAATGGATGTGGAAATGCCAACGCGCTGCGCGAAAAAACGGCGCGTCGTCGGAAAAACACCTTTTTGCGGAGCGGATTTACGCCGGTGGAGCGCGAGGGACGCTAGGCGTGCGGACTGCGTGAAAATGGGGCGAGGATCCTTCGGCAGCAGCAAATCTTGCCACTGTGACGGGCGCTAGCTCAGCCCCTTGCGCCGCCGGCTGCGGAATCGCGGCGTGACCGATGTGGCACGCCTGGCAACTCTGATCGTCGGGCGCGTGGGTATGCCAGTGAGAGGCTGCGTGCACTCCCAGCATAGCCACTACCAGGATCAGCGTCGCGGCCAGCAGTCGGATGGCTATGCGTTTCGCCATGTCCAATTCAGCTTAAAATCGTCCCATTCGTTTCGAAGCCGTTGCTGTTTCCGTGGCGCGCACTACCCGCATATTCGCCGAACCTCATACCTGCAAAACATCGCCATCTCGCGCCACCATCTCGTAGAGCACAGGGTTGACGAAGAACCCCAAGAACAGCCGCGAAATCAATCCTGCCACGATCACGATTGCGAATGGCTTCTGTGTATCGGAACCTATGCCCGTCGAGAGCGCGGCAGGTAGCAAACCCAAGCAGGCCACAAGGGCCGTCATCATAATGGGCCGTAATCGCAAGAGTGAGGCCTGAAGCGTGGCGGTGCGAATATCCAGGTTCTCCAAACGCAGCTTATTGATGTAAGAAACCAGAATCACGGCGGTCTCAACCGAAACGCCCATCAGCGCGAGCAATCCGAGAAGGGAAGATACGCTGAATGGAGTTCCGGTAAGTTTCAGTGCGATGAGCGCCCCTACCGGTTCGGTCATCACCACGCCCAGCGCGATGGTTATCGGGAATTTGAAGTTGCCGTAAAGTGCGAATAGGACCATGAAAATCAAAAGCAGCGCGAGCGGACCGATAATTTCCATCTGGTGTTTTGCTTCAAGCAGCTCGCTGTACTCGCCGCCCCACGTCAGCCGGTACCCAGGCGGCAATGATTTTTGGATGTCTGCGATAGCCCGCTGTCCATCCGCAACCGCCCCCTGAAGGTCGCGCCCTTCCACGCTGTACTGGACGCCGATATAACGCGAATTGTTCTCACGATAAATGAACGACGCCCCGCTCGCTTCGTGGATGTCCGCCAACTCGCTTAGTGGAATCTGCTGGCCTGAAGCCGTGCCGACCAGCAAAGCTCCGATCTGCTGTGCGCTCTCGCGGAATTGCGGCTTCATGCGCACCACCAGATCGAATAGCTTCTCGCCTTGGATTACTTGCGTGGCAGCCTGCCCTCCCACGGCCGCTTGTATCACCGCTTCCACATCCGCTACGTTAACGCCGTAGCGCGCGATCTTGTCGCGGTCCGTATCAATCAAAAGACTGGGCTGGCCGAGTTCGCGCACCACCGTCAGCTCCGTGAAACCGGGAACCTGCGACAGGCGCCGCTTGATTTCCAGCGCTTTCTCTTGCAGCACACTCAAATCGGGCCCGTACACCTTCACCGCGAGCGCGCTCTTAAGTCCCGTTAAGGCCTCATCAACCGCATCTTCGGCCGGCTGCGTGTAATTGAAAATAACTCCGGGGAACCCTTGGAGTTGTTTCTGAATGTTCTCGGTCAGCTCCGCTTTGTTGTGAATCGAACTCGACTTCCAGGAGGAATCTCCATAGGGTTTCAAGCCCACGTAAAATTCGTCATTGAAAAAGCCTGTTGGGTCCGTGCCGTCGTCCGGGCGTCCCAGTTCGGAGCCGACGTCGGTGACCATTGGATACTTCATCAGAATATTGCGTACCTGCGGGCTGAATTTCGCCGCTTCTTCGTATGAGATTGTGTAAGGCATCGTCGCCCGAATCCACAGCGCGCCCTCGTCCAGGTGCGGCATGAACTCGCCACCGATTAACGGGACAAGCAGCAGAGTTGCACCAAAGATCACTGCGGCGACAAATACCGTGGTTTTCGGCCGGTCCAGGCACCAGGCAAGCTGCCCGGCATATTTTTTCCGGATCCATTCAAACGGCTTATTCACGCGCTCTCGCACTCCCCCGCGAAACCAGTAAGAGCACAGAACGGGCACCAGGGTGAGCGTGAGCAGCAGTGCGCCCACAAGTGCGACCGCCATTGTATCGGCCATCGGGCGGAAGAGCTTACCCGACGGTCCAGTGAGTGCGTAAATCGGAATATATCCGGCGATGATTACTGCAACAGAGTAAAAGATCGGACGATCCACGTCTTTCGCCGCAGCCAGGATCACTTCGTGCAAGTCGTATTGCTGGCCCTCGCGCAGGCCCAGCTCACGGAAAATATTCTCGACCATCACCAGCGTGCCGTCGATGATGATCCCAAAATCAATTGCGCCGATCGAAAGCAGATTGGCTGCGGCGCCTCTGGCATGCATGAAAATAAACGCAAAGAGCAAAGCCAGCGGAATCGTCAGCGCAACGATCACGGCGGCGCGGAAGCTCACCAGAAAGAAAACCAGCACAACCAGAACAAGCACCATCCCCCGCAGCAAATTGTTCTCGACCGTGTCCGTTGTCAGCCTCACCAAATCGCTGCGGTCGTAAAACGGACGCACTTTCACATCTGGCGGCAGAATGCTTTCGTTCAGTTGTTTTGTCTTGGCCTCCACACCTTTCAGGACATTCTGCGTCTGGTCTCCACGCAGCATTAGGATCACGCCTTCGACCGCATCGTCGTTCTTATTGAAGCCGAATTCGCCAAGGCGCGGAGCGTGGCCGATGGTTACCTCGCCAACGTCGCGCACGCGCACCGGCACGCCATTCTGCGCGCCCACCACTACATCTCCAATGTCTGCTTCGTCGCGCAACAAGCCGATGCCGCGCACGTAATAAAATTGGCCGCCTTGCGAATAGAATCCGCCGCCGGCATTGGCATTGTTCACGGAAAGCTGCTGGACCACCTGCGGCACGGTAATGTGATACCCATAGAGCCGCGCGGGATCGAGCAGCACTTGATACTGCATCACCGTGCCACCGAACCCAGAGTCGTCCGCCACACCGCGAACTTGCTTGTACTCGCGCTCGACCACCCAATCTTCGTAGGTCTTCAATTCCTGAGCAGAGCGGTCCGGACTCTCGAGCACATAGCGATAGACCAGACCCGAGGGGCTCGATAGCGGCGCAAGCGTGGGCGTCACGCCGGAGGGGTAAGTGATGTCACTCAATCGCTGAAAGACAAGCTGCCGCGCAAAATAATCATCCGTATCTTCATCAAACGTGAGGATTACGTCTGACAGGCTATAGAGGGAAATCGACCGCATCACGTCCAGCTTCGGCACGCCGTTCATTTCTACTTCGGTCGGCAGTGTGATGAGCCGCTCCACCTCTTCCGCCGCGTGTCCCGGCCACTGTGTGATGATCTCCACCATGGGCGGAGAAACATCGGGGTAAGCGTCGACCGGCATATGGGAGAACGAGACAGCCCCTCCAATGGCCAGAAACACCACTAGCATCAGAATCAAAAACCGCTGCCGTAACGCGAATCGCACGATGCGATGGATCATTCGTGTGCCCTAGCTAGCTCCGAAGACTCTTAGTGCTGGATCGAATTTGCGAATTGTACGAACAGGCCGCCGTCCCCCACTATTTTTTCGCCCACGGAAAGCCCCTTTAGAATTTGCGTTTTCCCATTCTCGCTCTGCCCGATTTCCACGGCCCGCCGGGAGAATTGGTTTGCCCCGGTCGCCACATAAACGAAGGGCTGGTTTTCGTCATCCCGCAGCACGGCGGCATCAGGCGCGGCAATCGCGTTTCGAATCGAGCCGGCCGTAACCGTGACGGTGCAATACATATCCTTTTTCAGCTTTTCGCCGGGGTTGTCGACCACAATGCGCGCCTGCAACGTTCGCGTATTAGGATCGAGCGCCGGCGACACGTACGAAATTCTTCCGTGGAAGCTTTGGGGGTAGGCGTCTGTTTGGACTGTCACATCGTCGCCTTTTCTGATGTACGCGAGATCGGCCTGATATACGTTGGCCAGCACCCACACCGTGCTCATATCCGAAATCGTGAATGCCTGCGTCTGTCCGGCCTGCATCACCTGTCCCGGTGACACCATACGTTCCACCACCTCTCCGCTGATGGGTGCGATCACTGGAATTTCGGCTGAGGAAGCTGCTTTGGCTACATCGTCTGGATTTTTAATTCCCAGAATCTTCATGCTCTGCTCGGCCGCATTCAGGTCGGCCTGCGCCTGATTGCGGTCCGATTCGGCTTGCAGTAGGTCGCGCTCGGCAATCGCCTGGTGCTGGTAGAGATCTTGCGCGCGCGCGTAGTTCTTATCCGCCACGCGAAACCCTTCTCGCGCCTTGATGTATGTATCGAGCAGTTGTGAGTAGTCCGGACTTGTCACTTCCAGCATCGGCTGGCCCTCGTGTACCTGCTGACCTGGAACAACAAGAATCCTGCTCACCGGGCCGCCTACCTGCGTTATCACCGGCGTTGTTTTAAACGCGTTGTAGGCTACAGCGCCCGTTAGCCTCAACGTGCGCGTCAGCTTTACCGGTTCGACGGTGACCACCTGAATGTGAGACATCTGATCCGGCGGAATGGTGAGAAGCTCCGGCGTCGCAGCCTTGGACTCCTTCGACGAGAACGAGGTCATTTGGCTGGCGCGCTCTCCGCGGTTTGAACCGCATCCCGCCAGCAGCCCTGCGCAAGCCAGCACGGCCGCAAGTCCCAACCACTTTTTGCGCTCGGAATTTCTTGAATGGTTCATGGCAAGCTCCTCGTCCCCACGGCTTCGCGAAGTTGCTCGAGCGCCAGCAGATAGGCCGCCAGCGATTGCCGGTACGCGAGCTGCGTCGCTCGGTAACTCCGCTCCGCATCCAGAAAATCCAGCAGGCTTGCCGCGCCGCGCCTGTATGAATATTCGCTGATGTCGCGGTCCTGCTTCGCCTCGTCTAGATAACCGGAGCGGTAGATTTGAACGATTTTGTCGTTGGTACGCAGACCTTCATAGGCATCCTCGACGTCCGTCAGTACCTGCTCGCTCGCCGCCTTTTCCTGCTCTTGCGCCTGGTTTATGGCCACTTGCGCGCGCGCGATTTCTCCCTGATTGCGGTCAAAAATTGGAAGCTGTATCTGACCGAAGAAAGACGCTGTATTGACCTCGGCAATATGTGTGTAATTCATTTGGGCGGTCACGTCGTGTTTCCCCTGGGCTTTCTGCAGCTCGTATTGACTGGTCGCCGACGTCACACCCTGCTGTGCCGCTCGCAGGTCCGGACGCGTGGCCAGCGCCTTGGCTTGTAAATCCTCGAGATGCGCGTTGAGCGGCTGATAGTCGAGCGAACCGGCCACATCGTAATCGGCCGGCACCGATTCGTACCCGAGCAGTTGCCGCAAATCCGAAAGCGCCTGCGCCTTCGCAAGGTCTGCCTGCGCCGCATCCGTCTGGAACTGCAACAATTGCAACTTGATCTTCAAGAAGTCGTCTTCGCTGATATCGCCGGCCTTGTACCGCGCCTGGCTGATATCCACGCTGTTTTGGAAGCTCTTCAAATCCTCCTGCGCCAGGTCCAGCGCTGATTCGGCGAGTTGCACATTAACGAACTGCGTCGCCACCTGAAACGTCAACGTGCGCTCGTTGTCCGCCACCTGCGACCGAGTGACCGCCGTCTGGTCTCTCGCGGCTTGCAGCCGGTGCTGCCGTTTCTTTCCGCGCTCGAATAAATAGCTGATGCCCAGATCAAACTGCGCCGCGTTGTCGATATAAGCCGAGCTGAACTGGTCGGGCTGGAAAATAGGGATGAATTGCGCGTCGCCGATCAGCACGGGATTGGGACGCAGGTTCGCCGTAATTTCCTCGTCCTCGCTCTGCTGGATTGTTGTGCGCGCGGCCAGCAAAGTATGGTTGTGCCTCAACGCCATTTGAATCGCGTCGTCCAGCGTGATTTTCACCGGACCTTGAACGCCTGCAGGCGCTTGCGCGGATGCCGGAATCGCGACGCCGGCCGCGCCAAGGCACACCACTAATGCCACGCTTGCAAATCGCACACCTTCTCTACGCATAGTCTTCAGCCCTCAGTAGCCGAAATGGGACGGAATTGGCGTGCCGCGGTCGGCACGGATTTAGAGCGGAGATCTTACGAGTTAGGAGGAGCCCGTGCCGGAACGCGCCTGATGACCGGATTCGGCGCCAACCCAAATGTTCTAGGCTCCGGGGTAGGGGCTATCCGGGCAAAGGCCGGGGCCTGATCGGTTGCGAGAGGGCGGTCGATCGGCTGATGGCTCAGATGGCAAATGGGACAAGTAGACTCGGAGGAGCCAGTGTGATGATGCCAAACGCTCCCCGTGGTCATCGCGACCAAGAGCAGCGCCAGCAGCGCAACAGGAAGAATCAGATACCCGACTTGTTTTGGTTTCTGCATCGCCGCTTGAAAGCAGCACCCTGGAAATCGATCTTAACTCTGATGCGCCGGACGTGCCAATCGTTCGATTTTTCTTGCCCAATCACACAATGGGGCCGAAATCCATTGGACGTACCTCCCGCCTGGCGGTTCCACCCGATCTACCTGTTTGGCTCATGAGAGGGCGGTCAGCGAGCCGTTTTAGACGCTGAATTGTTTCCAGTTAGAACGTTGCATGCTGCAAACTTGAAGGGTTGCAGCCTCAACGAACGCAGGGATCAATTAGAATGCTGGAGCGCTTCCTCAACCAGTGCGACGCATTTCTGTACGCGCTCGCGTAAAGGCCCGTCGATTTCTTGATGCCGCGCTCGCGACGAAAATAGTTCATCGGCGATGTTGAGCGCCGCCAGCACCGCCACCTTCAACGAGTCCACGATGCGCGTTGTCTCAGCAACCTCTCGCATCTTGCCGTCCACGAACGCCGCGAGTTCGCGCAGATATTCCTCGTTTTGATCCGTGCTGACGTTGTAACTCTGATCGTAAATATCGATTTTCACGTTGTGTCCTCGCTCCAGGGAAGCCGGATCGCGCCATTGTCGGCTATTGCTCGCTGAACTGCAACGTCCTGGCGGCCGCCACACTTCCACAGGCTGACCGCGAATCAGCCACCGGCACTTCCGTGATAATCTCGTCGCAGTCGGAGGTCTGAATGGCGGATAAGATTCAGATACGAGTCAACGAACGGACGCATAGCGTCGCTGCCGACCCGGACACTCCTCTGCTGTACGTCCTCTCCGGGGATCTGCACCTACAAGGGCCTCGGTTTGGCTGCGGGCTTTCCCAATGCGGCTCTTGCTCGGTCCTCGTGAATGGCGCCGAGACGCGCTCCTGCGTCACGCCTATGTCGGCCGTCCGCGGGAAATCCATCACCACGCTCGAAGGCTTGCCGGCGTGGTATGCGAAGCAAAAGAAACTCGCGAAGCCCCCTGCTTTGCACCCACTACAGCAAGCTATGATCGACGAACAGGCCGTGCAGTGCGGCTATTGCTTCAACGGCATAATTATTCAAGCCGCCGAGTTGCTTTCAAAAACGCCGCAGCCCACTGAAGCGGAAATTCGCACCGCCATGAACGGCCATCTGTGCCGCTGCGGAAGTTATCCACGGGTCATCAAAGCAATCCAACGCGCCTCCAAAGCCATGCATGGAGCCTTGATGGCAGGGGCGGGTGCGGAGGTGGCGCGATGAAATCGCCCGCAACTCCGCGACCCAGGTTCGACCGTCGCGAATTCCTGAAGGCAGGCGGAGCGCTGATCATCGGATTCAGCAGCGCCGGCTTCATTGGCGATCAGCTTGCAGCGCAAAGCGTCACAGAGGGTGCCGCACGCGGGTCCGTTGCAGGTCCACCCAATCCCAAGCAAATCGACACCTGGCTCGCCGTCCACGCCGACAACACGGCCACGATCTTCATCGGGTATGTCGAACTCGGTCAAGGCTCCACAACGTCCCTGCTGCAAGTCGCCGCCGAAGAACTTGACCTCAGCATGAATCAAGTCAGCACCATTCGTCTGGACACCAATCTCACTCCCAATCAAGGCGGCACGTACTCGAGTTCCTCCATCGCTCGCGGCAGCCCGGCGATTCGCACGGCCGCAGCCGAAGCGCGGCAAGCTTTGCTCCAGCTTGCGTCCAAAAAATTGGACGCCCCCATCGGTCAACTCACGGTATCGAAAGGAGTCGTCTCAGCCGCAGCGTCAAACGGCGGCAGCCCACAAAAGTCAGTCACCTACGGTGAGTTGATAGGCGATAAGCGTTTCAATCTGGCCTTCACCGGCACAGCGCCTTTGAAACCAGTCGCTGATTACAAATTGGTTGGCACGAGTCCTACGCGAAACGACATCCCAGACAAGGTCAGCGGCAAATATGTCTACCTCCAGAACGTTCGCCTGCCGGGAATGCTGCACGGACGCATCGTTCGTCCACGCGGCCAAGGCGCGTATGGCGCGGGCGCGAAGGTTTCGAGTCTCGACGAAACTTCCATCGCCCATATCCCCGGCGCGCGCGTGGTGCGCAAAGGCGATTTCGTCGGAGTGGTGGCCGATCGCGAATGGGACGCCATTCGTGCCGCCCAACAACTGAAGATTACGTGGGACATGCCCGCCAGTCTGCCCGGCAGCGATGGCGTCTACGCCGCAATGCGTGCGGCAAAAACCACCGATCGTGCGGTTCTCGAGAAAGGGAATGTGGAATCCGCTTTCGCCAGCGTGGCGCACGTCGCCTCCAGCACGTATCACGCGCCGTACCAAGCGCACGCTCCTTTCGGACCTAATGGCGCTCTCGCGGACGTGACCTCTGATTCGGCGCTGGTGATCTGTTCGACGCAGGATGTCTATGCCACGCGCAATACACTGGCGGGTGTGCTCGGATTGGCCCCTACGAAAGTTCGCGTCCAGTATTACGAAGGTTCGGGCACCTACGGCCACAGTTGTTATGACGACGCCGCACAAGCCGCGGCAATCCTCTCGCAGCTGGCGGCGAAACCCGTGCGCCTCCAGTTCATGCGCTGGGACGAGCATGGCTGGGATCTCTACGGCCCCGCCCACGTTGGGGAGATTCGCGCCGCAGCTGATGCCACCGGCAAAATCGTCGCCTATCAGTACGACGGCTGGCATCACAATTGGAGCGCTGTTGAAACCTCCGCGCAGCTCGCGCTCGGAACCCCTGCCGCCCCGTGGAGACTCGGCGCTGCCCAGCAAGTAAATCCCAACGACTGCGGCGGAATGTACGCGATCCCCAACGTGCGACTCATCAATCATGAAGTTCCGGCACTCGGATATCTGCGCGGTGCATGGCTTCGCTCGCCGCTTGATTTATCCTTCTCCTTTGCATCCGAGCAAACGATTGACGATCTCGCCCGTCAGCTAGGAATTGACGCGTACGAGTTTCGCAAACGCAATATCACGAACGAACGTTGGATGGGTGTGCTGGACGCCGTTGCGAAAGCTGCAAAATGGGAGTCGCATCCTCCCGCCTCGAAACTTTCAGCGAGCCCGGCAGATACCAAATTGCTTAGCGGTCGAGGAATTGGCCTGGGGACACATCTCACGTCGTATGGCGCCGCAGTGGCCGAAATCGAGGTAAATAAGGAAACCGGCCGAGTCGCAGTGAAGCATATGTATGGTGCAATCGATGCCGGCCTCGCCGTAAATCCAGCGTTTATCGAAAATCAGATCAGCGGCCAATTGGTGCAAGCCACGAGCCGAATGCTCCACGAGGAAGTGACATTCAATAAAACAAATGTCACCAGCCTCGATTGGAACAGCTATCCCATCCTACGTTTCGAGGAATGTCCTGAGGTAACCCCTGTCGTCGTGCAGCGCACCGACCAAAAATCAACGGGCGCGGGTGAAGAAGTAATGGCCGCAGCCGCGGGCGCCATCGCCGGAGCCTTCTTTGACGCCACCGGCGTTCACATGCGCGAATTCCCGCTAACCCCGAACCGAGTCCTCGCCGCCCTCGCTCCTGCCTAATCACTGTCGCCCCTCCCAGACAGAGCTGAGGTCCGGGGTTTTGGCGTCGGCAGAACCATGTAAAAATGGTTGGTGCTCAGCGGAAGGACAGGCGAGGAATCTCACGCGTCCGGTCACAAGGCAAATGATGAAGGTCAAGGCGTCCGTTGCTTATGAAGGCAGGAAGCAGCTCTCTTTCAAAGAACTCGACCTCAGCGATCCCGGCACCGAAGACATTCTCGTCCGCATCGTTGGCGTAGGCTTGTGCCACACCGACGTGAAAGCCCTCCAGGGAGAGATGGCCGTGCCGAAGCCGGTCGTGCTCGGCCACGAGGGCGCGGGCGTCGTCGAACGCACGGGCGAACGCGTCACCAAGGTCAAACCTGGGGATCACGTTGTGCTCACTTTCGATTCCTGCGGTATTTGCGGCCCGTGCAGCACCGGATCTCCCGCATACTGCGCGCAGAACATGGCCCTGAACTTCCGTGACGCGCGAGACGGCGCGCCCGGCTCTTTCCACGATGGAAGCGAAGCGATTCACGGACATTTCTTCGGTCAGTCGTCTTTTGCCGACTACGCAATCACAACCTCGCGCAACACGATTCCCGTACGAAAAGATGCTCCGCTGGAGATTTTAGGAGTGCTCGGCTGCGGCGTTCAGACCGGCGCCGGAGCGGTTATGAATTCTCTTCAACCTCCGCCCGGCAGCTCCATAGCCATCTTCGGCGTAGGTCCCGTAGGACTCAGCGCCGTGATGGGCGCCGTGATCCGCGGCTGTGCGGAAATCATCGCGATCGACGTTCTCGCGCAGCGCCTCGAAACGGCCAAGCAGCTCGGCGCCACCCGCGTTGTGCAGGCGACTGGAAAACTGAAGATCGCTGAGGAAATTTGGCGCGCCGTTCCCGGCGGCGTGAACTATGCGCTGGACACCACGGGCCGCGCTGTCGCCTTCGAGCAAGCCATCGCATCGCTGGCCACAAAAGGCACCTTCGGCTTCGTCACCGCGCCGACGGGAAGTCCAGGCTTGAATCTCTCCGCGGTGATGATCGGCGGCCACAGCGTTCGCGGAATCGTCCAAGGCGATAGCGTGCCGGACACTTTCATCCCGTACCTTCTCGACTTGCACATGAGCGGCCGCTTCCCTTTTGACAAGTTGATCGCCAAATATTCCTTCGATCAAATCAATCGAGCCATCGCGGACCAAGCCAGCGGCAAAGTGGTGAAGCCGGTTTTTACGTTCCCGCAGTGAAGTTGCTGCATCCGTCCTTAGGTCCACACCAACAACCGTTTGCAATCATCCCCGCCGCATGCCAGCCTAAACTTTGGAGCTGATGTGGCTGACTTAATAACGAACGCGAATCCCGCGCTGGCCGTCCTCGCCGATGGAGACGAAGGCCGCGTAATTCCGGAGCGTTTCGCCTCCGGTGTATTTCGCCTACCGATTGCTCGGACAAACCTCGCCGCCGCTCTTGTCGCTGGGCTCGCGCTGCGCCTCTTTTTCGTGATCCGCTTTCCGTTTTCCACGGGTGACACCAAATTCTATGACGCGCTGGCCCGCAACTGGCTCTACCACGGTGTCTACGGCCTTTTCGTCCTCGGCCAGTTGGCGCCCACCGACATGCGCGTCCCTGGATATCCGGCATTTCTGGCCGCCGTTTACTCTATCTTCGGACCTGGCTACCGAGCGGTCCTCATCGCTCAGGCAATCCTTAGTTTGGTCACTTGTCTCGGCATCGCAGCAATTGCCGCCCGCCTCGCGCCCGATGCCCTGCGAAGAAAAGCCGCAACGGCAGCCATGTGGATTGCGGCGCTGTGTCCGTTCACGGCAAATTACGATTCGATTTTGCTCACTGAAGCGCTCGCTATTTTTTTTACCACCTTCGCTCTGCTGATTTTTATCGCGCTCCTCGACCATCCTTTCATCGCGCGCTCCAACATGGCATCGACGCGAAGCATTCTCTCGTTCGCGGGATGGGTTGCATGCGGGGGCGTCTTGGTCGGCCTCGGCACCCTCGTTCGCCCGGAGACGCCACTTGTCCTGGCAGCCGCCGGTCTTGTGTTTACGATTCGCCTGCGCCGCCGCGAAGACTGGCCGAAGCTGATTCTGACAATTTCCTGGATGACGGTGGGTTTGCTCCTGCCTTTGTTGCCGTGGGCCGCGCGAAACGCGCGTGTGCTGGGACGCATCCAGTTTCTCGCCCCGTACTACGCCGAGACGCAGGGCGACTTCATTCCCTACGGTTTCTTCAACTGGACGCGAACCTGGATGGTGCGGCCTGAAGAAGACTATCTCGTGCCCTGGAAGCTGGGCAAAGCCACCATTCCGATCGAGAGTCTGCCCGCTTCTGCTTTCGATTCTGGAGCGGAACGCAATCGTGTGGCCCGATTGCTGACCGTCTACAACGCCAGCTTGAAAATGTCCCCCATGCTCAATCACGAATTCGGACTTCTCGCTCGTGAGAGAACCGCGCGCCATCCTCTCCGCGCTTATCTAGTGATCCCCCTCGAACGCGTCGAGGCCATGTGGTTCGCGCCGCGCGTGCTTTCCCTCGGGTATTCGGGCGCGCTGTGGCCGCCCGCAGAGAAATGGCACGAAAACCCGTGGGATTTCGGCGTCACCGCCACGTTTGGACTCTTGAACCTTGCGTATTTCGGCTGTGCAATAGCTGGCGCATGGCATTGCCGCGCACGCTCCGCGATGGCCATGTTGATCGCGTTTATGTTGATTCGTAGCGCGTTTTTGACCAACCAAATATCCATCGAACCGCGCTACGTGATCGTTTGTTTCCCCGCATTTCTGGCCATCGCCGCGCAAGCCTTTACGATCTCGCGATCCTCCCTGGCCTCAAGCGCCGCGCGAAGCCGCTTAGCCTCCGGCCAGGCAACGGCGGACTAAGATTCGCGCTGGTTTCGGTTATCTATTTCAGGTATGTGCGTACGATTTCGATTACGTCGTTTGCGGCTTCCGCGGAAGATTTCGAATTTTGCGGCATGTGATTGCGGATGTGATCTTCGAGGAGTTCACCCATCAGGCTATTGATCGCCCCGCGCGCGGCGGCAAGGCGTTGGAGCACGTCGGCACACTGTTCGTCATCATTCAAGGCCCGGAGGACGCTCTCCAATTGCCCAATGACCTTTTTGGTCCGGGTCACTAAATCCAATTTTTCGCGCGATAAATGGGACACTTTTCTTGACTACCCTAGGGGGGTATGGTATCAAGGTCCGACGTCAAAATCTACAGTGTCGAGGCCCACATGAAACACCCTTCATGCCGCCTGGTTTATCGCCAAGGGATCGCGCTGGCGGTCCGAGAAGAATCGCTGTAACGCGGCCTTAACGCGGCGCACCGGCGACCTGTGGTCCACTTCCAATTTGCAAACCGGCGGCCGTCACAAATGTTCTTTGCAAAATGAGATATGCGCGCTTTCCCCAAATTCGTGTCGCGGTGTTTCTTCCTGCTCGTTTTGTGTCTCGCCGTAGTTCGTTTGGCGCGTGCGCAAGCGCCTCCGCAAAATATGCAGGTCGAACAAATTGGCACGGAGCCGGACAATCAGCAGGCGCCCGATTCCAATCCTGACGCCTCGCCCCAGGAGCCCGCGGCCGATGCGGTGACGCTTTTTCCCCACTCGAACACCGCTCGCTACTGGATTTCCGGCCAGGCCAACATCGTGCTTCAATGGCACGGGTCGTTTCCGGCCAAATATAGTGGCCCAAACAGCCTCCGTTCACACCCTGAAAACGCTACTTCGAAGGTCTACACATTGTATTTAGGGTACGAACTGACGCCCACTACCGAAGTCTTCCTCGATATCGAAAGCGCGGGAGGCCACGGCCTCAGCAATGCCCTCGGCCTTGCTGGCGTCACAAATCTCGATGTAGTGCGCAACACAACCCTCAGTCAGGATCCTTACGTCGCGCGATTGCTGCTGCGTCAAATCATCCCGCTTACGGACGAGCGCATGGAATCCGATCGCGATGAGCTGCATCTCGCGACGTCGCTGCCGGCGCGGCGAATCGAACTCCGCGTCGGAAAATTCGACCTGGCCGATTTCTTCGACGTCAATACCTACGGCTCCGACAGCCATCTGCAATTCCTCAATTGGACTGTCGATAACAATGGAGCCTACGATTACGCCGCCAATACCCGCGGCTATACGGATGGGATCCTCATCGAATACGACGATCATTGGTGGACCGTCCGCTTCGCCGAAGCTTTAATGCCCAAAGTGGCGAATGGCATCCATCTCGATGCCGATGTCGCCCGCGCGCGGTCGGAAAATCTCGAGTTCGAAGCCCGCGGAAAGTTGATCGCGCATCGGGCTGGCACCGTCCGCCTGCTCAGTTATCTTAATCACGCCAATATGGGCAACTATCGCGAAGCAATTGACGATTACCTTGCTGGACCTCGAACTTCTCCGCCCAACATCATTTTAACGCGTCTCGAGGGTCGCCATAAATATGGCTTCGGGCTGAATTTCGAGCAGGAAATCACCTCGCAAATAGGAGTTTTCGGGCGCCTCGGCTGGAGCGACGGTCGCAACGAATCTTTCGCCTACACCGAAGACGACCGCACCCTCGAACTCGGCTCATTCACCAAGGGCGATTGGTGGCATCGCCGCGATGACCGCGCGGGCGTCGCATTCGTAGCCAACGGAGTCATTGCCGCCCATCAGCAGTATCTCGCGCTCGGCGGGCTCGGCTTCCTGCTCGGAGATGGCGGCCTTACTTATGGCCCCGAGAAAATCGTGGAGGGATTCTACACCGCGCATCTTTGGCGCGGCTTTTTCGCGTCCTTCGATCTTCAGCACATTAATAATCCCGGCTACAACCAGGATCGGGGCCCGGTCACCGTTCCGGGCCTTCGCTTCCACGTCGACTTTTGAAAACGAACTTTGCTTCTAGAGGAAATGCTACGATTCGGCTCAACCAGTCAGCTTTAGCGCGCCTATTGGGGCGTTTTCGGCGTGTGGACTCCGGTCATCGGCCGCACGTTTTTCGGTGTGATTCCTGATCCCGGAGAAACACCATGCGTGGCGCCCGGCGGCACCGGGTTCGGATTGGAATTCGACTCGCCTTGGTTTGCGGGCGGCGGAGCCGCAGGCGGGAAAAGCGGCTGCTTCAGAATCTCGACCACTTCCGGAGGAAGTTTGTCGGCCCGCGCCACGAGTGCCGCCGTTTGCCACATCTGATCATCGCTCAGCACGGTCTTGAAGCTAGGCATTGCCGTCATTCGGATGCCGTTCTTGATCTTCCAGTACGTCTCGCCCACCGGATCGTCCGTCACGTACCCGTCCGGCAACAAAAGGTGGGGTGGCGCCGGGTACATCTCCGGCTCTGGATGCGTATCCTTTTCGAGCAATCCGTGGCAGCCGCAACCCATCCTGTATGTTTTCGCTCCCGCCATTAGATCGGCAGAGGTGAAAGTCGCCAAGTCCCGTTTGGGCGCCTCGCGGTGAATTCGCGCCTCAAGCGCCGCCCCCGCAATCAAGCGCTCGAAGGGAAACGGCTGATCCGAAACCGCCGCTGGCGCGAATCCGGAGAAAAGGTACAGGGCGCCGACTACTGGAATGATGATCAGTCCAATTATGACTCCTCCCCAAAATCTTCCCATTTCACCTGTCTCCTTTCAGGTCTCCGCTTCGCTTCCTGGGCCGCTCCGCGGGAGTCCACAATGAAGTCTACGCCCTTCTCGATTCTTTGATGAATCCGTGGCGCAAGACGACGGCCTTCGCCGGCACCATAGCTGCCGACCGTTTCACGATCAAATGTCCGCTTCATGCGCTTCCGCAAACTAATCTTCTAATCGAGAGTTTTTCTCGCGCTCAGTTTCATTTTGATGTCGACGCGCCGACTGAAACAAGATCTCGCGTTGCGCTGTTGCAAAAATTCTGCGGACCGCTGAACGCTAAAAAATCCTCCAATTCGATTTCTTAAAAATCCCGCTCAGCTAACACTCCTGAATTCAAGCCGATCATCGCGAAAAATCAAAGGCGTATTACAACTGTCAGATCGATAGCCATGTTGACATACGATCCATCGATCGATAGGATTCTCGGAAGAGGACTTCCCGAAATGGAAAAAGCCACCGTCAAGGTCTCGCCTAAATTCCAGGTCGTCATCCCAAAGCTAATTCGCGAACAGCTTAAGATCGAGCCGGGACAGGAGCTCCTGATGTACGCGCTCGATGGCTCGCTGCGGCTGGTGCCTCATCGCTCCGTCAAGGAACTCAGAGGCATCGCCAAGGGCATGCGCTGGAAAGAAGACTATCGTGACCACTCGGAGCGCTTCTGAAGTTTACGTCGTGGATTCCTCAGGTTGGCTTGAATATCTCACCGAAGATTCAAAGGCAGCGTTCTTCGGAAACTACTTAGAGGGCGACGCAACGATCCTCGTGCCTTCGGTCGTGATCTTCGAAGTGTACAAACACCTCGCCAAGCATCGCGGTAAGTCCATCGCTGACCGCTTCGCATCGGAGGTGCTAGTGCGCAAGGTAGTCCCGCTGGACGAAACCATCGCGCTCGCGGCCGCCAACATCAGCCTCGAGCACCGGCTCTCTGGCGCCGACGCTGCCGTCTACGCCACCGCTCGCGTCTGCCAAGCCCAGCTCGTCACCGCCAACACCCGCTTCCGCGGCCTCCCAGCCGTCATCATCCCGTGAGCGGGCCCAGCGCCCATAGGCGCAAATCTTTGGAGGGAATTTAGCTCAGCGCGCGCTTCAGCCGCCTAGTGGTCTTCAATAGCTGCCGCTTCAGAGCGTCAATCTGCTTCGAAATATCCTCGAGTTCGCTCTTGGCCAGAACTCCGGCCTTCGCCACCTTGTGCGCCGTGCGATCCGCCTTGCCCATCGCTGCCCCAATTTTCACTGCCGCGTTGGTGAGCCTGTTGGTTTTGGCCATTTTTCATTTTCTCCCTTCACCCTCCCCAGAAGTATCTCATGCAGAGCGAAGAAATCCTTCACGTAACGTTGCAACGCAGGTCTTGTCCTCCGAGCGCTCTCGGACGACGCCGGCCCGCTCTTCAGCCGTAACTTGTAACGCCACCCCTTCCGGGCGGCACACCTGGCCGTCGCAGTGCGCGGAAATTGAAATGATGCCGCCTGAGGTATAACCTCTTCGATTCTCGGCGACTCGGGATCACCGGCCGGATTTGACACACGCCTCCGGAAGGAAATCGCGCATGGATCTGCAATTGTCAGGCAAGCTCGCGCTCATCACCGGCGCTTCCAAAGGCATTGGCCGCGCCACGGCCACTGCTTTGGCCGAAGAGGGCTGCAATCTCGCTCTAGTCTCCCGCGATCTAGCGTCGCTGAACAAAGTGGCCGAAGCGATAAGTTCTCGATTCCCCGTCTCGGTGCGCGCTCTCGCCGGCGACCTTTCCAAGCAGGATGCGATCGAACGCGTGGCTGCGGAATTTTCCGAATTGGATATCCTGGTCAACAACGCCGGCGCTATTCCGCCGGGTAAGCTTCTCGCTGTCGACAACGCCGTTTGGCGCGCAGCATGGGATCTGAAAGTTTTCGGATATATCAGCATGTGTCGCGCGATGTATCCGAGTTTGCAAAAACGGAAGGGCGTCATCGTGAACATCATTGGCGCCGCCGGTGAACGTCTCGATCCCGGTTACATTGCTGGTAGCACCGGAAATGCAGCGCTCATGGCCTTCACCAAGTCTCTCGCCAAAGGAGCCGTTAAGGACGGCATGCGCGTCGTCGGCATCAATCCCGGCCCGGTGGCAACCGACCGCCTGCAAACGATGATGCGCGGCCGCGCCAAAGCCCAATTTGGCGATGAGTCCCGCTGGCAGGAATTCCTAAGCACCATGTCCTTCGGCCGCGCCGCCACCCCGGAGGAAATCGCCAGCGCCGTAGCCTTCCTCGCATCGCCGCGCTCCGGCTATACCTCCGGCACCATCCTAACCATCGACGGCGCCCCCAGCTGACCGCCGCCACGTTCCGCGCGCAACCCGATGCTACTACTGGCGGATGATATTTGTGAGTCACAAAGTAGTCGAAGCGGGGTTGCAAGGCCACCTGTGCAACACGAAGTCGCCCGATTGCGGCGTCGCGAATTCTTTACACCAACAAGCGGATGAAATTGCTTGACAAATCATGCTACGGTTATCGCGAGTCGCGCTCGCACTCGGATTTTTTTGGAGCAAAGTGAAAGGAACGATGGAGACGAAGATGGAGGAGTACAGGAAACAGGAGGTCAGCACGGACCTGCGCCACTTGCCGCCGCACCGGTATCGGCTCGTGGTGAACTGCCGAAATTCCCGGAAAGCCTCTCCAGCACAGGCCAGCCCGCGCAAATTCTATCTAACAGTCCTGCCGAGTAGAAGCATACGTAAGTGCCTGAAAATAAAGAGTCGGTGTCACGTCTACCCGTCACAAAACTGGAGAGGCTATTTCGCAGTCTTTAGCTCCTTTCAACCTTGGTTTTAGCTCAAAGGTTTTAGCTCAAAACTAGATATGGACAACATTCAAATCACGCTACCGGATGGAGCGACTCGCGAAGTGCCGCAAGGCACCACCGCCGCGCAAATCGCCGGCCAAATCTCGCCTCGCCTTGCGAAAGAAGCCCTGGTCGCCCGCGCCGATGGCGACCTGATCGACCTCTCGCGGCCGCTGGATCGCAACGCGAAATTGTCCATCCTCACCGCCAAGGATCCGGACGCGGTTCAGGTGTTCCGCCACTCGGCCGCCCATCTGCTCGCCGCCGCGGTCCTCGAACTGTATCCGGACGTGAAGCTCGGTGTCGGCCCGCCGATCGACACCGGCTTCTTCTACGAATTTGTGCGCGAGCAGCCCTTCACTCCCGATGACCTCGCAAAAATCGAGGCCAAGATGCACGAACTGGCTGCGAAAGACGTCCCCAACGAGCGCAAGCTGATCCCCAAGCCCGAGGCGCTCGACTTGTATCGCAAGTCGAATCAGGAATTTAAGTGCGAGCTGGTGGAAGAAAAGGCCGTCGAACCGATGGTTTCTTTTTACACCACCGGAAAATTTATCGACTTCTGCCGCGGCCCTCACATCCCTTCCACCGGGCGCATAAAAGCTTTCAAATTGATGAGCGTCGCGGGCGCCTACTGGAAAGGCGACGAAAAAAATCCGCAGATGCAGCGGATTTACGGCGCGTGTTTCGTCGAACAGAAAGAACTCGACGAATATTTGCACAAACTCGAGGAAGCCAAGCGCCGCGACCATCGCAAACTCGGCCAGGAACTCGATCTCTTCAGCATTCAGGATGAAGCCGGTCCCGGCCTGATCTTCTGGCATCCCAAGGGCGCCATCATCCGCACGCAAATGGAAGACTGGCTGCGCGCGGAACTTACCCGCCGCGGCTACGATCTGGTTTACACGCCGCACATCATGCGTCTTGATCTCTGGAAAACCAGCGGCCACGCGAATTTCTTTCGCGAAAATATGTTCGGCCCTGTGGAAGTGGAAAAAGCGGATTACCAGCTAAAGCCCATGAACTGCCCGGGCCACATTTTGATTTTCAAATCGCACCTGCGGAGTTATCGCGAGCTTCCGGTCCGGCTCGCCGAGCTTGGCACCGTTTATCGCTACGAGCGCTCGGGTGTGCTCCACGGCCTCCTGCGCGTCCGAGGATTCACCCAGGATGACGCGCACATCTTCTGCATGCCCGAACAGATCGAAAAGGAAATTCAGGATTGCATCGAGTTCGCCTGGGAGGTGTTGCGGGTTTTTGGTTTCGAGAGTTACGAAGTGGATCTTTCAGGAGGCGACTCGTCGCATCCTGAAACCTACGTCGGCACTCCCGAAGATTGGAAACGCGCCGAAGATGCGCTCGCCAACACTCTGAAGCGCATGAACGTGCCTTACAAATATATCCCAGGCGAGGCCGCGTTCTACGGCCCGAAAATCGACGTGAAGCTCGTCGACGCGATTGGCCGTCCGTGGCAGCTCACCACCGTACAATTCGATTTCAATCTCCCGCGCCGCTTCGAACTCGAGTATGTCGGCGAAGACGGTGCTCGGCACCAACCCTTGATGGTCCATCGCGCGCTGTTCGGCTCGATCGAACGATTTTTCGGCGTGCTGATCGAGCATTATGCCGGCGCTTTCCCCGCATGGCTCGCACCGGTGCAAGCGGCGGTGCTTCCTGTCAGCGGGAAATTCGAGGAATACGCAAAAAAAGTTACGCAGCAGATTAAGGACGCGGGCTTCCGCGTCCACCTGGACGAGCGCAACGAAAAACTGCAAGCCAAAATCCGCGACGCGCAGCTTCAGAAAGTTCCCTACATGCTCATCATCGGCGGAAAAGAAGCGGAAGCCGGCACCGTGTCGGTAAGGCATCGCGCCAAAGGCGACTTGGGTCCGCGGCCGCTCGATCAGTTCATCACCGATTTGCGGCAGGAAGTGGACTCGCGCACCGCGCAGTAGCGCACGACAATTTATATGAGCGATAAATCTGTATGAATGTCGTCGCGAGCAGACCGAGGGAGCTACTTTTCTCTTTCGCGATTCTATGCCTCGGTATCGCGCCGATTCATCCGGCTGCTGCTCAGCCGCAGATCGATGCCGGGTGGATGGGCAAAGCGTTCGCGGCGGCGTTTGACGATTTTTTTCCGATACAGCATGGCGAAGGAGATTTCATCGCGGTTCGCGCCCATCGCGACGGCACGAATGATTTGCCGGAGTTCTCGATTGTGCTAGAGGATACGCAAAACGCTCGCGCGATTCACGCAACGCTGCGCGAGGCGCAAGGCTCGTCACTTTATCAGCAGCTAGCGGCCTTGCACGCCAAGGACCCCTCGAAATCGTACGCGGAGCTGAAGCCTGATCTGAAAGTTCACACCTGGAATCTCACCGCCGATCAGTGCCCGGCTATCTCGGCTCAGCTCAAGGCGTTCAACAATATACAATTCGTCCGGCCCCACGACGACGATCCCGTTGCCGAGCATCCCATTCTTTATCAGTTTCACGAATCGGTGGATGGCGGCGATTCGGAGGTAACGGAGTTTGTGGAGACACGCGCGTTTCCGAAATGGGCCAACGAAATGCACCATGCGCTGGACGCCTGCGCCGCATCGGCGACTGGAAACTAACTATGGACGCGAAATCCGCAGCGCGAGAGCGTTTCAAATCCGCCCGCGACGGGCTGATCGCCCTCAGCCGTCGCATCCACGCCCATCCCGAGCTGGGCTTCGAAGAGGAGTACGCCTCTTCCTGGCTCTGTGAATCGCTCGCCGACGCTGGCTTCGCAGTAGAGAAAGGCATTTGCGATCTGCCCACGGCGTTTCGCGCTCGCGCAGGATCGGGGCCTTTACACGTCGGGATTTGCGCCGAATACGATTGTCTGCCGGGCATCGGTCACGCATGCGGGCACAACATTATTGCCGCATCGGCCGTGGGCGCAGCGCTGGCCGCGGCCAAAGTGGCCGATGAGGTTGGCCTCACCGTGAGTGTGATCGGCACGCCAGCGGAAGAAGTGGGCAACGCCGGAGGGAAAATCCTGCTGCTTGAGCGTGGCGCATTTGAAGGTCTTCACGCCGCCATGATGGTGCACCCGGCACCGTTTGACATGCTCCGCGCGAAGATCATCGCTGCTTCCATGTTTGAGGTTCATTGCACCGGCAAGGAATCTCACGCGTCGGCTTTTCCGGAATTGGGCGTGAACGCGGCGGATGCATTGACCATCGCGCAAACCGCGCTGGGCCTGCTGCGCCAGCACATTCGCTCGACGGATCGAATCCACGGGATTGTGACCAACGGCGGCTCCGCTCCGAATGTGATTCCCGCGCACACTTCGGCCAAGTTCATCGTTCGCTCCGAAACGCTGGAACAGCTTGCTGAATTGCGGCCCAAGGTTTACCGCTGTTTCGAGGCAGGCGGTCTGGCGACAGGCGCGAAAATCGAAATCATCGGCGGCGACAAACCTTACGCCGAGATGCAACACGACGCATCCATGGCGGAGTTTTACCGCAAGAATTCTGAAACGCTGGGTCGGCCGTTCCCCAACCTTGGCGAATGGGAAACACGTCCGACCGGTTCCACAGACATGGGCAATGTCTCGCTGGCGGTGCCGTCAATTCATCCCATGATCGGCATCAATTCCCTGCCGGCTGTCAACCACCAGCCGGAATTCACCGCGCACTGCATCACTCCGGACGCGGACAAAGCGCTCGAGGATGGCGCCCTAGCGATGGCGTGGACTTGCATTGACTTAGCGGCCAACCGTGAAACGCGGGAAAGATTGATGGCAAGGCCAGCTCAAAATCGGTGATGAACCTTATTGAAAGCGACGCGCGCGGGCATGCTATACTTTTTGCCCTGTCGCTCTGTCGGGGTGTTCAGAGCGGCGGATGAATCGGGCGGGTGGACAATCGGATCCGTCCGGGAGGTGGGTTTATCGCTGAGCGTAGTGGAAGTCCCGGTCTTCGGGTCAATGAGCGCATTCGCGCTCGTGAAGTACGCGTAGTGGATGATGCAGGGGGCCAACTGGGTGTGATGACCCTGTTCGACGCGATGAAAGCTGCGCGCGAGGCGGGTCTCGACCTGGTAGAAATTTCTCCCAGCGCCGTGCCGCCTGTCTGCAAGCTCGTGGATTACGGGAAGTTTCTTTACGAGCAAAGCAAGAAAGCACACGAAGCCAAGAAGCACCAAAAAAGTTCGCACATCAAGGAAGTGAAGTTTCGGCCCGCGACCGCGGAGCACGATTATCAGGTGCGCAAGAACCAGATCATCCGGTTCCTCGGCGAAGGGCACAAAGTGAAGGCGATGATCTTCCATCGCGGGCGCGAAATGGCTCACCAAAGTGTGGGCCGCGCCAAGATGGAACGTTTGCTAAAAGACATCAACGATCACGCTCTGGTGGAATTCGGGCCGCGGATGGAAGCGAATATCCTGCTGGCGCTTTTGGCGCCCAAGAAGGGCGCACCACCGCCGCAGCCGTCTCGTCCAGCGCAATCCACGGCGGGCGGCCAAGCCTAAAACTCGGAAGAGGAAATTGTGAAGAAGAATAAGAAAATGAAATTGAAGACGCATCGGGGCGCGGCCAAGCGCTTCAAGATTACGTCGACCGGAAAAGTGCTGCGCTGGCATTCGGGCAAACGCCACCTGCTGGGCACGAAGAAGCCGCGGCGGCAGCGCAAGCTGCTGAATAAGGTTGAGGTGAACCCCGCGGACGTGCACAACGTGCGTCTGGCGCTTCCCTACGGAATCGAGTAACACAGAGTTTATTTTTTACGAGCCGGGCAGAGCGTTACGGGTGCCTGCCGGCCGTTGCCCTGAGTTGCTGAGGGCATCTTTGTAGTCCGAGACAAACCCGTCTTCGAGCCCGTGTGGAGTTTTGCGGGCGGCGAAGCCGCGCTTGTCTCCCCGTTTTGTTTTACCGAATCCGAAATCATTGAGAGCGGCCGCGAGGCGCGCACGAGGAGAAAAGGACCATGGCTCGAGTAAAACGAGGTACGAAACGTCGCGCGCGGCGGAAGAAGCTGCTGAAGCACGCGAAGGGATTTTTCCTCACCAAGGGAAAGCTGTTCCGGTCGGCAAAGGAGGCGGTGAACCGCTCGCTGAGGTATACCTATCGCGACCGGCGAACACGCAAGCGCGATTACCGCACGCTGTGGATTCAGCGTATCGGCGCGGCGGCGCGGGCGAACGGCACGACCTATAGCCAGTTTATTCACGGGCTGAAGGCGGGCGGGATCGATTTGGACAGAAAGATTCTGGCGGACATGGCGGTGCGCGATGCCGAGGGATTTTCGGCGCTGGTGGCGTCGGCGAAGCAGCACATGAAGACGGCGTCTGCAGCACCGCAACCCGCAGCCTAAATGATGCACAGGCAAGGGTGCTTTTGCCGCAGGAGGAAGTTCATAGCTTCAGCGGCTAAAGCCGTATGATTTGGCGATGTTTGCGGCGGGGTTGAAACCCAGCCCCCCTGACGCGCAGGTCCTCACATTCTTCGATGACGATTGATCCGATAACACAGACACTCGCGCAGCTTGGCGACGCAACTCCTGAGATGGTTGCAATCCGCTTCGCTAAATTGTGCTCATCCTTCGATGTGGAGGCGCGCCGGTCTGCAGATCCGGAGAGTTGGAAGAGCTTTCTCGTCAAGTGGACAGGGCGCAAGTCGGGAATTCTCTCGCTCGTCGGCGAGAATTGGCTGAAGCCAGCGGCGCCGGAGCTAAAGCGCGCGGTAGGTCAGGAATTTCAGAAGCTGAAGGCGCACGTGGAAACGGCGCTTGAAGAGAAGCGGCGCGATATTGAGGCTGCCGCTGATGAGGCGGCGACGGCGCGTGATCAAGTTGACCTTTCGCTGCCGGGCGTAGAGCGCGCGATAGGTACGCGGCACATCATTCGGCAGACCTACGAAGAGTTGGAACGCATTTTCCTCTCGATCGGATTCAGCGTGGTGGAAGGGCCGGAGATCGAGACTCCCTACTACAATTTCGAGGCGCTCAACATCCCCGAGCACCATCCCGCGCGCGACAACATGGATACGTTTTATATCGAAGGGACGCGCGGAGAGCACCTGCTGCGGACGCATACCTCACCGATGCAGATTCGCACCATGGAGAAGCAGCCGCCGCCGGTACGGATCATCGTCCCGGGAAAAGTGTATCGCCGCGACAATCCGGACTCGACGCACGGATACATGTTCCATCAGATCGAAGGGCTGGCGGTGGATACGGACATCACGTTTTGCGATTTCAAGGGCACGGTGGAATATTTCGTGCGGGAATTTCTGGGGCCGAAGGCGAAAACGCGGCTGCGACCCAGCTATTTCCCCTTCACCGAGCCTTCGGCGGAAGTGGATGCGACGTGCCACGTTTGCGGCGGGAGCGGCTGCCGAGTATGCAAGTTTTCAGGGTGGATCGAGCTTTTCGGTGCGGGGATGGTGAACCCCGCGGTCTACGGATTCGTGAAATACGATGCGGAAAAACTTTCGGGCTTCGCGTTCGGGATGGGCGTGGACCGGCTGGCGATGATGAAGTACGGCATCACGGAATTGCCGCTGCTGTTTCAGAACGACGTGCGCTTCCTGAAGCAGTTCCCCTAAGCGATGGATAACGTGCTGGCGCCTGACTCTAAAGAGCGATTCTCGAATCGCGTCGAGGATTACATTCGCTACCGCCCGGGCTACCCGGTTGCGGTTTTGGACGTGCTGCGGGAGCAATGCGGACTACAGCCTGAATCGGTCGTCGCGGATGTCGGATCGGGAACGGGCTTATTGGCGCAGATGTTTCTGGAGAACGGAAATCTCGTCTACGGGGTGGAGCCGAACGCCGCGATGCGCGAAGCAGGCGAGCGATTGTTGGAAAAGTACCCGCATTTCTGCAGTGTCGCAGGATCGGCGGAGGCGACGACGCTGGCCGGCTCCAGCGTGGATTTCGTGGTTGCGGCCCAGGCGTTTCATTGGTTCGAGCCGAGCGCGGCGCGCCGGGAGTTCGAGCGCATCTTGAGGGCGAAAGGCTGGGTTGTTCTGATCGGGAATAGACGGATCAGCGATGCGAGACCGTTCGAGCGCGGGTACGAACTGCTGCTCCGCACCTACGGAACGGATTACGCCGCGGTGGCCGCCACGTATCCGAACCGCCAGCGAATGGCAGAGTTCTTCGGCGAGGGCAAGTTCCTGGAGAGCTCGATGCCGAATCAGCAACTCTTTGATTTCGAGGGGTTGCGCGGACGGCTGCTGAGCTCCTCGTATTCGCCGCCTGCGGGTCATCCTGATCACGCGCCGATGCTCGTGGAGTTGAAGCGGCTCTTCGACGCGCACCAGCAAGACGGGCACGTGCGCTTCGACTACGAAACGAGCATGTACTACGGACACTTGGAACCGCGATGAAGATTGTTTACAACTGGCTGAAGGAATTCGTGGAGGTGACGGCGCCGGCGGCGGAGTTGCGTTCGCGGCTGTCGCTCGCGGGCGTGGCCATCGATTCGGTTGAGGAGACGGCGGCGGGTCCGATGCTGGATGCGGAGATTACGGCGAACCGTCCGGATTGCCTGGGGCACTACGGCATCGCGCGCGAAGTGGCGGCGATTTACCGCGTGCCTGTGAAAGCGTTGCAGCCGAAACTCAAGGAATCCAGCGAAAAAGCCGCCGACGCGACACGGGTGGACATCGAAGTGCCTGAGCTTTGCGGGCGATATACGGCTCGGGTGCTGCGCGGAGTGAAAGTGCAGCCTTCGCCAGAGTGGCTGCGCCAGCGACTCGAAGCGATTGGACAGAAGTCGATCAACAATGTGGTGGACGTGACCAACTACGTGATGTTCGAGCTGGGCCAGCCGATGCATGCGTTCGATATGGACAAGCTGGCTGAGAAGCGAATTGTGGTGCGGCGCGCGCGACCGGGCGAAAGAATTCGCACCCTCGACGGCGCGGAACGCACGCTCACGAAAGATATGTGCGTGATTGCGGATGCAGCGCGCGCGGTAGCGATTGGCGGCGTGATGGGCGGCGCGGACAGCGAAATCGGTTTCAGTAGCCGAAATATTTTACTGGAGTCCGCGTGGTTCGATCCGATCTCGGTGCGGCGGACGTCGAAGGCGCTGGGACTGCGAACGGAGGCGTCCTACCGCTTCGAGCGCGGGGCCGATCCGGAAATGGCGGAGATGGCTTCGCGTCGCGCGGCGGAGCTGACTCAGCGATTGGGCGGGGGAGAGATTCTGGCCGGCGCGGTGGATGCGTATCCGCGGGGGGAAACATTTATCGCGATCGAACTATCGCGGCGAGAACTGCTGCGTGTGATGGGCGCGGATATTCCGGATCGCGACATCGAGGAAATTTTGAGCGCTCTTGGATTTGAGCCCTCGAGAAGCAACGGCAATTCGGCCGGTGCGGAGTCGCTCGACGCGGTTTGGCGGTGCGAGCGGCCGTCGTGGAGAAGGGATGTGACGCGCGGGATCGATTTAATCGAGGAAGTGGCGCGGCACTACGGCTACGACAAGTTCCCGCCGCGGCTGCCGCCGGCAAAACGGCCCGCCCACCGATTGCCTCACGCAGAGGCGCTGGACCGTTTGCGGGAGCGAGTGATTGCGCTCGGCTATCGGGAGATTGTGGCGATTCCGTTGGTGGATGCCCGGCTCGACGAGATTTTTCGCGCCGCAGGCGTGGCGCCGGCCGTGATCGGCAATCCGCTGGCGGAGGATGCGTCGGTGATGCGGTCGAACGGGGTTGTGAGCATGATTGGAGCGCTGGAATGGAATTTGAATCACGGGCAACGAGATTTGAGGCTGTTTGAAATTGGCAAGGAGTACGCGCTGCGCGATGGCGAACCGTCAGAGACCACCGTGCTGACGCTGGGAGCGACCGGGCTCGCGCGAGAAAAGTCGATTTATGAGGATGCGCGCGAATTTGGATTTGCGGATTTGAAGGGCGACCTTGACTGTGTCGGCGAGCTGGCCGGGAAATTCGCATGGCGTTTGGGCGGCCCCAAGTGGCTCGCGGGCGGGCGCGCGGCGCAAATTTCAGCCGAACAAGCAGGGGGAAGCGTGGCCATTGGAGTGGCCGGGCAGCTTGCGCGAAGGGTCGCCGATCAGCTCAAGCTACGCCAGAAGATTTTCGTGGCTGAGTTACATCTGGAACCGTTGCTAGCGGGGATTGGACGCGCGAGCGCGGCGCGGAAATTCGCATCAATTGCACGGTTCCCGTCCGTCGAAAGGGATTTTTCGTTGGTAGTGGCCGATGGCGTCACATTCGCGCAAGTTGCGGATGCTATTCGGGTGCTCGGGATACCGGAGCTTCGCAACATCGAAGCCGCCGATCTTTTTCGCGGCGGGCAAATTCCTGCCGGAAAATACTCGTTGATGATTCGAGTGGTATTTCAGAGCGGAGACACGACACTGACGGAAGCGCAAGTGGCGGAATTTTCGTCGCGAATCGTGGCGGCGCTGGAAACGAAGTTGGGAGCGTCATTGCGGGTCGCTTGAAGCCTGCTGGGCCGAGACGCGCCGAGCTCGCGAGCCACTTGACGTTACGCCTGCGCGTCTGGAAGAAAAGACAATCGGGGTGTGGACGCGAAGGCGCGGTACACTTTCATGAGACTTTCACAACTTTGATTCACTGGTACGGCGGATCTCAAATAGATGGGCGGGGAATGATGCCGTCCGGCCACCGTGCGGCCTTGTAAAGGAAGAAATGAAACGCATCCTCGTGGCTGATGACGATTCGGAGACACGAAAGTCGTTAACCGAGATCCTGCGCGCTGAAAAATTCGCGGTATCGACCGCCGCCAATGGCCGGGCTGCCCTGAACAAACTTCGAAAGATGCATTTCGATCTTGCGCTGCTGGACGTTGGGATGCCGCAAATGAGCGGGTTGGACGTGCTGAAGGCATTACGCGGGAAAAAATCGCTGCCGAGGGTGCTGGTCATCACGCCGGACGGGCGCTCTGGCACAATCAACGAGCATGCCTATCAATGCGTTTCAAAACCGTGCGACCGTGAAACGCTGATCAAGCTGGTTCGCGAATACCTCGAGAAAAAAACGAGCTTGCCTCCGATCGAAGTGCTGTCGGCGCGCCCGGAGTGGGTCGAACTGCTCGTTCCCTGTTCGCTAGAGGCTGCGGGCTTGCTCGAGGCTTTCATTACCCAGCTCAATATTGGGCTTCGCGATGAAGTGCGAGCGTCGGCTGGACAGGCGTTCCATGAACTGCTGATGAACGCGATCGAATGGGGTGGCAAGCTGAACGCGAAGCGCCGGGTGCGCGTTTCGTACCTGCGCGGGAAACGTATGCTGATGTATCGCATCGCCGACCCGGGACGAGGATTCAAATTTGCCGGATTGAACCATGCGGCGGTGGCGCATACGGACGAGCCGACGCGCCACGGGCGGATTCGCGAACGAAAAGGACTGCGGCCGGGTGGCTTCGGATTGGTTCTGGTGAAGGCGAATGCTGATGAGCTTCTTTACAACGAGGCCCAGAACGAAGTCGTATTCATGAAGTATTTGGACTAAACCTGGCAGATCGTTTCGACGGCGCGGCGGCAAAGGAATCCGCGCCCGTCGCCCGCTCGACCGCTTCCCTTCCGGCTGCTACCATGGAATTCGTCACCCGTTTGAGCCGAGGCTTGCATCGTGCTTATTCCGCTAGAGCAGCGTGTGCTCGCAAACATCCGCGGCAGGAGAATGTTGAATCCGGGCGATCGGGCCGGAGTGGCTGTTTCCGGTGGGGCGGATTCAGTGGGACTTTTGCGGCTGCTGGAAAGGCTGCGTAGCCGGCTAGGTATTGCGCTTCTTGTGGTCCACTTCGATCACGGTCTGCGAGGCGCGGAGTCAGACGCGGACGCGGAGTTTGTGATTGAGCTAGCGCGCCGGCTGGAGCTCGAATGCGTGATGGACCACGGCGACGTCTCAACAACAGCTTCGAAAAACAAGTGGAATCTGGAAGACGCGGGACGGCGGATGCGATACGCCTTTTTTGAGCGGCTCGTTGCGAAGGGGAAAGTCACCAGAGTCGCGGTGGCGCATACGGAAGACGACCAGGCGGAGACGGTGCTCGCGCACTTGCTTCGCGGGACGGGTCCCACCGGACTTTCCGGCATTCATCCCGAGGCGGGCCCGATCGTGAGGCCGCTGCTTAGCGAACGACGCGAGGCCGTGCGCCAATATTTGCGGGAAACCGACCAACCCTGGCGCGAGGACTCGACGAACTTTGACGTGCGACGTGTGCGGGCGCGTGTGCGAGGGCGCCTGCTGCCCATGCTCGAACGCGATTTTGCGAATCACGTCACGAAGCGGCTTGCCGCCTTGGCGGGACTTGCTCGCGAAGAGCAGGTTTTTTGGAACGCATTGGTGGAGGATCGCCTGGAGACATTCGTTCACCGGGATGACGGAAAGTTGTCAATCGGGATCGGGGATCTGCTAGCTCCAATTCAAGCTCTCTTGCAAAAGGACGAGGAGACGGGCGGTCAAAAGGTGGTCTGGCAGCGTGCCCTGACGGAGAGACTGGTGCGGCGACTTTATGAGGACGTCCACGGAACCCGCGTCGGACTTGGTTTGAGCCATGTGGAACAGGTGATTCATCTGGCCCGTGAATCCCGTAGCGGAAGCCGCTTGGAGCTTCCGGGAGGAGTTGCCGTCGAGCGAAATTTCGCTGAGCTGGTGTTTTTACGGGCGACAGACAAAGCACGAGGGGCGGGGCTCGCGGATCCCCCAGGCGTGTTGGCCGGCTATGAATACCCGATCAACCTTCCTATCAAGGGCACGACAAGCATTTTGGTCCCGGTACTGAAGCGACGCTTTAGCTTGAAAATGATTGACTGGTCAATCGCAGAGCGCGACACTAAAAGGGACTGGGTTGCTCTGGATGCCGCTCTTCTTCGCTCGCCCCTGATCCTACGGAACTGGCGGTCCGGGGACACCTATCGTCCCTTGGGCCGACGGCACAGAGCCAAACTGAAGGAGATGTTTCGCGTTCGGAAAGTTCCGAATGGCGAACGTGCACTCTGGCCGGTGCTTGAGACTGCCGGGAACGTGATCTGGACACGGGGGATGCCGGTGGCGCATGGGTTCAGTACTGGGCAACAAACTCAGTTCGCGCTGCTGATCGAAGAAGGCGCAGGCACTGTCTAAGAGCTTCGTTACAGCATCTAATTGAGGGGAAGGAATGAGCGGCGGTATGGTTACGGAACAGGGACAAAGGATGTTCAAGGGCCCGGGGCGAGGTAATACGTGAACTCAACGGTACGCACTGTCTTGTTTTGGGTAATGATGATCGCGCTGGCGGCGGTTCTTTGGCAAATGGCTTCCAAAGGCGGCCCGACAACTCATGAGGATGAGCCCAACTATACAGGCTTCATCAATAAGGTGGACAGCGGCAACGTCAAGGACGTAACTGTCTATCTCTCGCCGAATAGCGCAGAGCTCCAAGGCGAGTATCGCGACAACAGCAAGTTCCGCGGCGTGACGGTTGCGAATGCGGCCATTCCCGATGTGACGAAAACCCTCCAGGACAAGGGAGTTCCTTTCAACTACAAGGAAGTAAAAGAGGCCAACTGGCTCAGTATCCTCATCACCCTTTCTCCCTTTCTAGTGATCATCGCAATTTGGATATTCATGATTCGGCAGATGCAGGCGGGCGGAAACAAGGCGCTTAGTTTTGGAAAGTCTCGCGCGCGTCTATTAACGGCGCAGCAAAAGAAGGCCACATTCAAGGACGTTGCCGGAATCGATGAGGCCAAGGAAGAGCTCTACGAAATCATCGACTTCTTGAAGGACCCGCAGAAGTTCCAGAAACTTGGCGGGCGAATTCCCAAAGGCGTGCTGCTCGTAGGCCCTCCGGGAACCGGCAAGACGTTGCTGGCACGCGCTATTGCGGGCGAGGCGAATGTGCCATTTTTCTCCATCTCTGGATCAGATTTCGTGGAAATGTTTGTGGGCGTGGGCGCAAGCCGCGTCCGCGACCTTTTCGAACAGGGTAAGAAAAACGCGCCGTGCATCATTTTCATCGATGAAATCGACGCGGTGGGGCGCCATCGGGGCGCCGGCCTCGGTGGCGGCCATGATGAGCGCGAACAAACCTTGAATGCCCTATTGGTGGAAATGGACGGTTTCGAATCTAACGAAGGCGTGATCCTGATTGCGGCCACGAACCGTCCGGACGTGCTGGATCCGGCCCTACTGCGGCCAGGACGCTTTGACCGGCGCGTGGTGGTGCCGCGGCCTGACGTGAAGGGGAGAGAAGAGATTCTGCGAGTGCATACACGAAAAGTGCCACTCTCCGACGATGTCGATCTTTCCGTTATTGCGCGCGGCACGCCTGGATTTTCTGGCGCGGACATGGCGAATCTGGTAAATGAGGCGGCATTGTGGGCGGCGCGACAGAACCGCAAATTCGTGGCGATGGTGGACTTTGAGATGTCGAAGGACAAAGTCCTGATGGGTGCCGAGCGCCGATCGATGATCTTGTCCGATGAGGAAAAGAAAAATACGGCCTATCACGAAGCCGGGCATGCGCTGGTGGCAGCAATGACTCCGGGCGCCGACCCGCTGCATAAAGTGACGATCATCCCACGCGGCATGGCACTCGGCGTCACAATGCAATTGCCAATCGACGATAAGCATACATATACCAAGGAATTCCTGGAATCGCAGCTGGCCGTGCTAATGGGCGGACGCGCCGCCGAGGAAATTTTCCTGAATCACATCACCACCGGCGCAGGGAACGATATCGAGCGCGCCACTGAAATCGCGCGGCAAATGGTGTGCGAGTGGGGAATGAGTTCGCTGGGCCCACTGACATTTGGCAAGAAGGAAGAGGCGATTTTCTTGGGCCGAGAAATCGCGCAACATCGCGATTATTCCGAAGACACCGCGATCAAGATCGACGTAGAAGTCCGTGTCATCGTTAACAGCGGATACACACGGGCGCGGAACATTTTGGAGACTCACGGCGACACCCTCGAACGCATCGCACGGGCTTTGCTCGACCGCGAGGTGCTTGACGCGGTGGAGCTGAAGCTCCTTATGGAAGGGAAGCCGCTCCCAGAAAAGGTACCTCCGCCACCCCCGGCTGCACCTCCCCTGCCGGCGAAGGAGCCCCAGTTGGCGCGGCGTCCTGACCCACGGCCTATCCCTGGCCTCGCCAAGGGTGAAAAGCCGGCGCCTGCGTAGATAGCCGCTTGGTTTCGGTCCTGAGGCTCGCCTCTTTGTGGGCGAGCCTTTTTCGTTTGCGCGGCTTTGCCCACGAGGCTCCGATGCTTCCGATTATGAGTTTTGGCGTAGAATATCGACATGGGAAACCGCTCACACGACGTATTCGAGATCGATTGTCCGTGCTGCGGCGCGAAGATGACGGTAGACCGAGCACTCGGAGTGGTACTGGCGCATGTTGCACCCGTCAGGCCACCTTCGATCGATCTGGATGACACCGCCCAGCTTCTACGGAGACAGTCCGAGGCTGTCGAAGCAAAATTTCGAGCATCGGTAGAAGCTGAGAAGACCAAGGAAGACGTGCTTGCTCGTAAGTTCGCCGAGGGCCTGAAGAAAGCCAAAGATGCCCCCGTCGAAAAACCGATTCGCGATTTCGATCTCGACTAAAATGTTTGGATGCCACGGTTCGACTGCCTGCGGCTCGATCGAAGCAGGATGGGCGGTGAGCGCCGCTTTTGTGTTCTGGTAGCGATTCTAATCACGCTCGCCACGTCGGCGATTTTCCTCTCCTCTGCTTCGCTTTTTCTGCAGGCCCAGCGCAAAAAGGCAACCAAACTGCCCGTTGAACTCGACCGGAGCCTGCGGTGGCACCGCGATCCCGTCACCGGTGAGATTCGCGCGACCACTGCGGCGGAACGCGCTGCCGAGGTGGCGGCGCCCGGCAGCACAGATGCCCACGCGATGCTAGTTCGCACCCAGATGGTCCCGGTGACCTGCATCGTATCGACAGCCGAAGGCGGCGCTTTGCCGGGGCTCCGTCGCGAGGAATTTCATATATTCACCGACGGCGTGGAGCAGCCTATTTCCTATTTCGACGCGTCTGCCCAGCCTGCTAGTGTCGCCCTTGTAATTGATGCCAGCCCCAGCGTTCTTCGGGATTCGCAGGAGATGAAACAGGCGGCCGATGCGTTCGTGGACGCGCTGGCACCGCTCGATGAATCGGCGGTGGTCGATTTCTCGGAGCACACCTACCTTCAATCGTCGTTTTCAGATGTTCGTGAAGTGGTACGGCGGGCCGTGACGAGAATAGATGTACGGGCGCTCTTGGGCGACACGGGAGGATCAAACATCTACGAAGCCGTCTATCTGGGGGCGCAGCTATTTCGGGGACGCACGGGACGCAAGGCCATCCTGCTGCTTACGGACGGTCAGGATAGCGGCCTAGGCTTGACGCTCAACCCCGCCAGCGCCATCCCGGGACCAGGCCGGCCTGCCGACAGACTGACGTTTGATGATGTGGTGCGGCTTCTTGCACAACAGGATATTCAGGTTTTCGCGGTCTCGACTGAAACCCGGCCCAGGGTGATGACGTCCGAGTGGCTAGCGGCGCACGAAAACGAGACACTTTTAACGTCCAGTGTACGAGCCCAGGGCATTCCGGCATATACGCTTTACCTCGCCGAATTGGTTCGGCGGGTTGGCGGACAACTCTATTTTTTGCGCGAGGCCAATACCATGACGGACACGTTCCGAAAAATTGCAGAGCGAATTCGCGCCGAATATACGATTGGGTTTTATCCTATCACCGGCTCGGGAGAAGGCCGAAGTCTCCCAGGTTGGCATTCGTTGCAGGTAGAGATTTCCGATCAGCCAGGAGCACGGATCATGCACCGCTCCGCGTACTATGTTCCAGCGGACCGGTAGCACAGTGCCATGCAGGAAAAGACCGCCCGCGCGGCAAAATGGGTCAGGACCTGCATTGCGCCCGTCACGCCTGCTATACTTTGTTGCAATGAATGCGGCAGAAGCCAGCTGCGAGAAACCGAAATGAATGATCCGGTCATTGTGGTGCACTACCATGAACTGTGGCTGAAGGGCGGAAACCGCCGATTTTTTTTGGGAAAGCTCTTCCGAGCGCTGCGCCAATCGCTGCAGGGGATTCCCGTCCAACGAATTGAACAGCCGGGGGACAGATTCCTCGTGCGTCTAGGACCCGGGACGCCGCTGGATGAAGCGAAACGGCGCATCGAACGGGTTCTCGGCATTGCATATTATGCGGTGGCGCGTCCCGTCGAGCGCGATATCGACGCGCTCTGCCACGCTGCTTGGGAGGAAGTTGAGCCGCTCTCTTTCGGGACGTTTGCAGTGCGCGCCAAGCGCAGCGACAAATCATTCCTCCAGACGACGATGGAGATAGAGGCTATCGTAGGCCGCCATTTGCTAGACAAGGTGCGGGCAAACGGCCGGGACGTGCAAGTTCAGCTAAAGAATCCAGAACTTACCTGCTACATCGAAATTACGCCGGGACCGCTGTTGGTGTATGCGCGAAAAATCCCGGGCGTCGGAGGGTTACCGGCAAATACAGCCGGACGCCTGACGTGCCTGTTATCGGGCGGCTACGACTCCGCCGTGGCCGCATATCACATGATGAAGCGCGGCGCCCATCTGAGTTTCGTGCATTTTTGCGGAACCGGCGCCGACCCTGGAGAGTCGTCGGTGCACGTGGCAAGGGCACTCGTGCGCGCCCTCGTGCCATATCAATTTGGGGCAAAGCTTTATCGAGTTCCCTTTGAAGCTATCCAGCGCGAGATTGTACGCTACGCGCCAGAAGGCATGCGCATACTTCTGTACCGTCGCATGATGTTGCGGATAAGCGAAGTTCTCGCACGGCGCGAGCGCGCGCTGGCGCTCGTTACTGGTGACAGCCTAGGTCAAGTGGCATCGCAAACCCTGAAGAACCTAGTTTCGGTGGAGGCAGCGGCGCGAATGCCGGTACTTCGTCCGCTGATCGGTACGGATAAGGCGGAAATCCTCGGGACTGCCCGAAAGATTGGGACCTACGATATTTCGTCGGAACCTTTCCACGACTGTTGCCCGGTTTTCATGCCGCGGGCCCCGGCTCTCTCCACTAGTCCTGATCAATTGTTGCAGGCTGAAGGCGGTCTGGACGTCGGGGCTCTGGTCGCGCAGGGACTTCGCGACACCACCACTGAGAAATTCAGCTACTCGGGCGGCAATGTGGAAGTTACCGAGCCAGTGCCGATCGTCAAAGAACTGCAACGCCGGGTGGTAGTTGCATGATTGCGCTACCAATCTGAACGTATCTATTTACCGGTCACGACCATAGCCGCCGCGTCCACCTCCGCCACCGCCGTGACCACCTCGACCACCACCGCCACCTCGGCCACCACCTCCTCCTCCGTGACCGCCATAGCCTCCACGTCCACCGCCCCCGCCGCCGCTTTCTCGTTGCGGGCGAGCTTCATTGACGACTAGAGCTCGGCCCAGAAAATCTTTTCCGTTCAGTGCAGCGATGGCTTTTTCGGCTTCGGCGTCATCACGGATTTCGGCGAAACCAAAGCCACGCGGCTGCCCTGTAAATCGATCGCGAAGCAGGGTTAAGGAATCCGGTTGCACTCCGACTTCGGCAAACAATGCTCCCACCTCTTCTTCCGTTGCCTTGAACGACAGATTGCCCACATACAGTTTCTTCACGGCCGATCTCCCTGTGCCCACCTTCACGCGAGCGAGCACGCACTGCGAGGCTGAAGAGGCAGGATCTCGGCCCGCGGCCAGTTTGCAAATCGACGCGCGGCTCAGGGCTTAAGCGAGCACCCCAGCAACTCAGGAGCATCTTGCTGCAACTGCCCCCTTCAGTCAACCACCGGACCCACGCGAAAGGCTGGGAGCGTCGACGAGCCGCGCGCCAATCGAAGCATCAGCTGCTAGTGTGTACTGCCCTTCCGAATTTGCGTCGAGCCTAAGACCTCGACCGATGAGGAATTCTGACTTCACCGAGCCGTTACGTGCGGTAGCTGGAATTGATGTGGACGTATTCGATGGTGAAGTCGCAGGTCCAGATACGGGCGACGCCAGCCCCGGAATGCAAGTGCACGCGGACTGGCACGTGCTTCGCCAGCATTTTTCGGTGCACGACGCGTTCGTCGAACGAATGCTCGCGGCCGTGGCGGCATACGGCCGAGCCGGCGATCCAGATGTCCGTGCGCGCGGGATTGAAACGCACGCCGGAGCGGCCAGCGGCGGCGAGGATGCGGCCCCAGTTCGGATCGGCTCCGGCGAAAGCGGTCTTCACAAGGGGCGAATTAGCGATGGTGCGAGCGATCTGATCGGCGGCGCGGTCAGAAGGTGCACCTTTGACTTCGATTTCGATGACGCGCTGAGCACCTTCGCCATCGTCCACAATAGAAAGCGCCAGCGACGTGCAAACGCTTTCGAGGGCGGCAACGAAGCTTTGGTAGTCCGCGCCATAGGCGTTGGAAATTCGTGGTGCGCCGGATCCACCGTTCGCGAGGAGCGCCGCCGTATCGTTTGTGGACGTATCGCCATCGACGGTTATTGAATTAAATGTCGAGCCGACGACGTCCCGGAGAGCGCGAGAAAGCAGCACCGGAGATATGGCGGCGTCCGTGATGACGAAGGCGAGCATCGTCGCCATATTGGGTTGGATCATCCCGGAACCCTTTGCGCAGCCCAGGAACCGCACCTCCCTGCCGCCGATGCGGCAGCGGGCGACAGCCCACTTGGGCCGCGTGTCCGTGGTCATGATCGAACGCGCGAATTCTTCGAAGGCCGCTGCCTCGGCGCTACGCGTTAGGGCCAGGTGCGGGACGGCGGCGAGAATTTTTTCGACGCGCAACGGCGCGCCGATGACGCCAGTGGAGCAGACCAGAATCTGTGAAGGATCGATGCCCCCCAGTTCGTCGGCGAGCCTTGAGGCCGTAGCGACGGATGCGGGATAGCCATCCTGCCCTGTGCAGCAGTTCGCGTTGCCCGAATTGACAATCACACCGCGCATGCGGCCGCGCGATTTGCGCACGTGCTCGCGCGACAAAACGACCGGTGCGGCGACAACCTGATTCGTCGTGAAGACGGCAGCGGCGCTAGCAGGCACATCGGTGACAAGGATGCCCAAGTCGAGCCGTGAGCGTTTGAGGCCGCAATGAGTGGCGGAAAAAGTAAATCCCGAAGGGACATCCGAGTCCGAGAGCGGTGCGTTCATGTAATGCGCACCCTCACGAATTTTCCTCGAGCTTCGCAAGCCGGGACGTGAAATCCACGAGCGCCGCACGAACGGCTCCAGGAGCCGTGCCTCCGGCAACACCGCGCCTTGCCAGCGCCGATTCGAGCGTCAGGACCGTGCTTAGCTCCGCACCGAATGCTGGGGAGAACTGCCTCAGCCTTTCAAGCGGCATTTCACGTATCGACTTCCCCTCCTGATCCGCCGCGCGGACCACCTTGCCGACGATTTCGTGGGCCTCGCGAAATGGAATTCCCTGCGCCACAAGATAGTCCGCCACCTCCGTGGCCACGAGCGCGGGGTCTTGCGCCGCCTCGCGGAGCTGTGCCTCGCGGAAGTGCGTCCCAGCCAGGGCACCGGCCGCGATGCGCAAGACGGGGACCATTTGATCGTGGGCCGAGAAGAGCGGCTCCTTGTCCTCTTGCAAGTCGCGCTGATAACTTGAAGGCAAGCCCTTGCAGGTGGTGAGGACAGCGAAAAGCGAACCGTAGATGCGGCCTGTTTTTCCTCGAATCAGTTCCCACGAATCCGGATTCTTCTTTTGCGGCATCAGGCTGCTGCCAGTGGAGTATTCGTCTGGCAGTTCAATGAATCCGAACTCAGGCGAGGCGAAGAGAATCATGTCCTCTGAAAGGCGCGACAGATGCATCGCCAAGGTTGCCAACGCGAAAAGAAACTCGAGCGCAAAGTCGCGGTCGCTGACGGCGTCGAGGCTATTGGCGGTGATGCGCGAAAAACCTAGATCGCGCGCAAGAGCATTACGGTCCAGCGGGAATGCACAGCCCGTCAATGCGCCCGAGCCCATCGGGCACCAATCGGCGGCGAGCGCGGCAGTCCTGAGCCTTTCGGAATCACGGTGAAGTGCCTCTCCGTGCGCTAGCAGCCAGTGTGAAAGCAGGAGCGGCTGGGCGTGCTGCATGTGCGTCGCGCCCGGCATCGGAATGCCGAGGTTGCTTTTGGCCTGCGCGGCGACTGCACGCAGGAGCGAAGTGAGTGCTGTCCGGATTTCGCAGGTCGCGTCTTTCACGTACATCCGGAATTCAGTAGCGACCATTTCGTTGCGGCTGCGGCCAGTATGGAGCTTTGCACCGAGCGGGCCAAGTTTCTCGATCAGCGCGGTTTCGGCAAAATGGTGAACGTCTTCCGCCTTTGAGGTATCGAGCCACGCCGAATCCGACTGTGCGCGCTTCTCGATTTCATCGAGGGCCCCCACAAGACGCTGGCTCTCTTCGCGCGTGAGGATTCCAGCAGCGGCAATAGCACGGGCCCAGGCCCGGTCGAGGGCCAGTTCGTGCGGGAGAAGCCTGCGGTCGAACTTCCAGGAGCGCTCGAATTCGTAAAAAGAAGCGTCCGGGCTGCGGTCGAAGCGGCCGCCCCACATTTTCTGTTCTTCGGAAACGGTCATCGCACGGCGGCCTCTAGCGGAACTGTGATGGGCAGAGCGAAGAGATTAATGAAGCCTTCGGCGTCCTTCGGGTTGTAGCCGGTCATGCTGAAGCTGGCCAGCCCGGCGCGGTACAAGGAATACGGTGAACGGCGACAAGTAGGGTTGACGTTACCCTTAACGAGCGACAACCCGACGGAACCTGTGACGCGCTGCTGTGATTGCGTAAAGAACGCGTCGAGGGATTCCCGCAGCGGTGTGAACCACATTCCGTAGTAGACCATCTCCGCGTAACGTAAAGAAAGAAGCTGCTGATAGTGCATCGTCTCGCGATCAAGGCACAGCGATTCGAGCTCGCGATGCGCGGCAATTAGGAGAGTTCCGCCTGGCGTCTCGTACGCGCCGCGGGACTTCATACCCACGAGGCGGTTTTCGACAATGTCCATACGCCCAACGCCGTTGGCTGCGGCTATTTCGTTGAGTTGATCGAGGAGCGCCAGCGGTGCAAGTTCCTGACCATTTAGGGAAACGGGCGTGCCGGCCTCGAAGCCGATCTCGACCGTCGTGGGCTGGTCAGGGGACTTCGCAGGCGAAACGATCCATTGCCACATGGATTCCTCGGGCGCGTTCGCGGGATCCTCTAGGACACCACCCTCGTGGCTTAAGTGCCAGATATTGCGGTCGCGGCTGTAAATATTCTTGGTGGTTTGCTCGACGGGAATATCGTGCTCGCGAGCATACGCGATTGCCTCTTCGCGGGAGTTGATCTTCCATTCACGCCACGGGGCGATAATGGCGAGCTCGGGCGCTAGCGCCTTGGCCGCCAGCTCAAAGCGAACCTGATCGTTGCCCTTGCCGGTGCAACCATGGGCAAGGGCGTCAGCGCCGACTTTTTTTGCAATCTCGACCTGCCTCTTGGCAAGCAACGGACGGGCGAATGAAGTGCCCAGCAAATACTTGTGCTCGTAGACGGCTCCCGCGCGCAGCGTGGGCCAAATGTACCCGGTGATGAATTCCTCGCGCAGATCTTCGACGTATGCTTCGCTGGCTCCCGTGGCGAGGGCCTTCTTATGCGCAGCTTCCAGATTTTCGCGCTGGCCCAGATCGCCGATCATAGCTATTACTTCGCAACCGTCGTAATTCTCCTTGAGCCAGGGAATAATGATGGATGTGTCGAGGCCCCCGGAATAAGCCAAAACTACCCTCTTGGGCAAACGGGTTCTCCTTAGGTGAGCAATAGCGTATGCAGAATCGCCTTCTGCACGTGCAGGCGGTTCTCTGCCTGGTCATAAATGATGGAACGCGGCGAGTCTATGACGCCGCTAGTAACTTCTAGGCCGCGGTGGGCCGGCAAACAATGTAGGAAGGCAGCATCCGGGGCGGCTTGCGCGAAAAGAACTTCGTTCACCTGATATCCGGCGAAAGCAGCCTCGCGCTCCGCGGCTTCGTCTTCCTGGCCCATACTGGCCCAGACATCGGTATAAACAGCCTGAACACCTGCCACAGCCTCTCCCGGCGAGCGGAGGATTTCAATTTTGCCACGCGTTTCGCGAGCTACTCGCTTTGCTTCGGCAACAATGGCCGCGTCCGGCTCGTAACCGGCGGGCGTGGCGACGCGAATGTGCGCTCCGCAACGCGCGCCAGCCACGAGAAGCGAGTGGCACATGTTGTTGCCGTCGCCGACGTAAGCGAACTTCAGGCCCCGTAAGCCGCCGAAGCGCTCTTCAAGCGTAAAGAAATCTGCCAGCGCCTGACAGGGATGAAAGCGATCCGAGAGCGCGTTAATCACGGGAACGTTGGCGTTCTTGGCCAACTCCTCGAGCGACTCCTGATCGAAAACGCGCGCGACTACGCCTTGCACCCACCGCTCGAGATTTTTTGCTATGTCGCGGATCGGCTCGCGTTCACCGAGGCGCGCGGCCGTATGATCCAGAAAGATCGATGAGCCACCGAGATTGGCAACTCCGACTTCGAACGTTACGCGCGTGCGCAGTGACGGCTTTTCAAAAATCATGACAAACACGCTGCCGGCGAGGGCCGTGCGGTACCGGTCTGGGTGGGCCTTCATATCCGAAGCCAGGCGGAAGCAATCCCGCAACTGAGTGGGAGTCCATTCGGTGCCCGTCAAGAGGTCTCTTTTGAGAGAAAGGGTTGTGATCGCAGCTTCCATGTTTTACCTCGTCGCAGCCAGGGCCATCGGCTGGGGGCGTACTTCCATCTTCGGAGCTCGCGAAGGCGCTTTTTTCGCGGACTTGGCACCGCGTTCAAGCACCCTTGCAAATTTCGTCAGAAATTCGGCGACCTCTCGCCGCCGAACGATGAACGGCGGCAGCAGCCGGAGAATGTGCTCGTGGGTACAATTGATCAGCAGCTTTTGCCGGAGGGCTTCCTGAACGAACGGTCCGCCGTCCACGGCAAGATCAATGCCTACGATCAATCCTTCGCCTCGCACTTCGTCGATGAAATCAAAGCGCTGGGCGAGCTTGTCCAGACCCGCGCGAAGCTCCGCGCCCCGCGCTTGAACATTCGCAAGCAGGTTTTCGTCCTCGACGATCGTTAGAAATTCGAGCGCTGTCGCGCAGACGAGCGGGCCGCCGCCAAACGTCGATCCGTGCATGCCGGGAGCAAAAGTGGAGGCGAATTTCTCGCTGGCGACAAACGCGCCGAGCGGAAGACCGCCGGCAAGCGGCTTGGCAACCGTGACGATATCCGGAAGTGACAGAAATTTCTGGTAACCAAAATTGCGGCCGGTGCGGCCCAGCCCGCATTGAATTTCGTCGGCGATCAGCGCGGCATCGTGCCGTGTTGCGAGCGCACGTGCCCGTTCCCAAAATTCCTCGCTGACCAAAAAGATGCCGCCTTCACCTTGAATAGGTTCGATGACTATGGCGCATACCGTGCCATCAAATTTTGCCTCCAGATCGGCAATATCGTTGAACCTGACGAATTCAACTCCGGGAATAAGCGGCGCAAATGGCTCTCTGTACTTCGCGGTGTGAGTCACCGATACCGCCCCCATCGTGCGACCGTGAAACGAATTCTCAAGCGCCAGGATGCGGATCTTCGGTTGGCCCGTGCTGCCCGCCGCGCGTGTGTGCGCGTATGCGCGCGCCAGTTTCAGCGCGCCTTCGATTGCTTCGCTGCCGCTATTCGAGAAAAATACGCGGTCGAGGCCCGACCACTCTGATAGCTTGCGCGCAAGCGACGCTTGATACGGGTTATGGAATAAATTCGAAACGTGCGTTGCGCGGCCCGCCTCGCGCCTAATCACCCGAACCATGCGAGGATGCGCGTGGCCGAGTGCATTGACGGCGATGCCGCCGAGGAAATCGAGATATGCGCGGCCTTCCGAATCGTACAAGCGGCAGCCGCGTCCTCGCGCGAAAACCACCGGCGGCCGCCGGTAAGTTTTCATCAGGTAGCGAGACTCTTCGGCAACGACTTTTGCCGCCGAGACCTGCTTTGCTCCTCCAGTCTTTTTCTTGGCCATGTTATTGTGCCGCTCCGTGCGCCGCTCTCGCACTCGGACGCAGCACCGGAAGAACCCGCGTGCCTGGTCCCCGCAAAGCGCCGGCAGCGGCGACCAGGGCTCGCGGCTGCGTCCCGCCTACGATGCGTACTTCCGCAACACCGCCAGCTAATGCGCGCTTCGCGGCTTCCAGTTTCAGAATCATGCCGCCGGAAACCTTGTTTCGGCGAATTAAGTCCTCGATCTCCGCTCCGCGCACGGCGCGCAGAACCTTTTCGCCATCGAGCACGCCCGCCACATCCGTAAGGAAGATCAACCGGTCGGCGCGTATGAATTCCGCCGCTGCTGCGGCCATATGATCTGCGTTAATGTTGTAAAGCTCGCCGTCTGCGCCCAGGCCCATGCAGGATGCCACCGGCACGATCCCCTCACGCCATAGGGAACGCAGGAAGTCGACGTTGACCTCGGTGAGATAGCCGACGAACCCCAGAGCGCCCTCGGAATCCTCGAGCTGCATTGGTTCTGCGAGGAAACAGGCAGCGTCAGTGGCGCTAATCCCGACGGCTGGCTGGCCAGCGAGGGAGATCGCTCCGGCTAACTTCTTATTCAAGAGGCCCGCAAATACCATCACGGCCGCGTCGCGCGTCTCGCGGTCGGTGACGCGCAGGCCGCTGACGAAGCGGCTGGTTATTCCCATGCGCGCCAAGGTTGCCGTGAAAATCTTGCCGCCGCCGTGAACGATCAGAAGCTCGTGACCCGCGCGCGCAAGCTCGGTGACCTGCCGGGCCAGCGCCTGCACGTCCTCATCACGTTCAAGCAGTGCACCTGCAATCTTTACGACCAGTCTCATATCAATCCCGCCGTTTCCGGATATCCGCGCATCCCATTCAGATTTTGTACCGCCTGCCCCGCTGCTCCTTTTCCAAGATTGTCGAGGCAGGAGACAATCACCAGCCGCTCGCCCGAGTGGTCGAGCGCGAAGCCGATGTCGCAGAAATTTGTATGCGTCACATTCCGCAATTCGGGCAGCGTTCCCGCTGACATTACTCTGACCATCGGCCGCCCCGCATAAAACTTGCGATAAAGCGCTTCGATTTTGTCCGCCTCGCGCGACCCATCGAGCCAAACGTAAAGCGTCGAGAGAATCCCCCGGTCGACCGGCAGCAGATGCGTGGTAAACACAAAATTTTCGGAGGTCAGGCCGAGATGCTCGGAAACTTCGGGTGTATGGCGGTGGGTGAAAACGTTGTAAGCGCGGAAATTCTCATTGACCTCGACAAATTGGGTATCGCGCTTTGGTTCCTTGCCCGCGCCCGTTACGCCCGACTTACAATCGCATACGATTCCTCGTGCCTGGTTGATCCAGCCCGCTTCGACGAGAGGTCGCAGCCCCAGTATCACAGAAGTGGGATAGCATCCCGGGTTTCCGACGATTCGGGCACTCGGCAGGGCGTCCGCGTAGAGCTCGGGAAGACCGTACACCGCCTGCGCCAATGTCTCCGTATCCGGCGCGGGAAGTTTGTACCACGCCATGAACGTTTCCGGGTCACGAAAACGAAATGCCCCGCTCAAGTCCACGACGCGCAACGCCGGGTTTGCAGCGAGCAGTGCGGGGACCAGTTCAATCGAAGCCTCGTGTGGCGTCGAAAGAAACACGACTTCTGCGCCGCTCGCCGCTACGGCCTCGGCCGAAAGCGGAAAGCAGGGCGCGTCTCCCCACCCGCGGAGCTGCGGAAACAACTCTGTCAGACAACGTACATTTGCATTGCCATCGCGCAAAAAGAAAGTCGGCTTTTCGATTTGTGGATGCCGCAGGAGGAGCCGAGCCAGCTCGAATCCCGCGTAGCCCGTCACTCCGACGACGGCGACCATGCAGGAATCGTTCATCGGAGCAGTTCCTCCACGCGCTTCTGAATCGCGCCGCAGGCGCTGCGTGACGAACAGATGACCAGCACGGTATCGTCGCCCGCAAGCGTCCCGGCGACCCCCTTCCAGTGTTCGGAGTCCACCGCGGCGGCAAGCGGCTGCGCGCCGCCGGGCGGCGTTTTCAGGACAAGCATGTTTTGCGCCGAGCGAATATCGAGCAGAAAATCTTTGAGGGCGCGCGATAGGGGGGCAAGCGTGGGCGCTTCGTCGGCCGCGGCCGATGCCAGCGGCCGGTAACCCGCCGACGTCTTCACCAGGCGAAGCTCCCGGAGGTCGCGCGAGAGGGTCGCCTGAGTCACACGCACACCCAGGTGCCCGAGCTGGCGGCGCAGCTCATCCTGGCTGGCCACAGGCTGGCCTGTAAGGACTTTCAGAATCTGCCCTTGCCGAAATCTTTTTTGGACGCCCATTGTTCCTGCGATGCGTGAATATGCAACCAACTGCATAATAATACAGCATCTTATTCAGATGATGCAATCATTAATTTGCGTTATCGCTGCACGCTTCGCAGTCGAGCGATTGCGAAACAACGGCCAACGGATGCAGTTTCATGAAGGGCGCATTTGTGATTAGCAGCGGGATGAACATCAGAATGGTAGGCCCGTGCGGGCTCGAACCGCAGACCTCCACCGTGTCAAGGTGGCGCTCTAGCCAACTGAGCTACGGGCCTACTGACCGCCGATTATCTTAGCATAGCGTTCGGGACCGGGGATGCTGGCGACCACTGGGCATTCTTGATCGTATTGGACTGCCGCCTTCACGCGCATACTATTGCCAGCCTCCGCGACGTTTAGCAATCACCCGCTCGCGACGAGATATACAGAATAGAAAAAGGGAAATGCGTCCATGTCAGATTCTCAGTCAAAGCTGCCGGTCGAAGACCGACTCGACATTCAGGAGTTGGTGAACACGGCCGCCAAACAGAGCGACGAAACCAGCTAGGTCACGAAACGATAACCTACCCCGCGCACCGTTAGAAGGTGGCGCGGTTTCGATGGATCCTTTTCTAGATAACGCCGCAAGCGGACGATGAAGTTGTCGATGGCCCGGGTATCGGTGTCTTCGCGCAGGCCCCAGACGTCTTCAAGAATCGACTTCCGAGAAACAGTTCGTCCGCTATTACGCACCAAGTGCCTCAGCAGCTTCGCCTCCATCAGTGTCAGTTGAATCGCCGTGCCATTCGTGCGCAACTCGAGCGTTCCGAAGTCGATCGTGCGGCCGTCAAACGAGAACTCCTCTTCGGAAGCGCTTAGGTCCGCATTCGCATCGCGTTTCTCGGCCGCAACTTTCTCGGCCGCGCCCGCAAGCCAAGCAGTCCGCCGCAGAAGCCCCTGAAGTCGCGCCAGGAATATGGGCAACTCAAAAGGCTTTGGAAGGTAATCGTCCGCTCCCGCCGCGAATCCCGCGAGGACATCCTCGGGGCGCCCTCGTGCTGTCAGCATGAGTACCGGCACGTAGTTCCTCGCCTTGCGCAATTTGGTCGCAACGGCAAATCCGTCCATCCCGGGAAGCATCACATCCAGCACGACGGCGTCGAACCTATCCTTCGTCTTCAGCAAACGTCCTATCGCCGATTCGCCATCGCCTACTACTTCCACCGAATGTCCTTCCGCTTCGATATTAAACCGCAGGCCCTCCGCCAAATGAGTCTCGTCTTCGACGACAAGTACGCGGCTCATGCCTGCCTCCGAGGCAATTCGAGTGTAATCGTCGTGCCGCGCGTTTCGCCCTCGCTCTCCGCAAATACCTTGCCACCATGTGCGCGCGCGATCGCACGGACAATAAACAGCCCCAGTCCCGTGCCCTTTACCTGCGAAATCGGGCGCCGCGGCACGCGGTAAAATCTCTTGAAAATTCTTTTCAGTTCGCCTGCCGGAATTCCCATGCCAGTGTCTCGGACACTCAGCACCACCCGTTTATCGTCGGGAACATCGAGCCGAACCGAAATATCGACATCTTTGCCAGAATATTTGATGGCGTTGTCGAGGATATTCGAAATTGCGGTACGAAGATCCTCGGGATCGCCGCATATTTGAATGGCGCCACCGTTCGACTCCTGCCATTTCAGTGCTTCGTTTTCCAGATGATGTCGCATCCTGGCCAAGTCAATGCAGTCTTGGACCAAGAGGCTGAAATCAACTTCCGTGGAATTTCTCAAAGCGCGCTTGTATCCAACCGAGCCCGCCTTTAGCACCTGGTCTACCGTTCCGCGCAGACGATCGGTGTCCTCCAGCATGGATTGGTAAAACTGTTGGCGCTGGGCTTGATCCAGGTCCCGCCGTTGCAAGGTTTCCAGGTAGAGCCGGATCGACGTAATCGGCGTCTTCAGTTCGTGCGTAACGGCATTGATGAAACTATCGTGATGTTCGTTCCTGCGAATCTCGCGTACCAGGAAGGTCGTATTGAGGATCAGGCCAAGGATGATTGCGACGAATACGATCACTCCAAAAAAGAACAAAACTCCTTCCCGCCAGTTGAGCACTATCCAGCTGACGTTCAGTACGATCGCCAGAACTACCAGACAAATGCCCAAAATTAGGAAGAAGGCAATCTTTTTTCGTCGCCCGGAGACTCGCATATCCCTTTAGGAGATTGTACAGCGGCAGGTGAGCAGATTCTCGCGAAGAAATTTGGGGCGCAGCCAGATTCGAATTCGCCCAAATAGACAGTCTTAAGAGGTTATAGCGAACTCTTACACCGAAACCAAATCGCTCTCAGCTTCCACCGGAACAATTTCAGTTGCAGAAATGTCGTCCGTGCGCTGTTTCGCAGGCAATTTGGTGCGGTATATGTCTCGTGCCAGGCCAAGCTTGCTGAGTGTCCAGATGCCGTACCAGTTGAGGTCCACTTCGTACCACGCGAGGCCGTGGCGCGCCGACGTCGGATGAGCATGGTGATTATTGTGCCAGCCTTCGCCCCACGAGAGCAGCGCCACCCACCAGCTATTGGTGGATAGATCGCGCGTCTTAAAGCGGCGCGTGCCCCAAGAGTGCGTCGCCGAATTGACCAGCCAAGTCGAATGCAGCCCCACTACCGTGCGCAGGAAAATGCCCCATAGCAGGAACGGAAGCCCGCCAATTGCCAGCAAGATCGCTCCCAGCGCGATGATGGGCACATAGTGATATTTCGTGATCCAAACGTGAAATCTATCCTTCGCCAGATCGGGGACGTAGCGAGCCAGTGTCGTAGTATCGTGATGCATCGATTTGCCCATCAGGATCCAACCCATATGGGCCCACCACTTGCCATCAACTGGCGAGTGCGGATCGCCTTCCTTGTCGGAGTGTTGGTGATGGATGCGATGCGTTGCTACCCAGAAAATCGGGCCGCCTTCCAGGGCCAAAACGGCGCAAGTTGTCAGGAAATACTCAACCCACTTGGGAGTTTTGTAACCCCGATGCGTCAGCAGCCGGTGGTAGCCCATGCCGATCCCTAAGCTGCCGGTCACCCAGTGAAGAAACAACGCGACAAGAAAAGCCGGCCAAGTAAAGAAGAATAGCGCCGCTAGCGCCCCGACATGAAACAGCGTCATGAACGTAGCAGTAATCCAATTGATTTCGTCGTCAGGGGCGGCGTTTTTCCCTAGGTCGGCAATTGTCATTGGTCCCTTGTATTTTATCTCGATGGATTCTTTCTTGCCGTTGCCCAATTAGGCTATCAGGATCGCAAGAAACCATCTGTAATACTTCTGTAATACCCACTCTTGCTTTGTATCAGTAACGCCGACTGTCCTTTCGGCCAGGAGTGCATTCGGCCAGTCGTTTACATCTGTACGCTTCGCAACGAGGCCACGAGCTCGCTATTCCGGCGCGAAAACCTGCGATTTCTGGCTGCGACATCGGCGCGTTCCGCGGCTTGTTATTCCTGAGGCTTTCTCGGATAATCGAATCTCTTCCAAGCCTTTCCGCACTCCGGCGCTATGGTGCAACGGTTAGCACGCGGCCCTTTCAAGGCTGAAATACGGGTTCGATTCCCGTTAGCGCTACCAAATCTTCCTGGGTTCGCGAACTGGGCACAGCGCCTGCCATGAGGCGTCGTCTGACGTGCTTGACACATGGATAAGTTTTGTAGTATTTGCTCCGCAGGGATTAGGGGCCGGTGTGGTGGGATTAACGGGTGGGAGGGAATTTTCATGTTGAACTTCGCGAAGTATTTCAAGTACTTGTCCGTCTGCGTCCTGGGCGTATTCCTTTTTCTCGTGGTGGGCGTGAATCGCCTCGCGGCGCAGTACGAGACCGCCACAATCTCCGGGACTGCGACTGATAGTTCAGGCGCGGCACTGGTCGGCGCAGCCGTCCAGGCTCGAAACTCGGGCACGAACGTCACACAGTCCGCCGTAACCGACGCTGCGGGCCGCTATAGAATCGCCGATCTGCCCATCGGCAATTACCAAGTTCAAGCCTCTCTCTCCGGCTTTCAAACCGTTGTTCACAAAGGCATCACCCTCACAGTCGGTTCCAGCCTCGTTGTCGATTTCTCGTTGCCTGTTGGTCAAGTTTCGCAGACCGTAAGCGTCGAAAGTGAAGTCTCGCGCGTCGAGACTCAAACTGCCGCTGTGTCCTCCCTTGTCACTCCCACTCAGGTCAGCCAGTTACCTCTTAACGGCCGAAACTTCGAACAGCTTCTCTCTCTCGCGCCCGGTGTGCAGGCGGTGACGCAAACCTACATCACGGGCGGCGGCGGTGGTGGAATTTCGTCGGGCTTCTATGGCCCGGGGAATACCTACTCGGTGGCCGGGTCGAGGCCGGTGGGCCAGGTTTTCCTGCTCGACGACCAAGACCTCCAGGGCTATTGGGAGAAGGGCACTGGCTCGAATATCACCGGTAACTCCATGGGAGTGGAAGCGCTCAACGAGTTTCAGGTGCTGACCAATACGTATAGCTCGCAATTCGGTGGGACCGGCGCGGCCATCAATGCCGCGAGCAAGTCCGGCAGCAACTCGCTTCACGGGTCAGCGTATGAATTCGTGCGCAATAGCGCCCTCGATGCTCGCAACTTCTTCGATGGGCCGGAGATTCCGCCATTCACCAGAAACCAGTTTGGAGGCAGTCTCGGTGGACCGATAAAGAAGGACAAGCTATTCTTCTTCGTGAACTATGAAGGGCTCGAGTCGACCCTGGGTATCACCGGAAATCAATTTGTCCCGGATGCCTTGTCCCGCACGGGGATGGTCCCCTGCAACGACGTTCCAGGCCAGTCCCGGGCTACCTGCCTCCCCACCTCGCCAAGGATGGCCGTTCCCGTCAAAACCGCGCTGATTGGGCCATATCTCAACCTGTATCCTGTTCCAGCGGCTGGCGCTCCCGAGCAAAACGTCACCGCAGGGCCGTTCACAGGATATCCGAGCGGCAACGCGCTTGTAACCACAATCGCGAACCAACCGGAAAACGAGAACTATATTCTCGGTCGAATCGACTATGTGCTCGGCTCGAAGGACACACTTTTCGGACGCTATATTTCCGACACCGCCTATCTGAAATTACCTGTCCCATTCTCCAACCTGCCCGACTGGCCGGTGGTCGATAACGGGGGTGATCAGTACTTCGTGCTTGAGGAAAAGCACATTCTTTCCTCTACCGAGATCAACCAGGTTCACTTCAGCTTCTCGCGTACCAACGAACGCGCCAATCAGAAATTCCTGTCGGATCCGGCCACCGATCCGCTGCAGTTCTATCTCGCGAATGGCTTTTCGGCGCCCTCCTACTCAGCGGAGCAACGCGAGGACGGCAATCTCATCGTCGGCGGTGGCACTTCCCCCGTCGGACCAGGTGCGACGGCCCGATTCCATCTCATTGAGAACAAGTTCACAGGCGGAGACGATCTCTCCTGGACGCATGGCGCTCACAGCATTACCGCGGGCCTCTCCGTCACCAGAGTTCAAGACAACATAGCCGTCGGCCGTGAAGGTGGGATCTTCGTGTTCGCCAGCCTTCCCGGATTTCTGGCGGCTTCCCCAGTTCAATTCCAAGGTGAGACAAATCCCTCTCCGACTTTTAACCGCACCCGTTATTCTCGGGCTATCGAAATCTTCCCCTACATCGAAGACGATTGGAAAGTGCGATCCAATCTCACTGTGAACATCGGCCTGCGTTATGACTTCGAGACCAACCCGATTTGCTGGGGCCCGGGTTTCGCATGCACGAACCTGGTCAACCCGTTGACCTCACCGGCGTTTACCCCCGTTTATCACGTCGCCCAGACTAATCCGAATGTTACGAATTTCGATCCGCGAATCGGCATAGCTTGGGACCCATTCAACAACCACAAGACCTCGGTCCGCGCCGGATTCGGAATGTTCCATGAACAGCTCGCCGCCCGCACCTACCTGAACGCTTACTCGGAAGATCCGCCGTCGAATACCGTGGTCCTGAGTGGTCCTGGCGCCGTTCCGCTGTTTCCTAATCCGGCCCAATGCGCCCCGGCATGCAGCCCGGTTTACGGCGCGGTGTACGGATATGACTACAGGTCAGGTGCTTCGCCGTATGTGATGCAGTACAACCTCACGGTGCAGCAGGACGTAGGTCACGGCATGGTCGCTTCGCTTGGCTACATCGGCTCTGAAGGCGCGCACCTCTATAGCCAGCGGAACTACAACACACGCGCGGTCGTTGGTGGTCCAAGTGACTGCACCAGCTCCCCGTGCACTTTCACCGGTCCTCCCCCCAATCCCGCTTTCTGCTTCCCCGTCAGCGCTACCTGCGCCACGGGAACGGCTCTGGGCTTGGACTTCGCCGCTCCCACCAGCCATTCCACTTACAACGGTCTCGTCGCGAGCCTCACTCGTCAGCTCAGTCGCAATCTGCAGGGGCAGGTTTCTTATACATATTCGAGGTCCATCGACAACGGTTCAGCCAGTTCCGGTCTCGAGCAGTCCGCCTTTGAAATTACTGACGTTTACAACCAGGCTTACGACCGCGGGCCGAGCTCCTTCAACGCCGATCAGGCGATGCGCGTGAATAGCGTTTACACCCTGCCATTCACCGGGAATAGATTGGTTTCCGGATGGCAACTCAGTGAGATTTTGAGCGCCGCCTCCGGCTTTCCCGTCAACGTGCTCACGGGACTGACGCCACAGGTGTCCAATACCGGCGGCCTTACCGGAGATCGTCCCAACTTCGTATCCGGCTGCAATCCGTACCAAATATCGAGCGCGACCAGAGCCCAGCTTCTGCAGGTGAAGTTGGTGCCATTTTTCAACCCAGGTTGTTTTGCCGTTCAACCGACCAGCACGCTCGGTGACGTACGCAGGGACTCACTCGTTGGTCCTGGCCTGCTGGATCTCGATTTTTCGATCATCAAACAGACCAAAATCACCGAAAAAATAAACACGGAGTTTCGCGCGGAATTCTTCAATATCCTCAATCGCTCGAACTTTGGGCAGCCAGCCGGCGCCGTTTTTGCCGGTACTGCGGCCGCTCCGTTCATCAGTGGGACCGCTGGCGTGATTACGTCGACCGCCACCACATCGCGCCAGATTCAGTTCGCGCTAAAGCTGATCTTCTGAAGCCGGCGCATTCGTCTTCGTCTTTGCCACCTTGCCGAACCAGACTCGCGCATGAATAATGTCTGAAGTTGGCGGGGGCCTGCGCACTCTCACCTCAAGGCACAGCGAGGAACGGCCGTGGAAACAGATCTGCGATACCCGATCGGCAAGTTTCAGCCCGCTGAAAATATCACCGACGTTCAGCGTCGCGCCCTCATTGCTGCGATTGCCGAAACACCCGAGGAACTCAAGGCCGCCATCGCAGGATTAAACGATGGCCAGCTCGATACGCCTTATCGTCCGGGCGGTTGGACGGTTCGCCAAGTCGTCCATCACGTCCCCGACAGCCATATGAACGCGTTCGTGCGCTTCAAGCTCGCCCTCACCGAAGACAATCCCACCATCAAGGCATATGACGAAGCGCTCTGGGCCGAGTTGGCTGATGCGAAAACGCCCGTCGAGCCGTCGCTGCTGCTGCTCGAAAACCTGCACAAGCGCTGGGTCCTCCTCCTAAATTCCCTCACGCCATCCGACTGGCAGCGCAAGTTTCGCCATCCCGAGCGCGGCACCGTTACTCTCGAAAATAATGTGCAGCTGTACGCCTGGCACGGTCGCCACCATGTCGCCCACATCACCGCCCTTCGCGAACGCAACAACTGGCGCTGACCGCGCCCGCGAATAGCTTGTCGTCGGCTTCCGCCTATGCACTGCTAGGGGCACAGCATGCTGTGCCCGGCAAACATGCTTGGCTACCTGCTCGCCATTTTGCAGTCCCTGTCGCGCTGTCATTCCGAGTCCCACCCTTTTTTCTCGCGCGGTTTTTGCGCGGGGCGGGACGCAGTCGAGGAATCTCTCTTCGATTTTGCACTGACCGTCCGCCGCGCCATCCGCGTAGACTTATGTCACGCAAATGTATGTGGAGTGGGGATCTTGCTTGGAAGATGCTGCGACCTTTATCACAACAAATTTCTGTGTCTTCGCTCACGCATCCATGGTTCATATGGACGCACTTGAATCACGCCGCCCCTGGCATGCAGTTGCCGGAGAAAATCCCGCTGCTGCACGCCGCTCCACGCATCGTCTGCGCCGGTTCCTCGCCGTTCCAACCTAATCCCCGCTTCCGCGGATTGAACACGCGGCCTATCGCTCAAGAAGTCGCCGAACGCAACCGCCTCCGTAATCTTGTAAGGCGACTTGGAATCGCGGTTGATGTCGGCGATCCGCCCGCGAAGATCGTCCAGCGCTTGCGCAACACGTTCGCGTGTAAACCGCGGAGGCTTCGATCCCGAAACGTCTTCGCCGGACAACGTGGTCATCCATTCGTTCGCTCCAGCCGGCTTCACGTAGCCTTGCAGTTCGAGAATCGGAATCACGCGCTTCGCATCCGCCACGCCTATCTTCAGCGCATCGGCCATATCGCGGACGGTCCACGTGGTTACTCCGCGCGTCTCCCGCAAGAAGCTGAGCGCCTCCTCTGCAGGAATCGCCGGCACCTCGGCTTTCTTCTCAGGAAACAGCGACGGCTGGCCTCGGCTGCTTCTCTTCTTTGCCATCACACTTTTATCTCAACGCTGCTCTTACTCACGCACTTTTCTATTTTGAGTCGATTCGGCCCCAGCTCGGCAATTTTCTTCGACCCAACATCACCTCCGCAGCCCAAGTTCCCAGGTAGACTGACAGCGCTACCCCGTGGCCCGCAAAAATACCGAGAACCACACCGTTCGGACTGTCGGGATAATGCGCAAATACCGGACGGAAATTTTCGCGGAAGGCTATCGGGCCTCCCCATTTATGCGTGAAGCGCGCTTCAGAAAGTCCGCCATGAAATGCGCGTACCCGTTTTTCAAATGAGGCAAACATTTCCGCCGCGCGGCTCTTTGAGATATCGACTTCCTCGAGTTTCCCCGATCGCGGCGCGTCCACCAGTCCCGCTCCCCAAACGATCGACCTATCAGCGCATACTCGGCCCCACAAATACGGAAAATCAATCGTATAGAAAGGCTTCCGCGCTCCGAGTCCGATTTTTCTCAGGTCTTTCTCGCTCATCGGAGCAGTCCGCGCTGCGAGCGTCAGTTTCGGCTGGATAGCGGATTTGCTTAGGCCGGAAATGTCGAGCGAAAGGGCGTTCGTCGTCAGGAGAATTTTCTTCGCGCTCAAGCTGCCGCCGGCAAAGTGCAATGTCGGCGGATCCGTCCATTCGATTTCGCGAACTCCGCAGTTCTCCGCGATCATCGCACCCAAACTCACTGCGGCCCGCGCGAGTCCGCTCACCTGTTTCCCTGGATCAAGCGTGCCGCCAGGAACCGTTCCGGTTACGCGGATCCCCCGAGAATCGAAGTCGCGCCACTGAATCGGAGAACGCCCCTTTAGCGCCCGCGCATTGTCCGATCGTTTGGCGTGTTCGCTGTGCGCAATTTCCCACACGCCGGGAAGCAAAAGATCGGACTCGACGCGGAGTTTGCGGAGAATTTTTTTTAGTCCGGCGAGAACGTCGCCAAGTCCGGGCAAATCGCCTGCGGCGGATTCGCTGAGGACCAAGCCTCCTGTCCGTCCGCTAGCGCCGTTTCCGATGCGCCCAGCTTCAAGAACAACGACCGATTTCTCCGGAGCCAGAACGCGCAGCCAGGCCGCGGCGGCAAGCCCGGCAAAGCCCGCGCCCACCACTGCGAAATCCAGCGAGGAAGGCAGTGAACGCCTCGGCGGTGTAAACTCAATTTTCCAGGGCGGGACACCCCAAGGATCGCGCGCGTGTGAGCGGGACATAGCAGAGGTTGGATGCAGCAAGGCAGATTCGGAGTCAGAGTTTGAGGGTGGAAAGGTTGCAGGCCGCAACCCTTCGCTCGCACTCGCCTAAAAAATACTCTCCGTCCAATCCTGCAGCGTGTGTTTCACGTGGCCCATGAACTGGTGAGCGATGGCGCCGTCGACCGCGCGATGATCGTAGGAAAGCGTCAGATAAACCATCGAGCGGATGGCGATCGCATCGTCGATCACCACCGGGCGCTTTTCAATCGTGCCCAACCCGAGAATTGCAACATTCGGCTGATTGATCACCGGAAGGCCGAACAATCCGCCGAAGACGCCGGGATTCGTGATTGAAAAAGTGCTCTCGGTTACTTCCTCGGGTTTCAGTTTTTTCGCGCGGGCGCGCTCGGCCAAGTCAGTAACAGCGCGAGCGAGACCGAAAAAGTTTTTCTCTTCGGCATTCTTGATCACCGGAACGATCAACCCCCAATCGAGCGCGACCGCGATGCCGATATTGCACTCCTTGTGCAGAACGACATTCGTGCCATCCACCGACGAATTCACGGTAGGGAATGCTCGCAGACCTTCCACCGCCGCGCGGATGAAAAACGGCATGAAAGTCAGCTTGGTTCCCGATTCCTTTTCGAATTTGTCTTTCGCGTTCGCGCGCAGCTTGGTGATACCCGTTACATCGGTTTCCTCCACCGAGTAAACGTGCGGTGAAACGCGCTTTGAAAGCACCATGTGCTCGGCGATTTTCTGCCGCATGTTGGACATGGGCTGTACTTCGTAGTGGCCGAAGTAAATTCGCTCGCGCGGTACGCCGACTTCAAGCGTGGGGCGCGATGGCGCGCCCGAAGGCGCAGGAGCCGGCGCGGCAGTTGCGGTCGCGCCGCCCTCCGTGGCCGCCAGGATGTCACGCTTGCTGACGCGACCGCCCGCGCCCGTTCCCGATACCTGGGCGAGGTCGATTTGATTTTCGCGCGCGATGCGCCGAACGAGCGGCGAGCTTCGGATCTTGTCGCCGCCATTATGGCGGGAAGGTTGCGCAGGGCTCGGAGGCGCAGACGGGGCAGAGGCTGTCGCAGGCATCGGAGCAGCGGATGGAGCGGGCGCTGGCTTCGAAGCCTCAGGCTTCGCGGCCGGCGCCGGTTCAGTCCTTGCGGAAGTGTTGGCCGTCGAAGTTGGCTTAGCGGGTGCAGGAGCTGCCGCTGCCGGTTGGCTTGGCGCACCTGCCGCGTCGATCAGTGCCACAACCGTCTGAATTGGGACGGTTTGACCCTCGCTCACTTTGATTTCTTTTAGCACGCCGGCGGACGGGGAGGGAATTTCAGCATCGACCTTGTCGGTTGAGATTTCGAAGAGCGGCTCGTCCCGCTCAATTTTGTCACCGGGCTTTTTCAGCCATTTGGTGATCGTACCTTCGAAGATGCTTTCACCCATTTGAGGCATGATGACGTCGACAGCCATGACTGGTCCTCCGATAAACCTTCGACCTCTCGGTCCAACATCGACCGAAAGTCTTAAAACTTCGGCTCCCGGAAAGTGTGACGGGTAGCGGGTGCCCCGATCTTTTGTTTTCATCAGGTTACGGTGGATTCTACTCGGCAGCACTGTCGAGCAGAATTCATCATTGCCTAATGTTTCGGGCCGTCTCGGGTTCTGACAACGCTGGCGGAACGACCCGGCTAACGCTAAATGTGAACCGATCTACTCAATTCCATCTTAATGCACGAAGGCAGAAGTGCAAGTAGGAAGGTGTGTGGACTTTTCAGGCGGGGCTCAGACATTCCTCGTGCCATACACCCGGTATTCCTTCAAGGGTGTAAATCTCATCGCCGCCATGGAAGAACTCGATGTCCTTGACCTTGGCAACTTGCCCCGCGTATTCGACCTGCTCGGGCTCCAGTTCGTTGTGATACTGGCCAGCCTCAAGAAAGCTCTCCAAGAAAGCGCGGTCCGCGATGCGAACCTCGGACCCGACTTCGAACTCGGCTTTATTCAACCCCTTCGTTTTTCCCAAGGCGCCATACCTGCTTTCTTCCCGATTAGACTCCCTCTGCCAATCTTGAGATACATTGATTCCGAAATCGAAGAGAGATTCTTCGACTGCGTGTCCCGGCGCTTCGCGCAAAACCTAAAGCGCGAGGCACTCCGCTCAGAATGACGGCACGCTATTCACGCCGAGCCGGGATCTTCGGCCGGTTCTAGACGACCGCTAGTATTTTGCCAATTCCCGGGCCGCGGCGGCAACTTTTTCGGCATTGGGCAGAAAGCGCTCCTCGAGTGGGGGCGAGTAGGGCACCGGCGTGTCAAGCGCCGTGACGCGGGTGATTGGCCCGTCCAAATCCGTGAAAGCACTCTCACATACTATGGCGGCAATTTCTCCGGCGATGCCGCCGGTGCGCGTGTCTTCGTGAACAATCAACAGTTTATTTGTTTTTTTTAAGGAAGTGAGAATGGCGTCGCGATCCAGGGGCAAAAGCGTCCGCAGATCGATCACTTCCGCTTCGATTCCCTCGCTCGATAGCTGCTGGGCCGCGTCCAACGCGGGCAGCATCATGGCCGCATAACTGAGAATGGTGAGATCGTTTCCTTCGCGACGGACCACGGCCTTGCCGAGAGGCACGGTGTATTCCTCGGATGGCAATTCTTCCTTGAGCCTTCGATAAAGAAATTTGTGCTCGAAGAACAAGACCGGATTGTTATCCCGAATAGCGGACTTGAGCAGGCCCTTGGCATCGTAAGCCGTGGAAGGGTACACGACCTTCAATCCCGGAGTGTGCACGAAATACATTTCTGGGTTCGCAGAATGAAACGGACCGCCGTGGACACCGCCTCCGGAAGGTCCGCGCACGACCATGGGAACGGGCGCGCCCCACCGGTAATGCGATTTAGCGACAAAGTTCGTGACCTGATTGAAACAGCAAGCGATGAAATCGATGAACTGCATCTCGACTACGGGACGCAGTCCCAGATAACTCATGCCGCAGGCCGCGCCGACAATTGCGGTTTCGCTGATCGGCGTATCAATGACGCGCTCAGGGCCAAATTTTGCGAGCAGACCTTCGGTGGCTTTAAATGCGCCGCCATAGACGCCAACATCCTCGCCGAGAGTGACAACGGCGGGGTCGCGCGCCATTTCTTCGAAGAGCGCTGCGCGGATCGCTTCGAGCATGGTGATTTCGGGCATCAGCGCCTCCGCCGTTTGTGTGGTTTGTGGTGTCGTGGCGGGCGTTCGGCGACTTTATCGCGGCGTTCGAGTTCGACCGAGCGATCTTTGGGTCCGCGGCCAAACGGGACACGAAGCGGAACTTCCTTTTCGATTTGGGTTTCGGCAGAGGGCAAATCGTCAAAGGAACTGGAACTCGCGCCATTACCGTGACGATTTCCAGGCAGGGTAACCGCTTCAGAGGGGGCCGGGCTCTTGAATGCGCCGAAGTCCGTGACTTTCCAAACTGCTTCGACGCTCGATGCAGGCGGCGTCACTTCTTTCTTGGGGCGCTGCCAGTTTGCTTCGATCGTGTGACAGCCTTCGCAATAGGCCCCCTGCTCCGCGAGTTCCGGCGGCGGCATGGGCGATTCTTCAGCGAACTTTTGGTCTTCGTCCAATTCGCGCTCAATGCGGGCACCGATTTGCGACTTCTTCGCCGAATCCAAAAGATGATGCTCTGTAAGATAGGTCTCGTATCGCGCGATAGGATCTTGAGTCTTCCAGTAATCCATCATGGCTTTGGGAACGTATTCGGCGGCGTCGTGCTGCGCGTGACCTTTCATGCGCATGGTTTTCACTTCGATTACGCGCGGGCCACGGCCGGAGCGGCACTGATCCACCGCGCTTTTCGCGGCGTCGTAGACCGCGATCACGTCGTTGCCATCCACGCTTGTAGCCGCGATGCCATAAGCCGCGGCGCGGTCGGCAAGATTTTTGAGCGGCACCTGCCACGCAACGGGCGTCGAATAGGCCCACTGATTGTTTTCGATTATCAACACAAAAGGCGCGCGCTGCTGGGCTGCCAGGTTCAGGCCTTCGTGAAATGCGCCGGTGGAGGTGCCGCCATCGCCAATCCAAGTCAATGCGACAATATTTTGCCCGAGGTAACGGCCAGCCATGGCGACGCCGGTCATCACTGGAATCAGATCACCCAGCATGGAGATTGGCGAAACCACGTGACGAGTCTTCAAATCGCCAAAGTGGCTGGTGCCGTCCTTGCCCTTTGTGGGCGAAGTGTATTTGGCCATGTGCTGGGTGAAGATGTCGCGGGGCTTGAATCCCTTTACAAGCAGCGAACCGATGTTGCGAATCATGGGGGCCAGCCAATCGCGGGGCTCGAGCGCGTAGGCCGTGCCGATCGAGATCGCCTCCTGGCCGAGGCTCGAATAGACGCCGCCGACGATTTTGTTTTGGCGGAACAGCTTTACGAGACGGTCTTCCAGCCGGCGATTGAGCAGCATGAAGTAGTAGAGATCGAGGTGCTGGTCGGGAGTGAGCTTAGTTGTTGATGGCATTGTGGCAGTCTGGGTCAATTGTCTCTCCAAGCGTCCCCGTCGGCGAGACGAATCCCGGGGCTAAAGCCCGGATCTTTAGATGATGCTTTTCGTGGGGCCGAAGCCCCACGCTTCCACCGAAAACCAAAACCCTTTTCACGAGGCTAGAGCCTCGATACTGCCTAAAAGCAAGATGGCCGGGCTGAAGTACCCGGCGCTACGTTTAAACCTTACACCGACGCCATGGCCGACGCATTGCCTAAGGTCTTTGTTAATTCCCCGCTATCGACCCGCTTTATGTCGAAGGCGAAGACCGCGGCGAAGTGGGCGATGGTACGGTCCCTGACTTCCTCGATGGCGACGTCGCGGCTCAGTGCGCGTTGGAGTGACGTGACGCGCCTATCAGCGATGCCACAGGGAACGATCAGGTCGAAGTAGCGCAGATCGGTCGATACATTGTAGGCGAAGCCGTGCGATGTGACCCAGCGGCTGAGGTGCACGCCGATTGCACCCACCTTCTCCTCGCCTGCCGGCGCATCGATCCATACGCCGTGCTGGCCTTCGACGCGGTGGGCGGCGATGCCGAAATCGGCGGTGGTGCGAATCATTACTTCCTCGAGCTGTTCGACGTACCAACGAACGTCACGACTATGTTCGGTTAGATCGAGGATGGGATAGCCGACGATTTGACCGGGGCCGTGGTAGGTGATATCGCCACCGCGGTTTGTCGGATGGAGTTCGGCGTTCATTTGAGCCAACAACTGATTGCTAGCGAGCAAATGGTGGCGCTTGGCGTTGCGGCCGAGGGTGATGACGTGAGGGTGCTCGCAGAGAAGCAGTACGTCTGGAATCGCGCGGGCCTTGCGGACTTCGACGAGGCGCTGCTGCAATTCGCAGGCTTGTGCGAAGGAGATCAGGCTTAGGTCGACCAGCCAGCAGATTTTTTCAGGTTGCGTCAACGCGTCCTCAAGAACTTCGATTACATGCCGCGATAGAACCGGCGCAAAAGATGGTGCTGCGGCGCCGTCTGTTTTTGTCGGAGCTGAAGCTCCGACCCCCTAAAACATCAAATGTTCTGCACCGCGATCATTCCATGCGGCGAATCCCTTTCGCGCGTCAATAGTTGATTGAGAGGCCGCGGACGGAGTTGAAGGCGTCGCCCAGCGCTTCCCATACAGTGGGGTGCGCATGGATCTGGGCCGCCATATCGTCGAGCGTGGCTTCGAGGCCAAGCGCGGTAACCGGCTCAGCGATGATTTCCGTGGCAAGAGGCCCAATCGCATGGACGCCGAGAATTTCCCCGTATTTGGCCTCCGCGACAACTTTGATGAAACCTTCATGCTGGCCGAGGATGGTGGCCTTGCTATTGCCAACGAACGGAAACTTGCCGGTTTTAACTTCGTAGCCAGCATCGCGGGCCTGCTTTTCCGTAAGGCCAACCGAGCCAATCTGCGGCTCGCAATAGGTGGCGTTGGGGCAACGCTTGCGGTCAAACGGCTGCACCTCTTTGCCGGCCATGCGTCCGACGGCGATGATTCCTTCCATCGAAGCGGCGTGCGCGAGCTGAGGAAGTCCGGCGACAATATCGCCGATGGCATATAGACGAGGCTCGTCGGTTTCCAGGTACGCGTTGGCATGGATATATCCGCGCTCGAGCTTGATCTTTGTTTTTTCGAGGCCGATATTTTCGGTGAGCGGGCGGCGCCCCACGGCGATGAGAACTTTTTCAGCGGAGACGGACTGCGACTTTCCGGTTTTGTCCTTGAAGGTAACGGTGGCACCCTTAGCGTCCTTTTTCACCGAATCGACTTTGGCTTCGGTTTCAATGCGAATGCCCTTTTTCTTGAATGCTTTCTCAAGTTCGGGCGAAATGTCTTCATCCTCGAGAGGAACGATGCGAGGCAGAGCTTCGAGGAGCGTTACCTCCGCGCCAAAGGTGCGATAGATCGAAGCAAATTCCACGCCTACGGCGCCGCAACCGACGACCACGAGCGACTTCGGAATGGCTTGAAGTTGCAGAATTTCGCGGTTGGTGAGGATGGTCTTGCCATCAATTTCCACGCCGGGAAGGGAACGGGCTTCCGATCCGGTGGCGATCATCGTGTAGGTAGTTTCGAGCTCGGTGGTTTGGCCGTCTTTTTCGACGGAAACTCGCCCGGAAGCAGCGATGCGTCCCCAACCGGTGATCGAATCGACCTTGTGTTTCTTGAAGAGCATGCCGATTCCACCCGCGTGTTTTTTGACGATTTTGTCCTTGCGGGCCAGCATGGCGGGCCAATTGATTTTGACGTCCTTTACTTCAAACCCAAATTCCTCGGCGCGCTGAAAGTAGTCGTAAATATCGGCGTGGTGCAAAAATACCTTGGTGGGAATACAGCCAACATGCAGGCAGGTACCACCGAGAAAGGGGTCCTTTTCCACCACCGCGGTCTTGAGACCCCACTGGCTGGCGCGAATTGCAGCGACATATCCGCCGGGACCGCTGCCGATGATCACGAGATCATATTTGGCCAAGCAAGTTCTCCCTTGTTGTCGTTATTGAAAGCAGTCAGGCATTCATCCTGCTTGGAAGGACGGTGCGAAGCAGTTCGTCCAGGCGCGCAGAAAGAAGATTTTAGCAGCGGGGGGATAGCTGCCGCAACCGGCCGGCCGCTCGCGGGAGCGCGTGGCGCGGACAGTGCACTGCGAGAAACACTTGGTGCGCAACGTGATGCGGCGTATTTTGGTGGCGGCTTTCACGATTAGCATCAGAACCGATGGGAGATCGGCAATGAGCTCCGTTCCGCCGGAAATGGGTTCGAGTCCGTTGTCTCCAGGCGACGGCCCGCCGCCGGAGAGCAAAGTGCACCGGATATTTCTCGGACCGGACGGCATCCGCACGGGCTGGCGTCTGGCAATCGCCGTTGCGATATTCCTGGCGATCTTGACGGTAATCACCGCCTCCATAGTGCGCGTGCCGCACGTGGGCACCATCGCCGGGAGTCGGGGACCGGCGGGCTTGTTTTTCGGTGAGGGGATGTTGGCCCTGGCGTTGGTGCTCACGATATCGGTGATGAGACGGATTGAAAACCAATCGTGGGCAGACTATGGGTTACCGCGAAGTGAGGCGTTCGGAAAACGATTCTGGCAGGGTGCGCCATACGGATTCGCGATGCTGAGCGTCCTGATGGGGCTGATGGCCGTCAGCCGCGTGTTTTCATTCGGAGGGAGGGCGCTTACGGGAGGAGATGCGGTGCGCTACGGCCTGCTGTATTTGGCCGGCTTCATCCTGGTTGCGTTCTTCGAGGAATTCGCTTTTCGCGGATATATGCAGGCGACGCTTGCGTCGGCAATCGGATTTTGGCCGGCGGCGGTGCTGCTGGCGGTGGTGTTCGGCGCTTTGCATTTGGGGAACAAAGGCGAGGCAAGATTCGGAGCGGTGATGGCCGGAGCGTTTGGCTTGCTGGCAGCGTTTACACTTTGGCGGACCGGAAATCTATGGTTCGCGATTGGGATGCATGGAGCGTGGGACTGGGGCGAGTCGTTTTTTTACGGTGTGCCGGATAGCGGCGTGGTGCTGAAAGGGCATCTGATGAATGCATCGTTTCACGGGTCGGCGTGGCTGACCGGCGGAACGGTTGGGCCGGAGGGAAGCATTTTGGTGGCGGCGGTCTTGGCATTGGCTGCGATCGGGATTCACTACATTTTTCCCAAGCGACCAGCCGCGGCCGCGGAAGGTGAAGCCGCATAAGAAAACGCAGCGTGGAATCCTTTTGGACGCGGGAAGCATCTACTGGAGACTGCATGAGCCTCAACGGCAGCGAGATTTAAGGATTTACGACGATGCTTATTTGACAAGGGCTAGTGCGGACGTTTAGAATCGCCCGATTTGGGTGAGCCATCTGGAACACAGTAGAGTGCAGACCATGGATAAGAAACGAGTAGATTATTACAAAAAGAAACTAGCGTCGCGCCGCGAGGAATTGCTGCGGACGATCGCGCGCACACAGCAAGAAGGACGCGAGGCCGACGAGGATCCGACGGTCGATCTCGCCGACAAGGCCGCCAATTCCTATACCAAGGAATTTTTGTTCGGCCAAACACACAACGAGCGGTCGCTGCTGCAGCTGGTGGACGACGCGCTGGCGCGAATCCGGGAGAACTCGTTCGGCGACTGCGTTTCGTGCCATCAGGAACTACAGCAGAAACGACTGGAAGCTGTGCCTTGGACTCGCTACTGCATTGTCTGCCAGGAAAAGAAAGAAAACGGGCAGCTCTGAGTATTTTTTGCGGCTCTTGCTCGTCTGGCAGATCGGCAACTTTCGGCATTTCCCCTAGAGACGATCGTCTCTTTCCCGTTGCTTGCGATTTGGAGTAACGTCCCGCCGTATTTCGCAGTTTTCGCGGTTGTGAATGCATGCTCGTGATCCTTAAGGAGGCCTTCGGCGCGTTGGCATCGGTGGTGCTTGCCAGTCCATGCCGCATTTGTGGCGAAGTGTTGACTAACGCAAGCCGCATCCCGATCTGCGAAAGATGCCTGGAAGGCTTTGAGAAAATCGGCGAGCCGATGTGCGCTGGTTGCGGGCGCCCATTCACGGCAGCGGGGGCCGGGGGCGTTGAGCGGCCGCTTTGCCGGCTGTGCCGCGTCGGTTTCTATGGTTTTGATCGCGCGCGCAGCTTCGCGATTTACGACCAAACGCTTAGCGAAGCCGTTCTCCTGCTCAAATATCAGGAACTGACGGTATTGGGCGATTGGTTTGCGGAACGCTTGGCTGAGGTGGTTGCACGCGCGCCTGGAGAGTGGCGTGCCGATATTGTTGTACCCGTCCCGCTGCATGCGGACCGGCGCCGCGAGCGAGGCTACAACCAGGCAGAATTGATTGCGCGTCCGCTGGCCGAGCGCCTGGGTATCCAATTCAATTCGCGAATCCTGGTCCGCACAAAACCGCGGCCGCCGCAATTAGTGCTTTCCCGGACGGAACACTGGAAATCGGTGCGTGGCGCGTACGCTATCAGGCCAGCGGCTAATGTTGACAAGTTGCGCGTCCTGCTGGTAGATGATGTATTGACCACTGGCGCGACTTTGGATGCTGGCGCCCGGGTGTTGAAGAAAGCGGGGGCTGCAACCGTGCTGGGATTAACAGTGGGACGCGTCCGCTCGGGCTTGCCTCCGCCCGCATCAGTTTTGGAGCGGAAGAGACCCAATGGCAAACCAGACGGTCTCGTTGAGCATCTATAGTTTTAAAGGAATAGTGTGAACCGTTTGAGTGACGGTAATGCGATGGACAGCCGCCACAAGTTCGGTCTACGGCCTCGGCCCATTATAGGGCTGGGCAGCCCGCCGGTTGATTCTGCCCCGTCGAAGCCGCAGTCCGCTCGACCGGGCAGACCTTCCGTTATGCAAGCTCCAGTGCTGGTCTTGAATGCCACATTTGAGCCGATCAACGTGACGGCCGTTCGCCGGGCGCTGATTCTAATGCTGAAGGGAGTGGCGCAAGCGGAGGAAACGAGCCATACCGAAGTCCATTCGACTTCCAAGGCGATACAAGTTCCATCGGTGATCCGCCTGCTTAGCTACCGGCACATTCCGCAACAGAGCCGGGCCCTTTCGCGAAAGAATATTTTGCTGCGGGACCGCAACACGTGCCAGTTTTGCGGCACGCCTTTTCCTGCGTCAGAGTTGACTCTCGACCACGTGATGCCCCGATCTCGCGGCGGACGATCGTCGTGGGAGAACCTGGTTGCGTCGTGCTATTCCTGCAACAATCGCAAGGGCGATCGCACTCCTGAAGAGGCGGGATTGAAGCTCCAGCGGCGGCCGCGTCCTTTCACGCTGCACACTTCGCGGCAGTTGATGCGCCTGATCGGGCACCGGGACGAGAAGTGGCGCAAATATCTTTTCTACTGAGATAGCGGGCAACCTTAACGGTGCGACCGCGTCTAATTAAGTAACTCCTAGAACACACCCCGGGAGGCGGAGCCGGTTAAGCCGGACCGCTTCCCTTTTTTTTGCGCCTACTGACGGAAGATCACCTTCAGCCCTCGGCGCCAATTCTCATTCAGTCCAATGCGCGTGATTCGAATTTCGGACGGCACGTATTTCAAGAGGATGTCCGTCGCGGAATGGAATCTCAATGCCGGAGCGGCGATCCAAATGAGCGGCGGCTCTGGTTCCAGCTCGATCCCAGCGAAATAACCGTAACGATGGAAATCGCCTTCCCGTTGATGCCGGCACACACGCAGCCAGTAGTCCACCGCCTGGATGGGCAATTGGATGTCCTCGGAGGCTTTCAATTCGATTACCACGAGACGTCCTCGCCGGGTGACTCCCAGTAGATCGAGCACGCCTCGGTCTCCCGCGGTCACAGCGGGCACTTGAGAATAAAGATAACGCGGATCGAGCTGAGCGTTCAGCCTCGCGGGGTCATCCAACACCAAAGTCTCCAGCCAACGCTCGGGCGCCGCGCGATACAAACCGTGCCGAGTGTCGTTGGCGAACGGGCTGCGATGCAAATCGAGAGTCCGCATTAGTTCGTCGAGAGTCTGTTCGCTGGCGGGAGTCAGTTTCTCGCGTGAATCTCCCAGGCCGAACGAAATCCCCTCCCTCGACGACCAACTTCCGAATTTGAGCCCTCGAAAACCAAGCGAGACCTCAGTTGTTCCAGGCACAAGGCGCAGGCCGATCTCGTTGCCGGCCGGAGGCATGTGCAGTGCAAGCGCATGAATCCGTCGAATGGCATCATGGGCCGCGCCGCGCGCTGATTCAGCCTCGCCGCGCGGCACAAGGAAACTCTTCAGGTTTCCCGTATCGGCGCAATCCATCTTTAGCGTCCGGCCATCCACCGCGCGGAACTCAAACACTTCAATGCCTGCATTCGGTGAAAGCGCCGTGCAACGGTCCCTCACACAATTGCCTGCGCCCTCCGGAAGAAATAGTCGCAAGCCTTCGATCGCGCGCATCTGTGCGTGGCCTCGCAACCAATCGAGCCACAGAACTCCAAATCCCAGAATGCCCTCCATAGCGGCGGTGCTTTCGCCCGGGGCAACCGCCATCACCGCCCAGGCGCGCGACCCCTCATGCATCCATCCGCGCGCGTAAACTCCAGAAAAAGAATTCTCGAGATCGGGTGATACCGTAAATGGCTCAATCGTCGCGTCAGGGAAACGGTCGGCCAGTGTACGCGCGAATCCTGCGCAAAATTGCTCCCGGGTCACTCGCTTGGCGGGCCGAGGCGACTGCGCACGCATAACCTCAAGCCGGCTGGTAGCCGTGCGGCCAAATCGCTGCACCTCAAGCACGATGCGATCTTGAGATTGCTCGCGAACTCGCAGCACACGCCGCGTCAAATTTCGTTTGTCCGACCACAGGTGTACGAGGGGATTCTTGCCTTCGAGGCGTAATTCACAATGCGGCGCGGCCAGTTCCGCCAGCCATTCGCCATCTTCCCGAATCTCTGCAGTACCGGAATCAGCAATGCGGTCCAACGCATGGCTCAATTCAGCCCAATCGTTCATAGACAATCGTCACTCGTTTAGAAGACAGTGTGCTGCTATTCGAGAATCATGCCGGTGATGCGGATCAGAGGATACTCCCGATTCCATTCGGAGGGAAGGTGGGCGCCCAGCGTGACTTGAAAAGCGCGGCTTTGCCCCGGCCCAAGTGGTTGCCCGGCGGGATCGATCAAAATCTGAGGATCCCGCAGAACGACTTGCTTGAATGGATCGTGAAACTCAAAATTCACATTCAGAGCTCGCACCGTGCGGTTCCCGCCATTAGTAACCGTTCCCGCGACATAAGTGAACTCCTGGTTCAGCAGGTTTGAAGACTGCGACATTTCGCCAGATTGAAAATGTATTTGTGGTGCGTAGTTTTGTTCGGTGGGGCCGAACGGAGGCTTTTGGCCGGCGCCGAGCTGGTGCGGTCGGGTTGCGCGACTGAGGAGGACTAGTCCCGCAGCCAAAATCAGCACGATTACAACTCCGACGGCGAACGCCGCGGGAAATCCGCTTCTCTCTTCGTGAGCGTGGTTCTCTCCAGGCTCTGCCATTTTCCTGTTTTCTTAGCGGCCAAACGATAGTCGGAGGACCAACGGTTCGGGTAGCTTGGCCATCCTCATTCGCTGCTGCACAATTTCAATGTCATATCCGACGCGCCAGAACTCTACCGACCGGCTCTCGATATCGGCAATCGCAAAACCCGCTCGCGGATCGCCGTCTCGCGGTTGTCCGATCGAGCCTGGGTTGAGTAGGTACTTCGTACCTGACTCCGGTTGAATAGTGGAAAACGAATTGTTCCCGGCAGGTGTGAGATGCAGGACCTGTATGTCCTCTCCTCGAAGAGCGAATCCCCCCTGAATGTGCGTGTGCCCGAAAAATGAAATATCGGTAGGAGTGCTCAGGAGGCCATCGACTGCCAGGGCGGGGGAGAAGACGTATTCGTCCTCATCGTGAAAGGCCCCATGAATCATGGAAAATCCATCCCGTGATACGGGGCCTGTCGGAAGCTTCTCCAAATATTCCAGGTTCTCGGACGAAAGCCTCTCGCGTGTCCATAGCGCGGCGGACCGCGCGACGGGGTTGAATTCTTCGGCATCTGCCAGGCCCGCGACGGCTTTGTCGTGATTGCCGCGTATGGCAAACACGCCCAACGCACGAAGCTTGTCGATCACCTCGTTAGGATCGGGACCATATCCAACCACGTCCCCGAGGCAAACAGCATCGTCCCAGCGGCCTTTCGCGGCATCGAGGGCGGCGTCCAAAGCCGTCAAGTTGGAATGGATATCGCTTAAGATCAGGTAACGCATCGACCGCCTTCCAGCAAACCGAACCATCATAGACGAACGCATGCCGCTTGCAAGAGAGCTATCGCACTACGCCCAGTGAGAATCCAAAGCTTCCATGTTCTTAGCGGATCAGCATGGAATCGCCGTAGCTATAGAATCGGTACGCGGACTGGACGGCGTGTCGATATGCTCGGAGAATATTTTCGCGGCCGGCAAAGGCCGCCACAAGGGCCAGCAAACTCGATCGCGGCAAGTGAAAATTGGTAAGCAATTGATTCACCACGCGAAACGGCTTACCTGGATGAAGAAATATCGTCGCCTCGGCCTTCCCAGCCGCTACTGGCTCTTCGCTTACCGTACTTTTCCCAGCGGCATCTTCCAGCGCGCGTACCACCGTGGTTCCGACCGCGAGCACCGGGCGCTTTTCGCGTGCTGCTCTGCCGAGCGCGGACGCCGTTTCTACGGGAATTTCGTAGGCTTCGGCGTGAATTGCATGGTCCTCGATGTTTTCGGCTCGCACAGGCTCGAAGGTGCCCAGTCCCACCTCGAGTGTAATCTCCGCGATCTCTATGCCGCTGCGGCGCAGTTCTGCGATGATCTCCGGCGTAAAATGCAAGCCTGCGGTTGGCGCCGCGATCGCGCAACCCCGTTTTGCGTAGACGGTCTGATAGCGCTCGCGATCGAGCGGCTCGTCCGCCCGCTTGATGTATGGCGGCAGCGGGATGTGCCCGAGCCGGCCGAGCGCCTCGTGAAAGCCGCTCCTCGATGTGAATCGGAGTACGCGCAACCCGTATTTGCCGCGCCCTTCGACCAAAGCCTCAAGCTCGCCATCGCCGAAAACGATGCGCTCGCCTGCTGGAACTTTCCTTCCGGGACGCACCAACGCTTCCCACGTGTCCGCGCCGATTTGCCGGGCCAGCAGCACCTCGATGGGCGCTTGCAGGAATTCATTGCGGGCGGAATTATTGCGGCCAGGCGTTTCCGAATGAATGCCGGTTCGCCGCCCGAAGAGCCGTGCGGGGACCACTTTCACATTGTTGACGACGACCAGTTCATCGCCACGAAGCAGCTTCGGCAAATCGCGAAATTGCTTGTCTTCCCACCCGCCTGAGACTCGGTCGAGAAGGAGCATCCGTGAAGCGTCGCGCTCCCCAAGCGGGCGCTGCGCAATTTGCCCGGCAGGCAGATCAAAATCGAGTTCGCTAACGTTCATCGCGCGGATACCAGTCAGGCGCCTTGCGCCGTACGCTCCGCGATTCCGGCGGCAATCTCTCGCATCTCCCCATGGATGCGGCCATTCGACGCCAGCATGTCGAAACCGCCGGGACGATACGCTTGGCCGGCGAGATCGCTGACCGTTCCGCCCGCCTCTCGAACCAACAGCATTCCCGCCGCAGTGTCCCACGAATTTAGCCGGAATTCCCAGAACGCGTCAAAGCGCCCGCACGCCACCGAGCAAAGGTCCAGCGCCGCGGAGCCATCGCGCCGCACTCCATGGGAGCGCAACGTAAACTCCCAGTAGTACTCCATGTTTGCGCTTCGCTTGCGCTGATGAGTCGGAAATCCAGTGGCGACCAGGCTGTGCGCCAGCTTTTCGACGGACGAGACGCGGATGGGCTTTCCGTTCAGATACGCGCCCTCGCCGCGCGCCGCGCTAAAAAGCTCGTCTGCGACGGGATTGAATACCGCGCCCGCGATGGGCTCGCCGTCCTCCGTCAGGCCAATCGAGACGGCGAAGCATGGATACCCGTGCGCAAAGTTCGTGGTGCCATCGAGCGGGTCTACGTGCCAACAATATCTCGATCCGGCCGCATCGCTATTGCTGCCTTCCTCCGCGATAATCGCGTGTTCCGGAAAGTGCCGGCGCAGGCGCGCGACAATCGCTGCTTCCGAGCGGCGATCCGATTCGGTGACGATATCGACTTCCCCCTTGTAAGAAATTTTCTTGGGACGATCGAATTCCACCCGCAGCATCGCGCCTGCGTCGCGAGCCGCTTCGATGGCGACTTCAAGAAATTGATTCATCTGCGCCTCGCATGCGCGTGCATTATTGCGACACCACCGGCGTGAAGTACTCCTTGCGATAGCGGACCACGTAATCGCCCTTCACTTGCACATGCACGTGGCGGTCGCTGCCGGGCGGCGGCGTCGGGCTTGGATAGTAGCCGAGCAGATATTGCGTGCGCAGTTCGCGATTGATCCGATCGAACATCTGGCTGATTTGATTCGCGTCCTCAAGGATAAAGAGCGCCCCTCCCGTGCTATCCGTAATCGTAATCAACGCGTGTTCGCCGGCCGTGTTGCGGCCATTTTCGTTGTTCACGGCGCGGACAATAATCGTGTAGAGCAGCGCTCCCGATTTGATCGCCGCCCGGCGCGTATCATCGAATTTTGCGACGCTGGTGGTTTCACCGCCGTCCGTGACCAGCACAATGGCGCGCCGGCGCCCTTGAGGTAGGCGTGACAACGAATCCGACGCCAGCTCGACAGCATCGTAAATCGACGTGCCCGAGCCCGGCACGATTTTCCGGACGGCAGCTTGCAGCCGTGGCACATCATCGGAAAAATTGGAAAGCTTTGTCACTGACTCATCGAATTCGTAGACGGCTAGCGCGTCGCCGGGCCGTACGACTTGCCGGATGAACCGTCCGGACGCGTCCGCTTCGAAGCGCAGGTCCTTGAACGCGCTCATGCTCGAATCGATCATCAAAGCCAGGTCGAGCGGGCGATCGGTCTGAGCCTCAAATCGCGCGATTTTCTGCGGCACGCCTTCCTCGGAAACCTGAAATGAATCCTGGGTAAGGTCCGGAATCGGCTGCCCGTTTTGATCCGTAACGCTGGCCAGGATCGCGACCAGGTCCGTCTGCACTCGAAGCTCGGTCGAGCGCCTTTGCGGACGCGCGCCTAGCGGTCCCGCCAAGATCGCTCCTGTTATGAATGTACCCGCGAGCAGAATTACAGCAGTTGCCATGTGTCGGATCATCTAGGAACTAGATTCATCCGGCCCGGAAATGGCTTCCTGAGAGGGCAGCTCGCCTTCGGCCCACACGGCGCCTCCGGCAAAGTATTCTTTTTTCCAGATGGGAACTGCGCGCTTCAGCGTGTCGATGGCGTAACGGCAGGCGTCAAATGCGGTGCCGCGATGCGGGGAACTCACGGCGATCCAGACGCTGGTCTCGCCGATCTGAAGCCGTCCTAGGCGATGAATAATGGCCAGCCGATGGATGGGAAACTTGGCGCGCATCTCGGCTCCGATTTCCTGCATTTTGGCCAAGGCCATCGGCTCGTAGGCTTCGTAGTCGAGATAAAGCGTCTGGCGGCCCTTGAAGTTGTTGCGCACGAAGCCGTCGAAGACCACCAGAGCTCCATCTTCCGGGGCCTTCAGTCCCTCGATCACTTCCTGAGGGCGAATCGGATCGCGTACGAGTTGGAAAAAGTCTTGCTCCACGGCGAGCCGCTGACCTCCGCTCACGGGCGGAAGAAACGCAACTTCGTCGCCGGCCGCGAGCGGCGCGCGCCAACCGGCATATTCCTGGTTCACGGAAGCGGCTATAGATGCTCGGAAGGCTGCGAGTTGCGGAAATCGGCGGCCGTAGCGCTCGAAAAGATCTTCTACCCGAGCGCCTTCGGAAAGCTCGGCCTCGTCGCGGTCAAGGCCGGTGATGTCCTTGAGCTGCCCGAAGAAAAGAACGCGGACCCGCATACCATCCATTCTAGCGTGTACAAGCCAGAACAAAAAGCCGCTCGGCCGCTGCGAGGTTTCGTTTGCCCAAACGAGCTTCCTAAAGTACAATTCCCTCATTCATTGGGTGTCCGCTTGTTCTGAAAGTGGCACGCATTCAGAACGGATTGGCGGTTTCAGAGATATGAAAATCCTCCTTGTAAGCCTCGCCTAAATCGACGCGGTTGCTCGCAGTTTCCTTCTAAGCCTTTTTTGGTACTCAGCAGCGTTTGGTTGCATTCAAAACCTCCAATGCAACTCGGCGCAGAAAGTCTCGGATACTCGATGAACATCATTCTCACGGATATGCCGCAACCCAGCCTTTGGGAGTCGATTCGCGAAGCAATCCGCGGATCGCATCAGGACTTCACCACGGGGAGCCTGAACCGGGCAATCCTGCTCCTGGCCATTCCCATGGTGCTTGAGATGGTTCTTGAGTCGCTCTTCGCCGTGGTCGACGTTTTCTGGGTCGGGCGCCTCGGGGCCAATGCCGTGGCTACGGTTGGCCTCACCGAATCCATGCTGCTGCTGGTGTTTGCTATCAGCATGGGGCTTGGCCTCACTACCACCGCCATGGTCGCTCGGCGCACGGGCGAGAAAGATCCGGAGGGGGCCGCGATCGCCGGTGTTCAGTCGATTTTCCTCGGCCTGGTATGTGCGGTCGTGATCGGAGTTCCTTGCCTTTTTCTGGCGCCCGATCTCCTTCGTCTGATGGGCGCAACGCCCGAGATCATCACGGTGGGCAGCAGTTACGCACGGATCGCCCTTGGCGGCAGCGGCGTGGTGCTGCTTCTCTTTCTCAACAATGCGATCTTCCGCGGTGCCGGGGACGCTGCGATTGCTATGCGGCTGCTTTGGGTATCCAACATCATCAACTTGATTTTGGATCCCTGCTTGATTTTTGGCTGGGGACCGTTCCCGCGTCTCGGCGTCACAGGTGCCGCTCTTGCCACGTTCACGGGGCGCGGGATCGGCGTGATTTACCAGTTCTACCGACTACTGCGCGGCACGGAGCGCATTCGCTTGCTCCGTCGCCACATTCGCGCGAATTGGGAAGTTCTTTTTCGGCTCCTTCGGCTCTCTGTCACCGGAATCTTGCAATTCGCCATAGCGCAGACCAGCTGGATTGGGCTCGTGCGCATCGTTAGTTTCTTCGGCGCGGCCGCCGTCGCTGGGTACACCATCGCAATCCGAATCGTAATATTCATCATCCTGCCGTCGTGGGGGTTGAGTAACGCGGCCGCGACGCTCGTAGGCCAGAACCTTGGCGCAAAACAGCCTGAACGCGCCGAGACTTCGGTTTGGCGCACCGGCTTCTACAACATGCTTTTTCTTGGAGCAGTCGGAATCGCTTTCATAATATTCGCGGAACCTGTGGTCCGTCTTTTCACGAATGATCCCGCAGTAGTGCCGCTGGCTGCCTCATGCCTTCGCATCGTGAGCTGCGGCAACATCGGTTATGCGTACGGCATGGTGATGCTCCAGGCGTTCAATGGAGCAGGGGACACCATCACGCCGACGATCGTGAACTTTTTTGGTTTTTGGCTCTTCGAAATTCCCTTGGCGTATTGGCTCGCGATCCACCGCGGCCTCCACTCGAACGGCGTTTACTGGTCGATTGTGATTGCCGAGGGAGCCATCGCCGTCGCGAGTATCCTGTTATTCAGGCGCGGTAAGTGGAAGCAGCGAAAAATTTGACCTGCGACTCGGCGTGTCACTGCCCCTTATCCCGTCCGGGCGCAGCGGCTTGAGCAAGACGAGTGACCTCGTCCAGACGCGCCGCGGCACGAAGCAGCGCTGCCGCGAGCCCCTCGGACTCACGCTTCAACCGTGCCGAATCGCCGTGCGCAAGTGCCTCCGTGATGCCGGGAAGCACCTCGGCGGCGTAACCCGTGTAGCTGCCGGGAGCGTAGATCGTGTGCTTGAACCACGGGCGTCCCGCGAGGCCGTCCGGATCGAGCAGACCCTGCTCGACGGCGGCAAGGGCCCGGTTAATCTCCTCTGATTTTGCCGGATCGATTGCTGCATCCGAAATAATTGCGAGGGCTTGCGAAGCGTTCGTGGCCGAAATGGTTAGCTTCGCGGCCGCGTCCAAAATCGGCTCCATAATATCTTGGTCGCTTGCGCTGGTAGCGTGCGTGATTCGATCGGTGGCCCGATGCTCGATCTCGGACGCGTAAGACGCATAGTCGTACGGGAGAATGTCCGCTTCGTCCAGCCGCAGCGCGAGCGTCCCGAGGATGCGGGCGAGCGCCGCGTGATAGGCGAACGTCGGATCGCCAAAGTGTTTCATCCAGTAAAAGTCGTCGTACAGCGAGTGATAGACGCCGTAATCGCCCGCGAAAGACACGTCAATCGAGGGAATGCCCGCGTAATCGAAAAAAGACGAGTAATCGGATCCCGAACCGAGCCGCGAGACAGGGGCTCCGCCGGAAACATCGGCCATAGGAATTGCGCGTGCTGTCGCATCCCCGCGCTGGTTGGAGGAGCGGCTATACCAGGCGTCGTAAACAGAATGTCCTGTTGCCGGATCCTGTACGTCTCTGGTGGCATCGCGGATCACTTGGTCGAGCGAAGGCGTATCCCCTGCGGTGAAATTGGGCCCGGTAACACCCACATCTGTGTTGATATATGCCACTGCTTTCGCTTGCAACTCAGCGCGATTCGCTTCCACCCATTCCGTAGAGCCGATTAGACCCGGTTCTTCGCCATCCCATTCGCATATCACGATAGTGCGTCGCGGCTTCCATCCGGATTTTACGAGTTCGCCGAGCGAGCGTGCCGTTTCCAGCATTGAGGCCGTGCCGCTGCCCGGATCTGCGGCCCCGTAGACCCAGGCGTCGTGATGATTGCCCATGATCACCCACTGGTCGTCGGATGTCCCGTGTAGCTTGGCGATCACGTCGTAAACCGGCCGTTGCTCGTAGTCCATCACGAGCTTCATGTGAACTTCCGCTTCGCCCGGGCCCAGATGGTAAGTAAATGGCAAGCTGCCTTGCCAGCTCCGGGGGACTTCCCGGCCGCCGAGCTTCGAAAGGATCGCCGCGGCATCTTGAGCGTTGATCGGCATGGTGGGAATGTGCGGCAGGTTAGCGGCGTCGGATGGTGCGATGCGCTGCGCGTCTGGCATAGCGGCGATGCCCGGCGTTAGCGGATCGCCTGGATAGATCTGCGTATAAATGATCGAACCCCGCTGGATGCCGCTCATCGGCCGCCACGGGCCGCGCGGGTATGGATCGCCAACCGCAAATCCGTCCTCTTGTGGATCAGAGTAAAGGATCAACGCGGCGGCTTTGTGCTCCTCGGCTAGCTTGGCTTTTATGCCACGGTATCCGACGCCGTAGCGTGCGATCACCACTTTCCCGGTCACGTCCACGCCAAGATTAGCGAGCTGCCGGTAATCATCCTGCGTGCCGTAATTCACATAGACCACCGGGGCGGTCACGTCTCCCGATGGCGAGTAATCGCTAAACCCGGGGACGACTCGTTTATCTTGGGTAGCTTTGTCATCTTCATACGGCTGCTCGGGCGAGCCCAGCCGCTTCGCTTCGGGTTTGGTTAACTCGAGCGTTATTTCGCGGGGTTGCGGCAGCCACGCGGTGTAGCTGACGATTTCTGCGTCGAAGCCGAAGCTGCGAAACTGGTCGCGAAGCCACTTCGCCACGCGATAGCTCGCCGCGGTTCCTGCCACATGAGGCTCGCTCGTCAAATGACGCAGGTTGCTCTCGGCGTGCGCAGGATCAGGGATACTCCGAAACTTGGCCTCAAGCTGCCGTTCCTCCGCCACACGCGACGGCAGGAACCCTGTCAGGGAATTTGAATCCTTTACCTGCGCCAAGCTTGCGGACACCGCGGGAATCGAAATCGCCAGCAACATTGCTGCACGGAAACACCACAATCGCGCCGCCCTGGAACAATAGCGCGCCGATTTGCAGCGATCAGAGTCCCCCTCGCTTTTGCGCCATGATCTCATCGCATCTATCTTTAGCGAATGCGAGGCTAAGGTGCAAGAGCGGCCCCCTGTGGAGTTTCTGCAAAGATGCATCTGGAAAGCGGACCGACTACTCGTACCGCAGCGCGACCATGGGATCTACGCGCATCGCGCGGCGTGCCGGGATATAGCACGCCAAAACGGCCACTACGGTCAATACGACCGAGACGACGACGAATGTCAGCGGATCGTTTGTTCCGACGCCATAGAGCAGGTGCGAGAAGCTCGACACTATGCGCGTGAGAATGAGGGCGGCCACTGCCCCCATTTCGAGGCCGACAAGCGCCAACCGAAGACCGTGCCCAATTACCATCCGAAAAACGTCCCACCTCTCCGCGCCGAGCGCCATGCGAATCCCAATCTCGCGCACACGCTGCGCCACTGAATATGAAATCACGCCGTAAAGGCCCACCGACGCTAGCAGCAGGGCTAGGCCAGCAAAAACGCCGAGAAGAATCATGGGATAGCGCTGTGACGACATCGACGCCGAGACAATCTGCTGCATGGTTTGCACGTCGTAAACCGGTTGTTCGCTGCCCGCTTCGTAGACGGCTGGCTTGATTGCCGGCATAACAGTCGCGGGATCGAGCGGAGTGCGAACAATGACCCTCAAATCAGCATAGTTATCGGCCACCCAGGGGTCTGGGTCTTGGTACAGCGGAAAGTACAATTGATTTCGAACATTCGCGGCAGGATCTTGGAGCCCCCAGTCTTTCACGTGGCCTACCACGCCGACAATCTGGCAAGGAGGGGTGGGCGAAAATCCGAATGTTATCGTCTGGCCTAGAGGGTTGCTGTTTGGAAAATACAAGTGGGCGAAAACACTGTCAATGACCACGACGTGCGGCGATGTAATGGTGTCTTCCGACGTGAAGAGGCGACCTCGAAGCAGCGGTATTCCCATCGTTTGGAAGTAATCCGGACCCGCAAGAAAAGTTACCAATCGCGGAGCCGCCTGAAGTGAAGCGGGCTTCTGCGAGCCAATCCAGAAGGGCATAGTCCCGCCTTGACGAGTGAGCGGCATGACGTCAGTAAAATCCGCCGCTTGTACGCCGGGAACACCTCTAATGCGCTCGATCAACTGCTGATAGGCGATTCGAGTGCGCGAGGCTGTATTCGTCAGCGAAGGCGAAACCCCGACCCTGAAAGTAATGACGTGGTGCGTATCGAAGCCGGGATTGACTTCCCACAAGCTGCGGAGCGTGCGGAATAGCAGGCCGGCACCCACCAATAGCATCAGGGTCGAGGCCATTTGGGCAATCACGAAAACACGTTGAGCCCTATGATGGCCGCTCGCGAAGCCGTGCCCGCCTTCCTTCAGCGCAGGTTGTAGATCGACGTTCCAATTTTTCAGGGCTGGCGCAAGACCAAAGAGAATACCGACGGCGATCGAGGCCGAAAACGCAAAGAGGAGGACCGGGAGATTGACCGCGATGTTTTCGCTGCGTGGTAGAAACCTCGAGGCACCCCAGATGTTTTCCCTGCCTGGCAGAAACCCCGGCACTCGGCTGACGCCCCAAAAGGCAATCAGAACGCCCAACGCTCCACCGGCGAGTGAAAGGAGCACGCTTTCCGTGATCAACTGTCGCGCGATGCGGGTGCGATTCGCACCTAGCGCCGAGCGGACGGCAAACTCGTGGGTGCGCGCCGCTGAGCGCGCCAGCAAGAGATTAGCAACGTTTGCGCAGGCGATAAGCAAAACCAAGCCGACGGCTCCCAACAGCAGCAGAAGCGTTCCGCCGGCGTTCCCAACGATCTGTTGCTTAAGCGGCACCACAGCCATTCCGAGGTCTCGATCCGCATCAGGGTAGATCTGATCCAGATCCTTTTGAATCGCACTCATCTCGGCCTGGGCCTGCAGTACGCTCACTCCAGGTCTTAGGCGTCCGATGGGGAAGAGCCAGTGGCTTGCGCGAATGTTGAGGATCAGTGGGGCGGCCTCTCCCAGCGGCGTGTAAACGTCTGCGTCGCCTTCGAAATGAAACCCTGGAGGGGTGACTCCGATGATCGTGTAGGCCACTCCATCCAGGGTCAAGGACTTGCCGAGCGCCTCAGGTTGGCCGTCGAACCGATTTCTAAACAGGCGATCGCTGATGATGACGACTGGCGCGCCGCCATGCACGTCCTCCGCTGGCGAGAAGCCACGCCCGAGGGTTAGCTTCACGCCCAGGGTACTGAAGAAACCTGAGGAGATTTCCTTGCCGTCAAGGTGTTCGGGTGTCCCGGGACCCGTCAAGTTATATCCCTGCCGCCCAAAGGCGGCCATTTGCTCGAATGAGCGAGCGATGCGCTGCTTATCTCTAAAGTTAGGGTATGAAACCGCCACGAGCGGAAAGCGCGGATTGCTCTCCCCCACTGCAACCAGCCGATCTGGCTCGGGGTATGGTAGCGGGGCCAACACCACACCTTGCACCACGCTGAAGAGGGCCGTGTTCGCACCGATGCCGAGGGCGAGCGTGATCACTACGACGGCGGTGAAGCCAGGGTTCTTGCGCAGCATGCGCAGGCCGAAGCGAACGTCTTGCAGCAAGGATTCGAGCCATGCTCCCGCGCGTGCCGCGCGAACACGCTCTTTGACCTGCTCGACACCGCCCAGTTCGATCCCCGCCGCTCTCCGCGCTTCTTTTGAATTCATCCCTTCGCTGATCTTCTGCTCGGTCAGCAATTCGAGGGTGGAACGAATCTCGTCATCGAGTTCCGCGTCGATTTGCTGCTTATGAAGAAAGCCTCGCAAGAAACTCTTCACACGTGAGAGCAGTCGCATAGCAGTTTTCACCTTACGAGGCTTCCAGCGCTCTCGCTATAGCCAAGGAAATCCGGCCCCAACGCTCGGTTTCCGTTTCGAGTTGCCGCCGACCTGCTTTGGTCAAACGGTAGTATTTGGCGCGCCGTTTGTTGTCGGACTCGCCCCAAGCGGAGGTCAACCACCCGGCTTCTTCCATCCTATGTAGAGCCGGGAACAGCGATCCGGGCTTGACCCGAAACGTGCCCTTTGTAATCTGCTCGACGCGGCGGGAAATGCCTAAGCCATGCATCTCTTCGAGAGCAAGGGCCTTCAAGATCATCAGGTCCAGGGTACCTTGCAGCAGATTCGTCGGTTCAGAGGCCACGTCCCTAGCTCCTATAGAGTCCCGACAGGAGGCTAAGTCTCTTCCTATCGAATGTCAATAGGAGCCAGTCCACCTTCAGCAACGACGCACGTAAAGAGTTTATCGGCCCAACGCTAACTCCTGATAAACGAGCGGCTCGGAAGTAATGCAAATGTTGCAGAGGGCGGCATTCGCAAGGGTACCTGCTCGGACGAGATTCGCCCAATAATCCGTCGCCGCGAGTACATTTTGAGGCGCGGTAGCGGTGTATTAGACTGCACCCGCGTAGGAGCGCCGCATTCCGAGGAGACATCGAAATGGCGGATCGATTCGACAATCAGCCCCGGTGGCCCGCACTCGTGGCGATGTTGGCCGCGGGCTGCGTGTATTTAGCGCTGCCGGAACCTCTTTCGGTGGGTCCCAGTTGGCTTTTGCTCGCGATCGTCCTCGTTTTGCTCGTTCCGCTAACGGTGACCTATCGTAGCGGCAACCATAGGGTGGCTCGGGTTCTCACGTTTGTCGCCAATGGCGCGATCACCCTTGCCCTGATTGCATCCTTGATTTTCCTGATTTACGGTATGGCGCATCATCTCAACGCAGCCACTGCACTTTTGCGCGCCGCGAGCATTCTGTGGTTCACCAACATTCTTGTCTTTGCTCTTTGGTATTGGAAGCTAGATGCCGGCGGCCCTTTGAAACGCGAACGTGCCACCGATCGCTCAGACAGCGACTTTCTTTTTCCTCAGATGCTGACGGCTGAAGGCCGCGACTCGTCGTGGTCGCCTCATTTCATCGACTATTTATTCCTGGCATTTAATACCAGCACGGCATTCTCGCCCACCGATACGGCCGTCCTTTCGCGCTGGGCGAAACTGGTCACGATGTTGCAGGCCTTGATTTCTCTTATGATTGTTGTCCTGCTCGCATCGCGGGCTGTGAATATTCTCTGAATTACACTCTTTTTCTTCCAGCCGATGAGCACAAAGCGGGGACGATGAAAATTCTAATTTCCGGCGCGTCGGGCCTGGTGGGCAAGGCGCTGGCGCGCAAGTTACAGGAAGACGGGCATACCATCGCGCGATTGGTGCGTCCCGGTGGCAAGTCATCCCCCGAAGATATTTTCTGGGATCCGATGGCCGCTACCGTGGATGCTCCCGCGATGGAAGGCTTCGACGCCGTGATTCATCTCAGCGGAGCCAGCATCGCGGAAGCGCGATGGAACCCGGAGCGTAAAGCGGTTTTGCGCAGCAGCCGAATTGATTCCACGCGTGTGCTGGTGGATACGCTTTCAGGTCTCAAACAAAAACCGCGCGTTTTCCTCTGCGCCTCGGCAACAGGATATTACGGGAATCGCGGCGATGAGTTGCTCACCGAATCCAGCGAAGGCGGAACGGATTTCCTGGCGCTGCTGGCGCGCGATTGGGAAGCGGAGGCAAGACGTGCTGAACTAGCGGGGATCCGTACAGTCCGTTTGCGATTTGGCGTGATTCTTTCCGCGGATGGCGGCGCGCTGCCGCGCATGCTCGCGCCTTTCAAGTATGGCGTAGGCGGACGGCTCGGCAGTGGCAATCAGTGGATGTCTTGGATCGCGCTTGAAGATGTGATGGAAATTATGTTCTCGGCAATCGCGAGCAGCCAATTCTCAGGTCCGGTGAACGTGGTCGCTCCAAATCCAGTGCGAAATTCCGAGTTCACTCGCATCGCGGCAGCCGCGCTGCACCGCCCCGCCATTTTCTCCGCTCCCGCATTCGCACTCCGCATCGCGTTGGGCCAGATGGCAGACCCTCTTCTGCTGTCAAGCCAGCGCGCGATCCCCGAGCGCCTGCTCGCAATCGGCTACAAATTCCGCTTCGCGAACCTCGATTCATCGCTGAAAAACGCCCTAGAACGCAAGAACTGAACGCAAACTGCGCGAAACTTCCGAAAACGCGGCCCGCGCATGCCGGCACCTGAAATTTCAGCTTTGCGGCCTCGTCCGCCAATCCCGAAATGAAACAGCGATGTTTCGATATAGAACGATCTAGCGGCCAGAAACAGGTTGGGTCAGGTTTCCCGGCGAACAGTTTGGGGCCGAACCCGCGCTCATCGAATCTCAGTAACCTCTTTTAATACTATTACTTACGCTCGGTCGACAAGCTTTCGGGGCTCGTCCACAGGCTTTTCCCCAGTTAGTGCTCCGCTCTGGCACATACCTTGCGACTAGCAAGGTGCATGAAAATTGTCAGCCAACTAGAGAGGGCCGCGCGCCCGCGGCGAGTTGCGATCCGCCGCGATGCGGCCGAGCACAGAATGCGGGGGCTTCGCCCCGCGCTGTGCCTGGCTGTGATTGCGGCTTGCGGATGCGGTTACGCGGGAACTCCTCCGGGCGAATCCGAAACGCCCGTGGGAAGCAGCGCTGCCATTGCGATTACCGTCTCGCCCGCAACAGCGAGCGTGCCATCGGATGGCGCACAGATTTTCACGGCAAGCGTTTCGGGAGCGACTAACACCGGTGTCACTTGGAGCGTGAATGGAACCCCCGGCGGCAATTCGACGATTGGCACGATTGCGAACTCCGGCACAGGCGCGGCTACATATACAGCGCCGTCTGCGCCTCCGTCGCCGGCCGCGGTAACCGTGGCGGCCACGAGCGCTGAAGACACTTCCAAATCCGGCAGCGCGAGCGTGACGATCACGTGCGGTGCCTCGAATGCGATTTCGCCTTCCTCGGCGAGCGTTGCGTTGAGTCAAACGCAGAGTTTTTCGGCGGCGTTTTGCCTTGCTGCAGGCCAGAGCATAACCTGGGACGTGAACGGAATCGCCGGAGGCAATTCCACACTTGGCACGATAACAACAAGCGGCCTAGCCTCCGCGCTCTACACAGCTCCGGCAGTTCTACCGCCGCAGAATCCGATGACGGTTCACGCGGTGGTAAGTCCGCAGCCGAGCGGCGGTCCGGAAAGCGCCACAGCAACGGTAACTGTTACAGGCGGCGGGATTACGGTGGGCGTTTCTCCACCGACTGCGACGCTGGCCGCGACACAGCACGCGATGTTCGCGGCAACGGTTGCCGGCACGCCGGACAAGACGGTAACGTGGGCGGCAAACGGTGTTCCGAACGGGAATGCCACGGTGGGCCAAGTCTGCCTGAGCGGATCGGGTGCTTGCGTGGCACCAAGCGCGCCGGTTTCAGGCGGCATTTTTTATTTTGCGCCAGCGTCCACGCCCAGCGCTGGAAGCGTCACGCTTACGGCCGCGAGTCACGCCGATCCATCGCGAAACGCCAGCGCCACGATTTTCTTTCAAGGGTCGCCGGGCGGCGTGAGTGTCGTGGTATCTCCGGCGTACGCATTCATTCCTGCTTCTACGGGCACGCCCAGCACGCAGCAATTTGCGTCGCAGGTTGCGGGGAGTGGCAATACGAGCGTGACCTGGAGCGTGCAGAGCGCCGTCAGCGGTGCGGGATGCGCGGGGACGGCCTGCGGTTCGGTGTCGGCGAGCGGCGCCTACACCGCGCCGAGCGCAGCTCCCTCTCCCAACGCAATCTCGGTAATCGCGACGAGCGAAGCCGATCCTACGAAGTTCGCATCTGCGACGGTCGCGATTTCCGGTGGTCCGGCAATTGAAGCGATCCTTCCATCCAGCACCATGGCCGGAGATGTAGAGGCTTTTCCGCTGGTGGTGCGGGGCGTGAACTTTGTGGCTGGCAGCGGAAGTTCGGCATCCGCGATTCTGATCAGCGGCGTGGCACGCGGCACCAATTGTTCGAGCGCGACCTCATGTGCAACGGTGCTGAACCCCACGGATGTGCAATCGGCGAGTACGCTGACGGTTCAAGTGCAGAACCCGGGCACACCTGCGGCACTTTCCAATCCCGTTCCATTTGTGATCGTGCCATTCGACGTCTCAACGGACACGATTTCCCTGAGCTCCGGAACTCCCGAGGCGGAGGGGGAAAACATCGTAGTGGTTGACCCAACGACAGCCGCCGCATCGTCACCCATCAATGTGGATTTCATCGGATTACTAACGAGTGGCACCTGCGGCATACAGGGCTCGCCACTCGCGGTCGCTCGTCCGACGTCGGGAACAACCACAGTAAGTATCTGCGTCCACGGCAACAGTCTCGACCCGACCTTCACATACGGGTTCACTGGCCCCAGTGGCGCGCCCGGCGCGGCGGACATTGGTGTGACAGCGTCCGCGGTAACCGGTCTTTTCCCAGGCACCATCGAACTGGATTTGCAGATTGCAAGCAGCACGCTTCCCGGCGTGCGCTCATTGGTGATCGCAACGCTGAATAACGACAGGGCCATCGCTACGGGAATGCTGGAGGTGAAATGACGATGCGGAGACAAATGCGAAGCAAGATTTGGATTGCGCCCTGTGTGGCACTGCTGGTCGCAATCTGTGGTGCGAGCGCGGCGAGAGCAACGACCATTGAGCGAATGACGCTCGAGAAAATGTCGCGCACGGCGAAAGTGATCGTTCGCGCGCGATGCCTGGGAACTTCCACTGAGCAGGACGCGGGCGAGATTTGGACGTTCACAAATTTCGCAGTGGAAGAAGTTTGGCGGGGGACGGCGCCAGCGCAGATCACCGTGCGGTTGCTCGGCGGGCGCGCGGGGAATCTGACGTCGAATGTTTCAGGCGTGTCAAGATTCCAGGCGGGCGAGGAGGTGTTGCTGTTCCTGGAGCCCACGTCGCGCGGCGATTTCTCCGTGGTGAGCTGGGAGCAGGGAACTTTCCGTGTTCGGCGCGATCCGGCGACGGGCCGCGAAAGCGCCACGCAGGATACCGCTTCGTTTGCGACGTTCGACCCGGCGACACGCCGCTTCGAGGCCGTGGGCATTCGCAGCGCGCCGCTTGAACTGTTGCACGCGCGCGTGGATGCGGCTCTGCGCGGCGCCGAAGGAGTGGCAAAATGAGAAGCTGGGGCGCACTTGCGATGGCAGCGCTGCTTATGGTGACGATGACGCTAGATCCCACGGCGAGCGCTTACTTGATCGATACTACGATTCCGCAGGGCGGCGGATGTCCTGCAATCAACCGCTGGAACCTCTCACTGGCTACTCCGCTCAACCGGCGCTGGAGCACTTCGCTGCCCGGGGCCACAAATGCGCTTCGTACGGTTGCCGCGAGTGGAAGTGTGGCGCAGCTTACTGAAATCGAACAGGCGATAACGGATTCGTTCGGGGCGTGGTCCGGCGTGAGCGGCACCACATTCAACGCTACAGCCCATCCGGGACTGCTTGCTCCGCTGGGGCGCGTGGCCGTTGCGAACGCCTGCACCAATGACGCGGAAAGCGATGCGGATGGGCTGAATACCATTTGCTTCAACGAATCGAGTGCGGCATTTTCGAGCGGTGTGCTGGCGTTTACGCGCACGATCACCGCGAACGCGCCGGGAGCCTCGGTGGGATCAAGCGGACCGGCAGCTTTTGCCGGGCAAATTCTGGACGCCGATACTTTTTTTCGCAACGACGGGCAGGCTAGCTTCGCCACTCCCGCGGCGCTCGCCAGCGCACCGGGCGCGTACGATCTCGAGTCCCTATTAACACACGAGCTTGGGCATTGGCTGGGCTTCGATCATTCGGCGGTATGGCGGGCGATCATGTTTCCGTTCGCGCCACCGCCCGGACAATTTGTCGGCGACAGGCCGACGGGCGCCGCGCCGGATGGTCCGCTATCCGACGACGACCGCACTGGGACTCGCGTGCTGTATCCGGACCCGGCGGACACGGTGAACGTCGGCGCAATTCGCGGGCGAGTGCTGCCTGCGAATCCATTTTCACTAGCGAGCTTACCGGCCCCCGCTGCGGGTGAATCCGTCACGGGCATTTTCGGTGCGCACGTGGTGGCGGTGGATGCGGGTACGGGATCGGTGATCGCCGGAACGCTTGGCGGCTGGAGCTGCAATGCTACGACCGATTCGCTGCAGTTCGATGGCACGTTTGCGATCGAGCGACTGCCGGTAGGCCGCGACTATGCGATCTACGCCGAGCCTCTGGTTGGGGTTGCGACCCCCGGCGACTTCGGGGTTGCACTGCAGGATTTGTGCTCGTCGGGAGGCGCGGCTGAGTGTGCGATCCCGGCAGTCGATACGAATTTCAATCCCAGGTTTCGGCCAGCAGGGCCGTGATTCCCTATGATCAGCAAGCGAATCAGAGCCATAAGCCGACTGTCCGATTATTTCCGAATACACCTGTATCGCTCATCGAGCGGTAGACTTTCATTTCTGGTTCTGCTTAACGCTTGGCAGGAAGGTTATTCACGAAGTCGCTGATCTGTGAGATCACTTCCTCCTCGCGTGAGAGGAATATGAAGTGGGTAGCGTTGGGAATCACGATCACCTTTGCATGGGGCTGCTTCCGAAAGATAGCAATCTGCGCTTCCTCGCGAACCTTTCCTGCGGCTCGATAGGCTGCGAGTTTTGCCGGGTCGCTCGTCTGACTGGGATAGGGAGCTGAAGGATAAGAAAAAATTGCTAGAAGGGGTGTGTTGATGGAGTGGAAACGTTCTTCTTCGAGCATCACGGACTGCATCGCATATCCGTGCCCAAGCCACTCGCCGACCCTCCCGTCCTCGCCGATACGATAAAGCTGGCGCACCTCCGATTCGGGGATGATGCCACCGTAGTAACCTTTCATGTAACTCTGGAAAGCAGAAATGCTGGCAAGGTCACCGGCCTTCGGAGAGGGGCCTGTTGCTCCTTCGACTTCGCCTCGAAGTTCGGCAAGGTTCGCCTGAAAAAGCGCCATGTCTGTCAATGTCTTCGATATGAGGCCGTCATCGTAGAGGTTCTTTTGTAGTGCCGAAAGATCGTCTCTGAGCTGCGCCAAAGCCGGTGTGTAGTCGCCTTGCTTAGGGTTATAGAGAGCGAAAGTGCCTCCGGCATCGAGATAAATGAGCGCTGCAGCGCGCCCTGGATGATAGGTGGAGATGGCGCTCAGTTCTTCTCCTGCAATCGAGTGCCCGACGAGGACAGGACCAGCGATGTGCAAGGCGTCAAGAACCGCGACGACATCGTCTCCGAGCCGCCTTGGATCATAACCCGTTTGAGGCGCGGAGGACTGACCAAACCCGCGCCGCGTGATCCCAATGACGTGATAATGCGCCGCGAGCTTCGCCCCTAAGCTGTCAAAAACGTGAGCGGTGCTTCCGCCACCTGCGAGAAGTACGAGGTTACGTCCGGTCCCTCCCCAGTCGAGAACCTCGAGCTTTACATCTGGCTGAACGGCGACGAACTGGGTTTGGAGCGCAGTCTCACCCTGAGACCAGGGACCGCTCTGGGAAAAAGCCGCCCAAGCAATGAGGGCAAAGACCGTCATGTGGATTTGTCGACCCATTTACATCCCTCCACTTCGTCACCCGTTATCGCAATTGAGATAAGAGCTGTCAAAAGGAGAAGCGGAAAAACCATCTCTTGGGATACGCGTTGATGTCGCCAAACGCGCTTCACCTCAGACACTCTGCGCTTTGCTTGACTGCTCCCGATGAACGCATAATACCGATTCACATATCGATAATCTAGATTTGTACCGAGATGTCGGCTTGTATGAAGTGATCTTCACCCGTGGCTTAGCTCGCGTGACACTGATTAGCAATTCCAATCGCTTCGGAACGAAGCTCGATCTGGCTTACCGCACGGTTTGGTGAAGGCAGAAAAAGAAAAGCGGCTCCCGGAGACCGAGAGCCGCTCTAACATCGCTGGATGTGACGCTTAGGCCCTACTGCGTGGGCAAAATCTGCTGCGAGAAACCAATCGTGTTTACCGAACGCAATACCGGCGTTCGCGGCGGGAGATAGGCCGGCCCCAGAGTGAAGTTTTGGTCGAAGCTGTACAAGCGGTTGGGCGGGCTGTAAACACCGCTTCCCTTGTACGTCCCCACGGCCTGGCGATTGTAATAAAAACTGACTAGCGAACCTCGGTAGTAGCAGTTGACTCCCCAGTATTCGAGGAATCGCAGGAAGTTGTGTACTCCGCCGTCAGTCCCAAAATCCAGGCTGCCGTCTGGCATGGTGAGGCTGTTTGCAAAAGGAATTCCCTTTCCGCTAATGATGGCTGCGCGATAAGCGGTGGGCACGGCGTTGCGAACCTTGCCCGAGACGATATGTTGGGGGAACAGAAAGGTATTCGCGTCATTCCAGTTGTTGGAAAGAAATGTGACCGCATCGCCGGCGACGGCGGCCGCCACGGATGCCCCGGCCCATGTCCCAGTATCGACCGGCGCGTTGTAGTCGCCCTGAATGTAGACCGGGTTCTCGGCGGCAATCGTCAATCCGCACGGAACCGCACCGCACGACGTCCCGAGATTCAGCGTGGCGCCGTCGACAATTTTCAGTGCGCGGCGGAAAAAAACTGGCGGGTTTTCGCGGGCTTCTTGGGGATCTACATAAGTGACGTCCGGGCGATTCGGGTGGCTCCCGCCGCATTTCGTGTTCGAAGCGAGCACGATGTTCATGAAGGTGCCGTTCCAGAGGCTTGGTCCTGCATTTGTGACGAAATCGGCAGCGGGCACTTGCGTGCTTTCTTGACCGCCGTACGTGCGGAGAAGGCCGTCTCCTTCAAGATCCTCACCCTGACTCGGTCCTGATGGAATTACTGCTGGATCGATGATGCCATTCGGGCAGCCGTTCGTCGCGTCGTTCAAGTTGACGAAGTCGTTGTACCCGTAAGAACCCGTTTTCGTGTTGCCGGCGTTCGGATCAAGCTGTTCACCGCGCCGATCCGAAAAATAGACGGTGAAGCCGCCGGTGTTGTTGTTCAAACTCAACGAACTCTGCTTGCTGCTGAGCCACGCCGCCAGGTTCTTCGCGTCGAGCTCGATGTAGTACATGACACCTCCGGCGGTGACCACCCCCGGAGTCGTGTCGTCCGGGCGGAAAATCCCTTCTCTTGTGTCGAAGAGCGCCATCGGCCAGAAATCCGTAGCGATGAAATTGGTCTTGCTTATGGCTGTCGCGCAATCGCCCGCATCATACGAGGGGTTATCGCGCACTCGCGCGAGCCGAATGATCGCACTGGGGCTCGGATCCGTGCAGTTCGCGGGGATGGTGGCAGGAGCAGTGCCAGCCGGGCTTGGACCTTGCGCGGGAAACCCAACCGCGCTGCCGGTTGGCAGCGTTGGCAACTTGACATTTGCGTTAGGAGCAAGAGGATCAACATAGGTGATGACCGTGCTTCCGTCAGATCCTTTGTATCCTGCGCCCGTAGGAGCAATATCCCGCCCAGTAAACCCCATGTTGAGAATCGTCGTCGTGACGTCAGTCCACGCTCCGGCCAAGTTCTGATACTCGATTTTGATACAGCCCAATATGGTTGGATACGGTTTCCCGTTCGAGGTGCCACTGCTTTTCAGCCAATATCCATCAAGAGAACTATAGGTCGTCCCGCCTATGGCACCCGAGACCGGAAGTGGAAACAGGGCTCCCGAGGGCACGTTGGAGGCACCTGTGTACCAAGACGGCGGAATAGCAGAAGCCCAGGTAGCTGATGGAAACGCCAGTGTTGCCAAGTCGACCGGGTAAGTCGACGTAACGGTGTCGAGCGACATCATATCGGCATTTTGGCAAGAAGCATTATTGGCCAGTCCAGGCGTTACGCCGGTCGGATAGTCGTCGAGTAAAATCCGCAAAGTTGCCTCGGAGAAGTACTGCTCGTTAAACTCGGAGGGATTCGAGGCAAGTTCGCCCGGAACCGCTCGCCGGATCAGCGAGATAGGCGTTGTGATTCCTCCCAGCGCAGTGGCTGTTAGACTGAGGGTCGGCACTCCATTTTGTACCTGACCGTTGTACACGCCGCCCGATCCGCCAGGCCAAGCGACGTTGGTGGTAGTGCTGATGTGCGCGTAGGAGCTGGTTGACGTGGGGCTCGTGCTGCCTTCGCCCAACTGCAACTGCCGCCACTGAGCATTGGTGTAAGGAGAGCCCGTGGGTTCGTTGGTCAGACTAGGATCTGGAGAAACGGCGATCGATACGTCGCCGGTGTAACTCGTTCCGTTAGCTGTGTAACCGTTCTCGAGATTGGTGCGGATAACCTGGCCGACAGCCGTTACTTTATCGCCCAGAAACAGCGGGCCGGAATTAGGCGAGAGCCAGAGGTTTCCGTTGGTGTGAACCCGGCCGCCGAATTGGAACGAAGGTCCATTGAAATAAGCGACATCTGAATCCGAGTAGACGCCGAACTGGAAGACTGGAATCGCAACGGCCTGTACTTCGCGCTGCAGCTTCACTTCTGCTCCATCAGGCGTCCGCGCCCCCACAGTGAGTGTGAACGGCGTGATTAGCGCCTGCATTCCGGCGTAAGGACTGGGGGGAAGAATCGTGGCGTTGCTGGCGACTGGAACCAGGGGAGTAATCTGGTACGACGAAGCGCCCACACCATTCAGATACTGAACACCAGGAATGGTTGTCGGCGGAGCCGCCGTGATGGCCGTGATGTCCGCGGCAGCGAGGGCCCCTTTCACGGCGAACGTGGTTCCTACATCGGCAGTCAATTTTTCCATTCCTGCTTCGGCGCCGTAGAAAGCGGCCTCGCGGTCGTGATTGTTGCCGCCGAGGCGCTGGTCGGTCATCACCATCCAGCACATCCCCACCACGATCCCGGATATGAGGATC
>DATDIT010000027.1:0-45799 GCA_036520875.1 Candidatus Acidiferrales bacterium
TCCCCAACATCTTCACGCTCGACGTGCCGGCCATCGAGTGGATGGTCGACGGAATTTTGCCGCGCGCTTCGGTGACGCTGCTGGCGGGCGAGCCGGGCAGCTACAAAACGTGGCTGGCGCTGGCTCTGCTGCGCGGCGTCGCAAGCGGCGGAAATTTTCTCGGACGCAAGTGCGCGCAATCGAGCGTCCTCTATCTCGACCGCGAAAATCCGCTGGCGGTGATGCGCGCACGCCTCGCGGTGCTGGGTATCGAGCAATCTGCCACGGCCGATTGCCGCATCTGGGGCGGCTGGCTCGACAACGCGCCTCCGGGCATCGGCGACTTTCGCATTTTGGAAATTGCGCGCGAGCGCCGCCCGTTGATCGTTTTCGATTCGCTGATTCGCTTCCACGCGGCGGCGGACGAGAATTCCGCCACGGAAATGTCCATGGTGATGGCCGATCTGCGTGCGCTGGCCAATGCGGGAGCAACCGTCGTCGTGCTGCATCACAAGCCCAAGAGCGAGGGATCGCACTATCGCGGGTCGAGCGACATTGCGGGAGGAGTGGACACGGCGCTGGCCGTTTCGCGCGATCGCGGCGCCGGCCTGCTGCGCCTGGAATGTTTCAAGAGCCGCTTCGCTGAGGAGTTTTCTCTGACTCTGCGCCCCGAGTTATCGGGCGTGGGCAGTGCAGGCGACTTCGTCGTCACCGACTCGCCCGAAGCCTCCACCGAGCAGTCTGACGTCGAAAAGCTCGCCGAAACCATCCGCCGCAATCCCGGCCAGCCAAAAGAGCGGGTGGTCCAAACCTCGGGGGTCGCCCTGCGGCGTGGGAGGTGGCTATTGGAGCGTTTCAACGGCCAGCTGTGGTATTCCAAGCCCGGTGGGCACAACGCAATGCACTTCTTCCCAGGACCGGAGGCGACAACTGACGAGTTGGACAACTGAAAACTGGCAACTCTAGTTCGGCAGTTCGGCATCCCCTAGGGTTGCCGAACTGCCGAACTGCCCAACCCGTGCTGTTTGGACAGATCTTCAGTTTCACATTGGGAAGTTATTCAGTTCAGGATGCCAGCCCTGAGGATTTTCGGGTGCGTCGGCTGCGCGGCTTCCATTCGGGAGCCGGAACCACAGCGGAAAAGCCTCACCCCGTTGAAGGCGGGATGAGCTACATAAACCGCAGACGCCTAAACCCGCAACCCTGGGTGAGCTACATGAACCGACAAGCCTTCCCGTGTATAATCGCGGTACGCATGCTTCGTCGTGTTCCCGGCAACGCATAAGCTGCGCTTTATGAAGAGGAACACGCGGAACCCCGGGGCCAGTGGAGGGACAAATGAGTAGGGCGCTGCGCTATACCCTGATCGCCATCGCGGCAATGCTGACGGCAAGTTCGGCGCTTGCGCACCATTCGTTCGCGATGTTCGACCAATCGAAGCTGGTTACGATCCAGGGTACCGTGAAGGAATTCCGTTGGACCAATCCGCACGTCTTCATCCAGGTGATGGTGAAAAACGATAGCGGCACCGAAGACGAGTGGAGTATTGAAATGACCAGCCCCGAACACTTAGCGCGAGTCGGATGGAAACCCGTTACTCTAAAGCCGGGTGACAAGATCACGCTGAATATTCATCCCATGCACGACGTCAAAGGCGGCCAATACGTTTCGGGAAGCGGCCCCGCCGGCCCCTTCGCGGGCACTCCAGCGGGACAAGGAAAATGATTTTGCGGAAGCATGCACTGGGCGTCGCGCTTATCCTAGGATGCGTGGCCACGATGGGCGCGTCGAGCAAATTGCCCGACTGGAGCGGCCAGTGGGAGAATGTAGGTGGGACGCCGGATGCATCGGGAGGATTCAACCAGTCGCTCGAGCGGGTCCTCAAAGTAATGCAGTGGTCACCGCCGCTTAACGCCGCCACGAAAGCGAAAGTTGATGCGATGCAGGCGAGGGAGCGCGCGAGACTTGCGGCGGTCGCACGCGGAGAGAATCCCGCGGACGCCTTCACGGCTTGCACGTTCGGCTATCCGGGCATAATGCTCGACACACCGTTGATGTTCGAGGTGCTGATCACGCCAAAAGAAACGGCGCTGATCTTTTCCAGCCGCGAAATTCGTCACATTTACACGGACGGACGCCCCCATACGCCAAAGGATGATTTGTGGGCGACCCCGTGGGGCGATTCAATCGGTCATTGGGAAGGGCAAACACTCGTCATGGATACAATCGCGGTGAAAGGCGCGTACGGCGGTCCCGATTCGGGCAGTTCCGTTGCGGCGTTTGGCGACGTGGAGGGATTCCTGACCATCGGAATTCTGACCCAGCAAGCGCATTTCATCGAGCGCATGCGGATGATCGACCCAGGCCATTTGGAAGATCAGATGACCATCATCGATCCAGCCAATCTCACGGCGCCCTGGCACATGGGGCGGACCTACGAACGCGTGCAGCACATTCACCGCATGGTCTACGAGGACTGCACGGGCGAGGATCGCAATCCCATCGTCGATGGCAAGTTCACCCTGGCGCCACCGCCATCAGAGAAACCGCAGTCGACGCCGGCACCGTCGCAGCCAGCGCAATCACCGCAATCGCCAGCGCCGTCGCAATCGCCAGCGCCGACAAATCCTCCGCCACCCGGTCCTAAGTAACTTTCCATCTCGCGTTAATTGTGTCTGACTCGCCTTCGCGAGAGCCGTCATCCTGCTTGCCCTGACGAAGGAAGGGAGCGGAGTCTCGCGCTTTTCTCTTCGCGCGGTTTGTGCGCGGCGCGGGCCGGAGTCGAGGGATCTCTCTTGGAAGTGAAATGTCGCCGTGGTCTACATCGAAGAGAAATTCGCTGATCTCCCAGGCTCGACTAACCGTCGACCCGGGAGCCCTTCTTTGCGTGTCCCGGCGCTTCGCGTCAACCCAAAAACGCGGGACACTCAGCTCAGAATGACGCCGGGTGCATTACGCTGGAACCGTGTTAGCATGTCGGCCTCAAATTCATTTAAGGCGACGCCGGACGCGGTCCATCGCGAATCAGGTGTGCCGGAGGCATCGATGAAGAAAATTTACGCAACCGTGATGATAGCAACCGCCGCGCTGCTGCTCGCCAGCGCCGCACACGCGCAGGTGACGCTGAACTCAGCGCGAGTGGGCGGCCAAGATACCGCTGCCTTGGCGAAATTCTACGAGTCCGCGTTCGGCATGTTTGAGGTCAATCGCATCACCGTGCCCGGCGGAGCCGAGATTTTCTTGAACTTCGGCGCGACGGCCGACGCCGCGAAGGCCAACAAAAGCACGCCCGTGGTGATCACGCATCGCGATTCAAACGACCTGAAGGACCCGATTGCGCATCTGATCTTCGACGTGAAGGACGTGAAGGCGACCGCCGCTGCTGTCAAGGCCGCCGGCGGCTCGATGGCCGGCGAACCTCGCGCCTTCGGGAACACCGGCATCATGATAGGCATCGCGATCGATCCAGCCGGCAACCGCCTGGAACTGATTCAACGCCCCTAAATCACCGCTCGTATTTCTTCGTACCGCGAGCCGTCATCCTGCTCGCCCTGGCGAAGGAAGGGAGCGGAGTCTCGCGCGTTTCTGCTTTTCCCACGGTTTTTGCGGGCGCGGGACGCAGCCGAAGGATCTCTCCTGAAAGTGATATATTGCCGCGGGTTAAATCGAAGAGAGATTCCTCTGATCTGCCGCCGGCGTGTCCCCCATCTATTGACGCAGCACGCACCCTTTGCTACGATTTCTGCGCTGCTTTACCGCAGCGCTTATCCAGAGTGGCTGAGGGGACAGGCCCTAGGAAGCCACAGCAACCTGGTGCAATTGCCAAGGTGCTAATTCCTGCCCTTTAAAAGGGCTCTCAGGTCGACGGCTAGTCGAATCTGGGAGAGCAGGGAGAGATAAGATCCTCAACTGGCCCCGATCCTCGGGGTCGATTGAAGATTCAACTCCCAAACTGAAGTTCAAAGCAGCGCGTGTATCCGCATTGCGCGGGTTCCGTGCCAGCTTATTTTGCGCCGCAAAGATCGGCGAGGATCCTGCTTGACCCGAGGGTCTTTCGCGGGCCCCAGCGAGCGCCAAGGGAGTTACACCATGAAATTCGCCACACGCACGATCCACACGGGCCAGCCATCAGAGCCGGAAACGGGTGCGCTGGTCGCCCCGATTTTCCAGACTTCAACCTACGAACAGGAATCGCCCGGCCACGACAAAGGCTTTTCCTATTCGCGCACGAATAATCCCACGCGCCAGCGCCTCGAAGGAGTGTTAGCTGCGCTCGAAGGCGTCGAGCACGCCGCGGCGTTTGCGTCGGGGCTCGCTGCCGAAAATGCTGTCCTGCAAGCCTACCTGCGCCCGGGAGACGAGGTCATCATCCCGCTGGACGTTTATGGCGGCACCTATCGCATCCTCAACAAAGTTTTTCAGCCCATCGGCGTGGTGACCAAGCAGATTGACACGGGCAGCCTCAAGGCCGTCGAAGCGGCGCTTTCGTCGCGCACGCGCTTTGTCTGGATCGAGACGCCCACCAATCCGCGCTTGCTGATCAGCGATATTGCCGGCATCAGCAAATTGGCGCACGGCACAAAGATTTCACAGGCCGACGGCAAGTCGAGCACGGGAGATCGGCCGCTCGTTGTTGTTGACAACACTTTCGCCACGCCCGTTTTCCAGCAGCCGTTCGAGCTGGGCGCGGACATTGTGGTCCACAGCGTGACGAAATATCTCGCCGGCCACTCCGATACCGTGCAGGGCGCGGTGCTCGCCAAGGACGCTGCCGTGTTTGAGCCGATCAAGTTTCTGCAGAATGCCACCGGCGCGATTCCTTCGCCGTTCGATTGTTGGCTCACCCTGCGCGGACTGAAAACGCTGGAACTAAGAATGCAGCGGCACCAGGAAAACGCCGCCGCAATCGCGAAAGCGCTCAGCAAACATTCGCTGGTTCGCCAGGTTTATTTCCCCGGCCTGCCGAATCATCCCGGTCATGAGATTGCGCGAAAGCAGATGACGGGTTTCGGCGGCATGGTTTCGTTCGAACTGGATGGCACTATGGAAGAGGTAATCGCGTTTTCCTCGTCGCGGCGCTATTTCGCGCTCGCGGAAAGCCTGGGCGGCGTGAAGGCGCTGATCTGCCATCCCGCCACGATGACGCACGCGTCAATTCCGCCGGAAGCGCGCGCGCAACTGGGCCTCTCCGATACGCTGCTGCGTCTTTCGCCCGGATGCGAGAACGCGGAAGATCTCGTCGAGGATCTGCTCGAAGGCCTCGAAAAAGTTGGCGACGCCCGCCAATCGCGCAAGCCAGTAAGCGCGTCCGCGCGCTAGTTCGGCATCGCGCCGGCGGGATCTGCTGTTTGGTTTTTCTCCGTGGGGGCACGATACATCGTGCCCGGCGCACATGCTTGGCTACTTGTGTGCTATCCGCCTAATGCGAACGGGTGCCTCGCATCATGTGGAGTGCGGGAGCTTGCTCCCGCCGTTTGCCGCTCGGGCTTGCCCGGGCGTGCTCCTCGCATCAACCTGGAAACGCTAATCCCCCAGTTGGCACCTTTGGTTCTACGTAGCTCACCCCGCCTTCACAGGGTGAGGGTTTTCGTGCTCTCTTCAATCTCAGCCGCGGCAACATTTCACTCCTCATCGCACGCGATTTTGCTATCTTTGAAATCCCACGAGGAACCTTTACTGATGCCCATTCGCCACGATTGGACCCGGGAAGAAATTCGTCGCATCTACGAAACTCCATTCCCGGAGTTGATGTTCCAAGCGCAGTCCACGCACCGCGAATTTCACGCGCCAGACGAAGTCCAACTCTGCCGCCTGCTTTCAATCAAAACCGGCGGCTGCCCCGAGGATTGCGCTTACTGTTCGCAGAGCGCCCACTACAAAACCGACGTGGCCAGGCAAGAGCTGATGAATCCCGCGGATGTGCTCGTTGCCGCGAAGCGCGCCAAAGCGGAAGGAGCCACGCGATTCTGCATGGGTGCGGCGTGGAGGCAAGTGCCCGAAGGGAAAGAGTTCGACCGCGTGCTGGAAATGGTGCGCGGCGTCGCGGCTTTAAACATGGAAGTGTGTTGCACGCTTGGCATGCTCACCGAATCGCAAGCCGTGCGGCTGAAGGAAGCGGGCCTGAGCGCCTACAATCACAATCTCGATACGTCGCCGGAATTCTACGGAGAAATCATCAGCACGCGCATTTACGGAGACCGTTTGCGAACCATCGCCCACGTGCGCAAGGCCGGCATCACAGTTTGCTGCGGCGGAATCCTCGGCATGGGAGAAACCGACGAGGATCGCATCGGCCTGCTGCACCAGATCGCAAGCCTCGAGCCGCATCCTGAAAGCGTACCGATCAACATGCTCGTGCCCAGCGCGGGAACGCCGCTTTCCAACGCAGCGGAACTCGATCCCTTGATTATGGTGCGAACGATTGCCACCGCGCGCATTTTGATGCCGGCATCGCGAGTGCGCCTTGCTGCGGGACGCAGGCAAATGTCGCCCGAAAGCGTGGCGCTGTGTTTCCTTGCCGGCGCGAATTCCATTTTCACGGGAGAGAAATTGCTTACCACTCCAAATCCCGCCGCAGACGACGATCAACGGCTGCTCGAAAACCTGGGCATGAGGGCCATGCAGAATGCGTGATCGCGATCCCCACGCGATTGAGCAGCGCATGCGTCGAGAACTGGATTCGCTCCGCGAGCGATCGCAATTTCGCAGCCTCGCAATTCCCACCGGCATCGATCTCTCGTCGAATGATTATCTGGGACTGGCAAGCGATCCGCGCTTGAAAGGCGCTGTAGCGGAAGCGGTGGCGGCCGCGATGAATGTCGGCGCCACGGGCTCGCGGCTGCTCTCCGGAAATTCCCGCGAATGGAAAAATCTGGAACGAGACTTCGCGGAATTCGCAGGCACCGAAGCCGCGCTATTTTTCGGATCGGGTTACGCCGCGAATCTCGGTCTGCTCACATCCGTGCTGAAGCCGAGCGACATTGTTTTTTCGGATGCGCTGAACCATGCAAGCTTGATCGACGGCATCCGGCTCTCCGGCGCGCAGAAAATAATCTATCCGCACCGCGATTTGCAATTTCTCGAAAATGCGCTGCGCGGCCACGCCAACGCGCCCGGATCGAAATTGATCGTCACCGAAAGCGTATTCAGCATGGAAGGAGACATCGCACCCCTGGATGCACTTCTCGCCCTGGCGCAAAAATATCAGGCCCGCGTGGTGCTGGATGAAGCGCACGCCACGGGAGTCTGCGGCCCGCAAGGACGCGGAATCGCCGCAGCGAGCGGACACGAACGCGACATTCTCGCCATCGTTCACACCTGCGGAAAAGCTCTCGCGAGTTGCGGCGCGTTCGTGTGCGGCAGCGCCACGCTGAAAGAGTATCTGATCAATCGGGCGAGAACGTTCATCTTTGGCACCGCGTTGCCGCCATATATCGCAGGGCAAATCCGCGCGGCTGTTGCAATTGCCCGAGCAGCGGACGCAGCGCGCCATCATCTTGCGCGAATCGCCTTGCAACTGCGCAAAGAGCTTGCCGCTCGCGGTTTCGATTGCGGCGCGAGCACGACTCACATTATTCCGGTGATGCTCGGCACAAACGAGATGGCCTTGCACGTCGCGAGAGAACTGCAACGCGCTGGATTTGGCGTGAAGGCCATTCGTCCGCCCACAGTTCCCGAAGGCACGGCGCGCATTCGCCTTTCGCTCACCAGCCGGATCACCACTGACGAAATTCATCGCTTGGTTGAGGCGATGGACGCAGCCCGAAATTCGGCGCACCGAGCTCCGTCCATCAATGCGTTGCATGCCTGAAAGTTTTTTCATCACCGGCACCGATACTGGGGTGGGCAAGACGGTGGTCTCCGCGCTTCTTTGCGTGGTCCTGGATGCCAGCTACTGGAAACCGATTCAGACGGGCACACGTGAGGGCACGGACACGGAGACCGTAATGCAGTTGGCACAGCTGCCGCGTCATAAGACGCTCCCGGAAAGTTATCGCTTCACGCCTCCGGTTTCGCCTCACCTCGCCGCGAAATGGGCAGGCGTGCGAATCGAGCTGCGCAAAATCAAAATGCCCGCTCCAGTGCAAGGCAGCTTGATCGCCGAGGGCGCGGGCGGAGTGCTCGTTCCGATCAATCGCACGCAGCTGATGACCGATTTGATGCGGCATTTGAACCTGCCTGTGCTGCTCGTTGCGCGCACCTCTCTCGGCACTATCAATCACACTTTGCTTTCGCTCGCCGCGTTGCATGCCGCACGCCTCGATATTCGTGCGGTGGTCATGGTTGGAAAGCCGAATCGCGACAACAAAGCCGCCATCGAACGCTACGGACAGATTCCGGTGGCCGGTACAGTTCCCTTGCTGAAACAAATCAATCGCGCGGCGCTCAGTGCGATTTTCCGCAGAACCTTCGACCGCAGGATGTTTCGCCCATGACCGCCGATTTGCGAGTGTGGCATCCCTTCACGCAGGAAGCGCTCGATCCCCCGCCGCTTCGCATCGTCAAAGCCGAGGGCGTCTATCTGTACACCGAAGATGGCCGGCGCTTCATCGACGGAATCTCGTCCTGGTGGGTGAATATTCACGGACACGCGCATCCCGCAATTGTTTCCGCGATCGCGAAGCAAGCGGCGAAAGTGGACCATGTCCTGCTGGCGGGCTTCACGCATGATGCGGTTGAAGAACTGCGCTGCGCTCTGAGAAAAGTCTTGCCCGCCTCGCTTGAATACATTTTCTTTTCCGATGATGGTTCCACAGCCGTCGAAGTCGCGCTCAAGATGGCAGTGCAGTATTGGCAAAACACGGGCCGGCCGGAGAAGCGTTCAATTGTCGGCCTCGAGCACGCGTATCACGGCGATACGGTAGGAGCAATGTCCGTGGGCGCCGATTCGGGTTTCAACGAGCCGTTTCGCAGCCTGCTTTTTCCCGTTCACCGCGTACACTCTGCTTACTGTTACCGCTGCCCGGTAGGAAAAACGCGCGCCACATGCAAAATCGATTGCGTGGAACATTTGGAAAAACTCTTAGCGGAGAAGCATCGCGAGATTGCCGCGGTGATCGTTGAGCCGCTTTTGCAAGGCGCGGGCGGGATGATCGTTCACCCCGTGGAATTCCTGCGCCGCGTAAGCGAATCGTGCCGTGCATATGATGTGCTGCTGATTGTGGACGAGGTTCTCACCGGTTTTGGCCGCTGCGGGAAAATGTTTGCATGCGAATTGGCCGGCATTCTCCCCGATGTAATGTGTTTGTCCAAGGGGCTGACGGGCGGCGTCCTCCCCATGGGCGCCACGGTCTCGACCGCCCGGATTCACGATGCATTTGTAAGTCCGGAGAGAAGCCGCACGTTTTATCACGGGCATTCGTACACGGGAAATCCCATCGCGGCGGCGGCGGGCGTGGCGAGCCTGGGCATTTTTGAGCGCGAACCGGTCTTCGAACGCATCAATAGTATTGCCGCGATTCACCGCGAGCGTCTGGCCGCCATAGAAAATCACCCCGCCGTGGGAGAGGTTCGCTCGATTGGCACCATGGCGGCTATCGAACTGAAAGCCGATGATGCAGGGTACACTTCGAAGATGAGAACCAAGCTGTATCAATTTTTTCTGGATGCTGGATTGCTACTTCGGCCTTTGGGCAATATCGTATACGTGCTGCCACCGTATGTGATCTCGCAGCGGGAACTGCACTACATTCACGACAAAATCGCGGAATCGCTCGATAGGAGCTGGTCTTAAATTGGCGATCATCTTCCTGCAAGCGCGATCGACGCTGAGAGCGAGGAAACATTGTGACAAACGAAAAAGCGGAAACGCATCCGGCCGCTAAGCCGCTGGTAGTCGGCATTGGAGGCACCACCCGCACCGTTTCCTCCACCGACCGCGCACTGCGCTGCGCGTTGCACGCAGCGGAAGAAGCCGGCGCCCGCACTTTTTTATTTGATGGGGCATTTTTAGCGCATCTTCCCCATTTTGCCCCGGAAAATCGCGAGCGAAATGAAGAGCAGCGCCAGTTCGTTGAAATGGTTGGGAAATCAGATGGCCTGATCGTTGCCAGCCCCGGATACCATGGCGGTGTGTCCGGCCTCGTAAAAAATGCGCTGGATCTGCTCGATGATTTGAGTGAAGCCGATCCGTGCTATCTGGATGGGCGCGCGGTGGGATGCATCGTCACTGCGGCCGGCTGGCAGGCATGCGTGAGCACGCTCATGGCGCTGCGATCGATCGTGCACGCACTTCGCGGTTGGCCGACACCACTCGGCGCAACGCTGAACACCACCGGCGGGATTTTCGATCCATCGGGTACGTGCACTGACGCGAAAGTTTTGGATCAGATCAACACTGTCGGCAAGCAAGTCGTCGAATTTGCGCAAAAACACCGTCGGGCGTAACTTTCGGCGTCCATGTTTTTTCGTTCGCCTGACCATTCGACCCGTTAATGACCCGGACACAACGTTTCATTTTGGGATTGGCGTCTTCTCACCACAGGAATAGATTGATAGCCCGGTCTGTGTTAAATAGGTTGTCCGGCGCAATCGGGCCCAAGGAGGGTAAATGTGGGGAGAGAAGAAGCAGGAAACTCCCGCTAGGACGCCGCTCCCGCAGCAGCCTAGGCCGTACGTTCCACCTGCACCATCATTTTCTGGGGAGGCTAAGACTATGGCACCTTTGGATTCGGGTTACCCGGCGACGTCCGACCGCAGCAGCGGAGGCACGGCCCGGCTCGGAGCAAGTCTGCACGTAAAAGGCGAAATCACGGGTAATGAAGACTTGGCCATCGACGGCAGCGTCGAGGGACTGGTTCAGCTCGAAGATCGAAAGCTGACCATCGGCGCGAGCGCTCGCGTGACCGCCGACGTGATTGCCCGCGAAGTAGTCGTGTACGGCAACGTGAAGGGCAATCTTAGAGCGCGCGACCGCATCGAGATCAAGAAGGACGGCTCGGTGGTCGGAGATCTAACCACCGCACGAATCATGATCGAGGACGGCGCTTACTTCAAAGGCTCGATCGAAATCGATAAGGCCGGCGATTCGAGCGACAGCAGCGATTTCGAAAAGTCGTCGTACACGAAGGCGTCTCGAACTCCTGCAACAGCCTCTTCGTCGGATTAAGTCTCACGGTTTAATCGCTCGGCGAGCGGACCGCGCAAAGCGGTCCGCCCCGATCCATCGGATTCATCAAACGCCAGGTGGTGTGTCCACCACGCTCAGCACGGACGAATGAGATAGTCGCCGTTCGCTTGCTCGAACTGAAGTTTTTCCTCGCGCGAAAGCCATCCAATCGCCATAGTTGTCATCAGCGAAACCATAACTGAGGTCATAAGCGAAGCCATAAGCGAGGTCATACGAAAACCGTCTTCTCGGATTTTTCGCACGCCGCGTTACACCGCCGTAAGCGGCGCGTGAACACTTCTTGAAACACACTCGCCTCGTTGCGCGTCCAACCCCCTGAGGTTACAATCGGACGCTTCACGGAAGGTGTGGGGAACCGACTCTGGAACGTTCCAGCAGCGGAAAGGGAGGAAAGACGTAATGCGAACGAGAATCTTTCTATCGCTTCTAGCTTTGGCGTGCCTGGTGCCACTTGCCATCACTCCTGCGACTGCACAACAAGGACCACCGCCGGGTGGTGCCGGCGGACGCGCAGGAGGCGGTGGCGGACGCCCAATGATGGGGCCGCCTCTGCAACTTACGAGCAGCGCATTTACTGATGGAACTATGATTCCCGACAAGTACACCTGCTCGCCGGATGGAAAATCCATGACGCAGCCAGCCAACATGACTTCGCCGCCGCTCTCCTGGGTCAACGCGCCGAAAGGCACTGAGAGTTTCGTGCTGCTTTTGCATGATCCGGACGCCCATGCGCGCAAGCAGTTCGACGACATCACACACTGGATGATTTTTAATATTCCGGGAGACGCAACGTCGCTGCCGGAGGGCGTTAAAGCGGACTCGACCGTGGGCGTGCAAGCAGCCAACGTCACCGGCCAGCCGATGTTCTTTGGGCCGTGCGCGCCTCCGGGACCTCCGCACCACTACACGTTCGAGCTTTTCGCGCTGGATACGAAACTCGATCTGCAGAAGGGTGCCAGCCGCGATGACGTGCAGAAAGCCATGGACGGCCACGTTCTCACTGGGACAGTGCTGATCGGATTGTTCCACCACGAGCCTGGTTTCCAGATGGGTCCGCCGCCGCGGTAAGGATTCGTCTGATCTGAAAAGAGGCGAGGCCATTCACCCGAGGGGTGAACGCGTTCTCGCCTCTTTTTTTTCAGCTTTTGCTACAAATCTTTTCGATTGAAAGCCGCGGCGAAAACGGATGGGAATTAGAGAGGAGGGTTTCCTAGAATAGGCCCGGAATCTTCAGACCCATCGTTCCGGACATGCCGCCGGTCAGGTCCTTCATCTGCTTGGATAGCTCTTCATCCACGTGTCGGGTGGCTTCATTCACCGCCGCCAGCGTGAGCTCCTGCAGCATCTCCTGATCTTTGGACTTGAAAATCTCCGGCTCGATGCGCACTTCAGTCAGCTGCTTTTGTCCGTTCATCTTCACATACACCATTCCGCCGCCAGCCGAGGCTTCGACGGAAATTTCCCCGATGCGCTTTTCCAGCGTTTCTTGGACTTGCCGGAATTGCGACAGCATTTGTTGTAATGCTTTTACTTCCATGCTTTATTCCTCGCCCGGTCCTTTAATTCTGGAAATTTGGCCGCCGAATTTCTCCAGCATCGCCCTAACGACCGGATCCTCTTCAAAACGGGCCCTCAACTCCGAACCGCGAGCCGTGAGCTTCCTCGCGGAATCCAGTTTAACACAGACGCGCAGAGGCTGGCCTATCACTTGCTGCACGGCTGTGCGCAAACGTTCCATCGCCTCGCGCGGCAGCATTTCTGCCAGCGCGCTGTTTTCAGTTGTGAAAAAAAGCCGAAACTCGCTGGCTTCAATCTCGCATCGCGTCGCTTGCTCCAGAAACGACGACAATAATTTCGATTCGTGCAAGGCCGCTTTGATTGCCTCTAACCGCGCGCCCGCAAGGCCGTCAGCTTCTTCGGCGGCACGTGTCATCATTCGAGGTGGGGCGAGCGGCAGCGGAGACGCGGATGCTGGCCGCGCTGATCCAGCGCTCGCGAAACTGACCGAAGAAGCAGAAGGACTCGCCGATGCCATGTGCGAGCCAGCCGCCGTCGAAGAAGCCGCAGCGGATTTTGCGGATGAATTTGGCGGCGGAGCCACGGAGGAAGCCGATGGCGCATATTCGGCTGCCCGAACTTTCTCACGAGGACGAACATCGCCCTCGCCCCGCATTTCAGCCAGCACTTCCTCGAGCGGAGCCAATTTTTGAGCGTTGATGAGCCGGAGCAGGCCCATTTCAAGGTGAAGCCGCGTGTCCGGCTTCCGACGAAGGTCATCGTCGATGGCCAGCAAAATGTTGAAAAAGCGAGTGAGGTCTTCTTCGTTGAATTTTGCCGCCTGCTGCCCCAGGCGCGGACGCTCGTCAGGAGGGGCCGCCACCAGCTCGGAGTCCGCTCCGCAAACGCGCGCCACGAGGAGATTGCGGAAATGGCGGATCGCCTCCCGGCAAAAGTGCTGGAGATTTTGTCCTTCGGCAATCAGCCGGTGAACCAAGCTCAACGCACGTTCGGCGGACTGCGTTTCAATGGCGCCCACCAACTCGTCCAGCACGCTCTCGGCGACTACGCCCAGAAGCTCGCGCACTTGAGCGTCCGTAATCGTGCCCCCCGAGTAAGCGATCGCCTGTTCGACCAGAGAAAGACCGTCCCGGAGGCTGCCTTCCGCCGCGCGCGCAATCACCGCCACGGCGCCCGCCTCGATCTTTAGATTTTCTGCTTTCACGATCCGTTCGATTGCGCTAGAGATCTCCTGGAACGTGAGCGAGCGAAATTGGAAAAGCTGCGCGCGAGACTTGATCGTGTCCGCCAAGTCCTCCGGCTGAGTGGTTGCCAGAACAAAAACGACGCGGTCGGGCGGCTCCTCTAGTGTTTTTAGCAGAGCGTTCGAAGCTTCATCGGTGAGCTGATGCGCCTCGTCGAGAATCACCACTTTGTAGCGGCTCGCGGCTGGAGCGTACCGCACCATTTCTCGAAGCTCGCGGATCTGGTCGATGCCGCGGTTTGAAGCGGCGTCGATTTCCAGCACATCGAGTGACGTTCCCGCGGTAATTTCGCGACATGAATCGCAGGTATTGTCCGGCTCTGCGGTGATGCCTTTCGCGCAATTCAAAGCCTTTGCCAGAATCCGCGCCGCCGTCGTCTTGCCTACGCCCCGCACGCCCGAGAAAATATATGCCTGCGCCACACGATTCGATTCGATCGCATTCGCAAGAGTTTTGGTGACGTGCTGCTGCCCCACAATTTCACTGAACAACTGAGGGCGATACTTTCTCGCGATAACTTTATATGCCATGAAGATTAGTCTCTGGACTCTCGCTCTAGCCGCCGCGAATGCGATGAGAGGAACTTCGGGTACTCCGCGGCACACGAAGCTGACCCGCTACCGTTGCTCCCTTCCGGGCCTGGCGGGGTTCGCGGGGAATCGTTGCACAGAGCCCGAAGTTCCACCGATCGACGGCCCGCGCTAAAACTTTTTCGCGCTTCGACCGCTCCGCGGAGTCTAGCACAGCGTTTTCTTCCGTGAAAGGTTGCGCTCCGGTTCTTGGCCGATTCAAAGTCGCGCGCATGTTGCGAAGAAAACAGCTCAGCCTCCAAATTCTAGGTTGGTGTGGAGCGCACATGGATCTTCAAAGTGCGGCCAGTCGTCAATGCCTTGGCATATATCGGACACCGAAAGTCTCGTTGCGGGAAGCTAACCGAAAGATAGGAGCAACACGATTCAGCGCCCATTTTGAAACTGCGGTTCCAGTTTGGAACGCTATTCCGAGCTTTTCAGTGAGGCGCCATGCGCCAACAGATTATCAATAGATTGCGGCGTCCTCCAATTCGCCACCCATCCGCGAAGTAATCCTCAGCGTTCGAATGGTTTACCTGCCTGCCAGACCGCGATAGCGTTTTGAGGAACGTCAACTGAAATCGGGTTCTGAGCAAAACCGTTGTGGCATGTGCCGTGCCTTGTATGGGCCGTATGGGAGCTCTTGCGGTACACGCCGATGTTGCCGCCACGCGAAAAAATCTGTCCGTCTGTGTGCTGGATAGCGATCCAGGTCAAGTTGAACTGGCGACGAACGCACTTGAACGCGCCGGTTTCCCGACCATAGGCACAACAAGCCCCGCCGAAGCCTTGCAAACCGTGAGAATGGGACTTTGCCGCGTCGTCTTGATCGACTGCAACACGCCGGCAATGGATGGATTCACGTTTCTCGAAAAAACTTTGCAGCATGATCCCGGAATGCACGTGCTCTTTGTTACCGGGTCCTATTCGGTTGACTCGGCCATCGAGGCTATCAAGCGAGGGGCCTACGATTATCTATGTAAGCCGGTCGATTTGCCGCGGCTTGTCAAGACCCTTGATGATCTCGCCGATTTATTCTTTCAGCGCTCCGAAATTCGCCACCTGGAAGATCAGCTTCTAGAAAATCTGCACTTTCAAGGAATCGTGGCCAAGAGTCCGGCAATGATGAACGTATTCGACCTGGTGAAAAAGATCTCCCGGCATTACACCAATGTTCTGATCACCGGGCCCACTGGTGCCGGAAAAGAACCGGTCGCCCGGGCGCTGCACCAGTTGAGTCCGGTAGCACAGGAACGGTTTGCCATCTGCAATTGCTCGGCGCTGGTCGACACCTTGCTCGAAAGCCAACTCTTTGGACATATTCGAGGAGCGTTCACTGGAGCGACCGACAGTCAGCCGGGGTTGTTAGACTACGCCAACGGCGGAACTGTCTTTCTGGACGAGATCGGTGAAACATCCTTGCCGCTCCAAGCGAAATTACTTCGCGTGATTCAAAACCGCGAAATTCAACGAGTGGGATCGCCTGAACTAAGAAAAGTAGACGTACGAATTGTGGCGGCTACCAATCGTGACCTTCGCGCTGAAGTTCTCGCCGGCCGGTTCCGGGAAGATTTATTTTATCGGCTCAGCAGCATCGAGATAAGAGTTCCGGGGCTTACCGAGCGCCCCGAAGATATCCCCGTTCTCGTTCAGCACTTTCTGAAGAAATATGGACACGCTTATGGAAAGAAGCTACAGGGACTTTCGCGCCGCGCGCAGCTCGTTTTGCGAGATCACAACTGGCCCGGCAACGTGCGCGAGCTTGAAAATGTAATTTCGAGCGCAGCAATCATAGCCACTGCGGATTTCATCGACGTCGGAGACCTGCCAGAACATCTGCGAAAGCCGCAGCGAAACGGGTCAAAAGTTGACGGCGACTGGCAGCCGCTGCCTCTTGACGAGGTTCGCCGCCTACATATTCAGCGTGTCCTTGAAACGTGCCATGGCAATCGCGTGCGTGCGGCGCGTATGCTCGGCATCGGCCGCACCAGCCTCTATCGTTTCCTCAAACGGTCGGGCAGCAAAGCAGGCAACAAACAACCCGTGCCATCGCCGGTCTACTAGCGGTCGAGAAAGGCGCGAAGCCTCGCGTGGCCTGAACGGCTGACGGGAAGCCGCGTTCCGGCGTTGAGCACGGCAATATGCGAATCTTTCCCGTAAGGCTCGATTTTAGCCACTCGCTCCAGGTTCACGATGTACGACCGGTGGATGCGCAGAAACCGTGACGGGTCGAGCGCGCCTTCCAGACTCGATATTGTTTGCTGCTTCAGGTGTTTCCTGCCTTCCGAAACTAGAGCTACGTAGTCGTCCTGGGCTTCCGCGTAGTCGAGTTTCCCCACCGGAATGATGAAGACGCTGGTCCCGTTGCGAACCGGAATTCGGTCGAGATATTGTGATGGCGGACGGGCGGTTGCGGCAAGGTCGTTCGCCGGAACTGGCACCGGCGGCAACTTTCCAGAAAGGCGCTCCTTCGCGCGCGCCAGAGCGGCATCGAAACGGTCGGCGCTGATTGGTTTCAAGAGGTAGTCCACAGCGTGCACTTCGAACGCGCGGATCGCGAAAGTATCGTACGCGGTAACGAATACAACGGCCCGGTTCGCGCCAATCAACTCCAGCACTTCGAAACCGTCGAGCTTCGGCATTTGGATATCGAGGAACAACAGATCCGGTTCGAGTTCTGTGGCAAATTTCACTGCTTCAAAGCCGTTCGCGCATTCGGCGACGATTTCAACCTCCGTATGGGCGGAAATGTACTCGCGAAGAACCTGCCGTGCGAGATCTTCGTCGTCCACAATCATCGCGCGAATTTTCTTGCCCCCTTCGTGAGTCACGAGGTTCGTTCCTTTCCTCCCGCGGGAAGAGTGAGCGCCACTCGGAAACGGCCGTCCTCCGTCGTGGCGCCGAATGTCGCGTTACTTCCATAGCGCGCTTCCAGCCGCTGTCGAACGTTGGCGAGCCCCACTCCATTTCTGCGGCGTTGCGGGGCCTCTGGATCAAATGGGTTCTCTATCGCGATCGACAAATATCCGTCGCGCTGCTTGGCTTCGAGCTTGATCCAGCCGCCTTCGACCAGATTGGCGATTCCGTGCGCGACTGCGTTTTCTACCAGAGGCTGAAGCAAAAGCGGCGGCACTTGGGCGGTGAGAGCCTCTTCTTCGACCGACTCTTCCATCTGCAGGCGCGCGCCGTACCGTATTTTTTCAACGGCTAGAAATGCGTGAACCAACGACATTTCTTCCTCGAGCGGGATTGACTGCTTTTCCCCAAGCCCCAGCGTCCGCCGCAGGAAGTCGCCGAGCAGAATGCACATTTCGCGAGCCTTGGCGGCATCCGATGCCGTAAGGGCGCTAATCGAATTCAAGCTGTTGAAAAGAAAGTGCGGATTCACTTGCGCTTTTAGCGCTCTCAGTTCCGCGTCGCGGGCAAGCACGCTCGCTTGCATTACGCGAGCCTCGGCTTCGCGCGAGGCTTCCACAGCGAGCAGTACGTAGTGAAATCCCACCGCTAGCAGGTATAGCAAAACACCGGTCCCAAATAAGAGCGGGAAATCCTTGGATAGTCGCGCATCAATCCCATGAAAGTCGTCGAGTCCCGCCAGCATCCTGCCGAGGGCCCGCGCCGCCAGCAGCCATAATGCGCTGGCCACAAGGGCTCCGGCCACGTGTGTGAATAAAAAACGCGGCAAGCTCGAACGATCGAGCGGAGTCGCTAAGCATGGGTACCACGCGGCCAGGCATACAAAGGCATACAGCAGACACAGAATGAACGCGACGGTTGATGCCTCAACCCAGCTCAATCCACCCGGAACAGCGAGCAGATACGTGAGCATTCCCGCGAGTGGAATCCAGCCCAGTAGATAAAGGAGAAGCCGCCGAAGTTGGCTAAGAATCGGGTGCATGAGCGGATTAATTCTTGATGTTGAGGCCGCCGAAGATGGCCACGCCTTTGACTACCAGCCTCTTGGTAGCGGGCGCAGCCGGATCGGAACCACTCCTGGGCTTCTGCTGCTCTGGGTGCAAAGTTCTGTCACCGCAGCCGCCGAAAATGCCCACGGTTTCAAGCGCCACTTCCCAATTGGGCGGAACACGAATATCGCCGCCGCCGAAGATCGTAACCACGTCGATCTGCGTCTGGGCGCCCAGAATATCGGATTGGGTTAGGTCGATATCGAAGCCGCCAAAGATCGTCACGATTTCGCCGCCCGCGAAATTCTTGGTGATGAGGCGCCGCTTACCGCCCCAAAAAATGTTTACCACGTTCAGCCGGGGCTCCGACGAGTCGTACCAGGCGCCGGCATCGGTCCACCCTGCGCGCGTGGGGTCAGGGAATCCCTTCCATTGCATCCGGGGTCCACCCGGGTCTGCGCCATGGCTTGCATCCGGGCCACCCGGCGCTGCGAAGTTCGATTCCGCTTGCCCAGAGTCGCCGGGGGGCGGATTGCTTCCTGGCGGTTCGGGGCCGCCCGGAGGCGCTCCCGGCGGGGGAGGATACCAGCCGCCGCGCCTTTCGTACCTCTGGAGTATCAGTAAGATTCCTACGCAAATCAGAAAAACGGGCCAGATCGTCCCAAAACGGATATGGCTTAATCCGAGTTCCTCAAGTTGGAACGAGATTCCCAGAAGAACCAGGAAGGCTCCCCAGAAGGTTCCCGTCGAATTTCGGCGCGTCTGCAATTTGTTGACGCCCACGTAAATCAGAATCAGGGGCCAGAAAAGAAATATCTTATCAGCTTCGAGAAATCCAAGCTGATCCAGCAACAGGATAACGCCCAGCATCAGAATCACGACGCCGATGATCAGGTGCCTGCTTGGGTGCCGTGTATCAAGCACTAGGGGTTCCTCCGTTGTGAAACACGCGCCCTCCGCTTGTGCCGAGCTTGAGGGCTAGCAAAATGGCGACGCCAAAGGCGACGAGCAGCAGGGGCCAGAACCTGAGAGTCTCCAGCAGCGCCGGTGCGCCCAGATGCATTGCAAGCAGGCTCCACAGATTCATCGCGACCATATGAATCACCCACAATCCGTCGAGGTTGAATTGGCCCTCGCCAAGCTGGCCCCATTGAAACACGATTCCCAGGAAAATCAGCATGATGGCAGCCATTATGGCGGCGACTCGGGAAATAGAGGCCTGGGAAAGAAGCCGGGGTGTCGCGTCTGTCATTGCCATCTCCTCGTTACTTAGTTCAGCGAGCATGCGCGGAGATTATCGGCAAAGATTGGAGGTGTCTCGCGGTTTTCGGCGTGCGGCGGATATTTACCGGCGAATGGCGGAACTTAAAGCGCCGATTCTCTCGCAAACCTGAAGGGGAGAAATATCACGTGACGAAAAAGAAGAAAGGTTCGGTAGCCTGCGTTTACAGAGCCATGCCTAGCACCATAGCCGTAATCAACACACATCCAAGAGCAATCATCAACCGCAGTCGTTTCTTGCGGATTCCATAGACCACGATGCCCAGCATCGCCAGACAACAACCGAGCTCCAGCCAAAAACGTGCCGAGCCGACGCTGCCGGTCCAATTACCGGCCTCCTGCCCCATCCAGACAGACGCAAACGAGCTTGAGGCAGCCAGCGAAACAGCGATCAATCCCCCGAGCGCAATCCCCTTGCCCCAGTCGGGTACAGACCAGCCTCTTTTCGTATCGCCCCAGTCAAACCAAGTTTGGGCGACTACGATCGCTACCAAAATCAAAACGAATAGCGCCACGCCCTCTCCTCCCAATTTCGCCCCGGCGCACTCACTCACACTGGGCGACACAATGTAGCGGCTGTACCACCAGTAAAATCCGCCATTCCCTTAGACGCTTTCGCTGCTTCGACGGACACCACTTCTTCGGGAATCGTTTGAGGCTCGCGCCAAAAATACTTGGCGATAGCAAACTCATCGCAATCCGCTTACCAAAGCTCTTACAAAGGGGGATTATCTGGATCCCAGCGCTGGCGCCACTATCTGCCATTTGCTGAGCGGCCAAAAGAGTCCAATGCCCGTCGGATCATTCGAGCCATGACCAACCCGCACTTCCATTAGCCTAGATGCAACGAACCGGCACCCGTATTCTCATCGCGGAACCGTTTTGCACATTCGGAACTTTCGGCCTAGGACCTCCAAGCGTCCTAGTACCGAGCCTCGCGCCGCATTGCAATCCTCGCAAAAGGGCACGGTATCAGCAGCGAGATGCCCGATCGAATCTGCTAGCATGTGCGGCTCATGCGCTTGCCTTGGATCATCGCTCACCGTGGGGCCTCGGGCTATGCGCCCGAAAACACTATGGCCGCATTTGAGCGCGCCGTGCAATTAGGAGCTGGATTCATCGAGACCGACCTGCATCTCACTCGCGACGCCCGGTTCGTCGCCATTCACGACGAAACCCTGGAACGCACTTCCAATGGTCGCGGGCCGGTACGAGACCACACCCTGGCGGAACTCCGCGCCCTCGACGTTGGTAAGTGGTACGACCGCCAGTTTGCGGGCCAGAGAATTCCTACACTCGAGGAAATCCTCACTTTTGCGCGCACACATGACGTGGTTTTTTACCTTGAGATAAAGCACGGAGCAGCCTGGGGCATGCATCACGCGCTGGTAGGGGCGCTGCAGAGCGCTGAAAATGCAGCCAGAACTGTAGTGATTTCCTTTGACACATCCACGCTGGCGCCTCTGCCCAAGCTGGACCCAGGGATCATGATGGGCCTCCTCTTCGACCACGCACAGCCCGACCCGGTTCAGACGGCGACGGAACTGGGCGCGCGCCAACTCTGCCCTCGTGCCGACTTGGTCACTTCTGAACTGGTGGATAGAGCCCATGCTGCCGACCTGCAGGTGGTCGCATGGACGGTCAACGATCCGAAGCAGATGCGCTCGCTGATCCAAACCGGCATCGACGGGATCATGACCGACCGGCCCGACCGCTTGCGCGCAGTTGTTGAGGATTCTGTCTCCTAATGCATCCCCGCGTCGAAATCGAAACTTCACCTTCGTCATCCGCTTCATCGCAGGCTCGAAAAGAGCGACGCAAAGTCCGCGAGTGAAAGTTGTTCGGCCCGTGCGTCCGGGCGCTGCCCGCTGGCCGCCAGCGCGTCGCGAATAGACTGAGCTGAAGCGATCGCCTGCAAGTTGTTCTTCAGAGTTTTCCGCTTGTGAGAAAAACATATCTGCACGAACTTGAGAAACTCGGCCTCGTCGCCTACCTTGAGCGTCGACCGCTCCCCCGGCACTGTCATGCTCACTAGCGCGGATGTTACGCGCGGCGGAGGTCGAAATGCGCCCGGAGGAATCCGGAAGACAATCTCCGGTCGCGTATAAAATTGGCAGGCTGCGGAAAGATAAGCATAGTCGCGCCTGCCCGGCTCCGCTACCACACGTTCGGCCACCTCAAGTTGAATCACGATGTGCGCTGATTTCAGCATTTCGGCGCAGCCGAAAAACAGGTGAAGAATCGGAGACGTGATGTAATACGGCAAACTTCCATATACACGAAATTTTCCGCCCGCCAATTCAGCCAAATCCATTTCCAGCACGTTTCCGGTAACAACCTCCACGCCGCGCCAGTCATCAGGCCGTCGTCGCTGAGCATCTTGCAAACTCCGCGCTAACCCCAAATCCGCCTCGATCGCAATCAAACGCCGCGAACGCTCCGCAAGCAGACGCGTCATCTCCCCGTGGCCCGCTCCGATTTCGATCCAGGTCTCATCCTTCTCGCGCGGCAGGGCAGCTAAAATCCGCTGTTGCCAACTCTCCCCCGTCAGAAAATGCTGTCCCATCCGCTGTCGCGTCATCGCGCGCCAGTTTAGCAAGGTTCGCGAATCCTCCGGCGAGTTGTGTCTTCGCGGAACGCACCTTCGGCGTTGTGCTTGACGCCTCACCAGCCGTCCGTTACCGTTTTAATTGCAGTTCATCGCCCATGAAAATCCTCTTCGTAGCCTCCGAAGGACTTCCGTATTCAAAGACCGGTGGCCTCGCGGACGTCGTCGATGGTTTACCCAAAGCGCTGCATGAGATGGGACACGAAGTTGTGGTGCTGCTGCCGCGCTATCGCGGTAATAAGGCCAAGTCAGTTCTGATTTCCAGCGTAACCGTCGCACTGGGCGATAGGCTGCGCTTTCCCGCGATCCTGGAGGGCCAGCCGGTCGGCGGAGTTCGCTATCTTTTTGTGGATGACCCTCCGTTCTTCGACCGCCCTCAACTCTACGGAGATAAAACCGGCGACTATCCGGACAACCCCGAGCGCTTCGCGGAATTTTCGCGCGCCGCCATCGAATGCATCAAGCGCGTGTGGCTTCCGGACGTGGTTCACTGCCATGACTGGCAATCGGCCCTTGTGCCCCTGATACTTCGCACCCAGCACGCTCAAGATCCGGTCGTCCGCTCGCTTCCAGTCGTCTTGACGATTCACAACCTCGCCTACCAGGGGATTTTTCCTCGGCTCGCGATGCGGGCCATCGGCCTCCCTGACAATCTCTTCACCATGGATTCCCTTGAATTCTACGGCAAGGTCAACTTCCTCAAGGGGGGTTTGATCTACGCCGATTATCTGACCACCGTGAGCCGCCGCTACGCAAAGGAAATTCAAACTCCGGAATTCGGCGTTGGTCTCGAAGGTGTGATCCGCAAGCGTTCCGATCGCCTCGTCGGAATTCTAAATGGAGTGGATTACTCTCAGTGGAGCCCGGAAATCGATACCTTCATCGCGCAAAAGTATTCAGTCAGCAACTTGGAGGGAAAGAAATCCTGCAAAAAAGATCTCCTCGCTGCGTTCGGGCTACCCGAAGAAAATATCGGCCGTCCCCTGGCCGGAATCGTCTCCCGTTTCGTCGACCAAAAGGGCTTTGACTTGATCGCAGAAATTGCTCCCGCCCTCATGAAAGAAGATCTCGCACTCGTAGCTCTGGGGACCGGCCAGCCCGAATACGAAAAACTCTTCAGAGGCCTTGCCGACAAATATTCAGCGCGCGTCGCGGTCAAAATCGGGTACGATAACGCGCTGGCCCACAAGGTCGAAGCCGGTTCGGATATTTTCCTGATGCCGTCCCGATACGAGCCTTCTGGATTAAACCAGTTATACAGTTTGCGCTATGGAACGGTTCCAGTTGTGCGCGCGACCGGGGGACTTGACGACACCATTCAAAGCTTTTCCTCTAAGACTCACCAGGGGACTGGCTTCAAGTTCGAGCCGTACGAACCGAAGGCTCTTCTTGATTGTATTCGCACGGCGTTGAACCTTCACCGTGATCCAGAGATGTGGCGGGCGGTTCAAGCAAATGGCATGAAAAAGGACTTCTCCTGGAAGGTTTCAGCGGCTACCTATGTCACACTGTATGAGGCAGCCAAGCGGTCGCGAATCCCAAGAGGCGCAGCATCATCTAAATAGAGGCGGTTTGCCCCGGCCCTCAACCGGTCGCCGCCATACGAGGAAAAAATGTCAGACAACATTCAATCAGTCAGTGATGCCAGCTTCCAGGCCGACGTCATTGAAGCCAGCAAGACCCAACCCGTAATGGTCGATTTCTGGGCGGATTGGTGCCGCCCATGCCACATGCTCACGCCCACCGTCGAAGAGGTCGCGCGCGAACATGCCGGCAAAATCAAGGTCGTAAAGCTCAACGTCGATGAAAATATGAACGTCCCCGCCAAGTTCAGCATTCGCGGCATTCCCACACTGCTGGTTTTCAAGGGCGGTCAAGTTGCCGATCAACTCGTCGGCGCCGTTCCGAAAGAACAGATCGTTAAGATTCTCGAGCGCCACATCTCCTAGGCGCATTCCTGCTGATTGCTGTCATGCCGACCGAAGTCCCGCGTCCTGTCTTTACCGCGTGTTTTGCGGGCGCGGGACGCGGAGAGGGATCTGCTTTCCCCCCAGCCCCATCCGCTCGCTTGAATCTTGCTTGACCATCGCCTCATCTAGTCTGCTACGCACCATGGCGCAAGATTTGCGTCGGGCGGGAATCTGACGATTTGGATGGAAAGGGGACAAAAGCGTGAGCGATTCATTGAAGGGGAAAATTGCAGTCGTAACTGGTGCAAGTCGCGGCATCGGTCGCGCAATCGCCGTTCGACTCGGACGCGACGGCGCGCTGGTAGCCGTGCACTATGGGCGCAATCAGAAGAGCGCGGAAAGCACCGTCCGCGAAATCGAGGCGGCGGGCGGCACCGCGTTCGCAATTGGCATCGACCTGGGCTCCGTCGAGAGCGTCGAGCAGCTCTTCAAAACCCTTGACTCGGAACTAACCAAGCGAACTGGAGCGAACCGCTTCGATATTCTGGTCAACAATGCTGGCGTCGCTCCCGACTCCGCAGTTGCGACGGCCACCGAACAAACTTACGACGAGGTGTTTGCGCTGAATGCAAAAATCCCGTTCTTCGTCAGCCAGAAGGCTCTGCCACGCCTCCGCGACGGAGGCCGCATCATAAATATTTCGTCAGCCGTCACGCGCGTTGCCTTTCCACAGAAGGCTGCTTACGCGATGACGAAAGGTGCGCTGAATATCCTCACACTAGAACTCGCTAAAGAGCTTGGCGCACGAAATATCACAGTCAATTCACTAGCTCCTGGTTTCACGGAGACTGACATGTCCGCTAACATTCTCAGCGACCCGAAAGGCCGCCAATTCGCTAGCTCTGCCTCCGCCTTTGGTCGAGTCGGGCAACCGGACGACATCGCCGATGCGGCAGCGTTTCTCGCATCGCATGACGCCAGGTGGGTCACCGGGCAATACTTGGACGTCAGCGGCGGTGCTCTGATCTAAGGCTTCGCTCCATAACGGTCTGCTTCGCCGTCTTGCATGACCTCAGGGCAGGTGCGTCAACCCTTTCGCTTGATTCCGGCTGCGGCCACGAATATAGTCGCAGCCGAGTAGAGGGGTGGGGAATGAGACCGAGGCCTCTCGCCATCTGTTTTGCGATTCCTTGTTTATTGCTGGCCGCGGCCGCGCCCACTCGCGCGCACCACTCGTTTGGCGTTGAGTACGATGCCAACAAGCCCGTCACGTTGACGGGTGTCATCTCCAGCATCGAGTGGACCAATCCTCACAGCTTCATCTACATCGATGTGAAAGACCCCAGCGGCAAAGTCACAAACTGGAAGTTCGAAGGCTATCCCCCCGGCGTTCTTTACCGAACCGGATGGAAGCGCGACGCGACCATCAAAGCCGGAGACACGATCACCATTTTCGGCTGGCAGGCGCGAACCGGCGGTTCGTGGGGTCACGCGCGGTCCGTCACTTGTCAGGATGGCAAGAAATATTATTTTGGCCCTGCGCCCGGCATAGGTGGCGGAGGACCCGCCCCGCAAGTTGCTGTACCGCCCTCGAACTAGCGGAAGAGGCCTGTGATGAAAAATAATCTCGTGATCGTTGCCAGTGCCGCGCTGCTGATTTTACCCGTGAGTTTGACCGCTCAGCAGAATTCCCCCGCGCAAAACTCCGCGACGCAGACATCCTCGGCGCAGAATACCTCCCAGCCCTATGCCTATCCGCCGCCCGTTAGCCCAAACGTGCCCCGCGCGAATGATGGTCATCCGGATATGACCGGAGTATGGCAAGGCGGTAGCGACCGCATCGGCACTTGGGAAGACACCAACAGCGGCGATGGTCCGCTTGGCGAGAGCGGCCCGATTACTCCCTACGCGATCAAAGGCCCGCAGCCAAAGCCGCCTTATCAACCGTGGGCGGCGGCGAAGGTGGTCGAAGCCTACAACCGCCGCGGGATTGACGAGCCGATGGTTCGTTGCCTCCCGCCCGGCACGCCCCGAACCACGCTTATGGGCCTATTCCCGATGGAGATCGTGCAGACTCCCAAAACCGTCGTCCTGCTGTTCGAGGTCTTTCACGTTTTCCGCATCATCCCGATTGACGCCAAGCACCCCGATGACCTCGAGCCGAGCTACATGGGCGATTCAGTAGGCCACTGGGAAGGCAATACGCTGGTTGTGGACGTGACCGGCTTCAATGATAAAACTTGGCTCTCCGGCACTGGAACCATTCACAGCGAAAAGCTCCACGTCGTCGAGAAGTTCACCCGCGTGGATGAAAATACGATCGTCTACGAGGACACCGTCGAGGATCCCGTCGTCCTTACCGCCCCTTGGACGCGCCACGGCACGCTCATGCTGCGCCCCGGAACCCGCATCCGCGAATACGAATGCGTGGAAAACAACCAGGACATGCAACGATACGAGGAATTGCTAAAAGACCCTTCCGTCTTCATGCGAAAGCCACAGACGCACTAGCCACCGTCTCGCGACGCAAACGGCTTGCGCAGGCCAGCCTGCTCCAGCAGCGGCAACACCTCTTGCGTAAAGCGTTTCACGCCGTCGATATAATCGGGCCATGTCATGATCACGCCATCGAGTCCCACATTGGACATGCGTTCCAATTCCTCGGCGATGCTTTGCGCCGTCCCGATCAGAGGATGCCCCGCGCCCACCGCCATTCGCCTGCGCATCGCTGCAAGCTGCTCGGAGCCAGCCGGAATATTGTTCTCGGCGCTGATCGTCGCCATGATGCTGTCCATCACCTCGTTATCGAGGTATTCCACCGCATAGCGATGCAGGTATTCTTCTGCTTCTTTCTTCGTGTCGCGCTGCACCACTGATACGTTCGTCCAAAGCTGGATTTCCCGGCCGAATTCTTCGCGCGCCATCTTCTTGTAATTTTCTACTGCCGGCCGCCACTCTTCCGGAGTATCCCCGCGCGGGCTGATTAACCCGATCTGCGAGTTCTTCGCCGAAAAGCGCATGCCGACCGGTGAAAGCGCCGCATTCATGATCGGGACTCCGCCTTTCTGCAATGGCTGAGGACGCGAGATCGCCTTCTTCATGTGAAAAAATTTCGAGTTCTCGTCGAATTCGCCCGGCTCGGTCCATAGCCTTCTCACCACCCGCAGCCATTCCTCCAGGTAAACGTAGCGCTGGTCGTGCTCCACCAGCTCGATGCCGAACATGTCGAATTCCCGGCGATTCCAGCCGCCAACCACATTTAGCGCGAACCGGCCGCCCGAGATCGCATCGATTGTTGCGCACTGCCGGGCGACGAGCAGCGGATGCATCGTGGGCGCATGCGACGTAGCGAAAACGCATGTGTATCGCGTAGCCTGCGCCATCGCCGCGGCCCACGCGAAAACATCCAATACGTCATTCGTCGGATGGCTCGGCTTGCCGTCGAGATAACCCTTCCACCTCGCGATCGGGACGATTGCTTCAAGGCCCGCTTTGTCCGCCACGAGGGCCGCCGCAAGCGTGTTTTGCCACGTCGGATAGAGCACCTCGGGAACGAATGTCATGTTCGCGATAGTATTCGTGCAGAAGGTGCCGAGTTTCAGTTTGTTTCCGTTGAAGATGGGATTCGCGGTGTGCTCTGTCATCGCCGAATATTTTGCCAGAGATTTCTCGATTTACCCAGCGCCCCGAGCCGAATTTCCGCGAGCGGTGAATTCTTGTAGCGTCGGCGTGCCTTGAACGGCGTCCCGCCGGCGTTTTTTCCTCGCCTTCGCGTTTGTAGGGCACAGCACGCTGTGCCCCTAAAAACACCCAAAACCACCCGTTCACCGTGGACGATTTTTCTTTACACCAACAACCACTTGCATCGTTTTGGTCTGCGGTGTAAAGATTCTATTCGTATCCTCGTACTGCGTCGATTCGGTCCCGCGTCGCGGCTCAAATCCGCCGGCATCCTTTCAGGGTCTCCATCGACATGGCGCGAATCGGGCTTCTCTACCTGCCAGCCGCGCACCATTCCCTCAGCGCCCCGCGCTAGCGGCCTGTGCCCATTCGACAACTTCCTTAATGGCGTCCGGCGGGTGCTTCCCTACCGACTCGGCAAACTGCGCGAACGGATAATGATTGGTGATCAGCGCCGCCGCATGATCTTTCCAGCGCAGCTGCGCGCGAGACAAATCGTTCACCGCCATTTGAAAATGTCCGCGCGCGGCATTCACGCTGCCCAGCATCACCTGATTATCCAGCACCAGTTGCCGGATCAATTCTCCGCCGGGTATTTGCAGCGGCCTGTCGCCATCCGGAATACCGGTTAAAACATAAATTCCGTTTCGCCCCAACGCATCCAAAATGTTGAACTCCAGCGAGGCAATACCGGTGGCGTCGAGGACAAAATCCATCGCGCCCACTTTTTTCGCCACTTCGTTCGCGGGTACCTGCCGCCCGTCAACGTATCGCCCTCCTATTTTATCCAGCCATTGGGGACGGGCACTCGCGGCGTCCACCACATCCAAACCGTAAACCTCCGCTCCCCGCAACCGCAAGGCCATCGCCGCCAGCAGGCCCACCGGCCCGAGTCCGGCCACCAAACAACGCCGCCCGAAGATCCAGTCCGGCGTAATCGCCGCTTCCGGAGAGCGCGCTATCTGCAACCGAGTTGACTCGTCAATCGCTTTCTCCACGATCGTCAGCGGCTCGATCAACACTCCCACGGCCGCCAATTCGGCCGGCACCTGTACCGCGTAATCTTCTTTATCCACCACGAATTCCGTTTGGTAACCGTCCAGCCCGTGAATGCCTCGCTCTTTGTACTTCCCGGTCTGGCACATGTCAGCTCGGCCCATATTGCAGGGCGCGCACTCGCCGCATCCGCGCCTCACGGTGAACACCGCGAAGTCTCCCACCTTCACGCGCTTCACCGTTGCCCCGATTTCGATTACTTGGCCAAACATCTCGTGGCCGATCACGAGTTCCTTTTGGCCCTCGGGCGCGTCCGCTCGTCCTCCCGATACCTCCGTGCGATCCGTGCCGCAGATGCCCACGCGGATGATTTTCATTTTTACGTCGTTGGGCGCGCCGATTGACGGCTCCGGCCGCTCCACAATCCTTGATCCCGCCGTGCCCGGTATAATTGCAATTGCTTTCATCGTTGTGCCTCCCTTTCCCCCCGTGTCCTCTCTCAGCTTGTGCGCGCCTCTTAGGCTCCACCCTCTCTTTCAGTATCGCAGACGCGGGCCTCCTGCGCCTCCACGGAACCTTATTCAGTCTCTGCCGAGTTCGGCTATGTCAAGCCAAGCGAAGTTGTCGCGTCGTTCGCAGATGCCGATGAACAAGCATGCCCATTTCATCGAAGCATGGCAGGTCGTTGTAACCACAGTGGCAGGGGTGGGTACCACTTTGGCGCGGCGCGGCCTCCTCGCGTTGTGATCGCTTTTACCCTGCGCTATTCTGGCTGGCGATGGTGGATATTCATTGCCACATACTTCCCGGCATCGACGACGGCGCCGAGTCCCTCGAAATCGCGCAGGCGATGGGCGAAATGGCCATCGCCGACGGCGTTACCCACGTCATCGGAACGCCCCACGCCAGCCCAAACTTTCGCTTCAGTCCGCGCTTGGTACGCGAGCGCCGCGATGAACTTCAGGCCATCTTCGCGGAACGCCTGGTCCTGGCCACGGGTTGCGATTTCCATTTAAGCTTTGAAAATTTGCAGGACATCAAGCACGATTCCGCGCGCTACACGCTTAATCAAAAAAATTATCTTTTGGTCGAGTTCGCCGATTACTCGATTCCGCCGTCGCTGGATCAGTCCCTGCACGAATTGCAGCTCGCCGGCTTGCGCCCGATCGTAACGCATCCGGAGCGCAACCCTCTGATCCGCGCCCAGCCCGAGCGCCTCTACAAGTGGCTCGCCCAAGGCTGCTACGTGCAGATCACCGCGCAATCGCTGTGGGGAAAATTCGGAAAATCCGCGCAGGAAATGGCTGAGCGCTGGTTGGCTGAGGGAGCCGTCCACTTCGTTGCCAGCGACGCACACAACGTCACTTCGCGGCCGCTGCGATTGAAGGAAACCTTCGATCACCTCGCCGCGGCGCATGGTGAAGACGTTGCACGCGCCTTGCTGACGGATAACCCGCAGGCCGCCTTCGAAGGGCGTCCGCTTCCCTACGTTCCCGAGCTCCCTGACGACTTGGTTGCGAACAACTCCGAGCCCCCACGACTGCGCCGTCGCAAACGCTTCTGGTTCTTCTAAGTGGAAACTTCTCCTCCAGCGACCGGCTCATTTTCTTTTTGCCGATGAGGCTGCGCTCAGCCTTTCCGCAAGCGTAACCCAGGAAAACGGGGTGATGTTCTTGTACTTGAGATTCTCTTCGATCATTGCATCAACCAGCCAATCCTGCCGCTCCGCTGTCGCTTCGGCCATCAGCGGGTCGATTCCCACATCGCGCAGCGACTCGGCCACCTCACGCATTTCTGCTGCGCGCCGCTTTCCGTGCTCTGCCACGCGGCTCACAAGATAATCCGGCAGCTTGTCTCGCCATCCCATTTGCGGATAGGTGGCATCAAGCGACGCCAGCACCGCGTCTTCCGCACCGTAACGGCGCGCAGCAAAAAGACACTCCACCGCCAGCGCTTCCATTCCCTTGATCATCACGCTCCGGCACATCTTCACCGCGGACGCCACGCCAATCTTTTCGCTCACAGCGGTGGCATTCATCCCCAGCAGTGCCAGTCGCGGCGAAAGTCCAGCCGCGTATTTTCCGCCCAGCAGCATCGGCACCTTCAACCGCTGCGGAGGCAGCGCCGCCATCACCGCGCACTCGACATAATGTGCGCCGCTCCGTTCAATCTGCGCAGCGTCGGCGCGCTTCGTCCCGGGCGATACGGAATTGATATCCATGAAAATTTGACCAGGACGCATACTTCTAGCGGAGTCTCGCGCCACTTCTAGCGAAGCAGACGCCGTCACAGCGGAAATCACCAGCTCCGCGTCCCGCAAACAATCGGCGAGGCTTTCTTTCGCCTGCACCTTGCTTGCGCGAGCCTTCGCCAGCATCGCGTCGCGCGTTTCTTTCCCGTGCAGCAAAATATCGAAAACCGATACCTCGACGCCCTGCGCCGCAAGATCGCTTCCGATGATGCCGCCTGCTTCGCCGAAGCCGACGATCGCCACGCGCCGAATTGGTTCGGGACCCATAAGCCTACGTGTGAAATAAAATATCGCCGCGACGTTCCGTAAATCGCCAGCCGTCTTTCGTGCGGATATAGCGGTCGTGATAGGTGCCCATCAACTGCTTGGGCGCAACTTTTCTTCCTTCGGGCGTTTGCGGCTCGGAAGTATCGGAAGTGAAAAGCAGCACGCGACAAATTCCGCCGGCGGTGTCCGGCGTTTCCACGCGCACCCGAATATTGGACATGATGTGATAAGTAAGCCGGTTGCGCGGGCGTGACGTAAAAGAAGCGATGATGTTCTCCAAACCGCGAACTGTTTCCTGGGCCGTTGCCCGCCGAACGAGCGTCGCATCCTCCGTGAAAATTTCACCAAGGCGCTCGTAGGCTTGCGCATCCACGATTTCAGCGTATTCAATGGCGAGCGCTTCGCACGCCTGCTCCATATTTAGGATTTCGGTTTCAGTCAATGGATGTCCCTCGTTTTGCTGATATTCGCGGCCGCGTTCGCTGCTTTCGCGCGCCAGGCCGTCTATGGCACGGACGGCAACTCGGGATGATGCGAAGTGTAGGGCGGCCGTTCGTATTTCGGCAGCGGATGCTCCTTCAACTGTTGCATCGCTTCGGCGACGGCCCGCTCCAATTGCGGGTCGTGGCCTTCGCGCACGAGTTTCGGATCCTGCCAAACCTCGATATCAGGCGCGATCCCGTGATTCTCCACTTCCCACGAACCTTTCAATCCGGCAATAGCGAGCCGCGGTGCTGTCACACGCCCCCCATCCATCAATTCCGGATAGCCTCCAATTCCAACCAGCCCGCCCCACGTTCGAACTCCCACCAGCGTGCCTATGCCCTGCCTATGAAACATCCAAGGCAGCGCATCGCCACCGGAGCCGGCAAACTGATTGATGATCATCACCTTCGGACCGTAGATCGCCATCGCCGGATCGTACGTTGTGATGCCCTCGCGCGTCACCACCATATCCATCGGCTCCCGCCGCAGGTAATCGACGATGTAGTCCGCAAGCTGGCCGCCGTGGTTGAACCGCTCGTCCAGAATCGCGCCTTCCTTGCCGACCTGCGCGAAGAAGTAGCGATTGAAATTCGCGTATCCCCCAGCCTCCGTATCCGGCAAGTAGACATACGCGAGCTTGCCGCCGCTCAATTCATCCACCTTGCGCCGATTGCTCTCAATCCAATCCAGATTCCGAATGTCGTCTTCGTCTGCCAGGGGCACCACGTCCACTTCGCGGGATCCCCTTCCATCCGGATTTGGACCGACCTTCAGAGTCACCTGCTTGCCCGCGGTTTCCTGGAAAAAAATGTAAAGTTCGTCGGAAGATTTAATGTCCCGTCCATTCACTCCAAGCAGATAGTCGCCCGCCTTCACATTTACGCCCGGCTGCGTAAGAGGCGCTTGGAGTTTCGGATTCCAGTTTTCTCCGCTATAGATTTTTTGGAAACGGTAGCGCCCGTTTTCAATTGAATAATCCGCCCCGAGCAGCCCAACGCTCACGTGGGGAGTGTCCGGTTCGATCCCGCCGCGCACGAACATGTGACCAACCGACATGTAGCTGAGCATTTCTCGAAACAGGTAATTGAGGTCTCCGCGGCTCGCGATGCCTGGTAGAAAGACCGCGAACTCCTTTTCCGCCGCAGGCAAATTGAGCCCGTGATAGTGCGGGTCGTAGAAAAAATCCCGCTCGATCCTCCAGACTTCGTGATACATCTGGTCCCATTCTTCGCGCGGCTCTACAGATACTTCCATGTCCTCCGTCTTCAACTTCCCTTTTCCGGCCTCCGGCGCCTTGCTCGTTTCGGCGATGAACCAATCATCGCCCTGTTTGTAGAGCATTTTTTCGCCGTTGTCCGAGAGCGAGAAGGCCGCGACGCCGCTGATCAGCTTATCCGTCTTGCGCGTCTTCATATCGAACTTCGAAACGGTCAATGGTGGCGGGAATTGGTCGCCAAGCACGACAGGCGCTTCCACCAGAAAAAGCTCGCCCTCCTTCCCAACCGACATGCTCACGTAATTCGCCGCCGGGATCGGCAGAGATAAAATCCGCTGCAGAATGTCGGGGAAGTCGATGGTAACCTTCGGCGGTTCCTTTGGTTTTTCGGCCGGCTTCGGCGCGGTTTCATCACCTGTTTTCTTCTCGTCGGCCTTTTGTTCCGTTTTTCCCTGGTCTGGTTCTGTCCCGGAAGGCTTGCTTTCCGGTCCCTTCTCCTCGTCGCTCTCGGGCGGAATCGGCGAAGGCAATTCCTTCCGCAGCACGGCGACATACACGCTCAGCGTCACCGGATGCTGATCGCTCGACATGTCCAATCCCGCGGCGCTCAATCCCGTGTTGGTGCTTGCCGCGAAATAAATGTACTTCCCATCCTTGTCGAAACCGGGGTAACGGCAATCGCTCATTCCGTCCGTGATCTGCGTGCCCTTGCCGGTAGTTAGCGAGTAGACGAACACCGCGTGCAAATAATTCGGAAGCACCTTGGTGTAAACGATCCATTGGCTGTCTGGCGACCACTGTTGACCAAAATCGTTTTCGTTAAACTCCATCAGATTTTTATCAACTTTTACTGGCGTGGGATGATCCACATCCACATACCAAAGATTCAGAAACTTGTCCGAGTAGGCGATCTTCTTGCTGTCGGGCGACCATGTCGGCGAGTAATAGAATGATGGGGTACTGCTGAGACTGATCTTTCGAGCTGGCTCGAGGCCCTTCTGATCTCGTATGTAGAGTTCATATTCTCCAGACGCATCCGAAAAGTAGGCGATCGATTTTCCATCCGGCGACCACGCAGGATCCCGGTCCGCTGCACCGGGACTATTGGTAATGTCGCGCACGTCTCCCTTCTCCGCGGGAACCGTCAGGATTTCGCCGTGCGCTTCGAAAACGGCGCGAGCGCCAGTGGGCGAGATGCCGGAATTCAGAACGTGCTTCGCAACTTTTTCCCAATGCGGCAGCAATTGCGGCATGTCGCCCGAAACAGTTACGGAGATCGCTTTCTCCTGGTGGGTTGAAAGCTCGTACACGTGCAGCGCGCCGAATTGCGAATACACGATCGATCGGTCGTCCGCTGAAGCAGAGCTGATCCCGAATCCGTTTTTGTTCTCGATCGCGCGAGAGACTTTTTGGGTTTCCGTGTCGTAAGCAAAAAGCGTCGTCGGACCGTCGCGGTCCGAGAGAAAATAAACCGTCTTGCCGACCCACATCGGGTTGCGATCGTTCGACTCCTCGCGCGGCACTTTCACCACGCTCGAATCAGCCAGCTTCGCGATCCAAACCGGCGTCGTTTGCCCCCCGCGGTATCCCTTCCAGTCAGGTTCCCACTGAAAAACGGGAACGTAAGCGATCTGCGATCCGTCCGGCGAGTACGAGCCTTCTTCGGCCATATCGAGTGGAAGCTCCGTAGGGAATCCGCCGGATGCCGGAACGGTGAAAAGCTTGTCCGGATCGTTGGTGCTATTGCGATGCGAATGGAAGAGGACACTCTTGCCATCCGGAGTCCACCCGACGGCAATATCATCGCCGGGATGATAAGTGAGCCTTCGCGGCTCGCCACCTGTCGACGGCACCACGTACACGTCGACGTTGCTGTCGTAGTTGCCGCTAAACGCTACCATCGACCCATCTGGAGAAAAGATAGGCCCGCTCTCCAGATCCCGGCCGGTGACTAGCCGTTGCGCCTCGCCTCCTTCCCTGCCCACGATCCAAATGTCTCCACCATACACAAATGCGATCTGGTTCTTGCTGATCGTGGGAGTCTGGAGCAGTAAGGGGGTTTTCGCGTCCCCGAAAGAAAAGCAGGTGAAGGCCAGAAACAGCAGAGACGACAGAATCAGTTTTGCAAGAACGGATCTAGTCACGGGTACCTCCCGGGTTGCTGGCGGCCCAGTAGGCGACTATTTTCCCTTAGCCTCGAAAATCGGCCGTCTTTATACTTAACGATATTCGAGCCCCATTTCTTTCAGCTTCGCGCGCAGGCCGTAGATATCCAGGCCCAGCTCGCCTTTCGCGAGCCGTTCGCGAACTATATCTTCCTTGTCCACGCGCTGTTTCGATGCCGCGGCCACTTTAGCCGCCTCCGCTCGTTCGACGACTACCACGCCATCGTCATCGGCGACAATCACGTCGCCCGGATTGATCGCCGCACCGGCGCACACAATCGGAACATTCACCGAGCCAAGCGTAGCCTTCACCGTGCCTTGCGAATGCACCGCGCGGCTCCAGACCGGAAACTTCATCTGAGTAAGAGGACCAACATCGCGCACCCCGGCTTCGATCACCAGACCCTTTGCACCGTGAGCGCGAAGCGAAGTGGCTAGCAGCTCGCCGAAATAACCGTCGGTGCAGGGCGATGTGGGGGCCACTACGAGAATGCTGCCGGGCGTGCACATTTCGACAGCCACATGGATCATCAAATTGTCCCCCGGTGGCAATGAAACCGTCACCGCGCTGCCCGCAATCGCCGCGCCCGGATAAATGGGACGCATGTAAGACGCGAGCAATCCGTAACGTCCCTGCGCTTCGTGGACCGTCGATACGCCATATTTCTCAAGCGCCGCCACGGCAGCCTGCTCCGGCTGGTCGATGTGCTTCACTACAACCGCTTTGCTCATGAAAGCTCCTCAATCACATGCTGGAAGACGCACTGATACGCTTCCCTATACTGGACTCTCTCGATCGCCGTCTTCGCTTTATAGCCGCAAAAGTGGCCCCTCAGAGACTCGGATTGGGATTCTAGACGGTGCCAAAGCGCGGCGTCAATCGCTGCACCACCGTGGAGGCCGGAACTTAGCTTCTACGCCTTACCCAGACTCCGCTCCGCTTCAACCCAACGGCTCGCATGCGGATAAACCCGCCGCGCGTTGATGACATAGACTCGGTTCCTGTCGCTGGCGTTCAGCTTCGAATCGTCCACATAGCGCCGCGTGTTGTCGTAATGATCGTGCGTCTCGTCATTAACTACGCCGGGGAACGCACCATCGCACTCCGAGCCGAATAGGATGTTGTCGAGCGGGACGGCGTCAAATAACATCTGCATGTTAAGGCGATTGTATACGCAGGTATCCACGAAAACGTTGCCGTTGCCGAGGAGTTCGTCCGGGCTGGCCCAACTTTGGTACTTCGCGATCGCCCTCCAACGCCCGATCTGGCAGGGCAACGCGCCGCCCGCATGCGGGATCAGAAAGCGCAGACGCGGAAAGTCCCGGAACAAATCTTTCGCCATCATTAGTTGAACGAAGCCCGTAATGTCGGCGACCAAATATTGGACGGCCGTATGCGGGAAGTTCTTGTTGATCGATTCGCTGCCGTGCAGCACGAGCGGCACATCCAGCTCCTGCGCCGCTTCGAAAACCGGATAATTGTGCTTCCCGGTAAAGGGCTGGTTCTGCCAGCGGCCGCCGGTGCCATCGGGATCGAAATTGAACGCGATGAAACCCTCCTTGGTCCAACGCTCGACCTGTTTCGCCACCTCCCCGGACGGACACGAAGGATGTTGTCCGAGCATTCCTACCGGCGCAAAGCGGCCGGGATTCAACTGACAGGCGCGAAGGATAAGTCCGTTATTGAGATCGGCCCACACCGCGTTCTGTTCCGTAGTTCCTTCATGTGTCGCCATGGCTTTCGCACGGGGAGAAGCGAATGCCACATCGATGCCACGCGAATCCATCAGGCTGAGGACCTGTTCCAGACTCTTTTTAACGTCAGCATCGGCGATGTTGGGAACCACATCCGGATTCTTTCCGGAAAGTTGCGCTTGGCGAAAGCCCTCCACTTCCGGGTGACGCGCAAGACGAACGAAGTGCTGGTGAGAGTCGATGATCATGTTCGCGGCTAGTTGAAACCTTTCTCCAAGATATGCGCCGGTTCGCCCTTCGTATCTCCGAGTTGAGATTCTAGTGGGGCACAAAGCGTGCGTCAATCCGCGGAGCACGGCGCAACGTCAGGCCGGTTCGAGCAAGGCATTGATTTGCGCGTCGATAATATTCACTTCCGATCGCGAGCAGCGCGTCGCCCACAAGCACGCTAACTTCGCAGCGGCACTAAAGCGCGCAGCCGCTGATCCCGCAAATAAATTCCCAGCCAGACCAGCACCCCGAAAATAATTGGGAACGAAATATTAAAAAGCGCCGTGCCGCTGTGCACGTTGGCGTCAACTGCGCCGCCAAGATAGCCTGTCAGCAGAATCGCGCCAAAAATGGAGGTCTGCGGAATCACATACAGCGCCGTGCAAACAAGCAGCGTAGCGCCGATCGCAACAATTGCCGCCGTGTCATATCCAAGTTTCGCTGAAGCCTGAATTACCTGCGGCACTTTCATCACTTTCGTCACACCGTCAAAAATCATAAACAACACAACCAGCCCGCTGATGATATATCCGGTCCAGCGCATTCCCTTCGAGACGGGGGCCGCTTGCGCAGTCGTTTCCATTTGTCATCTCCTCCATTTTCGCACTCGAGAATTGAACGCAGAATTAGTTTCCCTCAAGGCGGACCGCACTTTCAGGGCACCGCCGAGTGAGCTATGCGTGATCGTAGGCTTGCTTCAAGCCCGTTATATCAATCTTCTGCATTTGAAGCGTAAAAATTGTTTGATCGGCCCGCAAGGCTTTACGATCTCGCCAACTCTTCACCGAGTCGCTCCAGGGTTTGCGTCCAGCCCGCTTCCATACCCTTCAGGTGCTCGGTCGCGTAGTCGACAACGGCCGTAGCACGCGTTTTCATAGTAAGTTTCGTTTTGCCTTCGTGCTTCTCGAAGATGACGGTAGTAAGCCCGTCCAGAATCGGATTTCCGTCTTTGTCAGTGGCAATATTCGTGAAAACGAGCCGCTCGGGCTCGACGACTTCGCGATACACCCCTCCGCACGGATGCTCGGTCCCACCCGGCGAGCGCATCACGATATGCCAGGCGCCCCCGACACGCGCATCCGCCTCGCAAACCGGATTCGTAAATCCCTTCGGCCCAAACCATTTCGCAAGTTGCTTTGGATCAGTCCACGCTTTGAACACCACTTCTCGCGGAGCATCAAAGACTCGCGTAATGGTGACTTCCCTTTCCCTGGGTAGCCCAGCGCTGCTTTCACTTCGTTTGAATGCCTGAGCATCTTGTTTGGCCAGGTACTCGGAGAGAACATCGAAGGCGCTAGTCCAGCCCATTCTGTGCCCATCGCGCGCCTCATCCGACTTGAATCCGCTCTGGCGCAACGTCATCTCAGTCTTTTCGCCGCGCTCGACGAAGGTGATCGTCACTAGAGTTTCCTGGGTCGCCTTTCCCGCGGCGTCAAGCCAGGCATGCGCGAATACGACCCGTTCCGGCCTGACGATCTCCCGATAGGATCCTTGCAGCAAATGGTCAACACCTTCAGGCGACCTCATGCAGATCCGAAAGCCCCCACCCGGCCGGATGTCTGACTCGTCGCTTGTCACCGTGAAGCCGCGCGGCGCTCCCTGCCAGTGTTTCAGGTGCTCAGCTTTGGTCCACGCGTCAAACACGAGTTCTCGAGGTGCATCGAACACGCGCGTGATAACGAGTTCGCGTTCCGTCGCCTTCGAGCCCTTACTCGCTCCTGCGTTGCTTGCGCCCATGTCTCTTCTCCTTTGCCTTCAGTTCCTCCAAATAAATGTCGAGACGATCGAAACTTTCCTCCCAAAAGCGGCGATAGCGTTCCACCCAATCAGCAACGTCCTTCAGCGGGCCCGCGTGAAGCCGGCACGGCCTCCACTGCGCCTCGCGGCTTCGCTCGATCAGCCCGGCGCGCTCTAATACTTTTAAGTGTTTGGACACGGCCGGCAGGCTCATCTCAAACGGCCGCGCCAGTTCGGTAACAGACGCCTCGTCTGAAATCAGCCGAGCCAGGATCGCGCGACGAGTGGGATCGGCGAGCGCGGCAAACGTTGCGCTGAGATGATCTTGAGACATTATCGTATTTAACCTATTGGTTAAATACAACAGCCGCGATCATCGTGTCAAGCGCTTTTTTCGATTGCCGGGAAAGTAGCCTCGCGCTCGCGTGAATTCTCAGCGAGACTGGCCGAGACTGTCGAGCCAATCGCCCAACGCGGCGCTGACTTCTTCGGGGCGTTCCATCGGTGCCATGTGCGCGCAGTTCTCGATGATCACCAATTTGCTCTGTGGCGCCAACGCGGCCATCTCGCGATGCCCCGCGAGAGGACTCCACAGATCTTCACGCCCGCACAGAATCATTGTTGGACAGCGAACCGCGGAAAGCACCGGAGCAGCATCCGGTCTGTCGAGCAAGGCGTTGATTTGCGCCGTGAAGATTTCCGCAGTTTCGCGGGCGATCATCTCGACGACGGAATTGATGAGGGGTTCATCTTTCAGCCGCGCAGGATGGACGATTTTCGGAATCCACTCGCGTGCCATGGCGCGCATGCCTTGCGATTGCGCCACTTCGAGTAGCGCGAATCGCCTGACGCGTTCGGCCTCGCCGGCTTCACCCGCAGCACGGGGACGATACGCGCTGTCCAGGATAGCGAGACCGGCTACCCGCTCGGGCACGCGCCTCATAATTTCGAATGCGACGCGGCCTCCCATGGAATGCCCCGCGACAGCGAAACGCTCCGGCGCATCACGCAGAACGACTTGAGCCATCTTTTCAAGCGAGTCGCTCAAACCGTAGTCCGGAATTCTAACAGTAGTAATTTTAGAAAAGTGGCTCGCCTGGTGTTCCCATATCGCATCATCGCAAACCAAGCCGGGAAGAAGCAGCAGATGCGGCGGCGGACGTGTCACTTCTTGGTGATCACCTCGACTGGCGGCGTGCCGTATGTATGGAACGATTCGATTGTCTTCAGGCCCCAGGCTTGGCCCTTTTTGCGTTCGGCCTCAGTCCAGCGAATCGGCTTCCAGTCCGGCGCAAGAATCAGGCGCGCACCGGCATTGGCCACTTCCACGCGATTGCCGCCCGGTTCGTACGCGTACAAGAAGAAAGTTTGCTGAATCGCGTGCTTGTGCGGACCCGTTTCAATGTACACGCCATTTTCGAGAAAAATATCCGCCGCGAGAAGCACTTCTTCCCTGCTGTTGACGGCATAGGTGACGTGATGAAAGCGTCCCTTCGTCCCGGTATCATCACGCGAATAAGCGAAATCGTAGCTCTTATTGGTGCAGGTCATCCACAAGGCGGCTTCGGAGCCATTGTCCAGCACGATTTGTTCCGTGAGCCGAAAGCCCAGATACTTTTCGAAAAATTCGCGATTGGCTTTGATATCAACGGCCAAGCCATTCCAATGATCGAGGCGGCGCACGTTGATTCCGCGAGCCGGAAACCGCTGCGCCTGATTCTTCAGCGCTGGACGTAACTCCTCCGGCGCTTCATACCACTGCGTTTCGTAATAAAGCTCAATCTTGTGCCCATCGGGATCCTGGCAGACAAATGCGGGCCCATGCGCGAGATCGCCATCATTCCAGCCGACGTCAAATCCCGATCCCTTTAACGCAGCGACGCGACGATCCAGCGCCTGCTGGCTCCGCGTGCGATACGCAACGTGTCCCAGGCCGGGCAATTTTGACGCGGTGAGCTTCAGCGAATGGCGCTCGTAGTCGTCATAGGCATGCAAGAAAACCGAGTTCCCTTCCCGACCGCTTTCAGTCATCCCCAGCACATCGACGAAGAACCGCAAACTTTCTTCGGGCTTGGGAGTCAGCAATTCCAAATGGCCCAAATGTGCCAAATCCATGTTCGGTTCAGGCTGCATGCACACCTCTATCCGATTGCGACGCGGCAAATTGTAGTCTGAGAGGAGATTAATTTCAAACGCGCCCTGCATGACGTAGACGGCGCCGAATTCGATGTGTCCGGAAAAAGCCCGGTTCGCCGACAAAGCGGTAGTGTCCTAATTTGGGTTACGCGAGATTGGAACGCTTATCTCTGCCGAGAATGCAAGCGACGGCGCACGGCACGAAACGCATTCGCCATGACCCTTCTTAGGAATTCCAAATGCGGAAGCGGCGTGAAAGGCCCAGGGATAAGCGCCGCTGGCCTTTTGGGAGCTTCTTGTACTGGACTCATAATGATCTTCTATTCAACCGCGCAGGCAGGGGGAAGTCAATATTGGATTTTTGAAACTAGTACACCACCCACAAAGCAGGTTGATTGACAACGGATGTGAGGGGCGACTAACATCCGCTCCAAGCGGACGAGCCTGCCATTGCAATGCGTCGCCGCAGGAGGTTCCTTCCATGAATCGACGAAAAATGTTGGGGCTGCTGGGGATTTCTCCGGCGCTGCTCGCCGGCACAAACGCCGAGGCGCAGGTCAAAAGTAAGACCTCGAAGCCTCCCACCGCCTCAGCAGGCGCACAGAAATTCGAAGGGCTGAATCCGAAAGGGACGCCACCAGCGATCCAGCTGATTCCCATGGCGCCGCGGCTCGACAGCCTCGATGGAAAAACCGTGTGGCTTGTGGACACGGGATTCGAGGGCGGCGGAATGCTGCTCCAACAGATTCAGCTTTGGTTCAAGCAAAACATGCCGACAGTGAATATCATTTTCCGTCGCAAAGCCGGCCCTTACATGGAAGATGATCCCGCGCTGTGGAAAGAAATCAAGGCCAAGGGTGACGCGGCCATCATGGCCGTCGGACATTGAAGCACCTGCACGCCAGCGACCGTGGGTCACTGCATAACAGTTGAGAAGATGGGAATTCCGACCACTCCGATGGTGACGCGGGCGTTCAAGGAACTCGCCATTTTGAACGTGGCGAAGCGCGGCATGCCGCATCTGCGGATCACCTTCACTCCGCATCCAGTGGCCAGCAAGACGCCGGAGCAGCTTCGCGCCTACGTCGAAGGAAACGACCCGATAAGCGGCAAGCCGATGATGAAAGAAATCGTGGATGACCTGACGGTGCCGCTCAGCGCGGACGAAAAGAAGACGGGGTTCGTTCAGGTTTCCGTTGGTCCGGAAAAGTACCCACCCGACACGCTGAAAAACCTGCAGCAGTTTTACCACGATAACGCCATGACCGATTTTCTTCCCGTCATCATTCCGACGGACGATGAAGTGGAAGAAATGCTGAAGGGCACGAGCCGCAAGCCGGAAGAAGTATGTGGCAGGATGGCCGGCGGCGCGTATCCGCCATGGTCGTACACGGTGAGGCAGGTGGCGATCAACGCCGTGATGGCGGGATGCAAGCCGGAATATTTTCCAGTGATTCTTGCCATCGCGTCGTCGGGAACTCCGTCGCTGATGAGCTCGACCAACTCGTTCGCCTATGCGGCGGTAATCAATGGACCGATCCGCGACAAGCTCAACATGAACTACGGCATCGGCGCGCTAGGCCCATTCGCGCAACCGAACGCCGCGATAGGGCGTGCCTGGACGCTGGTCTCGAGAAACCTTGCCAACGGTGGCATCCCCGGCGACACCTACATGGGTTCGCAAGGCAACAACCTCAACTACAACAACCTCATCATCGCCGAGCACGAGGCGGCGAGCCCGTGGGTTCCACTGCACGTGCAGAAGGGATTCAAGGCCGAAGAAAACGTCGTGAGCATGTTCCGCGGGCTCGGCATCGTACCGGGGCAGGGTGCCAGAGGAACCAGCACCGACACGCCGAAATATGAAGAGCAGTTCAGCGATCTTTTCAGCGTGTTCACTGGATTCTTCGGCGGACTCGTAGTAGCCGATCCCCTGATCGCCAATCATCTGAAGGATCGTGGCTACGATACGAAGGACAAACTGATCGACTGGCTTTACAAAAATACGACTCAAACGGTGAAAGAGTACAAGAGCCGCGATTTCGCGTACGCGTTCGACTATCCGCGCGCGCTCAAGGGACTTGAACCATACAAAACGTGGTACGCGATGCCCGACGACGCCGTGATTCCGCGCTGGCCGCATCGCGACGATGTCAACGTGGTCGTCGTCGGAGGGCAGACCAACGCCTTCTTCCAGGGCGGCAGCTTGAGCTACACGGTGAGCGTCTCAATCGACAAGTGGACGTAACCTTACGCCTCCGGGAAGCATCGCTTACAGAGCCCCGTCATTCTGAGCGGAGTGTCCCGCTTTTTTGTTTTTGCGCGAAGCCCCGGGACACGCAGTCGAAGAATCTCTCTTCGATGTGCAAAATGAGACAACTTTCCCGCACAGGTTCTTCAAGGCACCGGATTACAAATCGCGGACAATCTCTGACAAGAACCACGTCCGCCGCTCCGTCTGGTCGATCCAAACCTCAATCAAGCTGGCGGTTGCAACGTCGCTGTACTTTTCGCACAGCTCGTGCGTCGAGCGGAAATAGCGCGTGAGGGCCTGGTTGTCGGCCGAAAGCTCGGCCAGCATGTCTTTCGGGCTTACAGCTTCCGCGTTGTTGTCCTTCAAACGTTGATGCCGCGTGATATCGCTGATGGAACGAATCGTCGCTCCGCCGATCTTGCGGCCGCGCTCGGCAATGTCGTCGGTCATGGCGAAGATTTGGTCGGAGTGTTCGTCCAGAAGCAGGTGGTAATCGCGAAAGTGCCGCCCGGTCATGTGCCAATGGAAGTTTTTCGTCTTCACATACAGCGCGAACACGTCGGCAAGCGTTTCACGCAGGGCCGCCGAGATCTCGGCGACGCCCTCGTTGCTCAGATCGGTGGGCACTTCCAAAACGGGGTTTAGGTGTTCCTTTGCGGGAGCTGCGGCGTTCTTTGGCATTGTGATTTCTCTCCTTGAACTTTCCGTCGGGGATTATCGCGATCTTATGTTCAAACGCTTAGTCGTTTACCGCAGCTATTCTTCCGCCGCACGTCTGTTACTGTCAAGTGCGGCCCTGAACCGATTCCAACGCTGCTCTTTCTAATTCCAATCACCAGGTTTTTCGGATTTATTTATGTCATCGCAGCAAGCTCTTGCCGCCGGACCCCTGCGGCATAACGAACTAGTAGCCTTGATCGCATTGCAATTTCACCCCTTACGGGAATATAAAGGAACTGCGTCCATCATAGGCACGTCCTAATAAGCGAAGGCATCGGGACGCCGTGAGGTGCTCCATGAATCGACGAAAAATGTTGTCCCTGTTGGGGATGTCGCCGGCGGTTTTGGCAGCCTCGCGAGTCGAAGCGGCAAGAACCAAGACCAAAACCGCGAAAGTCGTGCCAGGCGCCGGCAAAATCGAGGCGCTCAATCCAAAGGGCATTCCTCCTGCTATCCAGCTCGTCCCCATGGCGCCGCGCCTGAAGAGCCTTGACGGCAAGACGGTCTACCTCGTTTCTGATGGATTCCCCGGCGCGGATCATTTTCTTGCTCAGGTGGGCATCTGGTTCAAAAAGAATATGCCAGGCGTTACCACCGAGTACCGTCTGAAGGCTGGCGCCTTCGCGGACGACGATCCCAAACTAAATGCGGAGATAAAAGCCAAGGGCAACGCCGTCATCATGGCGATCGGACATTGAAGCACCTGCACTCCAGCGACCGTTGGTCACTGCATAAAATTTGAACAGATGGGCTTTCCGACCGCTCCCATGGTCACCATCGCTTTCAAGAATCTTGCGAAGTCCAATGCGGCGCAGCGAGGAATGCCCGACGAACGTATCTGTTTCACGCCGCATCCTGTGTGGGGCAAAACCGATGCGGAAATGTACGCCTATCTCGAAGGCAACGATCCGGTCAGCGGCAAGCCCCTGATGAAGGAAGTCGTCGACGCTCTCACCCAACCTCTTACCGCCGACGAATCGAAGACCGGCACCGTTACTCCTGATGTTGGACCGCCTACTTTCATCGATACCTCCGACAATTTGCAGCAGTATTACCTCGATAATGGCCTCACCGATTTCATGTATATCCAGTTGCCTACGCAGGAAAAAGTGGACGCGATGTTGAAAGGCACCAGCCATCATCCCGACGAAGTGGTCGGAAAAATGTGTCCCGCGCGCGGATCGTATCCGGAGTGGTCGTATACGGTGCGGCACGTAGCCATCAATGCGGTCATGGCGGGTGCGCTACCTGAGTATTTGCCTACGATTCTGGCCATCGCATCAAGCGGCGTCACCGCCCTTTCCAGCTCCACAAATTCCTTCGCCGTCGCGGCGGTCATCAATGGTCCTATTCGTGACAAGCTCAACATGAACTACGGCATCGGTGCCATGGGTCCTTTCGCTCAGCCCAATGCCGCCATTGGCCGTACGTGGACGATGGTTTCGCGAAATCTCGGCAACTCGGGAACGCCCGGCCAGACCTATCTCGGTACTTTCGGGAACAGCGTCAATTACAACAATCTGGTCATTCCTGAAAATGAAAAAGACAGCCCGTGGCCTCCCTTGCACGTGCAAAAAGGCTTTAAGCCTGAGCAAAACGTCGTGAGTCTCTTCGTCGGATTCAGCATTTCGCAGGGTCAAGCCGGTGTCGGACTCGGAGTGAAGCCGGTTCCCCAATTTCACGAGGCGCTCCGCTACAACATGATTCCATTCGGCCCGCTGTTCGGTGCGCTCGGCGTTTTGGATCCTCTGGTGGCTCAAGGTCTGGTCGAGCTCGGCTT
>DATDIT010000028.1:0-62553 GCA_036520875.1 Candidatus Acidiferrales bacterium
GGCGGGCCCCAGCATTGGGACAAAGCAAAGGATGCGTTCGCGCGGACGATGATCGAGCGAACGGCGGAGTACGTGGAAAATCTGACGCAGCAAAACATCATCGCCTACGTCTGCGACAGCCCCTTGGACCTCGAACGTTGCTCCGAGAGCTTTCAGCGGGGTGATCTGCACGGGGCGGCTCCGTACATCTATCAATCGGGCTCGCACCGACCCACGCCCGATCTCGGACAAAATACGGTGCCGGGCGTGGACCGGCTTTATTTAGTGGGTCCTTTTCAGCATCCCGGCGGCGGCGTATTCGGGGCGGGGCGCGCGACGGCGATGAAGATGTGCGAGGACCTGAAAATCACGTTCGACAAGATCGGACAAGCGCGATGATGAAAATCCTCGGGCCGGACAATGGCGAGCTACTGCGAATCGCGTCGCTCGAAACCGAGGGCGGCAAGCTGGTGATGAAAGGGAAAGTGTTCGGCTCGATGCCGATGACCGCCAAGTTGACGCCGCAAGAGGCGCGCAACGGTTTGAAGCTGCTGAATTTCAGGCTGGCACTGTTTCTGCTGACGTTTCTTTTCCGGAAGTAGGGCCGATTCATTTCCGCGTCATGACGGCCTTAGAGCGCCCCGAAAGGATCCGATGTTTCATTCTCTTCCGCGCAAGATGGCTGCCATGATACGGGGGCTGCGCCGACCATGAATTACCGCGATGATGAGAAGAGGCTGCTCATCTGGCGCATAAGCGATGAGAAAATCGCGGATGGTTTGAAATCGTATGGGCCGCGAGGTGAGGTCAGATCGCTTGTGCCCCTGATGTGGAAAAATCACAAGTTTGCGGATGGCCTCCAGGATATCCTCACGGAAGCGGGTAGCAGCAGCGGGATTGTCCTCGGCGATGAACTGCCAAATTTCGGTGATGTCCTGCACTGCTCCAGGGTGAAGCTCAAATCCCTGGTCATTCGTCATTTCAGGGCGTCATTCCGCGTTATCATTTCCGTGGTGCGTGCTTGAGGAGTTCGCGTTCGCGCCGGCGCAAGTCTTCAAAGAAAGCCTCGCCATCAACCGGTTTGACGCGACCGCTTTTGATATCGTCATAGCGGCTATCCAATGTATTCCGCATTTCAAGGACTTCAGCGAGATAAGCAGCCATGGCGTCTTCGACGAGATCATCGGCGGGGCGGCCGCTCTTAATAGCCAACTCGTTTAGGCGTGATTGCGTCTCGGGCTTAAGGCGTATCTCCATGGGGCTAGTCTAAGGACTTGGTCAAGTCCTGTCAAAGCGATTGCCCAGTCGGAAGCAATTTCCCATCAGAGGCAAATCGCGTCGCTCGAAACCGAGGGCGGCAAGCTGGTGATGAAGGGGAAAGTGTTTGGCTCGATGCCGATGACCGCCAAGCTGACGCCGCACGAGGCGCGCAACGGTTTGAAGCTGCTGAATTTCAGGCTGGCGTTGTTTCTGCTGACGTTCTTATTTCGCAAGTAACGACAACGGGTCCAAAGGACGAGAAAAGGTTGGCTTTCGATATCGAGGTTTCGGCGGCAGCCTGAGAAGGGCGCCCGTAGTTGGCGCTCATTGCGATTGATGCTGCAGGACGGGAGTAAAGGAGCATAAGGGAATCCCGCCGCAGTCAGTGCATTGACCCTCGGAAATGACGAACTGACATAAGCAGCGCGGGCAATATGATCGGGCAAGACCTGATTCACGCAATGGTGGTGCAATGAGTTCTTCTGGTTCTTGACCAGCCTCGCGCAACAGGGAAGAAACCGCGTTCTCAAGTTGATGGGCAAACCAGTTAGTGCAGTCTGTCGCGAGCCTGTCGGTCGGTTCGCTTGTCTCGCGTGGAAATCGCAGGTCTCGCAACACCCGCGAAGCCAAGCTCCTAACATCTTCTCTCCTACAACGGGCAGCCGCCAAGGCTAGTGGGTGATAATCGCGTCCGAAGTCCCTTGCCAGGTATTTCGTCGCATGCATTGCTGTTGGTGGAGAAAGAAGTATCGACGCGATAGCTCTCCACTCACTTGCGCTCGATGCTGGGAATAGCTCCTGGTTTGTACGGTAATAGTCCCAAGCGGTCAAACCGACGATCAATGCCACAGAGCACAGCAGGAACGGCCAAGTGCGAACGAGGCCCCACCGCCAAACAACGATCGGGGACACGAAAAAAATAGTTATGAACAACGCCAGCGAGTCAAAGCTCAGGTCGGATGTTTTCTCAACATACACTTCCAGTTTCGACTGAATGAGATCTGCGTCCAGGCTTTGCGAGAGGTCTCTTTCGATTTCGACAGAGCGATCCTGCGAGCTCCGGTCCTTAAGACGCTTTACAATTTTCGCGAACTTCGCGGCCTGTGCTTCAGAAGCCGTAACCGCGAACACCCGACCGTTAACTACTAGGTCCCGGTCGATTGCCTGGATTGATGAGACATGCTCAAAAGCCACAAACTCTTTTTGCGTTCCTTCAGTCACGATCGAAGGATCAACAGCGATTCCTCGTGGGCAAATAGATATCGGTAATGACGGGAAAACGGCCACTCCACCCCGGAACGAAAATGGAGATACAAATGCAATGCTCGGTCGTGCCATGGCCCGCGGCTTCGTAAGCATTCGTATAGCTCGCTTTGGATTTGAACGTAAACGAAACGCCACGGATCCGGCCGGGACCCAAACACTGCAATCTACAAAGTAGAGAAATAGGAGAGCGACGAGCAGAATTGCGAACTCTTTCATTCGGACCGAACGGGTTCCTCGCCTGCTTTCCCGGTGAGCAGTCGCTTGATGTAAGCGTAGATACGTTTGAGGAATGCGACGAAGGCTAGGAAGGCGGCTACAATCAGCTTCCAAAACTTGAGCAGAAGTCCAGTCTTCAGAGCAGCAGTTGCGGCCCCTCCGACGACCAACGCGGTCAGTCCATACTTAGCAACCTTGTCGCCGCTTCGCCACTCAGCGTATGTGTTACCGGGCGTAAAAGAGAATCCGTCCAGGAGGCCTTGGAATTCCGGGACTGTTGCCGACACCTGTTGGGGCTCGAGAACTAGATCCGCCTTCATGACGCCGCTCTTACCCAGCAATCTTACCGAATAGTTTACCGCCTGCTCCTTCGGCTTGCCGGACACTTGGCTTTCCCCAAGTATCGCCCAAGTCAGATTGTGCGTTAGGGGATCGTAGTACGGGGCATGAGACCATTCGACGACATGGAAATCTGGCCAGCCTTTTTGCTCACGAGCCTTGTTGGATTCCTCGGTGGCCTTTTTTATAGACTCAAGCATGGCATTCGCATCCAAATTGTCCTTTTCGTTGTCGCGAATGTAGCCTGAGTCGTCAAATTCAAACACGACAAACCAGATGTCGGCGCCCTTGTCCAAGACCGGAATCAATGCACCCAACTCGTCCCCGTCTGAGGGATTCTGGGTGATCTCTAGGAGTTTCTGTGCTCCGGCCTTGTCCGTAAATCGATAGCCCTTAGGAACCACAATTTGGGCGATCTCTCCCAACTTTCCCGTTACCGGACCAGTCTGCCAATTGATGGGGCTGCCTGTGGCTTGGGCCAAGCAAATTGGCGGAATACCGAGCAGCGAACCAAGCAGGGCACCTGTCCTCAGGAGCTTTGCCATCGAAACCCGCATAGGGCCTCCGAGAACAATCATTTCCCGAGAGAATATTTGCGATTAAGTTACTGGAGAAAATACGGCAACTCTCCGTTCGAGTCAAGTTAAGATCGGTGGCGTGTCCTTAGCCCCTTGGATGAGGCAGAAGAGAAATAATTCGAGGCACAAAGGCGAAATCAAGGCAGGTTCAATCGTCCCTCCGGGAGTTTGCAATTTTCGTTTCCCGTATCCCGGCACTCTGCTTCGCTGCATGCCGGGCTAACTACAATCGCGCCTCCGGCTCTGACGTTCTGGAGGCTGGGGCTAGAGGCTGGATGCTGGAGATTGCGAGTCGAAAATCCTATAGGAATTGAGTAGGGCGTCGAAGGCTTTCGTTCATCTACTTGTTAGCCATAAAAGTCCCTTGCGCTTGCCTCGCGACGGCTGCGATGTATAATCCCGGCAATCGCGTAGCGTGTCTGGTTGGTTGCGCTCCGCATGAGTGACGGAAATAAGCTTCCCCCAAAGGAGAAAGACCGTGAAGAAACTGAGCATAGTTTGCGCGCTTGTGTGTATGTTCGCTTGGGTGTTCTTGGTCTTGAGCAATCAGGCTGCACGCGGCGCTTCCGACGCGGTCGCCGCCATCACTCACCTTGAAAATGAGAGCGTGAAGGCTGACTTAGCAAACGATTCATCGTGGGTAAAAAAGAATCTTGCCGATAATTACATTGGCGGTGACAGCTTTGGGGCCTGGGAGAATAGATCCGAGACGATAAAAGACGCCGAGGATACCTCTAAGAATAAGACTACGAGCGCAGCCATGAGCGATTTGAAGGTCACCGCTTACACCGGTGCCGCGATCGCCCGTTACAAGGAAACTTACGACCGCGTTCTCCACGGCGTGCATCGAGCCCGCACAATCATCTGCACGGATACCTGGATCGATGAAGGCGGCGCTTGGAAGCAGGCGGCTTCACATTGCTCGCAAACGAAGTAGCACAGGCAGGGCAGATTGATGGCAGCGCGGGGGCGTGTTCGGGGCGGGGCGCGCGACGGCGATGAAAATGTGCGAGGACCTGAGAATCTCGTTCGACAAGATCGGGCAAGCGCGATCATGAAGTTGCTAGACCGAATTCGGGACGACGCGAAGCGATTGTCTGGAGGGAACGTAAAGCCTGATAGCATTGCGGCATGGTGCGGGTGCGCCGGAAGATCGGTCGCTGCGTTGCTGTTGGCGCTGTCGTTTCGTTGCTCGCGTTCATTTTGTTCGCAGCGGACGCCGGCGCGCAGATTTCCGAGGTTGGCGGGACGATCGAAGGAACGGTTAGCGACAGCAGCGGGTCCGTCGTCCCCAATGTGGCAGTGCGGATTCGCAACACCCTAACCAACCAAACTCGGTCCGTGACAACTGATGGGCATGGCTTCTTTCGTGCGAGCCAGCTTGCGGTTGGCACTTATGAGACGCGTGTGGACCAGCGCGGCTTTGCGCCCTACCGACGCGCGGATATCACCTTAAGCCTCGGCCAAACCGTTCAACTGAGTATCATTCTTTCTCCCGCGTCGGCGGCACAGAAAGTGACGGTAACGGAGGAGCCATCGGCTTTAGACACTTCACAGACGTCGGTTGTTTCTTCCGTTGATCAAGAACGAATAGAAGAACTGCCCGTGCGGAGCCGGAATTACCTCGATTTTGTGCTGCTCGCACCCGGCGTTTCGAGTTCGCCTGCGGCGACGGGAGCGGGAGGCTCAACGCCACTGGCCGGCAGCGGATTCACGTTCGGCGGACTGCGGCCACAGAGCAACAACGTGCTGATCGACGGCTTGGATAACAATGACGAGTTCACGGGCTCAAGCCGAACGGAACTTTCACCTGAAATCGTGCAGGAATTTCAGGTGGTCAACAACGGCCTTTCAGCGGAGTCCGGCGGAGCATCGGGCGGGTCGATCAATGTGATCACTCGGTCCGGCGTGAACCTGATACATGGCGACGCTTTCATCTTTGCACAGGACAGCACATTCAATGCGCGAGAGCCGTTTGAAACACAACCGGGGAAGCCATCATTTCGGCGCTTCCGGGCCGGCGCTGCGCTGGGCGGACCGATCCAAAAGGGCAAAACGTTTTATTACGCCGCGATCGAACAGGAACACAATCGCGGGCAGATCGGTTCGGACATCGACCCGTTAGTGGCGGCAGGCGTCAATTCGTTTCTAGCGACCGGGGCATTCCCAGGCTTGACCACGCGACAGATCACTACAGGCTTCTCGCCGATTGCGCGAGCCGAAACCGAGGCTGCCGGAAGGCTGGATCATCAAGTTACGAAGAACAACACGCTGATGCTGCGGTACGCGTTCACAAACAACAAAGAAACAGGCAATGCCTTCAACACCAACGGACTGATGGACGCGAGCTCACGCGGCAGCAGTTTCCTGAGCGATAACGCACTGTCGGGATCGCTTACATCTGTCCTGGGGTCAGAGGCGGTGAGCGATTTGCGTTTCCAGCTTGCGACGCGGCATGCCGTCTTGCGCACGAACGATCCCACCGGACCGGAGATTGATATTGCCGGGCTGCTGACTTTTGGACGCACTTATGCAGGAAACAGCGAGCGCCGCGAAAATCATTACCAGGCCGTTTACACCTACGCCCGCACAAAGGGGAGACACCTGTGGAAAGCGGGCGCAACGTTGAATCGTGTCCGCGAAAGGGCGGACGTGCCTGACGGCTTCGGAGGCGTTTATCTCTTCGGATCTCTTCCGGATTTCCTGGCGGGAAGCCCCGACCAATTTCGGCAAATTTTCGGGAATCCTCGCGTCAATTTCCCGGTAACGAGCTACGGCGCATTCGTGCAGGACCATTGGTCGGTAACGCGAGAACTGGCCGTGGACCTAGGCGTGCGATACGACTTCGAACATCTGCCGGCGGAATTTAATCAGGACACGAATAACTTTAGCCCGCGAGTGGGCCTCGCCTGGAGCCCGCTCCCGAATTGGGTGTTTCGCGCGGGTTACGGAGTTTTCTTCGACCGATATGTTTTGGCGAACCTAACGCGCGCGATCGAGACGAACGGATTGCAGGGATTCGAGCAGATGGCCAACGGCGGAGTAGCGACGGATTTGTTCGGGGCGGCTCAAGGCAGCGCGCAGCCCGCTCCTGCGCTTGCGATTGCGCCTTCGATCTTCCGCCCCAGCCCGCGGATGGCGACGCCCTACAGCCAGCAAGCCAGCGCGGGCGCTGAATATTTGCTCGCGAAAAACCTGACCCTTCGCGGCGACTACTTGTTTGTTCACGGAGTGAAGCTGCCGCGGACCCTCAACACGAATCTGTTGCCGCCCGTTGTCTTGACACCGGCGAATGCCGCTGTCCTGGGCATTCTGAATCCGATGCCGCAGCAGATTGGCCGGGAGGTGTTCACGCCCGGACGGGCCAACCCGCAATTCAACGATATTTACGAGCTGCAAGACTCCGCAAATTCAACTTACAACGGCGTTTCCTTTACACTGAGCCGCACGATGAACGAAGACCTCGAATTTTCCGCGAGCTACACGCTTTCGAAGACATATGACGACGCCTCTAACTACGACGAGCAGCCGCAGAACCCGTTTGACCTGGCTGCCGAAGGCGCGATCTCTCGCCAGAACCAGCAGCAACGATTCGTATTTAATGCGCTGTGGGACCTGCCGATTGGGGACGAGGAGGGTAGCAATCAAAAGCCACGGCAGAGTGCTGGGTGGCTGGTGCGTGCCTTCAGCCACATCGAAATCGCGCCTATCTTTACAGCGGAGAGCGGCCGCCCGGTAGACCCGTTAACCGGGCTTGACTCGAATCGAAGCGATGCTTTTCCTCTCTCGTCGAGACCGCTGGGTCTCGGGAGAAACTCGCTGCGAACTCCGGCAATCGTCACAATGGACCTGCGCGTTCTAAAGTACTTTCCATTCGGCGAGTCAAAACACTTGGACTTGGTCGCGGAGTCCTTTAACCTGCTCAACCGGGCGAATATTGGGGAAATTAATTCGGTATTCGGTTCGAGTTTGAGTCCCCTAGCGGTGTTTGGGCAACCGACGGAAGGACTGGGCGCGCGGCAGATCGAATTTTCCCTGGATTTCGAGTTTTGAAATCGAGCGGGGTGCGCGACGGCAATGAAAATGTGCGAGGACCTGAAAATCACGTTCGACAAGATCGGACAAACGCGATGATGAAAATCCTCGGGCCGGACAATGGCGAGCTGCTGCAAATCGCGTCGCTCGAAACCGAGGGCAGCAAGCTGGTGATGAGGGGAAAAGTGTTCGGCTCGATGCCGATGACCGCCAAGCTGACGCCGCAAGAGGCGCGCAACGGGCTGAAGCTGCTGAATTTCAGGCTGGTGCTGTTTCTCCTGACGTTTTTATTTCGCAGGTAACGCCAAGATGCCACCCTGAAGGAATGGCGCTAAATTGGACCTAGCCCGCAGGGGTCCAAGCGCAGAGGATACTTGTGGCGTGTGATCCTTGAAGCGTGAGAAAAGGGATCTCATGCAATTTCACGTCGACGGATTCGTGCCTGGTGATCCGGAGATTTTTGACCCTGCGGAGCGATATCCTGCCTCGAACGAAACCGCATCTCTTCCCGCGGAAGTCGACATCCTGATCGTTGGCTGCGGGCCGGCTGGTTTGACATTGGCTGCTCAACTCTCCAGGTTTTCTGACATTAAGACGTGCATCGTCGACCAAAAGCCCGGCCGACTGCTCCTCGGGCAAGCGGACGGCATCGCTTGCCGGACGATGGAAATGTTCCATGCGTTTGGTTTTAGCGAACGTGTGTTGAAGGAGGGCTATTGGGTGAGCGAAACGATTTTCTGGAAGCCTCACGGCGAGCGGTGCGAGGAAATTGTCCGGGGCGACCGTATCCAGGACGTCGAGGACGGCCTGTCGGAGTTCCCGCACATGATTCTCAATCAGGCGCGAGTGCATGATTTCTTCCTGGACGTCATGCGGAAGTCGCCAGCTAAGATCGAGCCCCACTACGGGCGGCGTGTGGTCGATCTTCAGATCGCTCCAGCGATCAGGAACGATGGCGCTCGCAGGGACGACGGCGCTCGCCAGTGCGTAACCGTGCGCATCGAGCGGCTTAACGATCCAAATGAAGGGCCGAATGAAGGGCCGAACGAAGGGCAGATCGAAACGGTGAGAGCCCGCTATGTGGTCGGCTGCGACGGGGCGCGTAGCACCGTACGCAAGTCCATCGGGCGCGCGCTGCACGGCGACTCAGCTAATCATGCGTGGGGGGTCATGGACGTTTTGGCGGTCACCGACTTCCCCGATATTCGCCTCAAGTGCGTGATCCAGTCCGCGAATGACGGCACTATCCTCGTGATTCCGCGAGAAGGCGGTTACCTTGTTCGGCTTTACGTCGAGCTCGATAAGCTCGATGTCGGAGAGAGAGTCTCAGATCGCAAGATTACGTCCGAAGATGTAATTGCGAAAGCACGCCGAATTTTCCATCCGTACACTCTCGACGTTAAAGAGATCGCATGGTGGTCCGTTTACGAGATAGGCCAGCGCCTGACGGACAAGTTCGACGACGTACGGCAAGAAGAGGTCTCCGAGCGATTGCCTTGCGTGCTTATCGCGGGTGACGCCTGCCACACTCACAGCCCAAAGGCGGGTCTCGGCATGAATGTCTCGATGCAAGACAGCTTCAATCTCGGGTGGAAGCTGGTTTCCGTCCTGCGTAAACAGTGTGCACCCCGTCTCCTGCACACCTACTCCGCGGAACGCCATGCCATCGCCAAGGAGTTAATCGACTTCGATCGCCAATGGTCCGGCATTATCGCGTCCTCGAAATCGTCGAGGAGCGAAGATCGCGAGGGAGGCGACTCGGACGCAACGCGCACATACTTCATTCGGCACGGACGCTACACGGCGGGAACGGCGACACGCTATGGTCCGTCGATAATCACCGCCGAACCGACTTACCAGCACCTGGCCAAGGGCCTGGTGATCGGCATGCGCTTTCATTCCGCGCCCGTCATCCGGCTGGCCGACGCCATGCCGCTTCACCTTGGCCACGTGGCAAAGGCGGACGGACGTTGGCGGATATTCGCCTTCGGCGGTACGGCCGACCCCGCCGCGTCCAACGCCGGAATCCGGGCGCTGTGTGACTTCCTCGCAGAGGCACCGGAGTCGCCAGTTAAAAAATACACGCCGAAGGGCGCGGAAATCGATTCGGTAATCGATGTGCGCGCGGTCTTCCAGCAACATTATCGCGATCTCGTCCTTGAGGCGATGCCCGCGTTCCTTCTGCCGCGGAAAGGGCGTTACGGGCTTGTCGACTACGAAAAGATGTTCTGTCCGGACCTCAAGAACGGCCATGACATCTTTGCCATGCGCAGCATCGATCGGGAGCGCGGTTGCATGGTCGTCGTGAGGCCGGACCAATATGTCGCGCATGTTCTGCCGCTGGATGGCTACATGCAACTTGTAGCGTTCTTTGGTGGGTTCATGTTGCGGGGGGTTAGTCCGCAAAGGACCTAGCTAGATGTGAGGCACGGAAAACGGAGGTAGGTTTATGAAACGCACGCATATCTTTATCCTTACAAGCCTATTTCTCATCCTCATTGGAAAGAGCGCCGGAATGGAGGGCAATGTGTCTGTTGGGCAAGGCTCACCCGAATCGCGACATTTTGTTCTAGTCGTTCACGGCGGCGCGGGAGATTACAGTCAAATATCGCAAGAGCAGATCGCGACCCGCCGCGCCGCGATGACCAAAGCCATGGACGTTGGTTACAACATACTGGCGCACGCGGGCACCAGCCTGGATGCCGTCGAAAAGACACTCAACCTGCTGGAGGACTCCGGGGCCTTCGATGCGGGCCGAGGCGCCTACTACACGCGGGACGGAATACCGGAGCTTGATTCAGCGATCATGGACGGGCGCACGCTCAACGCCGGGGCGGTAGCCGCTGTGAGGCACATTGCGAACCCAATTAGTCTTGCGCGATTGGTGATGGAGAAGACACCGCATGTGCTGCTCGTCGGCGATGGCGCCGAGCAATTCGCGAAATCTCAGGGAATGAATTTGATGTCTCCCTATTATTTCTATAACGAGCGGGAATGGAAACGATTCCAGAATCTCAAGACCGGCGAAGCGAAAGACAAGTCCGCGCGGCTCACTCAAAACGATGTGCATGGAACCGTTGGGGCGGTGGCGCTCGATCAAGCGGGAAGCCTGGCGGCCGGGACGTCCACGGGCGGCACGACGCTGAAGATGCCCGGACGCGTAGGTGATTCGCCCCTCATCGGAGCCGGTACCTACGCCAACAATGAGAGTTGCGCGATTTCTGCGACCGGCGTCGGCGAGTTTTTCATACGCAACGTGGTCGCCGCTGATATCTGCGCGCGGGTAAAGTATCTTCACGTCTCGCTGGAGCAGGCGGCGACCGAAGTGGTGATGAAAGAGCTGGTTGCGCAACACGGAGACGGCGGGATCATTGGCCTTGATCTCCAGGGTCATGTCGCCATGGTTTTCAATAGCAACGGCATGATGCGTGGCGTGGTTGGCACGGATGGAACGATAACGATCAAAGTTTTTAAGGAGTGAAGCCGGAAGGTCTCAGGGATCGCTTGCAGAAAAAGAGCATCCCGGTAATTTAACAGAAGAGCTGTTCGCTTATTTTTTGTAGACGATCCCGCCTTTCATCACGAACGAAACGTTCCTCAGGGTGCTGATGTCCCGTAGCGGATCGCCCGCGATTGCGATGACGTCGGCCAGATAGCCCGGCTCCAACGCGCCGATCTCTCCCTCCCAACCGAGCAGCTTCGCGCCATTCAAGAGATCGGCCTGGAGAGTGGCCTGGGGAGTCATGCCGTACTTCACCATGAGTTCGAGCTCGCGCGCCTGCGTTCCATGTGGAAATGGACCGACATCGGAGCCGACCGCCATCGGCACGCCTGCCGCGATTTGCTTCCGGAAGTTCTGGACCTTTAGATCGAGCATTTGGCGCTCGCGCGCGGCCACCGCGGGCGCAGGTTGGTGACCGGCAAAATATTCGAAGATCGTAAACGTAGGCACGGCAAATATCTGCTTTTCGCGCATGAGGCGCATCGTCTCGTCGCCGAGCTTATTGGCGTGATCAATGGATGCGACGCCCGCTTGCGCGGCAAAAAGCGTTCCCGGTTCGCCGGTGGCGCGCACGGCAACTCGACGGCTCATGCGCGTCGCGTGCAGCACTACAGCGCGCGCCGGCGGAGGCTGCGATTGCCCGGCCGCAGGCACTGCTGAAAACAGAATTAAGAGAAACGTCGCGGAACGGGAGCGGAGTGCGGTCTGTTCATTGCACGCGATGGTATCACCTTGGATTTCCGAGCGTCCGAAGTTTTGCGCCCAACCGACGTACGAGGCTAAGCAAGGGAGGACGGGGCGCCCGCAAATTCAAAGCCCGGTGCTGAAATGCCCAGGCCAAATCTATGGCCCGATACAAGCATCTGTGTTGCGAGAGGTGGGCGGCGGCGCGAGTCGCGTGTGGTAGAATTTATTCTTCGTGAGGCAGACTGGAGAAGAGAACATGCTGGAAGTGACTACCGTTGTAACACCCGCGCGGTTCGAGCAAGGGCTTCGCTATGCGGATTTTCTGGCGCAAGCGACCGTCAATCGAGACAAGTTTGAGCTGTATTACAAAGAGTCGCCGCTTTCAGCCGACGACATTTCGTTTTTCAAGAAGGCCGCGGCGTCGCCAAATGGTCCGGCGAAAATACTGGCCTTGGCGGAAGCGTGGTGCGGAGATGTTTACCGTGAATTACCGACCGTGGCGCGCATCGCCGAAGCGGCGGGGATGGAGTTGCGAGTGTTTCTTCGCGATGAAAATCCCGACATTATGGACGAATTTCTCAGCAACGACGGGAAAGCGCGCGCGATACCCGTGTTTGTGTTTTACACCAGCGAGACTCGCTATATCACGCATTTCACGGAACGGTCGGCGGGGGCGCATGCGGAGCTGGCCAAAATCATGGATGAGGTGAAGCGCCAATTGAATTTACCTCCAGCGACTACGTTCGCGACAGTGCCAGAGGCCGACAAGCAGGCGTTTCTCCGAGAAGTGATCGCGAAAATTAGGCCGCGGTTCCCGGATTGGCAGAAGGAATCAATCAAAGAAATGCGCGCGCTGCTGGCGACTGCGCTTAAGTTGCCGGACCGCGGATAAAGCGAGGCGCGCGGAGATGCAAAAGCCGATTGTGTACACCATCCGCGGATGCGATGCGTGCGTGAAACTTCTGCGTAAGTGGGACGCAGAGGGCGTGGCATACGAAGAACGGCGGGTGGAATTGGATCAAAAATTGTTGGACCAAGCTCGCACTTACGGCGACATGGTTCCCATCGTGGTTTGGCCGGATGGAAGAGTCGAACAGGGATTCGAAGGCAACCTCGGGTGCTTCATTTGAAACTACAACTCCTGCTGTTAGCGACCGTTTCGACTACTGCTTAGAAATCACTTGGGGTTGGACGCTGAGCTGGGGCGGCGTGGTTAGGGCGTGATTGATTGCTCGCGGCCGATCGGGCCGGTCAAATTCGAATATTCCCCAGGGGTCGGCGGCGACTAGAAAACGATCCGGCTCGACGAGCAGCGCCGAAGGCTGCAGCGGAACATCGCCATTGATGGTGAGGTAATAGATTCCGATCGGAGTTCCGTCTTTGCTGAGGCTCATCAAAGCGTCGCCGACGCCAACCCACATCTCCTGAGTCGCCGGATCGACGCTCACCGCAGTGATCTCTGGCTTGATCGTGGAATTCCCACCAAGATTTCCGAGGTTCACGCGAGCGGTCGCGGCGATACTGGTGGCGCCTGCTCCGAAACGCCAACGAGGGAAGGACCCGCGGGCAAATCCGTCCGACCCTGAGCCGGCGAATCGCTGGTGGCCAAAGCCAGCGCCGGCCGCTGACGGGCCGAGCGATCCACTGGAGCCGTTTTGACCACTTGCACGAGCCAAACCGCCGGACCAACCGAAGCCGCCTCGCGGCCGAAAATCCCGGGCATTAAAAATTGACCAAGCGTTGAAAGCGCCGGGGACGCCGAGGGTCGAATTGAATGCGAGTGCCGGTGGCGTCACATTGCTGCTCGAATTCAGAAGTGCCGAGATGTCGGTTCCTGGAATCGCATCGGAGTTCAAATCCTGAGCGCTGACGTATAGGTCCCCACCCCAATTGTCTTGCATGCTGCCGGCTGCGAACGAACTCCCCGAACCGAAAAACTGCAAGATACCTCCCTGGTCATCAAGCTGATCGGACGAGGTGGCGCCGGCGGCGCCACGTCCTCGACGCCCGCCTCGGCCCAGCCCTGATAGGCTGCCCACACCGAGATGGAACCGGGTGCCTTGGCTCGAAACCTCGCCCGAAAACATTCCACCCAGCGAGTCGTTGGCGAAATTGTACGATGTGTTGCTGAAACTGGATTGCGACCCTGCTTGCTGGGCGTCGCGCCCAAAACCTCCGCCAGACGCGAATGCCTGGTTGAGGCCCATGCCCACGCCGCCGCCGAATTTGACGTCACCTGATGTACCCACACTGACCCAGCTGCTGGTGCGTTCGGAGAGGGAAAGATCCGTGAAATTCAAACCGAACTCGACTCGATCGCGAGGGCCAGAGTCGCCGCCGGAGAAGAAACTCTCAGGAATATCCGCTTCGTACCCGACGTAGCCGAAGCGGTCGTATTTTCGCAACGTGGGTTCGGTTAACGTTGTAAACGCGAAGTAGATGGAGTTGGCAGAATCACCGGCGATCCTTCCCCAATCGACCAGGCGATTCTTGCTGGCTTCGTCGGTGATATAGGCAGGGTCACCGAAGCTGCGCACGACCTTTCCGCGTTCGTCGATGATCTCGACCAGGTGCGTGGAGGTCAAAGAGGTAACGGCGAACTGATTTTTGGAGAGCGCAACAACTGACGTGGGGGCGACAACCGGAACTCTGGCCGCGAGCGAACCATCAGGGTTGAAGATTTCGATTGCGTTCGCGCCACGGTCCGCCACAAAGATCCGACCGTCTTGTCCGAGATCAATATCCACGGCGTACTTGATTGTCGCGCCATGGGAGTTGGCGTTTGGAATCTTTCCGATGAGTGCACCGCTGCGGTCGTAGATTGAAATGACGGATGCAGGCGTGGCGAGGATGTAATATCGCCCGGCGGAGTCGCGCTTCAGGGCACTGACGCCGGGCCCGATCGACGGGAAGACTCGGGCGCGGGGTACCAAGGTGCTCCCAATCCCTTGGCCTTGGGCCGGTTGAGAAAGGCTAACGACCAAGAGTCCCAATACGATCGTTACGGAAATACGAAACCCTGCACGAGCCATCAACGCACCCAATGCTGCCTCAGACCCTACGATGTGATTCCCGCGAGATGGGACTAAGGTTCCCCTTTTTTCGGTTGCCTGGCTCTCGAACGAGCTATTGATCCGCGATCTTACCAGCGCTGTTACCGGGGGCTTGATTGAAGTCGCGGGAAGAAAAGGAGATTCGTCAGTTACAGGTAAGGCGCGGGTCACGGTGGCGCTTTCGACGCGTTTCGGCCGCGCTATTTCCCTTTGTAATCGACAAACAGCTCGGGGAACTGCTGTTTCAATGCGCTGATTTTCGGCAGATCGCAAATTGTGATGTAAGGGTTGGTGGGATTCTTCAAAGCGTAGTCCTGGTGATAATCCTCGCCGCGATAGAAAGCTTTCAGCGGAGTGACCTCGGTCACGATTCGCTTGGGAAAAACCTTCTCGGCGTCGAGCTGCGCGATGTAGTCGTTGGCAATGCGCTTCTGCTCTTCGTTGGTATAAAAGATGGCGGAGCGGTAGGAGGTTCCGACATCGGGTCCTTGGCGGTTGAGTTCGGTTGGGTCGTGAGCCACGGAAAAGAAAATGCGAAGGAGCTGGCCGTAGGTGATTTGCGACGGATCGTAAACTACCTCGACCGATTCGGCGTGTGCGGTTGTTTCGGTGACAACTTGATTGTAAGTGGCTGTGGATGCAGAACCGCCGGAATAGCCCGCGGTGGTATTGAGGACACCTTTCACGCGTTCAAACACGGCTTGGGTGCCCCAGAAACAGCCGCCGGCAAAAACAGCCGTCTCTTTTCCGGCCGCGTGGGCGCGCGGCGCGTCAACTTTCGCAGGCGGAATCGGAAGCCGCTCGGGCGCAGAGCTCGCGGCGCAAGCCAGAATTGAGAACGCGAATCCAAGACTCAAAAGCAGGCGGGCTGGCATCGGCAGGCTCCTCACAACTGCATTCATAGGATGCTTTCCAATCAAAGTTAGTATACGTCCAGGCGGGATTGGAACAGAAGTCGCGGGCAAGAACTGCTTAGGAAGAGATGCCCCGGTCAAAAAAGCCAAGCATCTTTCGCGAGCGGTGCTACGCCTTGCAGCTGGATCCCCCGGCGCGCCGCGAAGGGGCGATATCTCAATTCGCGACGGCAGCCGCCCCATTAGGGGGCTTCGGTGTCATTTTGCGACTGCGCTCGTATCGCAGGTGAACATGGCGCTGAGCATCGCCTTGTAAACAAGCAGGTTACCTTTTGTCAACCGGTGGTCCTAGAAGGCATATTACTTGCAGGTTTTATTTGCGGGGAGAAGTGTCATTTCTGGGGGAAGTGTGGGAATCAAGGAAAATCTGCGCAGTCATTTTCGATTTCGTCTCCTTCTGGCGGGGATGATCGCGTTGGCGGCGTACTGCCTCGTTTTGTGGTTCCTGCGCCTTTCGTCCTACCGCGGCGAGCCCCTGCTGGATGCCTACGTGGAGATGGCGGGAAGCCTGATCGCGTTCACATTTGCGGCGAACGCCATGGTGCGGTTTCGCGGAGTGCACGATCGAATCTCGCTGATCCTGGCATTCGGGTTCGTTGTGGCAGGGTTAGTCGAGGCGGGGACGAGCATGGCCTTCTACCGGGGAATGCTGGTGACTCCGGTGGGAGGAGACCACATTGCGCTGGGATGGTTGGCCGGGCGTACGTTGCTCGGCGTGTTGTTGGTAGCCGCGCTGGTGGTGGAACGGCGAATTCCGATAGCACGCGACCCGGGAAAAGAAATAGCGGGAGCGACGCTCGTCGTCGGCGCTGTCGCTTACCTTACCAGCGTTTTTTACTTCATGATTCCCAGCACGCCGAAGATTGAACCGGGAGCGCTGGTGCCCCGTCCATGGGATCTGGTCCCCGCATTGATTTTCGCGGCGGCCACGGTAGGGTTCGCATGGAGGCTGCGGCGCGCAACCGCAGCGCTCGACCGCGCTTTGGTGATTGCCGCGGGACTGAACGTGCTGTGTCACCTTACCATGAGCCAATCGCAGATGGTGCTGGATGCGCCCTACATGCTCGCTCACGTCCTGATGGTTTCGAGCTACGCGGTGGTGCTGGGGGGCACGCTGCTGGACAACGCCGATCTATTCGACAAAGTGAGCCACATGGCCGCGTCCGATTCGTTGACGGGACTGGCCAACCATCGCCGCCTGCTGGAATCGATGGAAATGGAGATTGAGCGCTGCCGGCGGTCGCACCGAGGTTTTGCGGTGTTGCTCTTCGACCTCGACGATTTGAAAAAGATCAACGACAAGTACGGCCATTTGACCGGAAGCCGCGCCATCCAGCGCGTGGGCATGGTGCTGCGAGATAGCAGCCGCGCCATCGACACTGCGGCGCGATACGGCGGCGACGAGTTCGCGCTGGTGCTGCCGGAATGCACGCAGCGGGACGCCGACCTGGCGGCGGCGCGAATCTGCGAGCGCGTGGCTGACGACGGCCTCGAACCGCGTCTTTCGATCAGCGTGGGCCGGGCTATTTATCCCAAGGATGGCACATCCATCGAGCAGCTTTTGGGAGCCGCCGACCTTGCGCTTTACAAAATGAAGGGCCGAAAAGTCAGCAAGGTGCGGTTGAGCCAAATTGTAGCGTGCGTGTAATCGAAGCCAAGGGCCATTGATCATGCGGATCGGAATCTCCACTTCCAAGACCAAAAGCGTCGCAACACTACGCCGCGAAACGCGTGTTCCAATGGAAGTGGGAGTGGATATAAGCGGCCACGCACGCGCGCCAGGAACTGAAGCTACATTCACAGAGAATGTTAGCGCGCGGGGAGCCCGCGTTTTGAGCGTGCGCCGTTGGAAAACGAACGATCAACTGGTGATTACCATGCGGACGGGATCCTTCCAATCGGTTGCGCGCGTGGCTTATTGTCAGCCGATCCCGCACGCGGGTTACGCACTGGGAATCGAATTTCTGGCGCCCCGCGGCCAATGGGTGGTTTCCGAAGGCTTGCAACACTAAGCGTTTGCTTCGTCCTCTCGGGCTGAGCTACTGTACAAATCCCACATTGGGTTCCTGGCCGGGGCCAGGTCCTTCCGGCAATTTACCGAATTGCGCCTCGTAGCGCGACACGTTTTCCTGAAGCGCGCGAAGGAGCCGCTTGGCATGGGCGGGGTTCACGATCAGGCTGGCCACTAATTTTCCCTGGGGCACGGTAGGAAACATGTAAACAAAATTCAGCGTGAATTCCTCGGCATTGTGATGAACCACCACCAGATTTGAGTATTGGCCGAGCAATTCCTTTTCATCGGCCTTGATCTGCACTTGCTGCTGATTGGGCGCTTCGGGCATTCTTTCCTCCTTCGTGCCGGCTCTTGACTATAGCAGAGCCACCGGCGGCTGCGACGCGCTTCGGCGGGGCCATTTGAGTTATTCGCTCCGTCATCCGCAGCCCTGTGAGAAAATCGCGCTCAGCTAAATGACCCAAGAACAACTCAGGGCAGGGCGCGCACGCACGCGGAGTGGCGCTTCGAAGAGCGGGCTTCGCAAGCTTGGCCTCATCGTCTTATTCGGTGTTTTGGGAATCAGCCTCTTGCTAGTCGTTTATCTCGCGCGGAATTGGAGCGTGATGGCAAAGGCGCGGAAGCTTCAAAATCCGGTGCCCTCTACCGCCCAGGCTCTTGCCGCGGGCAAGGAGAGCTATCGCGAACACTGCCAAAGCTGCCACGGGGAACGCGGCGACGGGAAAGGTGATAAGGCTGACGATCTCTCGGTGGCTCCGGGAGATTTTACCGACGCGCGAGTGATGCACCGCTTCGCCGACGGCGAGCTTTACTGGCAGATTACCTACGGGCGCCGTCCCATGCCTGAGTTTGCAAGCAAGCTTAGCGAGGAAAAGCGCTGGCAGCTCGTGGATTATATCCGCACGTTCGCAAGCCAACACGAGCGCTAACCACATTTTGTGCTTGCCTGAAGACAGTCGCCACAACCGTGAAAAGAGAGTGCAAGATGTAGCGTGGCGGGCTACACCTCTACGATGCCAAATCGGTGTTGTTTTCCGCTGTGCGCGGCAGGGCGAAGTCCGAGGATACGGATAAAATGTTTACACGGGGAGCCGAATTCGCGCAAGTAGTTGTTGGTGTAAAGAAAAATCGTCCACGGTGAAGGGGCAGACGGACCTCAAAATCGGCGACCACGACGCTGGCGAATGGGCTAATGGCGGGTAAGCGGCCTGCGTCCCGGCCCGAACCCACCACGGCTAAAGCCAAAATTCATATGGCGTCCTTTTTCGCGGTCCTGAAGGGCCTGCGCTTCCACCGAACTGCGGATGAGAAGCCGGTGGGTCTGACACGCCCCAGGCACAGTTGGGCGAGTAGCTCGCCGCGGCGCCCTTCTACCGTACAGGAGCGGACGTATCGGTCACTGGACCTTGGCGAGTGCGTCGCTCACTTCCTTTATGTCCGGAACTACCGGGATATCGTAGTTTTTGAACCAGGCGACGTTGCCCTTGCGGTCAATGATGGCGATAGCGCGGCCGGTGATGCCTTTATCGGCGAGATAGACGCCGAACTTTTCAGCTACAGCGCCGCGAGGTTGAAAGTCTGCGAGCAAGGGATATTGAATGCCCGTTTTTTCGGCAAACGCTTTGTGAGACCACACGCTATCCACGCTCAGGCCCAGCACTTGCGCATCGAGCTTATCGAACTGCTTCATATCATTGACGAGGCAGACGTGCTCGTTGGTGCAGATGGGACTCCAGTCCAGCGGGTAAAAAACCATCACCACATTTTTCTTGCCGCGATAATCCGAGAGTTTCACATCTTTTTGATTCTGGTCCTTCAAGGAAAAGTCCGGAGCTGCGGTGCCTACCGATAGAGCCATTCCGATCCTCCTGATTGTTCGCGCATGATCTGTGACGTCGAACGCGATTATTTGATGATAGCCGAACCGGTTGAAGGGGACAAATTGCGTTTGAATGCTTCTGAAGTTTGCGATTGTGGAACGGAAAGCTCCACCCTCGCAAAACCGCGAGGGTGGAGCATCGGCAAATTCAAAACCAGAAGCGAAGAAATGTTTGACGGCTAGGGTTTCGGAGTCGCCGGTTTTGGAGTCGCAGTCCTTGGCGTGGGCTTGGATGGGCTGGTTGACGCCGCTCCGGCCTTCACTGGGAAGCTCTCGTCGTACAGGTGAATGATTTCCTGAGTCACATCCACCTGATTCGAGGCATAGATGACGGGTGTTTGCTGCGACGAGGTATCGAGAACCACGGAATAAGCATTGTCCTTCGCGTATTTGTCTAGTATTCCGATCATCTTCCGGCCAATACGGTTGATGAGATCCTGCTGCGCGTCGTTGGAATCGTCTTGAAATTCCTGCTGCTTGCGCTGAAAGCTGCGGGTTAGTTGATCGCCTTCCCGCGTCAGACGCGCTTTTTCCTCGTCGCTCAGAGTCGCGTCACCAGCTTGGAGCCGGGCGCGCACGTCCTCGATTTGCTTTTGCATGTTTTGCAGCTCGCTGGTGCGAGGAGCAAATTGCGACTGTAATTGGGAGACTGCCTGTTTGCCCTCCTCCGTTCCCGCGATGGCCGCCTGTATGTTGATGACGCCTACTTTCGCGGACGCGGATGCGGCGGCGCCCGCTTGCGCCCACCCCGAGGGTGCCATCAATAACAACGCCGCCAGGAACGGTACTGCTGTTCGCATCTTCATCCTTACTCCTTGGCTAAAATTACTTGTCAAATTTGAGAATTGGAAATCGCAGATTATAGCCACGATTCGACAGCACGGTCAACGTGATTTGGCCGCGCTAGCGGGCAAAACCACTCTCACTTGGCACTCGGATGCGCGCCATTTCAGCGGGGTTGCCGCAGTAAGCCGCCGGCCAAGTCACTGCGGCAACGGAACGAGCAGGACGCGATTGTTGTCTTCGTCCGCCAGGACACCGAGGTTGAGCTTGGGATCGATAGCCACCGTATTAGGACCGAGCAGCGGCGAGGAGATTTGTGTTCCCCCCAGCTCCAGCACGCTGCGAACCTTCGGACCCAGACACTGAGGCGCCGACGGCACCGGCGGGCATACGTAGGCCATCACCGACATCGTATTACTCACGGAATTTACCGTCACTAGCGTACTGGTCTGAAAATTGTAATCGACGGACGTAGGCCCAATTCCCACGCTCACAGGCGTTGCGATAAAAGTGGCCGGATCCACGATCGTAATTTCATTCAGCAAGCTGTTTGCAGTCAAAAACACCTGATTCACGGGATCAAATACAATTCCGCTGGGATTATCAAGTCCCGACCGGACGCTTCCCGCAACGCCGTTAGTGGACATATCGATAAACTGCATGCTGCTAGTGGATGAGGCGGTGACTACGCCCGCGTAGTCCAGGGTCGGGTCGGTCGCCAGGGCTACCGGATCCTGATCGACAGCCGCCTCGGAAGTGGTGCTCGATGTGGTAGCAGGAAGCGTCAGAAAGCTCACGTCACCGATGCTTGAAGAAGAGGCGCTGGGATTGGTATCGGCAATTGCACCGACACCGGTGTCCTGGTTGATGGCAACTCCGGCGGGACCGGTGCAAGTGGCGCAAAGCGCCACTGAAATCGGCGCGGGCAAGGGAAGAATTCCCCCCGAAACGCTCACGACGGAAGCGTCGTTACTGCCGTTGTTCGCGACGACCGCCAGGCCAAGCCGCGAAATCGTGGCAACACCCGCGGGAGTGGTTCCCACAGTGATCGGCGCGCCAATCACCGTGCCGCCCGGGCCTAGCGATAGCGGAGAAAGAGCGGGAGAAGGCGAGGCGAGCGAAACTAGAGAAAGCGTGCCGTCTCCGGAATTCGTCACGTAAGCGAGGTCTCGATCCGTATCAACCGCGACTCCGACGGGCGCGCTCCCGACGGCAACCGCCTCGACGACGGTAAGGCCGGTGACGTTGGAGACCGCCAGTGAGGGATTCTGCACTTGGACAGCGTATCGCCTAGGTTGCGCGAACATGCTGGCGGGCACAGTGGCGACGACCTGGCGCGCGGACACAAATGCAGTAGGCACGGCGGCATTATCGAGAAGGACCTGCGAGCCGGCGACGAAACCCGCACCATTGACGGTGAGGGTCAGGCTTCCAGCCGAAGGACCTCCATAGACCAGGTCCGCACTTGTTTCGACAATCTGCAAGGGATCAACCGCGGGGCCGAGTGAAAGAATGGCGACCGTGCCATTGGCATTGTCCACTACCACGGCCTGATTGCTTACGGGGTCTACGGCAACGGCTTGTGCGGAGGGGGAAGTGCCCAAACCTGCCACGTTCTGCAGGACGGTGGCATTTTCCATGTCGACTACCACGGCGCTCGATCCGCTCGGCGTGCCGCTGACTGCAATGCCGACATTCTCGAGCGGGCTTACCGCCGCAGCGCCGAAACCCGGCTCGCTGAACTGGCCCGAGGTTGCGGGGGGTACAGCGGGGAGGGTCACCGCCGTCACGGTATTGTCCAGCAGGCTGAAAGTTGTGAGTTGTCCGCTGGACGGATCAGTCAGCAAGGCCTGATGCGTTTCAGGATTGATGCCCACGCCTTGGACGCTCGTGGAAATCGCGAGATCTCCGATCACCTGTGGAGCTCTTCCATTAGGCTGGCTGGCGGGATTCGCGTCCACGCCGAGATCGACTAGGCTGATGATGCCGGCACCACCGGGCGTGACTACTGCCCAGTTGAGCTGGGGATCAATGGCCACAGCCGGCTTTGCTCCTGTGCTATAGAGGCTCGAATTGCCTCCGATAACCTGCACGGACGAGAGCGCAGGGATGCCTGCGGCGTCGGATACATCGAGCACCATGGCTTCGTTCGTGGACTGATAAGCCACAATCGCGCGATGCGTCAGAGGGTTCACGCCAACCGAAAAAGGCAGCGGAGGAGTCGTGCCGGTGGCGATGGAAACATTCAATGTGGCGACATGATTGGTTTTCAGGTCCACGGCCGAAACTGTTTGATCGGCATTATTCACCACCAGGGCTACGGGATCAGCCAACAGATCGTCGACCGCGACGCCAGTTGGCTGATTTCCCACCGCAACTGTCCCGGTGACGGAATCAGTGGCTAGACTGATGAGCGAGATGGAATTACTTCCCGTGTTTGCGACCACTGCGATGCCATCAGCTTCGTCCACTGCGACGGCTGAGGGGCTGGCGCCGACCGCGACAGATGGCACGATGGGCGATTGCGGTATCAAACTGGGAGACGGCGTGACACCCAAGTTCAGTGCGGAAAGGGACGGCTGACCGGGCGTCACGCCAGCGTTCTGCACCACGATCGGATACAGCCCGGGAGTGCCAAGACTTCCGGACGGTATCTGAGATAATAATTGCCGGCTACTGCTGATCGTGAGCGGAATCGCCTGCCCGTTAAAAGTAGCTGAGGTCGTTGCTGTCGAGAAGTAACCACCGGTTAGGGTCACATTGGCGCTCGCGCTGTTTTGCGACACGCTATCAGGAAAAGATGCGACGACGGCCGGGCGCACGGCGACCACCGTCAGGCTCACGGGCAGCGAGGAATTCCCGCCCTGGGATTGGACGATGATCGGAATCGCTCCGGCCTGCGCCAATTGAGCAGCCGGAATGGTCGCGCGCAGCAAAGTCGTACTTAGGAACACTACGTTGGCCGGAGGCAGCGCTACGCCCCCCACCAGAACAGTGCTTGTGGACAAAAAGTCCGAGCCGATCAGGTATGCATCCTGCTGCACCGAACCCTGCGCGGCAATCGTTGGATCGACCGAAGTGACGGCGGGCGGCCCAGCTGCGGTGACAGTTACATTGGCGGTGCCAAATTGCGTGGGATCAGCGGCAGAAGTAGCCTCCACAATGAGAGTCTGACCGGTAACAGGCGCCGTATAGAGTCCGCCCGCGGTAATCGTGCCGAGGCTGCTCAACCCGCAGTTCGTGGGCGCAGCACTCGCTGTCCCAGCGGTCTGGCATAAAGTCCACGCAACCCCGGTATTCAGCACGCCCGGACCAGTAACGGAAGCGGTGAACTGAAACGTCTCTCCCGTGCCCAGACTGGCTGTCGACGGTGAGACTTGCACGCGAATTCCGGAATCGACCACTACGGAGAGAAAGCCAAATGCAGTGGTGTTCACGCAACTGGTCGCCATCACCAAGAACGTATTGGGCTGCGGTGGCGTGCCAGGAGCCGCGTACAGCCCAGTCGAAGTGATGGTGCCGAACCCAGTGAGAGGCTTGGAAAGAAGGGGGATGGGACATGACGCCGGGCCTTGCCCCTGGCTGCAATCCGTGGGTGCGACCGTTGTCGATTGCGGCGAACTTGTTGGCTTGCAGATTTGCCAGAAGACACTGCTAGAGGAGCCTCCGGAGACGCTCGCCGAAAATTGCACCGTGCTGTTTACCAGGATCGTGACGCCGCTGGCTGTCGCGCTGGAACTCGCTGCCGTGACGGTAACGGCTATTGGCGTCGAGTTCGACGCGCAGCCGCCGGCGCACACGGTAAGGAGTATCAGCACCGTTCCCAGTCCAGCCGCTTTCATGTCCTTACCTCCCGGCAATTCTCGGTTGAATGTGTCTGGTCCCTATATAGCTGGTGAAGCCCGGTTGTCTCGAGCGATCTCCGCGACTTCATCAGAATGTCCGGCTCACTGCGAATCGCAACGTCGTTTTTTGCTCGAATAAGCTCGGGGGGACAGTTTGCGAGGACCGTGTCAGATTCAAGAAGCTTTGAATATCCGGCACGATCTGTGTGTTGTACACGCCCAACTGCTGCAAACTGTTCCGCTCGGCCGGAGGAACGTAGAAAGCGCCGAGCGGCGGCTCGATGGACTCGGTAAAACGCGAGTAATTATACGCATAAAAGATGCGGAAAGGAGCTTGAATAATCGGAATCTGGAAATCCAACTCGATGCCTGCGGACGTGTGCGGCCAGAAATTCGTTCCGTGAGCGATTTGGAGATTGCGCGGCACTTGCAAGCAGGGTGTATTTGGCAGACAGGGAAAATCTGCGTTGGGATATTGCTGCTGCAAAGAAGCGATCGCGGAGGGATCAAGCTGAAGCTGCCCCCTCCGCATGATTCCGTTGACCGCGAGATCGTGGAAGAGGGCCATGGAGACGTAGGATTTAACGAGCGGAATCCGATATTCGATATTCGATACGCCTTCGAGGTCTCCGCCCGGCCGCGTGGGAATAAATTCCAGCACATTGACCGGCAATGAAACCGCCGTCGGCTGGCCTTGGGCGTTCAATCGTCGCGGATCGACGTAATTGACCGTCGTCGTCGTCGAGAACGGGATGAAGACAAAAGGCGAAATGGTATAAAAGTCGAAGCCGCGCACGTCATTTTCGCCGCCGGCATAAAAGCGGTTGTTCGGCGGGACCTCCCTGCCTCCATAGCCAGAGATCATGCTGCCTTTGAAATGCATGGCGAACACGTTGCGGTGATGGTAGGAGGGATGAAAATACGTCATGTCAACGATATTGCTGATCGTATCGACGTTGCCGCCGAGTGGCCCACCCGCGAAAGATGCTCCGTAGCTGAAGCTTTTTCCGTGTGTGGGAAAGATGGGGCTGTCTCTGGTGTCGTAGGTAATCGTCGGAGTGATCTGGCTCTGCCGGATGCCATTCAACGCGGAAGGTCCGGCCAAGCTGGTGAACTTCGTGAATTCGAAGAGCAGGGTTGCGGATTGGCTGAAGGGCGTGATGTTGGTTGTCGACCATCCGTAACTCAGGCCGATGCGCGCAAAGGAAAACCTGCGCATCGGATAGCTGGCGAAAATAGTGAAACCCCGGGAGTCCGTATTGTAATTTTCCTGGAGGGCGGGATCGATGGCCACCGGCTGGCCGACGAGCAGGCCCTCTTGCTGCGCCGTGTTGTAGTCAAATTTTGAGTAGAAGATCGTGAATCCAGTGGCGATGGGGCGGTCGAATAAGTAGGGCTCAGTGAAGCCGAAAGTTGCATTTGTCTGAATGTTGCCTACTTGGGCTGAAAGGGTAAGAGTTTCCCCGAGCCCCAGGAAATTGTTGGTCTGATACGAAGCCCCAACGAAACTACCCTCAAGTCCGCTGACGCCGCCGGAGAAGCTGATGGATTGCTTGCCTTTCTCTTTCAGCTTCAACCTGATATCCACGGTGCCGGCCTTGACGTTGCGCTTCAATTCGGCGTCTTCGGGTTTGATGGTATTGAAATAGCCGAGCTGATTGAGGCGCAGGATGCTCAGTTCCCAAAGGCGATTGTTGAATACCTGCCCTTCATCGAGCAAAAGCTCGCGGCGGATGACTTTATCGCGAGTGGTAGTGTTGCCTGAAAACTCGATGCGCCGGACGAAGAACTGCTTTTGTTGATCAAACTGCAACGTAAGATTCACGACCTTGGTGTCGTCATGCACGTCGAATTCGGGCTCGGCGGTAAAATCGATGTAGCCGTATTCGCCGTATAACTTCCTGTAGTTGTCGAGCGATTTGCGTATCTTATCGGCGTCGAAAATGTCGCCCGGCTGCAAAGGGAATACGCGCGCCAGCACCTCGGGCTTAAAGATCAATCCCTGATCGGGATCGGCGCTCCGAAATAGCAGCTTGCCCATCCGATATTGCTGGCCTTCCTCGATCGAGACAACGATGTTGGTGGCCTTGCCGTGCTTCGACCCAATTCCGGGTATCGGCAGCGGGACTCCCCCGTGGTTCAGATCCACCGTTTTCAGATCTTTCACGTCCACGACCACCTTGAAATAGCCGTGATCCTGATAGAGGCCGCGGACGCCTACTTCAAGATCTTCGTCCAGCTTGGGACGGTCGAAGGTCTTCGCCATTACAGGAATCTCGGTGATACCAAGCGGAATGCCGTAAGGGCGGTCATGGCGCATGGTTCGAATGATTCTGCGGCTGGAAAAAGCCTTGTTCCCAACAACTGTGATCGTGCCGACCTTGACCTTGGGCCCCTCATCGATGTTGAAGACCAATTTAACGGCATTGCTGGCCTGGATGCGCTCGTAAGTCGGCTTCACCGTGGCGAACTGGCGCCCGTGCTCGGCGAGCAATTCCTTGATAACCACTTCCGCCCGCTTGATTTTTGTGGGATCGAATTGGCTTTCGACGCTCAGACCGACTTTTTTCTGTTTAAAGGCGTCCAGAATATCCGATTCCGTGATCGACTTGTTACCTTTGTACTCGATGCGGCGGATGATCGGCCGCTCCTTGAGGTGGAAAATTACTATTTTCCCGTTGGTCTGGCGCGGATCGTCCTCAACCTCGAGCCAAATATCCTCGAAAAACTGCGTGTTCCACAGCGCCAGAAAATCCCGCCGGACCGCATCGGGGCTGTAGGGATCGCCCGCCCGCGAGAAAATGCGCGTGAGCAGCGTATCCCGCGCGACGCGTCGGTTTCCTTCGAATTCAATTCGTGTGATGACGTATTGCGGCCCGGTAGATTCCGCCGCCTGTTGAGCCCAAACCGATTGCGCGGCGCTGAAAGAAAGGAAGCACACAACGGCTAGAATTTCCAAGGCGCGCGAAAAAGTTTCGCTGCTGGCGGCCAAGCTTCTGGTCAAGGCCGCAGTACTCCGCCCAATTTTTTTTGCTCCCCCGCCGGATGCGTTTTAATCCGGCTCGCGCGTGTAGGATTCTTAGTGGGCCACCGGGGTTGCTTCCACAACGGGGCGGAAAGAGAGAGCGTCGCCAGAGAGGAAAATTTCGAGCGTCGCGGGTCTTTGGAGTCCGCCCTGTATGAGAGCTTCCGACAGTGGGTCTTCGACGTACTTCTGCAAGGCGCGCCGGAGCGGCCGCGCGCCGTAATTCCTGTCGCTGCAGGTCTTCTCAAGAATCCATTGGCGGGCTTCGGGCGTCAGCGCAATCTGCACCTGCCGGTGTACCAACGTTTCGTTGATCTGGCTCACCAGCAGATCGATAATTAGCAACAGATCCTGATCCGTGAGCGAATTGAACAAAATCACTTCGTCCAGCCGGTTCAGGAATTCAGGATTGAAGACTCGCTTCACTTCGCCCATCACCATATCGTCCTGGCTCTTCGCCGCGGCCACTTCGTCAGCCGACTGAAAGCCAAGCCCCGACTGCTTCTGCAACTGCCGGGCGCCAAGATTCGATGTGAGAATGATAATCGTGTTACGGAAGTCAACTGTGTTGCCGAGACCATCCGTCAACTGCCCGTCCTCGAACACCTGAAGCAGGATGTTGTACACGTCCGGATGCGCCTTCTCGATTTCGTCGAGCAGGATCACCGAATACGGCGTGCGGCGAACGCGCTCCGTCAGCTGCCCGCCCTCTTCGTAGCCGATATATCCTGGGGGCGCGCCTATCAACTTCGAAACGGAATGCTTTTCCATGTATTCGGACATGTCAAACCGGATCAGCGATTTCTCGCTGCCGAAAAGAAATTCGCCCAGCCGTCGCGCCACTTCGGTTTTCCCGACGCCCGTGGGACCAAGGAACAGGAAGCAACCCACCGGCCTGCCCGGCGCTTTCAGTCCCGCGCGGCTGCGTCGAATGGCCCGCGCCAACGAGGTGATGGCCTTGTCCTGACTGATCACCCGCCGGTGCAGTTCTTCCTCGATGCGCAGCAGTTTCTGCTGCTCGTCTTCCTTGATTGACATCACCGCGATGCCGGTCCAGCGCGCGACAACTTCCTCGATATCTTCTCGCGTCACGATTCCCGTGGACGAATCGTCGATCTTGAGTTTTTCGCGCAGCGCCCTCAAGTGTTCTTTTTCCTTGCGCTCTTCCTCCGAATAAAATCGCGCCTTTTCGAACTCATGGTTCGCGATCGCGGTCTCCATCCGGTGTGTGATGAACTTCACGCGCTTTTGCACTTCGGCGACTTCGTCCGGCAGCATGGCCTGCCGCAATTTCACGCGCGCGCCGGCCTCATCGAGCAGATCGATCGCCTTGTCCGGCAGGAAGCGGTCCGGGATGTAGCGATTCGAGAGATAAACAGCGTACTGGATCGCATCCTCGGTGTAGCTGACTGCATGGAATTTCTCGTAACGGTCCCGCACGCCTTGCAGCACCTTGATCGTATCTTCTTCGTTCGGCGCGGACACTTTCACCGCCTGGAATCGCCGCTCGAGCGAACGATCCTTTTCAACCGACTTGCGATATTCGGCCGGAGTGGTGGCGCCGATGCACTGAATTTCCCCGCGGCTTAGCGCAGGTTTCAGAATGTTGGCGGCATCGAGCGAACCTTCCGCCGAACCCGCTCCCACTAGCGTGTGCAGTTCGTCGATGAAGATGATCGCATTCTGGCTCTCCATCAGCTCTTTCATGATGGTTTTCAGCCGCTCTTCAAACTGCCCTCTGTACTTTGTGCCCGCCACAATCAGCGAAAGGTCCAGCGAAAGAATTCGTTTGTCGGCCAGGAACGGCGGCACGTCGCCATCGGCGATCCGCTGCGCGAGGCCTTCCACGATCGCCGTTTTGCCCACGCCAGGCTCACCGATCAGCACCGGATTGTTCTTGGTGCGCCGGCAAAGGATCTGTACGGCGCGTTCGAGTTCGCCATCACGGCCCACTAGAGGATCGAGCTGACCCTCCATGGCCGCTTGCGTCAAATCGCGGCTGAATTCAGCCAGCAAGGAAGCCTCTTTTGGACGGTTCACGGGCACCTTCTCTCCGGCGGTGCGCACCATTTCCTCGCGCACGGTCGAAAGCCGCAATCCCCGTTCCAGCAGGATTTCGGCGCCAAATGACTTTTCCTCTCGCAAAACTCCCAGAAGGAGGTGTTCCGTTCCCACGTGCTTGTGGCCGAGCCGCTCTGCTTCTTCCGCGGCGTAATTGAGAATGCGCTTGCACTCCTGGCTGAGCGGAACTTCCACCGAAGTCGAAATGCGCTCGCGAACCGTGATTCGCGATTCGATTTCTTTGCGGATCGATTCGATCGACCCATGGGCGCGCAGAAAACGATTTGCCAGGGCCTTATCTTCCCGCAAGAGCCCCAATAACAAATGCTCCGTCTCGATGTACGGGCTTCCATACTGGCTCGCCTCGTATCGCGCAAAGAAAATTACCCGTCGCGCCTTCTCCGTGTAGCGTTCAAACACCGGTCACCCCACGCTCCCAAGGTCGTGTTTCTACTCGATCGGATGCTTGGCCCCAACTGCGCGGACCAACCATCGCGAATATGTCCGGCCTCGCGGCCAGCCGCCCGTGCTCCAATGCCAGCACTCGATCGGCGCCATTTGCCAATGTCAAATTGTGCGTCGCCAAGATGGAAGTCAAACGGTAAGACCGATGGAGGCGCTCGATCAATTCAAAAATGCCCTCGGCGCTCCGTTCGTCCAGGTCTCCGGTGGGCTCGTCCGCCAGAAGTAGCGTGGGCTGATTCACCAGTGAACGTGCGATTGCCACCCGCTGTTGTTCGCCGCCGGAAAGTTCTCCCGCACGCTGCCTCGCTCGGTTTGCCAGCCCGACTTCACTCAGCCAATCCGTCGCCGCTCTCAGCGCTTGTCCCCTCGCCTGCCCCCGAATCAACAAGGGCATGGCCACATTCTCCGCCGCCGTGAAGTCCGGCAGCAGGTGATGCCGCTGCCACACAAAACCTACTGCGCGGTTGCGATATTCCGCCAATTCCACCTGCGAAAATGTGTGATGCGAAGCTCCGGCGAAGTATACTGTACCGCTCGTTGGAGTGTCCAGCGCCGCCAGCAGGTGCAATAGCGTGCTTTTTCCGGTGCCGGAGGGTCCCACGATGGCGATCATCTCGCCTTGCTGAGCCGAAAACTCAATCTCGTCGAGAGGCGTTATTTCCTGTGCGCCGGAACAGAAGGTCTTTCGAAGTCCTTCCACTCGCAGTATGGGGCCCGACTTGGAGGCTCCGAAATTTGCCTCGCTCGCGGCTACACCCGTATTCGCCTTCGTTTGCATCGCTGGCTCTTCCTAACACAGTTTAGATGCCGAACGCGATCTTCGATATGTCCTTGTTTTCCAGTACTTCTGAGAAGCTCGACACCGTAGCCTTATCCAATTTGTTTCTCACTTATCCCTGTTACTTCCCTAAACAGCTGCCGTTGTTTGCCACTTTTTGGCCGGCCCTCAGCCGCTTCCTTTTCATTTTACCACGCCGACCGTCGGAGAACGAATCGAAGCTCAAATCCAAGCGATAAATCCGTCATTGTTTTTCCTGCGGGAAACTCCGCCCGCCCCAGGGCTTTTTTCGCCGCTGAACCCTACCTTCGATTTAACGATATACCTCTCCGGTCTCCGATGTGAGCCATTTCAATTACGTGCGCTGGCCATCAATGGCAGAGAAAACGGCCCGAGTTTTCGCAAGCCGGGGAGTTCCTTCCCGGTGGTGCGATCGATTCCCAGGCTATAAGAGGCAGGCACTTTTCAGATCGCGCAACACCGTCGCGAACGCGCGGCTCGGCTCTTTCTGCCTGCGACTGTACGCTTGTTCGTCTCGCGCGTCTTCCCTGAGAGCCAGCTGCACGGCTTCGTTTACCAGCCCGGAGAAACCCCGATCGGTCGTCGCTGCCTTAAGCTGCAAAGCGCGGTACAGCTTGGGTGAGAAGTAGACAGTAGTGCGTTGCATGGCTGCTATTGTGACCTAGAAAAAACACTATGACATTGTGCTGCTCTGGTGTCAAAAAGGGCGCAAGCAGGCTATTCGAAGCGAAGAATTTCGACTGGCAGGATCCGCGCAGCGGACCATGCCGGAACAATCGTCGCGGCCACACAAATAGCCAAAGCCGCTGCCGCTATCCAAATCGCATCCAGCCCATTCGCGTGGAATGGAACGTACGGTATGGCATACACCTCCGGATTCAGAGGAATCAGCCTCCATCGATTGGCAATCCAGGATAATCCGTACCCGGCCAGGAGTCCCGCTGCCGTTCCGCCAATGCAAACAACCAGCCCTTGCAAAATGAAAATCCGGCGCACTTGGCGGCGTTGCGTCCCCATGGCCATCAGCACGGCAATATCCCGGGCGCGATCCGTCACCGTCATCGTCAGTACCACCAGGATGTTGAGCCCCGCCACGAATGTAATCAGCCCAATGAAAAGAGCCGTTACCAATTTCTCCAAGCTCAGAGCGCGGAAGAGGGCTCGGTTCTCATCCATCCACGTCGTGACGATGAACCCGGGTCCTGCCCGGCGCAGCAGCTCATCGGCCACGGTTCGCGCCTCGTCTATCTTTATCACGCGCACTTCCAGCAGGCTCACAACGTCTCCCACGCCGGCCAGCGCCTGCGCGGAAGCGAGCGTCACGAAACCCCAGTTCGCATCGTAATCATAGAAGCCGGAATCGAATATTCCTCCCACGCGGAAGCGCCGCGCCCGCGGCAGCATCCCAAAGGGTGTCAGGTTTCCCTGAGGACTGGTCAGCGTGACGTAGTCGCCCGCCGAAACTTTCAGCTCCTCTGAGAGAATCCGGCCCACCAGTACAACTGGAATGCCGTCGGCGCCCGGCAGAAAGTTGTCGGAGCCGGCCGTCATGTGCCGCAGTGCGCTGCCATTGTGCAGCTCCATCTCCGGGTCCACGCCCTTGAGCACCACGCCGCGCGCCCGGCCGCCGATGGACAAAAGTACGGTGTTGTAAATCGCCGGCTCAATCGAGCGCACGCCCGGCGTGCCACTTAGCTTGGCAATTTCTTCTCGATAGTTGCGGATGCCTTCTGGGCTGGCGGGTTTCAGATTCACGTGGGCCGTGACGCTCAGCAAGCGATCGCGAATGGCCTGCCGAAAGCCGGTGTTCATCGCTAGCGCGATCACCAGCGTCATTACTCCTGCCGCCACGCCAAGGATCGCTAGCAGGGTAACCAGCCGCAGCACCGCAGGGCGGTTCGGCGAGCGGAGGTACCGCAGCGCCACCAGCCATTCGAAGTTCATTTCGAACTTTTACCTTCGTCGCCGCTCGTCTCGGTTGAATCTGCTTCTGAACTCGCCGCTGTTTCTGTTCGCAACAGAGGAAAAAGGATCACTTCGCGAATTGCGTGTGAATCGGTGAGCAGCATCACCAGCCGGTCAATCCCGATTCCTTCGCCCGCCGTTGGCGGCAAGCCGTGGCTCAGCGCGCGAATATAATCGACATCCACCTCTTTAGGGGCATCCTGCCCGCCTTTTTCCACCTGCGCGCGGAAGCGCCGTTCCTGATCGGCCGGATCGTTCAACTCCGAAAATCCGTTCGCGATCTCCATGCCGGCGATGAATAGCTCGAACCGTTCGGTCAGCGAGGGATCATCCGGCTTCTGCTTCGATAACGGCGAAATGTCGGTCGGAAAATCGTAAATAAATGTAGGTTGATTCAAATGTGCTTCGGCTACGGCTTCGAAAAGTTGTCCTGTCAATTCACCATCGGAAAAGGTTGCAACACTGTGGATCACCTCCGCTGCTCCGCCCTGTGCGAAACGGTTGTAACGTTCGGCGATCGCGCGCGATCCGCCCTTTTGAGATAGCTCGGTTTCGTTCGGCGCTGCGCCTGCGGCAGCAGGCCAGTATTTGCAGATCGCCTGGCGCATGGAGAGTCGTTCAAACTTTCCAAAGTTGAGTTCGATCTCGCCGTGTTGCACCTTCGCGCCGCCACAGATTTTTTCGGCCAGCCCACGCAACAATTCCTCCGTCAGATCCATCAACTCGCCCGCATCGCTATAGGCCTGATAGAACTCCAGCATCGTGAATTCGGGCTGATGGATCGCGTCGATCCCTTCATTGCGAAAATTGCGGTTGATTTCATACACGCGGTCGAGCCCGCCCACCACCAACCTTTTCAAATAAAGCTCCGGCGCAATCCGGAGATAAAGGTCCATATCAAAGGTGTTGTGATGCGTCACGAACGGGCGCGCGGTTGCGCCTCCCAGGATGGAATGCATCATCGGCGTTTCCACTTCCACATAAGCGCGCTCGTCAAAAAACCGCCGCAGCTCGCGAATGATCTGCGCCCGCCGGAGGAAAATCTCCCGCGCGCGCTCGTTCACGATCAAGTCTAGATAGCGCCGCCTGTAGCGCATTTCCACATCGGCCAAGCCGTGCCACTTTTCCGGCAATGGCAGCAGCGCCTTGCTCAGCAGCTCCAGCCCCTCCACACGTATGGTGAGCTCGCCGGTCTTGGTGCGAAATAAGTTGCCGGAGACACCCACGATGTCGCCTAAATCCAGAAGCTGGAAAAGCTTGAAAGCCTGTTCGCCGATTACGTCCAAGCGCACGTACACTTGGATTCGCCCGCCGTCGCCTGCAATGTGCGCGAACCCTGCTTTTCCATGCGGCCGCAGCGCGACGATTCGCCCCGCCACCCGTACCGGGGTGCTTTTCGCCGCCAGTTGCTCGGCCGTCAGCTTCTCAAACCGCTCGCTGACCTCTTTCGGTGTGTGCGAGCGCGCAAACTTATGCGGATAAGGAGGATGACCAAGGGATTCGATTTCGCTCAGTTTCTTGCGGCGCTGCGTGAATTGGTCAAGAGGTTCAAATTCCAAAGAAAAGATCCTTTCAGCAGCGGAAGGGCGCAAACGGAGAGCCGTGCCGCAGTATAATGGTCACCTTCTCCAAGCGTCAAGAAAACCGGGTTCAAAATGCGGAGCATCCCGTGGTCCCCGGGCCTCGTATGACACAAACGACATGCCGAAGGCCTTCCGACGGTCCCCACTTGCAACAGGTGGTATACTCCGCTAGCTTTCTTGGGGGCGGTCTTGTCTCTGGGGTGGCGGCCTAGGCTCTTCGTGCACGGCAGTGTATCGGACGATTGGATAATGGCCCTGCCGCGCGAAAAAAACGTAGTCTTTCAGACGGTCGTTCGGCGATGGGAATGCACGTATGCGATGTTGAGCGTCGCGCTGGACGATGCTCTTTCGCTGCGCGCGCGTGGCGAGCTTGTCTGCGCCCGCCAGCAGGTTTCGATCACCGCCGACCTCCTGGATCGCCTCGCGTCCTCCCTGATTTCATTTTGTGAGACTCTTTCCGCTCGCGGACGTGGCGCCCGCCGGCTTCCCGCCGTGGCGCCCCTGAATGCGAAATTCTTTCGCGGCAATACAGGACAGAGTGCCGCTTCCTGGAATGGAATCGTTCATCGTGTGCTTTTCCGCAGCCGATCCCGGTTTTTTCACAAGTTGCGGATTCTTTCCGAAACGATCCAGCACCTCGAACGTGAGTTTCAAGATGCCGCCGGCGATATCTCCGCGGGCCTGTCCGTGCATCCCGGCGATTGCTGGACGACTCTCGATGCCCTCCACTATGATTTCAGCACCTGCTTGCGCGAAACCGAAGTCCTTCTGAAATCCTACCTCAAGACGGTTCCGCTCGATCAGCTCCCCGGCATCTCCGCCGATCTAGACGCTCCGTCCGAGCTTCAGCCCTTCGGCATGAAGCCCCGCCTCTCAGGCGCCTCAGCATAAGATTAGGACGCGGCAGCCCCGCGGTAGTCGCCAAAAGAAAGTCCACAGGAACCATCCCTTGCAACGCCCACCGCCAGTGCTACCCTGAGCCGGAAAGGAGATCCTTAGAATGTTTGGAGAGATCGGATTGAAGGCGAGGGAAGAGAGGAGTTTCTGGGCAAGTGTGAGGTTGGAGGTTCACCCGATGGTCTTTGTCCCTCAACGTCCTCCGACAAGCGCGCGATTCTGGTCGACACTGCTGCCGAGTAGAACTCGATGTAACTCGCTGAAAACACAAGGTGAATGCCACCGCTACCCGTCACAGCATCGAGCGGCCTTATTTCCTACATCTGGGCCCCGCCCGTGACCACCGAGCGCGAGAAGCTTGAGGCAGACGTCCTGATCGTGGGCGCTGGACCAGCAGGCCTTTCCTGCGCGCTCCAGCTCTCCAACCTGATCGATCGCCACACCGCGGAGAAAAAATCCCCCGCGCTTTCCTGCGAAAATATCTATGTCCTCGAAAAAGCTCGCGAGATTGGCGCGCATCAGCTTTCCGGCGCGATCATGGATCCGCGCGCGCTCCGCGAACTTGTTCCGGACTTTGAGAAAACCGCGCCGCTCGATACGCCGGTTACCGGCGACGCCGCCTACTACTTCACCGAAAGCAATTCCTACAAACTTCCCATCACTCCGCCGCCGCTGGCCAACCATGGAAACTACGTTATTTCGCTCAACAAACTCGTGAAGTGGCTCGGCGGGCTCGTCGAAAAAAAAGGAGTGAACGTTTTCACGCAATTCGCGGGCCGCGAACTGCTCTACGAAAAAAATGGGATCGCCGGTGTACTGACCGAAGACAAAGGTGTCGACAAAAACGGCAAGCCGAAGGACAACTTCACTCCCGGCTACGAGCTGCGCGCGAAAGTCACCGTGCTAGCGGAAGGCCCGCGTGGTTCGCTTACCAAAGGCCTGGTCTCCCATCTGAAGCTGGACGGTCTCAATCCCCAGGTTTACGGTCTCGGAATTAAAGAACTGTGGGACGTGCAGCCGGGCCGCATCGATACCGGCTATGTGGCGCACACGCTTGGCTGGCCGCTCACTTCGGATTTATACGGCGGCGGATGGATTTACGGCCTGCGCGACAATCGCGTGTCGCTTGGAATCGTCGTCGGGCTCGATTACCACAATTCGCTCTTTGATCCGCATGAAGCGTTTCAAAAATTCAAAACGCATCCATTCGTGAAAAAGATTCTGGAGGGCGGCACTCTTGTTCGTTACGGCGCGAAGACGGTTCCCTACGGCGGCTGGTATTCAAGGCCGCGCAGCTATTTCGACGGCGGCCTGATCATCGGCGACTCGGCAAGCCTGCTGAATTCGCAGCGCCTGAAGGGAATTCACACCGCGATCAAAAGCGGAATGCTCGCCGCCGAGACGATTTATGAGGCGCTTTGCGCCGGAGATACTTCGGCAGCAAAGCTCTCTGCATATGAGACAAAACTGGAACAGAGTTGGCTGAAGAAAGAACTATGGTTCGTACGGAATTTTCATCAAGGATTTCACGATGGCTTATGGAAAGGGCTGGTCCACGCCGGCTTGCAATTCGTCAGCGGCGGACGCGGCTTAATCGACCCGATGCGCTGCCAGGCGGGCTACACGGAATACACGAAGCTCCATCGCGACGCCACACTTGTGGACCAATCGACCCGATTCAAAGGCGATGGCCGGCTTACGTTTGACCGCCTCACGGATGTCTATCACTCCGGAACGCGCCACGACGAGAATCAGCCCTGCCACTTGATCGTTCTTGACCCTAGTATTTGCAGCGACCGTTGCGTGCGCGAATTCGGCAATCCCTGCCAGTATTTTTGTCCCGCAGCCGTTTACGAGATGGTGACGCAGCAGGGCGCGCCGAAGTTGAAGATCAATGCCGCGAACTGCGTCCACTGCAAAACCTGCGACATTGCCGATCCCTACCAGATTATCGACTGGATTCCACCCGAGGGAGGCGGCGGACCAAATTACGAGGGGATGTAAATGCTGCGAGGCTTTTGCTACTCCGCTTTGGCTTCCATATCGCCTCCACCGAAGATCCTTCGAACGGCGCCCCAAAAGCCGTGCTTCTTTTTGGTCTTTTCCGCGGGCGGTTCTTTGGGCGGCACTTGCGCGTTTTCTCCCAGCGCATGCTGTAATTCGCTTGCAAATTCCGGCGCAGCCACATGGCCGGAAAATTCCCAATACGGCGACACTTGCGCCTCGCGGATCAGCAGCGCCATCGGCGGTCCCGGATCAGACGGCGAATCGGGCTGGCCCGCGAAAAAAACCAGCGGCGGCAGGACCACGGTGTATATCGGCATCGAGGTGGGTGGCGCCGCGGGAACTTCATCGTTCACCGGCCGCTCAACGGGATGCTCCTCATTGCCGTTTGCCAGCACGCTGTATTCGATATTGGGCTCGGCCGTCGGTTTCATTTCGGCTGGCGGCTCCTTAGCGTGAGAAGCGGCCGGTGCGGTAACCGGCAGAGGGGGAACGGCGATCGCTGTTTCGGGAATCGGTTCCGGCGGAGGCGCAGCGGGCGGCGTTTCATCGGCGAAGCACTGACAGCTTCCCGGGGTGCCCGCGACGGGAAGCAGCCTTCCTGCGTTCAGGAAGAATTCGCCTGCCTGAGGCACAATCAATTTTTCATCGGAAAACTGATTCGCTAGCTGGATCGCGCCACTGGTTGCAAGCACGCAGAGCGAATCATCGAGATTCAGACCCACCGTCACGTCGCGCGAACCGCCGTTGATATCGAGCGGCGTCCCGATGATCGTGGGAGTGAAAACGCGGAGCGTGGAATTCCCGGGCAGACTGACGCGCACCCGTCCAAAATTGAGCGCCAGCGTTATTGCGTCGCCGGAAAGGAGCACGGTGAACTTGGCGGGGCCGCATATGTCGACCTTGCCCCCGGCAAAAATCGTCATCCGCGCTTTTGCCGAGTGCACGGTGACGACGCTGCCATTCAGGACGTAAATGGCAGGCGCCGAGCGGGCCGTGCCGTTATTCGCGGCGGTTCCGTTTTCCACGGAAATATCCTGACCTTGCACACGGCCTACCGCACCGGGCGGCGCATCGTCGGCACGGACAACCGCCGGACTGAGCCAAAGGAGGGCAAGAGCGAGAATCGCCAGGGCCGCGCGCATAGGCGCGGAGGACGTCGCACCGCCGGATGCGAATTGAAACTTGAAGGGCACGGGGACCGCTATACTATACAGCAATGGACAAGGCCTCGAATCTGACGCTGGCAAAAGGACGCGATATCGGCACGGGGGCACCTGTGCCCATGCCGCAGCTTTCACTCTGGCGAAGGATGCAGATTCCGGTGTTCGCGTGGGCAGCGTACTGGGTGATCCGTCTGCTTGGTCCGACACTGCGTTTTGAGATCGTCGGGGTTCACAACGCCGTTCAAATTCGCGACGCCGGAGAGCCGGGAATCGGCACGTTTTGGCACCGGTGCATTCTTCCAGCGGCATGGTTTTGGAGAAATCGTGGCATCGTGGTGCTCAACACAGTCAACTTTGATGGCCAGTGGACGCGGCGGGTGATCGAGCGGCTCGGATTTGGAACAGCGCAGGGAAGCTCGTCGCGCGGTGCGATCGAAGGCTTGATGGCGATGGCACGGAGCCTCGAGGGAGGACGGCACGTCGGATTCACGATCGATGGTCCTCGTGGTCCGCGGTACGTGGCGAAGCCTGGTCCCGTGATTCTGGCGCGACGAACCGGACGCCCGATTTCCGTATTTCACATCGCTCTGAAACGTGCACATACGTTCCAGAAGTCGTGGGATCTTTTTCAACTTCCCTATCCGTTCACGGACGCAGTGATGGTTGTCGCACCACCGATTCGGGTTCCCGCGGACGCAGACAGCAACACGATGAAACAAAAGCAGACGGAAATGCAGGAGGCCCTGGAACGAGTGCGTGACCTTGCCGAATCATGGTTTGGACTGACGTATGAGCAGCGCGCCGGGATTTGGGAAGAGTGGAGCGAATCCTACAGGCCCGCGGCGCCCGCCACATCGCCCGCCTTCACGGAATCAAAACGCCCGGCGAGTTAGACAGATTAGACCATTGCTCTTTCATCGCGTCGGGCATCTGCCCTGAGCGAAATTGAAAGAATCTCGATGGCTCCTTTGCCTTTGTTACGCCTGAAGGGAGCGAATTTCTTTCGCCTGTCCCTCGGGCCAGTAGTATTTTCCCGCAGTAGTTTTCTAAGCTAGTTTGAATGACGCAGAGAGTTCGACCTTTCGTTTGCGAGCAGTGTGCTAGTGAGAAAACGAATTGGACCGAACCGTGTCCTCATGCGATGGAAGTTTGGAGAGATGGATACAACCGTGCGGTGCAGGAGCGTCGGCGCCCCCGGCTGACATCTGAAGACGTGCACCGGGGAATAAGTGAACTATCGTTTTCCTGGAAGAATTTTTACCATCTGGCCGCCGATGCGCTGAATCGCATCCTCGATGAGAAGGAAATAAAACCGTAAACGTTCTCCGCATTGCTACCGCGGATTGGGCTGCAAGCAGGTCAGTGTGTCATGGCATAGACGACGTAGTTGATGCCAATGCGGAAACCGAGATCGGAAAAACGCTCAGGATATTCCGGGCGATTCGACCATTCCCATGAATCTCCGATATCAGAATTGAAGGAAATGGCGACCATGATGCGTCCTTTGTCATCGCGGATGGCGCGCCAGTGCGCTCCCTTTCCATCGTCAGGTCCCTGCGGATAATCCGGAATCTTGTAGCCTGTTCCCAGATGCTCGGCACCGGGAATCTGATAGCGGTCATCGAGATCGTATAGCGTGTGAAATATGGGATCGTTACTCGGGATCTCGACGATCGGGCGATCCGGAAAAACCATCCGGATTCGTTTCAAAAACATCTGCCACTCGTAGGCGCCGTGAAAATCGTCGGCCATGAAGAAGCCGCCACGCAACAGATAGTCCCGCAAGACATCCGCCTGATGTTGAGTGATACCCCACTCGCCGACCTGCACGGCGTATAGCCACGGCCAATTGTAGACTTCGTCCCCATCATCGAGATTCACATCCTGCTCGACCGACCGGGCGTCGACGCGTGTGAGTCGCCGGACTGCGGCAGCAAAATCGCGATCGGCCGGCGGACCATCCTGCGTCCAAAGCGACATACCCTCACGCCAATCGCCATCGAAACGTCCCCGGTAACCATCATTGGGGCCGGGCGGGTACATGAGACGGGCGAAAGCCCATTCGCCGGGTCGCTGCCAGTCTGGGGGCAGTGGGGTGTAGTCGCCATATTCGACGGAGGGGTATTGCCGGAACGCGCGCTGGGCAAACATCGCACCGACGCAACCGAGAACACAGCAAGCCGCCAAGAGAACTTTCATCAAGCCTCGATGGAAGTCTTTCATGGTAGCTTCCAATCTCCTCGGCGGCACTCGAGTCTAGTCTACGATTTTAGCGCGAGAATCGTAAGGCAGGTTTCACGTAGACGCGGACTTAGCTGGGATTCCTTCCATAGGCGGGCAATTTTTTCAGTTTTTCGAGGAGCAGGATGAGTTGGCGTTCGGTATCTTCGAGGGAGCGCGAGCAGTCGATCACCTCGTCGGCGAGCTTGCGCTTTTGGTCAATGGGCATCTGCGCGGCGATGCGGAGTTCCGCATCCTGCCGTGAGAATCCACGTTCCTTCAAACGTTCGAGCTGTTGCTCGGGGCGGCACCAGCAGACGATCACGCAATCGAGGTCCCGCTGCGCGCCGGCCTCGAGAATGAGCGCCGCTTCTTCGAACGCCATTTCGGGCCCGCCCGGACGGTCGAGCGCCTCAAACCACTTCACCACAACGTGGTGAATGCGCGGATGAAGAATCTGGTTCAGGCGTGCGCGCTTTTCCGCATTAGAGAAAACAATGGCGCCGAGTTTCCGGCGGTCGACCGCACCGGCTGGCGAGAGAATTTCCGCGCCGAATTCGCAGATAACTTCTTTGTAGGAATCTTGCCCCGGCTCGAGCAATTCGTGCGCGAGCGCGTCGGCGTCGAGAACCTGACATTCGCGGTCGCGAAGTAGGGCGGCTACGGTTGATTTGCCCGATGCGATTCCGCCTGTGAGCCCCGCGCGCAGCATCAGCGGTGCGAGGACGCGGCCACCGGAACGCGCGAGCCGCGCCGCATGCGAGCGGCCTTCACCGTGTTGCTCATCAGCATGGCGATGGTGAGCGGGCCGACGCCTCCGGGCACGGGAGTGTAAGCGCCCGCGACTTCGACGACGTCCGGATGAACGTCACCCGCGAGGATGGAACCTTTCGCGCGAAATGAATCGAGCTTCGCTGGAAACTTCGCAAAGATTCGCTCGGCTTCGGCTGCATCCTTCACCATGATTTGACCCACGTCAATCACGGTGGCGCCGGGACGCACAAAATCCGGCGTCACCAGGGCGGCTTTTCCGATGGCTGCGACGATGATGTCGGCGCGGCGCGTGATGCCGGGCAGATCCTTGCTTTTCGAATGGCAGATCGTGACGGTCGCGTTGGCGTGCAGCAGAAGCAGAGCCGTCGGTTTACCTACAATATCGCTGCGTCCAATCACCACGGCGTTTGCGCCTTCGATCGGAATATCGCTACGGCGGAAAATTTCCATTATGCCCGCCGGCGTGCAGGCCACCAGCGCCGGGCGGTTGGCGACCAGATGGCCGACATTAACGGGATGAAAACCATCGATGTCCTTCTCAGGAACGATGGCTTCGAGAATTTTTTTGGAGTCAACCTGCTTGGGCAGCGGCATCTGCACGAGAATTCCATCGACGTCGTCCCGATGATTCAGTTCATCCACCTGGGCGAGCAATTCTTGAGTGGTAATGGAAGCGGGCGGAGTGAGATAGAAACTGGCGAGGCCCAACTTTTCGCAGGCTGCCACTTTGCTATTCACGTAGAGTTTTGATGCGGGATCGTCGCCCACACGCACGGCGGCCAGCCCCGGCCGGACTCCCAGGGCTGCGAGTGTGGCGATTTCCGCCTGCAGCTCGGCATAGATTTGATCTCGAATCGCGTTGCCATTGAGAATGCGCGCGGCCAAGTGGAGGCTCCCAGATGTGATTTGTGCTGCGTTCGAATCCCGGATCATAGCATAGGAGATTTCCCCAAGATGCCGGGATTGCTTCGCCGGAGCCAAGCTGCTAGCTTTCGCTAAACGGTTGCAGAGGTGAAGGAGTTCGGATGGTCTTCGGCGAGGGATCGGAGCGGAAACAATTGGAACGGGCGATGCGCGAGGCTGGGCGTCTGCCGCCCGGTCAATCGGCTACGCTGAAGTGGCCGGTGCTTCATGCCGGCACGGTGCCGCGCTTTGACGCGCAGAAGTGGGATTTTCAAATCACCGGGCTGGTTGAAAAGCCGGTGCGAATCCCGTGGGAGGCATTCATTCGGCTGCCGATGAAAGAAGTGACAGCCGACATGCACTGCGTGACGCGATGGAGCCGGTTCGATGTACGCTGGGAGGGCGTGCCGTTTACCGAGGTGATGAGGCTGGCCGTGGCGAAGCCTGAAGCAAAATATGTGATGGTACTCGCGGAACAAGACTATACGTCCAATATGCCGCTCGAGGATTTGATGCGGCCGACGACACTTTTCGCGCTGAGACACAATGGCGAGCCGCTGCCTGCAGAGCACGGCTATCCGGTGAGGCTGGTGGTGCCGCATCTGTATGCTTGGAAAAGCGTGAAGTGGGTGCGCGGCATTCGATTGATGGAGGAGGACACGCCCGGCTTCTGGGAAGAAAATGGTTACAACATGTACGGCGACCCGTTCAAGGAGCAGAGATTCGACGGGTAAAACTGTTTGCGCGGCGGTGTGCGGCGAGGTTTGCAGCCCTTAATTCACTTTTGGCGAATTAGCGGTTATCCCCCCACCTCTTAAATTCCCCCTGTGCGCCGGAACTGCATCAACGATATAGTTGGCGGTTATTTTCGTCGACGAGGATAAATTATGATCAAGGTTTCAGCTCTAATTGCGTCTATTCTTTTTGCTATTGCAGTGCCTGCTCTTGCGCAGGTGAAAGACTACAAACCCGTCACGCAGCAGATGCTCTTGAATCCCAGTCCTGACGACTGGCTGATGTACAGCCGCACCTACGACGCGTTTCGCGATAGCCCGCTCAAGCAAATCAACAAGAAAAATGTCGGCCAGCTTCGGATGGCTTGGACGCGCGGGTTAGATGAAGGCGTCACCGAAACTATTCCAATCGTCCACAATGGCGTCATGTACGTGATCGTGCCCGGCGGGGCTGTCGACGCGCTTGACGCCACGAACGGCGACCTGATTTGGGAATATAAGCGCCCGTTCAAGAATCCGCAGACTGCTTCAGTGGAAAGAACCAAGGCTCTGGCGATCTACGAAGACATGGTTTATTTCACGGCAGCCGATGGCTATGTGGTGGCGCTCGATGCGCGCACCGGGAAAGTCCGCTGGGAAACTTACAAGACCGAGACGCAAAATACATCCGGCGCGCTGGTAATTGACGGCAAGGTAATTTCCGGTGGCACGTGCGGGAAAGGCAGCGACACTTGCTTCATCGAAGCGGACAATGCTGAAACGGGCGAGAAAGTTTGGCGGTTCTACACCGTCGCGCATCCTGGCGATCCCGGTTACGACTCGTGGCATGGCGACAACTCCCAGTCGATGGCATCCACGTGGGGTTTGCCCGGCAGCTTCGACCCCGTGCGCAACATTATTTATTGGGGTGTCGCGAATCCTATGCCAGACCAGCGGATGCTTCGGCACAACGGCAACCCGGATGGCACGGGCCGCTCTTCTCCCGCTGATTTGTACAGCAACTGCACGCTGGCGCTCGATCCCGCCACGGGCAAATTGATCTGGTATTACCAGCATTTGCCGGGCGACGATTGGGACACGGATCACACGCATGAGCGCACACTCGCGCGCGTGGCGTTTAATCCCAATCCGAAATTTGTGAAGTGGATCAACCCGGACGTGCCGCGCGGCTCGATGCACGACATCGCCGCGATGGTTTCCGAGGGTGGCGACCTCTTCGTCCTCGATCGCAACGACGGGAAATTTTTGTGGGCCACTCCGTTTCCATATGACGATCCGCGCACCTTGCTCGCGGATATCAATGTTCATACCGGACAAACCACTCTTAATTGGGATCAGGTGATCAAGAAGCCGGGCGATCACAAGATCCTTTGCTACTGGAACACGCGCAGCTACTGGCCCACCGCCTATCACGAGGCCACGCAAACGCTGTTCGTGCCTTACATCGATAATTGCCGCGATCTGCAAACACCCGGCCCGGGCATTCGCGGCAGTTGGTCGGTAATCCCGCGGCCCGGCATCGATCCCAACGCGCTCACCGGCCTCGCAAAAATTAATTTGTCGACGGGCGAAACGGTTCACTTCGATGTAGGCCGGGCGCCGAGCAACGGGGCCATGTTGACGACGGCGGGCGGTCTGGTTTTTCACGGCGACATGTCGCGCCGGTTTAAAGCGTTCGATGTGGATACGGGCAAACAACTGTGGGAAGCGATCCTTGGAGGCAACATCTCCGTCAGCACGATTACTTATGCGGTGAACGGCAAGCAGTACATTTGCGTGATGACAGGTTTCAATCTGAAAGTGCCGGAGCTGAGCAAGGAAGTACCGAACATGCGCACTCCGACGTACGGTAACGCAATCTACGCGTTTGCTCTGCCCTGATGCTCTCGCTAGGGGCAAATAGTTGTAATATGTAACCTTAATGACGAACGAACGGTCTATTAAACGTGGGCCCCGGAAGCGAGGATAAACCGTGAAGATCAATAGGCGCAAAATTCTTTCTCTGCTCGGAATTTCTCCCGCCGTTTTGGCAGCATCAAGCCCCGCCATCGGCGAACCAAAGCATTCGCCCAAGAATCCCGTCCTCAAGGACGCGAAATTGGAAGTCGTAAATCCCAAGGGCTTACCGCCCCCGATTCAGCTAATTCCCATGGCGCCCCGCCTTCCAAGCCTCGACGGTAAGACGATTTTCTTAGTGTCTGACGGCTTCGCCGGCGCCGATCGCTTCCTGAACCAGATCGCCATCTGGTTCCAGAAGAATATGCCCAGCGTGAAGACGGTGTACCGCCTGAAAGCTGGGTCGTATTTCGATGATGACCCCAAGCTAACGGCGGAAATGAAAGCCAGCGGCAACGCCATGATCATGGCGTACGGCCATTGAAGCACGTGCACACCAGCGACCGTCGGTCACTGCGCACAAGTTGAGAAGATGGGGCTCCCCACTGCCCCCCTGGTTACGATCGCCTTCAAGGACCTCGCCAAGTCCAACGCCGCGAACCGCGGCATGCCCGGCGAGCGCATCTGCTTCCTCCCTCATCCCATGACCAACAAGACGGACGCAGAAATGTACGCCGTTCTTCTTGGCAACGACCCCGTCACCAACAAGCCTCTGATGCCGGAAATCATAGACGCGCTCACCAAGCCGCTCACAGCCGAAGAGGAAAAGAGCGGCAAGGTAACCCCGGACATCGGCCCGGCCACCTACGTGGATACGGCGGAGAATCTCCAGCGGATCTACCTCGATAACAACATGACCGACTTCATGCCCATCATCCTTCCCACCGAAGAAAAGGTGCAAGAGATGCTCAAGGGCACGAGCCATAAGCCTGACGAGGTTATCGGCACGTTGAGCGCCGCCCGCGGAGCTCAACCGTCGTGGTCCTTCACGGTCAGGCATGTGGCCATCAATGCCGTCATGGCCGGCGCGCGCCCGGAGTACCTGCCCGTCATTTTGGCCATCGCTTCAACCAGCCAGCCTGCGCTTTTCAGTTCCACGTCCTCATTCTCCCGCATGCTGCTGCTGAATGGCCCCATCTCCGATAAGATCAAGATGAACTACGGCATCGGCGCCATGGGTCCGTTCGCCGAGCCCAATGCCGTGATTGGCCGCGCATGGACGATCCTTTCGAAAAACCTCGGTGGCTGCGGCATGCCCGGACTCAGCTACATGGGCACCCTGGGAACCAACTTCAACTACAACAACATCTGCATCGCGGAAACTGAAAACAAACTTCCAGACGGCTGGAAACCGTTCCACGTGCAGAAAGGCTTCAAGCCGGACGATAGCGTGGTCAGCATCTTCAGTGGCTGGAGCCTGAACAACGTCGCCTGGTTTCCCAAAATGCCCTACCACGAACTGATCAACAACTGGCTGACGCATTTCTTCTCGTTCGGCATCAGCGCTGCCACGCTGCTGCTCGATCCGACCGTCGCCCGCGAAGCGAAGGAAAAGGGATACAACTCGAAGGAAGAGTTAAGCGACTATTGGTCGAAGAACTCGAAGACGCCGGCGTGGCTCTACTGGGACACACATCAAAAGGAGCTTGAGCAGGCGAAGGCGGGGGTGGAGCCCTACGCCTCGTATCTAAAGATGGGCGATGGCGACATTCCATTCCAGCGCTTCTACCGCCGGGGTCGTCCGGGCGGACCGCCCATTCCCAACCCGAAATCTTCGATTGAGATCGTCGTGCTCGGAGGCGAGACCAACACCTACTGGGCTGGCGGGGATTTCAGCCACGTCACCAGCGTTTCAATCGACAAATGGACCTGAAGATCGAGTAACCAGCAACCGCGCGGCGTGGGACCCTTTTACAAATTCTTCCACGCCGCGTAGGCTGCGCCCTTTAGCGGGCATTCTTCGTCGAGAATCACGTGGATGGGAACCTGCTCGAGGAAATAAGCCATCTTTTCTTTATCTTTGAAGGCTGCGACGAATTTCCCTTCTTTTAGTTTCGGCAGTATTTTCACTGCGATGCCGCCGGCCACGTAAACGCCGCCGCGCGCCACGCTTCGTACCGCCAGGTTTCCCGCTTCGCACCCGTAGATTTCAACCCACAGATCCAGCGTGGCGATGCACACGGGGCACTGTCCCGCGAGGGCCTGTTGCGTGATTTCCCGGGCGGGATCTTCTGAGGGATCGTCAAAACTCGGATGCCGAACTGACGAGCTTAGGAATTCATGGATGGTCCGAAAGCCCCTGCCGGAAAGAACCATCTCGGCGCTCGCAAACTCATTACGGCTCTTGATGAATTTCCACAGGTCGGCGTGCTGATCGGTGTGCGGAGCAAAATCGGCATGGCCGGCCTCCGTAGCCATTGGCAAGTGCTTCATGCCGTCCCAGAAAAGTACGGCCTCTCCCAACCCCGTCCCTGCGGCGATCACCGCCCGATGCGCTTGCTGCGCCGGCACGCCAGCGTAAATTCTTTCGAGATTGATCGGCTGCATCACGCTGACACCGTAAGCCGTCGCTTCCAAATCGTTCAGCAGGCGTACGCGCTCCAGTCCCAACTCCTTTGCGAGCGTTGCGCCATCGATAATCCACGGCAAGTTTCCGGTGTGAACGCGATTGTCCACCACAGGCCCGGCGATTCCAAACGAGGCTGCGGTGACTTTCGCCTTGGTGCCGCAGATGAAGTCCTTGACGATCTCGTCGAGGCCCGTGTGCTCGTGGCTGACGTATCGCTTGTCGGTCACTTTCACGAGTGTGCTTTGGGCCGTATCGAACAGGCCGAGATTTGTCTTCGTCCCGCCTATATCGCCAGCAAGAATCATCCTTCCTCCCGCAGACGCCGAAAATCGGGTCGATTGGAGGCTCCGAACGCAAACGGATTCATAGTTCGCACCAGCGCTGTTCCCCCGTGACCACAAGATCGTCGGCTTCCTTCGGTCCCCGGCTTCCGGCTGCATAGTTGGGAAACGACGGCGCGGGCGAGTTTTTCCACGCTTCGAGAATCGGATCCACCAACGCCCACGCGGCCTCGACGCTATCGGCGCGATCGAAAAGCGTGGCGTCGCCGCGAATGCAATCATTGATCAGTGTCGCGTAGGCCTCGCGTGAACCTGCGCCGAATGCCCGCCTGTATTGGAAATCCATGGTTACCGGCTGAATGTGCATCTGCGAGCCCGGCGACTTTGCCCCGAAACAGAGCGAGATCCCTTCATCCGGTTGTATGTTGAGGACTAGCGAATTGGGCGTCGCCTTTTCGCCCTGAAAAACGAGGTGCGGCGCCCTCTTGAAACGAATGGCGACTTCGGCCTTCGACCGCGCGAGGCGTTTGCCGGATCGTAAGTAAAATGGCACGCCGCTCCAGCGCCAGTTATCGACGAACAGCTTCAAGGCCACAAAAGTCTCCGTCGCGGAATCGGGCTTCACCCCAGGCTCTTGCCGGTATCCAGGGACCGCCTTACCGTCGATCGTTCCGGGACCATATTGGCCGCGCACCGCCGAAGTCGAAATGGTATCGGCCTGAAATGGCCGGATCGATTGCAGAACTTTGATTTTTTCGTTGCGAACCGCAGTGGCGTCAAATCGCGCGGGTGATTCCATGCTGACCAAAGACGTGAGCTGCAGTACGTGGCTTTGAATCATGTCCCGCATCGCGCCAGCCGATTCGTAGAAGGCCGCGCGGCTCTCCACGCCCAGCGATTCCGATGCCGTGATTTGAACGTGGTCAATGTAGTTGCGATTCCACAGCGGCTCGAAGATTCCGTTGCCAAAACGAAAAACGAGCAGGTTTTGTACCGTTTCCTTGCCAAGGTAATGGTCGATGCGATAGACCTGCGATTCGTCGAAAACTTTGAGCACCTTCGCATTCAGGTCGCGGGCGGATGCGCCATCGTGTCCAAAAGGTTTTTCGATAATCACCCGCGTCCACGATTCGCCGTTCTTAGGTTTGGCCAAGCCTGCGCGTCCTAGTTGCTCGATAATGTGCGGATACACATCGGGAGGCGTTGCCAAATAGAAGAGCCGATTCCCGGCGAGCTGATCCTGCCGATCCATCTCGTCCAGACGCCCCGCGAGACGCCGGTAGGATTCGGGGTCATCGTAGTTGCCGGTGAAGTAGTGAAGCTGATTCAAGAAATCTTCACGCTTGTCAAGAGCGCGCGACCCATCAGATGGCTTCGGCAATCCGTCTTCGATCTTATGCCGGAATTCATCGTCGCCCATTTCCGTGCGCGCAAATCCGAGCAACCGGAAACGCGTCGCCAGACAAGCATGGACCTCCAAGTCGTAAAGTGCGGGCAGCAGCTTGCGCTTTGCAAGGTCACCCGACGCGCCGAACATCACGATAGCGCAGGGCTCATTGGGAGTCTCGCAAAAGTATTTATCGGTTCGGGGCATTCCGGCGACTTCAGTTGCAGGGGCGCTCATAGGCTTCTCCGTGGAATCTCGCTGGGGACCGTTGCGGAAAGTTGGGCCCGAGGAAGGTTCGATACGCTTGCTCGGCGCCAAACGCTCCGCGAAGAACCAGCCTACCATATTCCGGCGCGCCCCTCTTCGTCTCCTCAGGCAGATCGGGCATGGGGTGGCATATCAAACGCAAAGTGCCGAAGCTCGGTTAAATCCGAACTTCGCGCTTCGCAAGAATACTCCGTTAGGATTATTGGAGTGTTTTTTCGATATGAATTTAGTGTGGTCGATTTGTAAATGGCGCGGCGAGGGGTCTTCTTTACAACTTAGAGCAATTCCTGATTAACTCTTTGAGACATGCCTCGTCCGGTTATCATCTCTGGTGCTCGCAATATCAGAAAGCTTCTAACCTATTGCAGCTTCTGCCTTCTGTTGGCTGCGTCTGCGTCTCAAGGCCAAGGGGTCACTGAGAGATCTATTCCGCTCGGCGACGCACTCAGCCGCGCTTTGGCGAAGTCCTCGTTGACAACTGCGGACGACAAACCATTTCACATGAGAATTCATCTCGTTGAATCGACCAATCCCCCTTCGGATTATCGTGCCGAAATCGAGGAATATTGGGTGTCGCCGCAGGAGTGGCGTCGATCGATTGACTCACCGTCATTCAAACAAGTGGTAGTTGTCGATGGAACAAAGGTAAGTGAAAAAGATACGGGAGACTACTTTCCACTGTGGCTGCAAAATTTCGTCACCGCGATCTTCAACCCCGTTCCCAATGCAGAGTTCTGGAATCGCCTCGACGCCCGAATTACTCAAATAGTCTTGCCGAATGGTCAACACTCAGACGCGTGTGTTCGAGAAAAATCTAAAGTGGGCTCCGACTTGGTGAAAAACGACGCCTTCAGTAATCTGTGCTTTGACGGCGACGGAATGATTGATTTCTTTGGTTCCCCGGGCTATAGCATGGAATTCCACGACTACAAGAGTTTCGGGAAAAAGCGAATTGCGAGGCGTTATCAGGATGATCCAGAACCAGGAACGGAAATCGTCGCCAGGGTTGTTCTCCTGGAAAATTTGACAAAACCGGATACGAGTCTGTTTGCCGTTGCGGAATCCACTTCCGTGGAACAGCGCATCAGGTCCATCCCAGTCACTCAAGACCTGATCGAGCAAGCGGCCTTGAATGAGCCTGAGATCATGTGGCCGCCTGTGCACAGCGGAAATACGACTGGACTCCTGACGATGTATATTTCTATTGATCGAGCTGGCCGCGTCCGGGAGGCCTATCCGCTCAACTCTGATAATGCCGGGCTCCAGGATGCCGCGCGCGACCAATTGCTAAAATGGCACCTTAAGCCGGCCATTGCAGAAGGAGTTCCGGTGCAGATCGAGGGAGCAGTTTCGTTTCGGTTCAGCACAACGCTGGCAGACGCGCAATCTCCTCCTCCGGTCTCCACTTCGCCGAACCAGTAGCTAGACATCGCGGTTCGCGCTATCTAGAGCAGAGCGTAATAGCGGATCAGATTGCCGTCTGCCTTTCGTTCGCCGATGCCGACAAAAACGTAGCGCATCAGCCAATCATGCTTGCCTGCCTCAACCTCGAAGGTTGGAAAAGCGCGCAAGTAATATTCCGAGGGATCGACCGCTGCGCCTCCGGCGAATGCCATCGCGCGCAATCGTTCCATCGTATCCGGCTTGTGGCCCCAAAGATATCCCCGGTTGTAAAGCATGATCAGCGTGCCGTCATCTTCCTGAAGCATGTAACGAGCATCGAATGCCAGCACCCCATCTGGGCGAAACAACGAGTAATCTCCGCCACTATTCGGCACGGCTTTTCCGCGCAGGCGCGGCCCAGAAAATTCTCCACTATCCACGTAAACGGCTCCGCGTCCCGCGCCAGTCGGCATGTTCGCGATGTTCTGCACGCGCGTGAAACGCAAGCGAACTTCGAAAGCGAATTCGAGCTTAGGCTCGTACGGCAGCGATTGTGCGGACCCGAATGGCGCGTTCTCTGTCATGCGATATCTCCGTGAATTCCAGGCTTATGAAGGTGTACAATCCCGCCGTTCTTTAAGTCTGTCAATCGTCATCGGCTGCACTGGCTGGCTTGCCGTTAGATTCTGGGGGGGAATTGTCATGAAAGTCGCGCTTATTGGCGCCAGCGGATTTGTAGGCTCGAAAATTCTTGCCGAGGCTTTGCAGCGCGGCCATCAGGTCACCGCGATCGTTCGCAATCCTGAAAAAATCGCGCCGCAGAAAAATCTCACCGTAAAGAAAGTTGACGTACTTCAGACCGATGAGCTCGCCCGCCTGCTCGCCGGCCACGATGCGGTCATCAGCTCTTTCAATCCAGGACGCGGCGTCGCCGGCGCGGAGGTCTATGACAAATTCGTGCAGGGCCACAAGTCGATCATCGCCGCCGTGAAGAAATCCGGCGTCAAGCGATTCCTCGGCGTGGGTGGCGCGGCCAGCCTGAAAACCGCGGAGGGCATTGAGTTTCTCGATTCGCCCGCATTCCCGAAAGAGTACGAACCCTACAAACCCGGAATCCGCGGCACGCGGGAGCTGTACTACTTGCTGAAGCAAGAACCGAATCTCGATTGGATTTTTCTCGCGCCCTCATCACAGATTGCGCCGGGCGAGCGCACCGGCAAGTTTCGTCTGGGCAAGGATCACCTCCTCTTGGATGAGAAAGGCGCCAGCAAGATCTCTCTTGAGGATTATGCGATGGCCATGATCGACGAGCTCGAGCGCCCGCAGCATCATCGCGAGCGATTCACCGTTGGATATTGAAATCTTTATTCACCGATGCGAGCAGTTTCTACGGCCGGCGGCAACGTTTCACCGCGTCGAAGAAGGAGGCTGGAGTGAAACAACCTGCGCTTGGCATCGTCGCCTCATTTCTCATTATTGCCATCTCGCTTGGTTTCATCGCCCTGTTTACGTTCTCCATATTCGCCAACTGGGTTGCCTTCCTGACCATTTGCTTCATCCCCATGGAAATTGTGATCTCGGTAACCTGGGCCGGCAACTATCCTGCATTTGCCGCAGCGCGTCCCCAACCTGCCAAGGGCATTTTGCTCACGCTGCTGGCCCTGGCCGTCGGAGCGATTGTCGCCGTGGTCCACTTCTTGACGGTAGGTGGAGGTGTTAACCCCCCTCCGCCGATGCTGGCAATGTGCATCATCGCGTCGGTGGTTGTCACCTTTTGGCTCGCCATCATGTGGGGTGGCTGGCCCTTCACCAAATTGATCAAGAATCCGGTTGCCGCGGGACTCAGCATGCTCGCGGCCTGCTACCTGATCAACTATCTGTTGTTCCGCCTGTTGTTCGACTACGGTTTTATGCGTGGTGCGCCGGTGTACGTGCCGGCACTCGACCCTCATGGATTATTCAACGCGTGGAGTGTGCTGGTGTTTTACATTACCGTGATCGCGGTGATGTTCGTGTCGCTCAATTTCGATCTGTGGCCCTTCACGAAGTCTCCTGCGCTGATGCGGCAGCCGCTTCTTGGCGTTGTGTGGACCGTCACGATCCTGGTGATCGGAGGCCTCGCCTTCTACATCGGCGTATACTTGCTGAAAATGGATGTGGTTTCGTTTATGGTTCGCGTTCCCATACCTTTCGTTTTCGGCACAATTATCGTTTTGAATATGATGCACGGATCGATATTCGGTAAATTCACCCAACCGCTGAAGGGTGTTCTGAACACAGTTGCCTCTGCTGCGATTGGGACTGTGCTGGCGCTAGTTTACGGAGCCTTAGCTCCGTTGGTGACGGGCAAAGTGAACCCGGGTCCGCCCGCCTACGATTTTGAGATTTGGCTGGCCTCGGCGCTGCTTGCCGTGACCTTCCCATTCCTCATCTTGCACGCCGAGTTTTTTAAGATGTGGCCTCTTCATAGGGAGCGCACGCAGTCTCCACTGCCACCGAGTGAGTAGCCTCTATGCCGAAAGCGGCGCCGTTAACCGTCGAAGACCGGATCGCGATCAACGATCTCCTTGCGGAATACGCTTGGGCGCTCGATACCGGTGATGTGGATGCTCTCATGGCGTGTTTCACTCGAGATGCGGTTGTCATCGAAGAGGTATTCGAAGAACCGGATCGCTGGGAAGGCCTCGAAAATATTCGGCGGTTCGCCGAGCATTTTCGCAACGTTCCGAATTTTCCGGGACGCCAGCACCACATCAGCCAACTGCTCGTCAAAGGAAATAGCAAACTCTGCTCGGCGCGTTCGTTCGTTTTCGTCACCGAGTGCCAGGGCGAGCCGCCATATACAATCCGCTTCGCGGGCTATTACGACGACCAGCTTGTGAAATCCGGCGGCAAATGGTTTTTTCGGCAGCGCATCATTCGCCTGTGGGACGGCGAAGTACTCGCACGCTTTCCCGGCCGCGGCCGCCGGACGCCACGTAAGCGCCCCCCGGAATTAGTGATCAATAGGGCCGTGTAGTTAGCTATTTTGAGATAGGCGGAAGCAGTTTGGCGGCTGTGCGGAGGACAAAGATGACGACGAGCATCAAGAATCTCAAGTTCGCAGCATGCTTGGCTGTTCTGGCTTTTGCGACTACGGCAACGGCGCAGACGCCCAAGCCAGTCCGCACGCAAGCAGGACTGGTCCAAGGAACAATGGAAGGCGACGTCGCCGTTTACAAAGGCATTCCGTTTGCCGCGCCGCCGCTGGGCGATTTGCGCTGGCGCGCGCCGCAGCCACCCGCCGCGTGGAAGGGTGTGCATGCCGCCGACAAATTCGCTCCTGCGTGCATGCAGACTCCCGTCGTGATGCCGGCGCTCGGGCTCGACGCTCTCCCCGTGAGCGAGGATTGCCTCTACCTCAACGTCTGGACTCCCGCGAAATCTCCGAAAGATCATCTCGCGGTGATGGTCTGGATTTACGGCGGCGGCTTTTCGATCGGCGGCACTTCTCTCAAGCAATACGATGGAGCATACCTCGCAAAGAAAGGTGTGGTGTTCGTCAGCATAGCTTATCGGCTTGGGCCCTTCGGCTTTCTTGCCGCCCCGGACCTGAGCGCGGAGAATCACGGTCACTCCGGCAACTACGGCCTGCTCGATCAGATCGCCGGATTGCAATGGGTGAATCGCAACATAGCTGCGTTCGGCGGAGATCCGAATCGCGTCACAATTTTCGGTGAATCCGCCGGCGGAATTGCGGTCAGCATGCTGGCCGCTTCGCCCCTGGCCGGGGGACTTTTCCAAGGCGCCATCTCCGAGAGCGGCGGATCGTTCGCGCCCGCGCGCTTCTCGAATGAAGGCGGCGAGAACGTTCCTCCGCTCTCTGTGGCCGAGAAGCATGGCGCAGCTTTTCTCGCCAAGATTGGCGCAAAATCCATCGCGGACGCACGAAAGATGACCGCCGAATCCATTCTCAAAGCCCAGCCCCCAGGCTTAGGAGCTGGCTTCTGGCCGAACTTTGACGGTTACGTTCTTCCGGGCGATCAGTACAACCTCTACGAAGAAGGACGCTACAACGACACCCCTGTACTCATCGGCACCAACTCAGACGAAGGTGCGCTATTTGTGGCCACCACCACCGCACCCGCCTACGAGAAAAGTGTTCACAGCGGCTATGGCGATTACGCGGACAAAATATTGGCCGTCTACCCCACCGGCTCGGATGCCGAAGCTCTGCGGTCTGCCCGCGATCTGGCCCGCGATTCCACGTTCGGATGGGGCACTTGGACTTGGGCGCGGCTGCAATCAAAGAGCGGCCACGGCAAGGCCTACGTTTATTATTTCAGCCATAGGCCCCCCTATCCCAATCAGCCGCAGTTCAAAAGCTGGGGTGCGGCCCACGGCGCGGAAATTTCCTATGTTTTTGGCAACTTCACGCCGAGCATGCCTCCCAGCGCCGAAGACCGAGCCGTCTCGGATACAGTTTCTTCGTACTGGGTAAATTTCGCCAAGACAGGCAATCCCAATGGGCAGGGTATGCCGGCCTGGCCCGCGTTCAGCAACTCCAAGCCAGAAGTAATGAATCTCAACGATCCATCGAAAGCGATTCCGCTTCCGAACGCCGACAAACTCAAGGTGCTCGACGGCTACTACGCCTGGCGGCGAAGCCAGGAAGCGGAGAAGCTATCGAATAATTCACCGAAGGGAGCCAATTAGGGTTCCTGCGGCGACCTAGCGGAACTTGAGAGTGGCTTTATCGAGTTCGGCCAGGAGCGGCGCATCGAGTTTTACATCGAGCGCAGCGAGCGTTGCGTCCAACTGCTCGGGTTTGCTCGCGCCAATGATCGGGCTGGTGATCGCTGGATTCGCAAGCACCCAGGCCACCGCGAGGGCGGTTAGCGAAGTATTTGCTTTCGCCGCAGTTTTCTGAAGCTCGTCCACGGCGTTGAAAATCTGCTCCCGCCAGTAGCGATCCTGATAAAGCGCGCCGGCGCGCCCGCCGATTCCAAAGCGAGTACCTTCGTTGGGCGGCTTGCCGCGGTCGTGTTTGCCCGTAAGCATCCCGCCGGCAATCGGGTTGTAGGGAATCACCCCCACGCCTTCCTCCGCGCAGAGCGGCAGCAGCTCGCGTTCGATTTCCCGGTAAAGAAGATTGTACCGGGGCTGCACGGAAACGAAACGAGCCCAACCGTGAACATCGCTGCGACCCAATGCGCGTGCCACCTGATACGCTAGATGGTTCGAGCAGCCGATGTAGCGGACTTTGCCGGCATGCACCAGAACGTCTAGCGCGCCGAGCGTTTCGTCCATCGGGGTTTGCGGATCGTAGCCGTGGAGCTGGTAGAGGTCGATGTAATCAGTGCCGAGTCGTCGCAGCGAGGCATCCACTGCATCGAGAATGTGGCGGCGATTATTTCCCGAATGAAATGGCTGCGGTCCAGTGGCGCCAAAACATTTGGTGGCGATTACGAAGTTGTGGCGCCGATCTTTGAGCCAGCGGCCCACAATTTCCTCGGTGCGCCCCGCGCGCTCGAGCCCGCCGCCGAGCGGGTACACGTCGGAGGTATCGAGAAAAGTGATTCCACCGCCAGCGGCGCGGTCGAGGATGGCGATGGAGGTGGCCTCATCGCACTGATAGCCGAAGGTCATCGTGCCCAGGCAAAGGCGCGATACCTTTAGTCCGGTCGATCCTAGTCTTACGTGTTGCACTTTTCCTCCATGCTAGTTGTCGCCTTTCGTTGACGCTCTATAAATCTGTTCCTCTCCGAGGCGGAGAGCGCGCAACTTCAAACTACCACGGAAAAGATTGGATCTTGTCGGACGACTTCTGTGGACCTTCTTTGCGCTGGCTCAAAATGACGCCGAATTTCCTGTCCATGGACATCTGAAGTGCAGCACGCTTCCGAAAGGTCCCGTGCGGTTTGCTCAGCAGGTGGCTACTTCCCAAAGGGACCGCAGAGTTGCGGCCGAATGGCCGCGGCGTTTAAGATGGGGAGACGATTTTTCAGGAGGCATTCGAGATGGCCGACGAGAACGAGTCTGGCACGCAAACGGTGCGCATGGTGAAGTGCGTGAAATTGGGACGAGAGTTGCCGGGGCTGGACCGCGTGCCGTGGAAGGGTGAGATCGGCAAACGCATCTATGAGAATGTCTCCAAGGAAGCGTGGGCTATGTGGGTGAACCACTCGAAGATGCTGCTCAATGAATTTCGCCTGAACCCGCTGGATCCGAACGCGCAGAAAATCATGGAAGAGCAAATGGAACAGTTCTTTTTCGGCGAAGGATCGAAGCTCCCCGAGGGCTACGTAGCTCCAAAGCACTAATTTATTTTTGACCGGTTCAAATCGTGGCCTTCCGGCGGGGTCGACGCCCCGCCGTTCCATTTTTAAGCGAGTCTCGGGAACCGGTCTCATCGGCATCCATGTCAACGCACTCCACACCAGGGCACGAGCTGCGCGATTTATATTCGGAGGGGTCCGCCCGGCTGCAGCGAGATTTCGCGAGCACGGGCGATGGGCGAGCGGCTGTGGGTGGCCGAACCGACCTTGTGGATTCACTGGGGCTGCGCCTCTGGAAGGCGGCGATTTCGCCGGACGGTGAAGGCCCGAAGAATCTTGCGTTGATCGCGCTAGGAGGATTTGGACGAAGACGCCTTTTCCCCTACTCGGACATCGACATTCTGTTTCTTCACGGCGACGTTGCAATGGAACCTGGAGTCAAAGACGGCGTCCGGGATTTGTCGCAGCAAATGTGGGACCTGCGGTTGAAATTGAGTCCGGCGACCCGAACGCTATCGGAGTGCGAAAAATTCGATCCCAACAATGTCGAGTTCGCAATCTCGCTCCTCGATTGCCGTTATCTCGCTGGAGACCGGGCGCTTTTCAACCGTCTGCATGATCAAGTGATCCCGAAACTTATAGTGCGCGAATCGCGGGCGATCGTTCAGCGGCTGACCGATCTTACTCGAGAGCGATACAACAAATTTGGGAACACGGTATTTCATCTGGAACCGAACGTAAAGGATGGTCCCGGGGGGTTGCGCGACCACAATCTGGCGCACTGGCTCGCGCTGATCGCGGCCATGGAGGAAACGAACACCTGGCCAGATGGCAAAGCGTTGCTGCCGCCGTCGCTGAGACCGAAGTTCGATGCCGCTTTGGATTTCCTTGCGTCCGTGCGCTGCTTTCTGCATTGGCGCCATGGACGGGACGACAACAGCCTGGCATGGGCCGCGCAGGATGAAGCGGCTGCCCAGAAAATTGGCGTGCGGAACGGAAACGTTCCTGACGCCTCGGACTGGATGCGAATTTACTTCAATCAAGCAAAATTGATTCACCGGGTGGCGGCGCAACTCCTTGATGAGTTTCCAGCGGCGAGGCCGTCTCTTTACCGCCAATTTCAAAATCTGCGGTCGCGCCTTTCCAACGCAGAGTTCGCGGTGGTGGATGGAAGAATTTTCCTGCAACGGCAAGCGGCGATCGAAGATACCGAGCTGCCTTTGCGAATGTTCCGCTTCATGGCCCGCCATGGGCTCACACTCAGCTCGGCCACCGAGCATCAGGTAGAGGAACTCGTGCCCGCCGTGGCGGGTGCTCCGCCGAAAGGAGTGGAGCTCTGGCACTATTTGCAGGAGATTCTTCTAGCGCCCCATGCGGCCGAGGCGTTGCGGACCATGCACTCGCTGGGCCTGCTCACGGCGCTGCTGCCGGAATTCGCGGTCATCGATTCGCTGGTTATCCGGGACTATTCGCACCGGTTCACCGTGGATGAACATAGCTTCGTGGCCATTGAAAATCTGCATGCGCTTCGAAAGGCGCAATCGAAATGGGATCGAGGTTTTGCGGAGCTGCTGGATGAACTCGAACAGCCGGACCTCCTGTATCTAACCCTGCTGCTCCACGACACAGGTAAAGGCACGAATTCGGAGAATCACGTGGCCGGCAGTCTGGAGGTTGCGAAAAAGTGCCTGGCGCGGCTCGACTTGGACGCTGCCGATCGGGATACGGTGCTCTTTTTGATCGAGCGGCACCTGGACCTCGGCGCAGCCTTGCGGCGAGATATTTTCGATCCTGAAACGATCCACCAGATAGCGGAAAGGATGGTAACGCCCGAGCGGCTGAAGATGCTTTGCCTGCTCACGTATGCGGACATCAAGGCCGTGAACCCCGAAGCGCTCACGCCCTGGAAAACGGAAAATATCTGGCAACTTTATATCGGCGCCGCGAATTTCCTGATGCGAAGCGTTGACGAACGCCTCCGCGGAGACACCGACGACGAGCTGATGAACCATTTGCGGACGCTGGCGCCGGCTGCTGGGAATAGGCTCGATCGTTTTCTGAACGGCTTGCCTCGGCGCTACCTGCGAACGCAGGCGGCTAGCGATGTGATCCGGCACATGGAAATGGCCAGAAGGCTGGACGAAGATGCCGTGCAGCTGGAATTGACGCGGGGACGTCACTGGTACGAGCTGACCGTGGTGACCCGCGACCGCCCGTTTCTCTTTGCGCGGATGTGCGGCGCGCTGGCGGCGTGGGGAATGAACATCGTGAAGGCCGCGGCGTTCTCGAATGACGAACGAATCGTGGTGGATACGTTTTTCTTCACTGACCGGTTCCAGACGCTGGAGTTAAATTTGCCCGAATGGGAGAGGTTCAAGGCAAGCATCCATGACGTGCTGCTGGAAAAAGCGGACCTGGGAAGAATGCTCCGCGACCGTTTACGATTCGAGAAAAGCACGGTACCAAAGATCAAGGTCGAGACGCGCGTGGAAATAGACGATGAGTGCTCGAAGCAGAGCACCTTGGTAGAAGTGATCGCGCAGGACCAGCTCGGATTGCTGCACCGGATCAGCTCGCAGCTCGCGCGTGAAAGCTGCAATATCGAAATAGCTCTGATCGAAACCGAGGGCCAGACCGCGATTGACGTCTTTTATCTCACTTCGAATGGGGCCAAGCTGAGCGGGGCGCATCAGGAGCACCTCCGGGCAGCTTTGATCAAGGAACTGGCCACGACGTGAACGTATCGAATTGCTACGCCGTTGGACAATTTTGGGCATCCAATCCACCGTACCGCGCGTATGATTAATAGAGGTTATCGCGGGAGGATTCCCATGCTTAAGAAAAAGCCGGAGTTAACCTACGCAGACGTGACGCCCAAGGCGCTATACATGGGGCGCCGGAATTTCTTGTTTGGCTTGGCCGCGACTAGTGTGGCGGTGGCCGGATATAAAGAGTTTCCCCGGGTGCTTGCGCGCGGCGGCACGGGCGGGTCAGTGCCGGTGAAACTCAATGGCGTTCAAAAATGGCCGTATAGCACCACGGAGGCGGAAACGCCCTTCGAGAAGGTAACCACGTACAACAATTTCTACGAGTTTGGAGTAAATAAGGACGATCCCTCGAAGAATTCCAAGGGGTTCGTGACGTCGCCGTGGAGCGTTTCCGTGGAAGGCGAATGTGCCAAGCCGCGCAAGTACACGATGGACGAAATTATGAAGCTGGCGCCGCTCGAGGAACGAATCTATCGCCACCGTTGCGTGGAGGCCTGGTCGATCGTGGTGCCATGGATCGGGTATTCGTTGAACACGATCGTAAAGCTGGCCGAACCGACGCCCAAGGCGAAGTACGTAGCTTTCGAGAGCTATTACGATCCCAGGCAAATGCCGCTGGGCAGGGACGCGGGTATCCAATTGCCGTACACGGAAGGATTGCGGCTGGACGAAGCGATGAACCCGCTGGCGCTGCTCTGCGTGGGAATGTACGGCGAGACGCTGCCGAATCAGGATGGCGCGCCCGTGCGCATGGTGATTCCCTGGAAGTACGGATTCAAGAGCATCAAGTCCCTTGTGAAGATACGCTTCGTGAAAAGTGAGCCGACAACCACCTGGGACATGTACCGAGGATTCGGGGGGCAGGCGGAATATGGGTTTTATGCGAATGTGAATCCGCACGTGGATCATCCGCGTTGGAGCCAGGCCAGGGAGCGCCGAATCGGTCCGGGATTCGGACTATTCAATAAGATGATTCCGACGCAGATGTTCAACGGTTACGGCGATCAGGTGGCGAGCCTTTATGCCGGAATGGACCTGCGCAAGAACTTCTAGAGAATCTTCGTGAATAAGATCCTGACCAGCAAATGGACGAAGGTGGTGGTTTTCGTGGTGTGCCTTGGTCCCGCCGCCTGGCTCGTGTGGCGAGGGATTAATCAGAATCTTACTGCCGATCCAATCAAATACATCACGCATTTCACGGGCGACTGGATTCTGCGCTTTTTAGTGATCACGCTGGCAATCACTCCGGTTCGCAAAATTCTGCATGTGCCGCAGCTGATTCGTTTCAGGAGAATGTTCGGACTATTCGCTTTCTTTTACGCGTTTCTGCACTTTTCGACGTGGATCGGGCTGGATCAAACATTTGATTTGACCGGCATGTGGCAGGACGTGATCAAGCGTCCGTTCATCACCGTGGGATTTACCGCTTTCGTGCTGCTGATTCCCCTGGCGATCACGTCGACGGCGGGATGGATCCGCCGCCTGGGCGGAAAGCGCTGGCAGATGTTGCACCGACTGATTTATGCGACCGCCGTATTAGGCGTGATTCACTTTTATTGGTCGGTAAAATCGGATGTTCGCAAGCCGCTAGAGTACGCTTTCCTCGTAGCCCTATTGCTGGCATGGAGGATTGGCTCGTGGCTCATGGCACGACGAAAACGGACGGTGCCCCGAACGACTGCTCGACAGGAACCTCGTACCGCAGAATCTATCCAGCAGTAGGGAGCAAACGCTCCAAGATCCAGGTTACTCGTCCGGTGTTTCGCCGTTGTACTGGCCGGCCTTCAGTGCGCGGATGCATATCTCGGTTCCATTCTCGCTGCACTGATAGACCTCGTATAACGGGAGATCGCGCGGCTGCACGAGATAGTCTCCCTGTTCGGTTTCTGTCGCTAGCTCGTAGCTGTCGAGGACGTAGGGATTGCCGGGTGTTGCGCGCACGCGAAAGACGCCGGAGCCGGGCTCGTAATTGCCATAACTGAAACAGCGCGCGATGCAGGCACGGTCAATGATGTGCTGATTCAATATTCGCGAGCCGGGAAACGGTTCGATGGTAGCCAGCACCCGTTGATTGGGCGGCAGTTTTGTGACCAACCGGGCGACCTGCGCCTCCATTCTATTGACGATCGCTGTATCTCGGTAAAGGAATGCGAAAAAGACAGCGGCGATCGCAGCCGCAGCGGCAAAGTGCCATTTTCGAGGTTGCATTCCGCCCAGCACGCAACAACCAATCACTGCCGTAATCGACGTGAATCTCTCCGTCAAGAGCGCGATGGTGGCCGTGGGCGGGGGAAAATGAATCGCGTCTGGCAACACGAGAACTGAAAACATCGCCAGAATATAAAGCTGAATAGGGACGCTGTAATACTTCAGGAACCCAGATTCACGTCTTCTCTGAATCAAATCGACGGTGATAGAAACGATGGCAAAAGCCAGGAGTGCTCGCGCCAGGACGCGATAGCGCTCGCCGAAAAGCACAAGCTGATCCGCGCCATTGAAGGAGTAGAATGGTCTTGCTCCCTGATCGGCAACGTAGTGATGCCAAATATAGGCGTGCACCGCGAAAAGCGAAGCGGCGACGGCAATGCAGAATAGCCATTGGTAGGCACGCCGCGGGAGCATCTCCGCAATCCCGATATAAACTGCCGCGCCAAGTAACCACATCAGTCCCAGCGGATGAGCGACGAAAACAACGGGCGCTATCAACAGCAAGCTGAGTCGTTCCCAGCCTTTCCCTCTCCACCACAGCGCAAGACCGAAAAACGAGAGACCCAGCGATAGGTAGTAATTGAAAAAGCC
>DATDIT010000029.1:0-4749 GCA_036520875.1 Candidatus Acidiferrales bacterium
TTTCCCGTTACCGTCCCAATCGAAGGCACGATCACATCCAAATTGTTCGCTTGAGTGCCACTGGGATCCACGTGGATATCGGCGCTGAGTTTCTGGATTTGAGTGTCGTTGCCGCCGCTATTGCCGCCAAGTCCGGCGAAGGAAGAGAGCGCGCCCAGCTTCGACTTCAAGTTAAAACCCGCGAGATCCCCATTGGAAAGGTTCACCGGCCCCGTAATTAGCAGCTTATCGACCGGGCCGCTGATGGCAAGATTTAGATCCATGCTGCCGCTTTTTAAAGACGCACCCGAAGGCAACGTCACCCCCGCCGCGGGCAAAACGCCCTCCAGATCCGCCACCGGCATCGCGCTGCCGGACAGTTTCATTTGGAGGGTGGTAGCGGCACCGGCGGTGTCATAGGAGCCGGTTAGATGCGCGAGAGCCTGGCCGATGTGGACGTCGCCTTGGGAGAGGCTGCCGGTTTGCTTCTGCAGGTCGTAGGCTGTGGCGTAGTCAATATTTACGGGGACTCGCGAGGGGGAACCCGCCGGTACCAGCTTGATTTTGTTGGCTTTGACTGTGCCTTTTGACGTCATCCGGTGGCCATCGGACATCAGGGCGCCGTTGAAGTCCACAATGCCGCCCACACCGGTCGATGGATCGACGAAACCGGTGGAAGCGAGGTCGAGGTGCCCGACATCGAGTTTCGCGTCCAGGGGTGTTAGCGATGCGTCGGTGGCGTCGATCGGGCCGGCCTTTCCATCGACCTTTACGGTGCCGTCGCCGGGGGTTTTGGCGCTGAAAGTGAACGGGAATTGTGACGAGTATGAAAGATCGGATGCCTCCAGCTCGACGGATTTGTAGGTCTGAGTTTTGCCATGAGTTCCCACCACAATGGTGCCATTTGAGATTTTCAGTTTGGCGACGGAAATATTGGTTTGTTGCGACGATGCAGGCTGCGGCGATGCGGCGGGCTGCGATTGCGACGCGGCCTTTTTCGCTCCGGTGGTTCCCATGCTGGAGAAATTCCAGGTTCCCGAAGGCGAGCGGAGCAAAGAAACCTGAGGATCGGTTACGGTGAAGGAGGAGACTTCGAGTTTTTTGGAAAAAATCAGGGGCATCAGAGCGACGCCGGCGGTGAGTTGCTTGGCCTGGAGGAAGGGCGTGTTGCTGAAGGCAGGATCGTCCGCGATAACGACGTTATCCACTGTGACTCCGCCGGAAAGAATCGAAAGGCCGATGTTTCCGATTTCAACTTTGCGTCCGAGCGCGGTGGTGAGATCGGTTTCGAGGGTCGGCTTGAAGCGATTGGCGTCAACCACAAAGGGCAGTGCCACGACGATCAAGATCAGCACCACAATCACGATTCCCACGATGATCAGAGCTTTTTTCATAACGGTTCCTCCGGCGGCTACTCAAGCGAGGAGCACAGCGCTGTGAACCGGTATCATACTCCCGGAAGGCGTGGGAACAAAGTTTGCATCCAGAGTTGACTGAGAGCCTCGATTCTCCGGCGGAGATTTTCCAAAAGCATGAAAGCTGCGGTGCGCCTGCCCATCTGGTTTGGGATTCCCGTCATCACCGAGCTGCCGGGGCGCGGTGGAAATAGCGGCGCAGATAGACCGACAAGATAATGACGCAAACAAGCACAGCACCGCCAACGACGAGCCACTCGGGCAGATTGGGATATACAACTGCGTCGAGAATGTGGAGGAGGAACGGTCCACGCGCGGGGCTGATGCCTGCGCGATTTTCGAGCCACGCTTCAGCGACGGTGAGTGGGCATGGCGGCCACGGAACCAACTCGATGACAATGGCGTAGACGAGCGAAGCGATGTGGAGGGTGCGCAGAAGCGGGCGGCCACGCGTTGCCATCCAGCCCAACAAGACCCAAGCGCACCAAAGCACGTGCAAGAACAGGACGATTTCGGCGAGAAAAGATGCTAGCGCAATAAAAAATTACTCCGCGTCGACGGCCACTAGCGAACCTATTTTTTCGGCGGCGCTGCGCATGCGAAGTTCGCGGCGTCTTTTGTGTCTCCGGTTCCGTTGTAATGCGCCATTTGCGGATATGGGCAAATCGGGTGGGTCATCGCGACGCCTTTCGCGGTGTTATTGCCGACAAATCCGGTGGCGATGATGCGGTCGGGCGGCAGGCCTCTCTCAACCCAGCGATCAAGGGCCATTACGACATCATGGTCGGCGTCTTCTTCAGGAGGTTCCATTCCGCCAGCGTTCCCGAATATCGTCGCACCGGGACCGCCCGCGCAGTGCGACATCGTTGGCACCATGAATAGCCGGTAGAAGTTTTTGGTGTTGCCCATCGTCTTTTGCACGGCCTCGAAGTAATCGACGCTGCCCTGCGGCGGGATGGCGGCGTCACCCCAACCGTGATACTGGATCAGCTTGCCTCCCTGCGCCTTAAAAGGGCGAAGATTTGGATTGTCCGAGTTCAGAGTGGCGCCAAACTTATCGTCGGCCGCCTTTATATCTTTATCGAGGTTCAAAGAGTGAACGTCCCATTTGGGGTTTTCGAAGACCATATCGCGGAAAAAGAAAGTTGCGAATAGATTGCCAACTCCCAGCTGCGGCGCCCTTGTTCCTGTAATCCACACGATCCAATTAGCCGGAAAGGCCTCGACGCCGGGCGAGAAGCCCGGGCCGATGACCGCACCTGTTTGAGAATTCTTCATCGGATCGTAAATCCTTTCCGCGGCCTGGACTTGGGCCGAGGTCAAACAGTTCGATGCGTCGTCGCCCTTGCACTGAGCCACTGCCGGATCGAAATGGCAAAGCTCGGGATTTTCGATGAAGCCGTCTTTCGCGCCGTCGATACTATCGCAAGCGGCAATCGCGGCATTTTGGAGAATGGGCAATTTGGACGGTGGAATGTAGCTGGCTGGAGTTGCCAAAAGCGCGAGAGCATCCCACGCTCCTCTAAGCTGCAGCGGGTCCCAGTGAATTGCCGGCGCGCCCGCAACGATTCCATGAAAATCCTTCGGATATCGTTGGGCTTCGGTTAGACCTTCACGCCCGCCCTCCGAACAGCCGACGAAATAATCGCGGCGCGCATCCTTGCCGTAAAACGCATGCAAGATGGCCTTCGCTTGAACCGCAGTTTCGTGCACAGCGCGATAACCGAAATCGACGACTTTCTCGGGATGTCCGATGGCCCAAGACTGGTTGGGGCCATTGACGTGGCCATCGTCCGTGGCTGCGGTGGCGTATCCATGAAGCAGGGGTTCGGCCATGCCCGCGAAGGGAATCAGCCCCGCAAATCCGCCATTGCCCACCTGCTCGAATTTTCCGTTCCAGCCCGACGCCGGAAGCCAAACCTCGAAATGGATTTCGGAGTCACTGGTGGGTCTCGCGATGCCTGCGACGCGGCAGAATGCCGGCATAGGTTTCGTGGGCACCGGTAGCCCCGGCGTTGCAGGCGGCTTGTAGCTGCCCGCGGCAATAGATTTTGCCGACGTGACCGTCGCGTTCGTCAGTGTGAGATTCGCCAGAGATTCACAGGATGTTTGAGCGGACGCTGGTGTGGGAAGAAATGCCGCGATGAGTGCGAGGCAAACCGACAGCGCGATTCGAAGTTTCACGGACTCCCCCTGTGCGAGACGGTTGATGGCGGAATGATTGCACGCAAAGTCGAGGCGCGCAAGCATGCGATACCTCGAAAATGAGACAGGGTACGTCCCCCTTTGCCGGTTACCAACCACGAAATTCGGTAGTGTCTCAGTTTGACGAGTCGGCGCAGTCCGTCGGACGAGTCGCGCGATTAAGCAGGAACGTATGTCAACCTAATCACGTTCTCGGCAATCAGATCGCTGGCCACCAAGCGGAGCGGCGGCCGGGGGCCGGTGAAGAATGGCCTGCCACGACCGAGCACGATGGGGTGGAGGTAGATTCGATACTCGTCAATCAGTCCGAGGCCGGTCAGGCTTCCTGCCAAGACTGGTCCGGCAACTTAAATTTCCCCAGCTGGCTGCATCTTCAGCTCGTATCGCCGCCACCATGTCGCCCTCGACGAGTGTGGCGTTGGGGCCGACCGACTTCAAGGAGCCGAGAGCCGAGATTCTACCGCGGGTCGTCTGCGTGTGGAACCAAGGAGAATCGGAAAAAGGTTGGCTGGGAGGCCTGGACTCGAACCAGGATAATCAGATCCAGAATCTGATGTACTGCCAATTGTACGACCTCCCAGCGGTATCGCACTCAAGCGTATAACTGACTTATTGAGGTCCTATAGCCATCATCTGACATCGTCCTTTGACATTATACTTAATACTTATCCGCTAGCTTTATCAAAGCGTGGCGCAATGCCTGCATTAGAAGCACGATTCCGATGAAGCTGAATGGCCAAATGGTTGTCAATCACTTCGAAGAAAACGGTAAGTCAGTTATAGGGAACGGTTTTCGCCAATTCATTGAGCCTGAATTTGGGTGGCGTGCTTGTGGGAACGAGTGGAGCGAGAGTCAGTTTTGCGAAGAGTTTCACGCATCAGTTCGGGGGTAATCAGTGAAGGTAACGTTTCCGCGCGTTACTTGTAAGCTTTCTCCCGACGAGGTCGCGTCCCTAGACACCTCAACCGACTTTATTAAGAACAGGCTTCTGCTGTTGGGGCCCTGAAGATGGCGGTGTGCCGTTTTTTGGATTACTCACGGCATATAAGACGAGTTCCACGCGATTTGAAATTCCCAACTTGTCGAAGATATGGAAGAGGTAGTTCTTCACCGTGTGCTCACTGAGACCCAGGCTCTCGGCAATCTCGC
>DATDIT010000030.1:0-18577 GCA_036520875.1 Candidatus Acidiferrales bacterium
GCGGCCTCGTCCGCTCGCACCGCGGCGTTTTGCGCGTCGGCGTTCGCCTGCATCTGATCGAGTTGTTCCTTCGGCGCCACTCCGGCCTTGTAAAGTTGCTCGTAGCGCTTGGCTTGCACGTCGTTCAACTCCGCCTGTGCCTTATCGCGCGCCAAGTTCCCTTGTGCCTGTTCGAGTGCTGCCTCGAATGGCGTCGCGTCCAGTGTAAAGAGCAAATCACCCTTCTTTACGAATTGGCCTTCCTTGATGTGAATCGTCTCCAGAACCGCGTTCACCTGCGCCTTCACCGAAACGGTCGTGAACGCTTCGGCTGAGCCGATCGCGGTCAGATTGATTGGTACGGTTTTTCGCTCGGCTTTTGCCACGACCACGCGAGCCGCAAAAGGCGGAGGCGCGGTTTGCACCGTCTTGGTCGCACAGGCGCTTGTAGCGATCAAAATCGAAAGGGTGATGAGCAGAATGGGCAGCCGGGCAAAGGTCCTATTCATTGATAGTTGTGTCCCTGTCTTTTCCTACGGGTCGCGATCAATTAAGTAACCGAGGAAGATGCTCGAACCACGCATCCCGGTCCAAGCCCGGCGAGGGCTCGGATTGCGGCATTATACCGCGCTTTCCCTTCACCTAATCGGCAGGTCGCGGTGCGTCGATACACATCCCGTAAGATGATTAGACGCAGCGATCTGCGGCGAAGTTTCGGCCTGTTTGATCCACAGTTTCTACCCAGCTGCCTCTTTGTCTAGAAACCAAACCACCGGGCCCTCGGGTCGAACCCTGGCCGCTGGGTAGCTCTCGGTAGATTGGCCCCGAAGTGCCGCTACAATCGGTCGCTTATCCGCGCCTGTTACCAGGAAGAAAGTGTTCCGGGCCTGATTGAGCACTGGTAGCGTTAATGTTAGCCGTTGCGGCGGCTTAGCCGGCGCCACCACCGGCGCTACCCACCGTTGCCTTTCGTCCAACGCCAGCGAGCCGGGGAAAAGAGAGGCGGTATGTCCTTCCACGCCCAACCCAAGCAGTTGTAGGTCGAATGCAGGCGCCCCCGCGCCGAAAAACCGGCGAAGTTCGGCCTCATATGCTTCTGCTGCTTTCTCGGGCTGCGGCAAATCCGTAGGCATCGGATGCACGTTTTCCCCCGGGATCGGGACGTGCGCGATCAAGCTTTCCCGCGCCATCCGGTAGTTGCTTGCCGGATCGTCGTCCGCAACGTATCGCTCGTCGCCCCAGAATAAGTGCACGCGCTCCCACGGCGTCCTCATCCCGCCTTTCCCTCCGCCCTGAGCCCACATTTGGTACAGCTTCGCGGGCGTATGACCGCCCGCAAGCGCGATGGCAAATCGGCCGCGTTCCCTCACCGCGTCACTCATAATTCGCAGCAGCTCATCCAACGCCGCGCGGCTCAGCGCATCGCCGTCTGGAAATATACGCGTGTCCATCTTCATCGCTTCCCCTACATAGGCGAGTCATTCTGAGCGGAGCGCGCCGGTTTTTCTCTTTCCACCCGTCCCGCTCTTTTGCAGGACGGGTGCTGGCGCGCGCAGTCGAAGAACCTCTCTTCGATGTAACAATAGTCTCGGTTCTAAAATCACGTCGTCGCCGTTCGGCGTGAGACCATCGTCGCCCCGGCGTTCAGTCCTTCGCCGCCGTTTTCACTGCGTGCCCGCCAAACTCATGCCGCATCATGGCCAGCAGCTTGTTCGCAAACGGCTCGGGATCCTGCGACCGAAATCGCGCATCGAGCGCCCCCGAAATCACCGGCATCGGAACACCCAATTCCACTCCCTCGATCACCGTCCATCGACCCTCACCCGAATCTGTTACATATGCTTCAATTCCTTGCAGATTCGGATTATTCGACAGAGCGTCCACAGTCAAATCCAGAAGCCACGAGCGAATTACGCTCCCGAATTGCCATATCTTCGAAATCTGCAAGAGATCGAGATTAAATTCCTGTTTGTGACGGAATAGGTCGAGCCCCTCGGCGTAAGCCTGCATGATTCCGTATTCGATCCCGTTGTGGACCATTTTCACGAAGTGGCCCGCGCCCGCTGGCCCCACGCGTCCCCAGCCTTTATCCGGTCCCGGAGCGAGCGTTTGAAAGATCGGCGCCAGCCGCTTCACCACATCCGCGTCGCCTCCCACCATCATGCTGTAACCTTCAGTCAAGCCCCACACGCCGCCGCTCGTGCCGCAGTCCACGAAGTTCATCTTCTTCTGCACCAGCCCGGCCGCTCGCCGCAGGGAGTCCTTGTAGTACGAGTTCCCGCCGTCGATGATCGTGTCTCCCGGCGCCATATGGGGCGTCAGCTGATCGATGGTCTGGTCTACCGGCGCGCCGGAAGGGACCATCAGCCAAATGGCTCTTGGCGTTTTCAGTTGCCCAACTAGTTTCTCAAGTGAATCGATTCCCGCCGCGCCTTTGTCCACCACGCGTTTCACCGCCGCCGCATCGCGGTCGAATCCCACTACCCTATGTCCTCCGCGCACCAGGCGTTCGGTCATGAACGCGCCCATCTTCCCCAGACCAATCATTCCCAGTTCCATGATTTATTTCCTCCCGCCTTCCATCAAAAGTTGAATCAAAAGAGCAGTCGTGTCGTCCGGCCTGCTCCCTGAAACGATCAATCCGCTCCCGCGCTCACACCCAATCTCGCAAGCTCGGTCTGAAGCTGATTTACATTCTGGAATTGTATCGTGTGCATTCCCAATTCTTGCGCGCATTCCAGATTCAGCCCGCGGTCGTCGATCAGAACGCACTCCCCGGGTTCACGCTGCGTAATCTTCAGCGCCAGGCTGTAAATTCCGCGATCTGGTTTGCGCGCTCCCAAATAGCACGAGCTGAAGAACACCTCGAAATAATCCCGCAGATGGAATGTGTGGATTCGGTATTCGTTGATCTCCAGTGATTCGTTGTTCAGCGTGGCATTCAGATAGCGTCGCGTTCGCGCGAGCTCCCCGAGAAACGCCAGAGCTTCAGGACACGCTTGAGACTGCTGGAACATGAATTGTCTGAATTCGTCAGGCGCGAACGGCCGCTCTTGATAGAAGACGACGCGCCGCAAATATTCATCCAGGCTGGCCTGGCCGCACTCGAAGGCATTGAGCATCAATTCATGACGATCCTCGAAATCCGTCCAATCAAGATGAAATTTCGCGACGGCCTTCTGCCTGGAGCCGCGGTCCCACCCATTCGTGAGAATCACCCCGCCGTTGTCCCAAAATAACGTCGTAACTTTTGCCATGGTCCTTGGTAGTGTGTGGAGTTGTCGCGAATCGCAGTGGAATCGCCGTTGTTAGCGCCCGTAGCCGGACAAAGTGCCCGCGCCGCAAACCGATACTTCAATTCCATTATCCCCGATTCCTCGTCCGGCCCAGAACAGAATTCTGTAGCGGTCGCCGATCGCTCTTCTTCACCCCCGGAAACTCTCGCTCCCAATATGCCCGCCGCCTCACGATCGCCGAAGCTAGAATAGTCCACAGGGATTCCCTCTTGCGACGCGTTGTGCGCTGTGGCAGCGTAAACTTGGAGGTGTATGGTGAGAGTCGAATGTGCGGAACCGAAGTGGCCGTCGAAGGAGAGAGGAACACTGCTGCGTCGCGCGAGCGCATCTGATCCTGCCGTCACCCGCCACTCTATGCCGCTGTCTTATCGACACTTCGGCCGAGTAGAACCTCTCGCAACTCATTCAAAACAAAGGATCGGTGCACATTCTACTCGACACACTCGCGAGAGAGCCGTTTCCGTCCCCATAGCCACGGAGGCCGCTAACTAAATGAAAACAAACTTCAGCAAGGAACTGATCGCCTCGCCGGGCAAAAAGGTGAAGCTCGAAAAATGGGATCCCGAAGACACGCTCGGCTGGGAGAAAGGTCACAAAGCCAAGGCCAGCGCTGAAAAAGAGAACGATAAGCTGGACAAGCTGCAATACCTCCTCTACGCCGAGCACAAACGCGCGCTCCTCATCGTCCTCCAAGGAATGGACGCGGCCGGCAAGGACGGTACCATTCGCCACGTTATGGCCGGCGTGAACCCGCAAGGCTGCGTCGTAACTCCGTTCAAGAAACCATCCATCGAGGAAATGCAGCACGATTTCCTCTGGCGCATCCACAAGGCTGTTCCGCAGCTCGGCGACATTGGAATCTTCAACCGCTCTCACTACGAAGATGTTCTGGTGGTGCGCGTTCACAAACTGGTGCCAAAGGATGTGTGGTCGCGCCGCTACGATGAAATCAACAACTTCGAGGCCATGCTCCACGAGAACAACGTAACCATCCTGAAATTTTTCCTGCACATCAGCAAGGACGAGCAGAAAAGCCGCTTCCAGCAGCGCATCGACGATCCGGACCGGCGGTGGAAAATCTCCGAAGCTGATTTCGCCGAACGAAATTTCTGGGACGACTATGTCGCGGCCTATGAAGACGCCCTCACGAAGTGCACCACCGAACACGCGCCCTGGTTCATCATTCCCGCGAATAAAAAATGGTTCCGCAATCTGGCGGTTTCGCACATCATCACCGAGACGCTGGAGCGCATGCGCATGAAATTTCCCCCGCCCACCGTGGATGTGAAAAAGCTAAAATGGCGCTGATCGCTGCTTGTCCGCTTACGCATCCCCAAAGTTTTGGAACGAAATCACGCGGCCATACGTCCTTGACAAGATACGGACCCGCACATAATGTAAGGCGGTTTTGTGCGCCGCGGCGAAGCATAGCGCCTTTTTCTTTGAAACGGAGACCCTCATAAAATGCAGGCAGCAACAAATGCACCGGAAATTTTCAAGTGGATTCAGGACACGGCGGTTGGCTCGCACATTTCGGATTCGCTATGGCTTTTCCCGCTCATTGAGAGCATCCATGTGTGGGGCATCGTGGTGTTGGTCGGTGCAACGGGAATACTCGATCTTCGGCTGCTGGGCCTTACGCTGAAGGAGCAGCCAGTCTCGAAATTGAATAGGACGCTTCTGCCTTGGGCTTGGTGCGGTTTCGGGATCATGATTATTTCCGGCCTGCTCCTGTTTTCTTCTGAAGCCACCAAGCTCTACAACAATGGCGCTTTTCTGCTGAAAATGTGCCTGATTCTTTTGGCGGGCATCAACGCCCTGGTTTTTCATACCACGATCTACCAGCGCGTGGACAAATGGGACCTCGCAGCGGTGACGCCGACTGCGGCGAAGCTGGCTGGCGCATTTTCTCTCGTGCTCTGGGTCGGCGTGATTTTTGCGGGACGCTGGATCGCTTACTGGTAGAGCTCGCGAAAGCGGGCGCGCGCGTGATGCGCTCGATGACCGTGCGATTATCGAGCGTCCTGAAACTCCGATCGTAAGTGCCTGTCACGAACAGCAGAACTCCTTAGGGGGAATATGAAAGTCATCCGCCGAGCGGGAATTCTCGCGCTCGCTTTGCTTTCCAGCGGATTGGCGGCGAGCGTTCTTCGCGCTGGCCCCAAAGCTACGCAGGATTCCCCGACTGTGAATCCCGCTGCCGAAGACCCCCAGGGCAAGCAAGCCTTCGAGACGCGCTGCTCCACCTGCCACGGCTTGGATGGCGGCGGCGCGATGGGTCCCAACATCCAGGGCATTCCATTTCGGCTGGGCGCCGATGTTGTTGCGAACATTATTAAGAACGGCCTGAGCGGCGGAATGCCTGGCTTCGCCGGTCAAATGAGCGACGCGGAAATTCAGCAGGTGATCGCGTACCTTCTATCGCTCACGCCAAAGGACACAGGTAAAGTGACCGGCGATCCGGCGAAAGGCAAGGAAGTGTACGACTCGAGTGGGTGCGCGGGCTGCCACATCATTGCAGGAGAAGGCAGTGGCATCGGGCCGGATCTGACAACCGTTGGCAAACTGCGCGGCCCGAACTACCTGCGCAACGCCGTGTTATATCCGGGGACCGATTTGCCCCAGGCGCACATTTTTCTAGAGAGCGGGGGCCAGCTGGATTTTCTGTACGTGCACGTCGTCACGAAAGACGGGCATGCTTTCAACGGTACGCGCGCAGCAGAAGACTCATTCCACATCGTTATCAAAGATGCGCAGGGCAATTTCCATTCCTTTCGGAAAGCCGATCTGCGCGAACTGAAAAAAGAATCCGGCAAGAGCGTGATGCCCAGCTTCAAAGACAAATTGTCTGACGCGCAGGTCAACGATCTCGTCGCCTATCTTGCGAGCTTGAAGGGCGCCCAATGAGAATCGCCAAATATGCTTTCCTTTTTGTCGCCCTCGCTTGGCACCCGGCAAGCGCTCTGGCGCAGGGCATTACCTACCAGCGCCTGTTGCACTCGCAAAACGAACCTCAGAATTGGCTGACGTACGGCGGCAGCTACTCCTCGCAGCAGTATTCATCGCTCAAGCAGATCGATCGTCAAAATGTTTCACGCCTGAAAATCGCCTGGATGTATCAGCCACCGCACGGTGTCGCGAATCTCGAATGCTCTCCGGTTGTGGCGGACGGCGTGATGTACATCACCGAGCCGCCGAGCACGGTAACGGCGCTGGACGTTCGCACCGGACTCAAACTGTGGAGTTGGTCGCCCAATCTCCCCGAACACGTGGTCGCAATCGGCTTGAGCTCGACGAGCCGTGGCGTCGCGGTGCTTGGCGATACCGTCTACATCGGCACGGTTGACTCGCATTTGGTTGCGCTGGACTCCAAGACGGGCGCCGTGCGCTGGGATGTGCACATCGCCAACAACGCGATGGGCTATGCCATGACGGGACCGGCGCTCGCCATCGATGGAAAGATAATTGTGGGTGTCGCGGGGAGCGAAGCCGCAGTTCGAGGTTTTCTCGACGCATACGACGCAAAGACCGGCAAACGCCTTTGGCGCTTCTGGACAACTCCGAGGCCCGGCGATCCAGGCGCGGAAAGTTGGGGCAACGGCGCCGCCGAAAGCGCCGGCGGCACCACCTGGAACAATGGCTCCTACGATCCTGAATTGAATTTGGTTTATTGGGGCACGGGAAATCCCGCGCCGGATTTCAATGACGACGACCGCCCGGGCGATAACCTCTACACCTGTTCCTTGATCGCAATCGATCCAGACACGGGAAAGCTGAAATGGTACTTTCAGTTTTCGCCGCACGAAAATCACGATTGGGATTCGGATGAACCTCCCGTTCTCTTCAACGCCAATATTGACGGCAAGCCGCGAAAATTAATCGGCTTCGCCAATCGCAACGGTTTTTACTACGTACTCGACCGTGCCACGGGGAAGTTCATCACCGGCGTTCCATTTGTAAAGGAAACCTGGGCGAAGGGGCTTGATGCGAATGGCCGCCCTATTCTCGCGCCGGATCAGCAGCCGACTCTCGGAGCGGGAACCTTGGTCTACCCGAGCGTCACTGGAGGCGTTGACTGGACCAGCCCCTCCTACAGCCCGCAAACAGGACTTTTCTACGTGAGCGTGCATGAAACTGGCGCGTACTTCATCAAGGGCACAGGGAAAATCGAATCGGGACCGCCGAAAGGAATTGTCGGCGGCGGAGGAATTCGCGCGCTTGCTGGCGACCAATCCTACGGCGCGATTCGTGCACTCGAAGCCACCACCGGCAAACTGAAGTGGCAATTCAAGCTGCTGGCGCCGGCCTGGGTTCCCGTGCTTTCCACCGCCGGCGGCTTGGTTTTCAGCGGCAGCGACGAAGGCAACTTTTTTGCGCTCGACGCCGATAGCGGCAAGCCGTTATGGAACATCCAACTCGGCCATTCCGCGCGCTCGAATCCCATCAGCTACGAAGTGGATGGCAAGCAGTATATCTTCGAGACCGCAGGAAACGCCTACATCGCATTTAGTCTGCCGTAAGCGTACTCTCCCGCAAAGGCCGCAAATACGGCCCGAAGTCCACACCCACCGTGGACGATTTTTCTTTACACCGACAAGTACTTGCGCGATTTCGACCCCTCGTGTAAAGATTTTGTCTGTATCCTCGGACTCTGCACCAATCCCACGCATAGCAATTCGGGCATCCGCTTATAGGCACCGAGTACGGTTATGTTTTGACCAAGCTCAACCAAGTCATGGGGTTGAAGCCTCACCACTGCCGCGTCCATCCGCCCGATGGAGAGAAATGGGCAAACCACGCACCGCCGATACTCCAAAGTCTGTTCGACGTCCGATGGATGCGAGTGCGCACCGCAAATAATTGACGAACTTCCACGCTGACAGCCAAGAATGCGATTAGAATACCCCCAAGGCTGTCACATCGAATTTTGAAAATTTATTTGTCGGCTTGAATCGTTCCCAGGCGATTCGGATCAGGCTCAAAGAGCCTTGGGAGGTCACTATGATCAAAAAAGGAATATTCTGCCGGGCCGCTCTGTGCCTCGTGTTATTGACCGCCGTTGCGCCTCACGTGAAGGCCCAGAATCAGGTGCTCGGAGAAGTCGACTTCGACGCAAAAACCAAAGTCGATAAGACTTCAGGAGTGTGGGTGGATGGCCAATATCTGGGCTATGTTCAGGAGTTGAAAGACAAAAGAAAAGTCCTGCTCCTGCCTGGGAAACACGAAATTTCAGTGCGCCAGGCTGGTTACTCCAATTTCGAAGAGCAGGTTCTCGTTGAACCAGGAAAGAAGCTCGAAATACTGGTTAGCATGCAGAAGGATCCACGGGCAAAATTATCGTCGGTCACTTCGCAGATCAAACTGAAAGTGACGCCGGAAAATGCGGCGGTGATTTTGGATGGCGCTTTCGCGGGACATGTGCACGAATTTGGCGGCGTCGGGCGCGCGATGCTGGTCAGTCCTGGCAAGCACCACCTGAAGATCGATTTGCCCGGTTATCAGGTCTTTGACACGGACGTGGACCTGCTCCCCAATCAGAAAATCACGATTAAGACAGATCTAGTTCCGGGAAGCATCAGTCAGGCGGATCCGTCCATCAAGAAGTAGGTGTCTGCCATTTCCGCGGCCGGAATTCACCAGCCGCGGAAACCGCAAACCAGGTTCTTAAACCCACTTATCGATTGCGACGCTCAGGCGGTAGCTCATGTTTGCCACCTGGTGGTAGGGGTTGGTTTGGCCGCCGCAGACGATAAAGTTGAACGCGTCCGTCTTTGGCCATTTCGGAATTACCATGTCGTCGGTAAGGTTCGCCGCCTGCGGCCCTCTTGGCAGGCCGCTAAACAGCATGGTTTTCACGTCCTTCACGGTGACGGTGGTATTTTTCTGCAGCCAGTCGGCGAGCTGTTCCTTGTTTTTGTAACCAAGATCCCCCAGCCCATTGGCCACCAGCGGATCGCAAATCACCATCGCGCCAAATAGCGAAGCAAACGGCGCGAAGTTCGCGGACATCGCTTCGTGGAAGTGCGGCACGGGTTTCATGCCGAGGCCCTTGGCTCCCTGACCCTGCGAAATGCTGAAGCCGAAGAAGAAGCTGATCACGTTGTCCGTGGGCTTGAAACCCTTCTGCACGTGGAAGGGAGTCCACGGACTATCTTTTTCATTCTCCGGAATAATCAGGTTGTTGTAGTTGATTACGTTTCCCTGCGAGCCCATGTAAGTCTCGCCCGCGATTCCGCCGCCATCGAGGTTCTTGGACATGAGCGTCCAGGCGCGCCCGATCACGGCGTTAGGCTGATTGAACGGGCCCATCGCTCCGATACCGTAATTCATTTGGAGCTTGTCGCGAATCGGTCCATTGATCACCGCCGCGGAAACCAGCGAGTTCGTGGAACTGAAGAGCGCTGAGATTCCTGTGGAGGCGATCGCCAGAAGGGTCGGAAAGTAATCGGGCGTCGCTCCCGCCATCACCGCGTTTACGGCTACTTGCTTGACGGTGTAACTCCACTCCGGAAACGCGCCACGCGCCGGCGTCATTTTGCCGACCACTTCATCCGGCATGTGGCTCGTGCCCTTCAGCATCGCGTCCACTTTTTCTTGCGTGGGCAGGATGATGGGCATGAAATCCGTCATGCCGTTATCGAGGAAATACTGTTGTAGGTTATCTGATGTATTGATGAAGGTCGGCGCTCCGACTGGAGGAGTGACAACACCAGTCTTGGACTCATCCGCCGTGAGCGGTCTCGTCAAATTATCGACGACCTCTTTCATCAGGGGCTTGCCGCTGACCGGATCGTTGCCATCGAGGTAGGCATACATCTGCTCATCCGTTTTGCCCCAGACAGGGTGTGGCGTAAAGGCAATGCGCTGCAGCGGCATGCCTCTTTTCGCGCAATTCGTTTTGGCGAGATCCTTGAAGGCGATCGTCACCATCGGAACCGCCGGAATTCCCATCTTTTCGTATTCTATGCAGTGACCAACGGTCGCTGGTGTGCACGTGCTTCAATGCCCGATCGCCATGATGACGCCGTTTCCCTTGGCTTTCACTTCGGCGTTCAGCTTGGGATCGTCATCGGCGAAACCTCCAGCCTTCAGCCGATATTCCGTATGCACGCTCGGCATATTCTTCTTGAACCAGTCGCCCACCTGCGCGAGGAAGCGGTCGGCGCCTGGAAAGCCATCCGAGATCAGGAAAATTGTCTTGCCGTCGAGCGTGGAAAGCCGCGGCGCCATCGGGATCAGGGTGATCGGGGGCGGCATGCCGCGCGGATTGAGCACCTCTAACTTTGCACCTCCGGCGCTAGCTGCAGCCTTTGTTTTTGTTTTCGCCTCGGCCGTAGCCCCAGCCAATAAAACCGGCGACATTCCCAGCAGCGATAATAAATTGCGTCTTTTCATCTCTCACCTCGCCCTTCTTAGCTATTATGCACCCGATCTCTAACCTCCAACCTGTGACTTCTAACCTCTAACTTACATCCATTTATCTATCGAGACGCTTACGCCATAGCTCAAGTTTCCGGCCTGCGGGTAGGCGTTGGTCTGTCCGCCCGCAACCACGATGTTAAAGTCACTGGCTCGCGGGAAGTGCGGGATCACCGTGTCGTCCGGCAATTTGTACCATGTGGCGTAAGGCTCCACGCCCTGTAGCGCGCGCGGGTAATCGAACAAATACGCGTAATTCCTACTCTTGTAGTCTTTCACTGTTTGAGTCGTGTTCTTGTAGAGCCAGTCGATCAGCTTTTCTTTTGTATCGTACCCTTGCTCTTTCAGGCGCTTGGCCACCAGCGGGTCCGCGATGATCAGCGCGCCGAAAAATCCCGTGAACGTGCTGAAGAGATCGCTGAGCTGATAGTCGAACTGCGGATTCTGGTTGACGCTGCTGCCTCGAGCCACTTGGCCGGGCACCACGCCGAGCCCGCGGAAAATGCTCACCACGTTTTCTTCCGCCTTGAAGCCCCGTTGCACGTGAAAGGGAGGCCAAGGGCTTTCCGACTCGTTCTCCGCGATCACCACGTTGTTGTAGTTGAGATTATTTCCGACCGACCCCAAATAGGTGTCGCCCGGAATCCCGCCGTTTCCGAGATTCTTCGAAAGAATCGTCCAAGCGCGCCCGATAGTGGCGTTGGCTTGCGCGAACGGCCCCAGCGCGCCGATTCCATAGTTGAATTCGAGTTTGTCGCGAATTGGACCGTTGATCACCATCGCGAACGCGAACGAATTCGTCGAACTGAAAAGCGATGCGATACCCGAAGAAGCGATGGCCAGGATGATGGGGAAATATTCGGGCCTGCATCCCGCCATCACCGCGCTCGCAGCCACCTGCCTGACGTTGTAGCTCCATGCCGGATACGCTCCAGCGGCCATTTTACCGACCATTTCGTCGGGATGGTGGCTCGTGGCCTTGAGCATCGTTTCGACTTTTTCTTGGGTCGGCACGATGACCGGCATGAAATCGGTATAGCCGTTATTCATGTAAAATTCTTGCAGGTTATCGAGCGTATCCGTGAAAGTTGGGGGGCCGATCGAAACCGAAACCATTCCCGTTTTACTTTCTTCGTCCGTCAGCGGTGTCGTCAGATTGGCCACGATTTCCTTCATCATTGGCTTGCCGCTCACTGGATCGGGTCCGTTGACGTAGGCGCGAAGTTCGGCGGGTGTTTTACCCCACACCGGGTGCGGCGTGAACACGATGCGTTGATCCGGCATTCCGCGCTTGGCTGCGTTGAGGACCACCAAATTCTTAAATGCTTTTGTGATTACCGGCACGCTCGGAATTCCCATCTTTTCCGTTGTTATGCAGTGACCGACGGTCGCTGGGGCGCAGGTGCTTCAATGCCCCACGGCCATGATCGTCGCGTTACCCTTTTCCTTGATCTCTTTCCAAAGAGCCGGATCGTCTTGCGCGTACGGCCCGGCTTTTCGCCGGAAAACCGTTTTGACGTCGGGCATATTTTCCTTGAACCAAATCTGCATCTGGTCGAGCAGCGTATCGGATCCGTGGAAACCCGTATCCACGAGATAGACCGTCTTGCCATCCAGCGAATCCAGGCGCGGAGCCATGGGTATCAACTTTATTGCGGGAGGCGTGCCCTTCGGATTTACCGCCGTGACTTTGCCGCCCGTTGAGCCGGTATCGCTCTCGGTTTTGGCATTCTTGGGGACGGGATCGGCTTTAGCGGAGGCGTTCGCCAAAAGAACAGGGGACATTCCAAGCAGCGATAAGAGCTTACGTCGATTCATGGGTTTACTCCCATCTCGAACAAACTGAGCGCCCGACACTTCTTAAGACGGTCTCGCGCACGCACAGGTTACCACCGCATCAGCTTATAGTCTCGCTCTTGCAGGAATTGCAAGCGGTTTGCGGGGACTTTGGCGACAACTCCTATTCGGCCCCAGCCCTTATTTACCGGTCCATGAATTCCTCGTTGTGCACGATGAATTCCGGATACGCGCCCGCGCCCAGTTCGTATAGGTCCAAACCCTGCCGCTCGCCTTCTCTGGCTACGCGATAGTCATACATTCGGCTCGCGAGCCAATTCAACCCATATGTAAGCGGCAACACAAATCCGATCAACGTAGCAATTCCCACTAGTTGAGCGAGCCACTGTCCCGCATGGCCAATCGCGGACGCGCCCGCCGCACCCAGTTCCGTCGCCGGAATTCGCGCGAATAATCCTACGGAAAGAATTCCCCACAAGCCGCCCACCGCATGAGCAGAAATCGCGCCCACGGGATCGTCCACGCGCATCCGTAATTCGAGCCATTCCACGGCGAACGTGATCAACGCGCCAGCCACCGCGCCGATCACCACCGCTTCAGCTGGAATCACAAATGCGCACGCGCCGCTGCTGGCGACAAGTCCTCCGATCCATCCGTTCGCCGTAAGCGATGCGTCCGGCTTGCCGAAGCGCACCTTCGTGATCGCGGCCGCCATCAGCGCGGAAGCCGCTGCCCCCAAAATCGCGTTGGTCGCCACAAGAACTGCTTCTCCCGGCGCCGCGCCGTTGAATAGAATCGCGCCGGCCGAGTTCAATCCCCACCAGCCGATCAGCGCGAGCAGGCACCCGAAAATCACCAGCACCGAGTTGTGACCGGGGATGGCGACAGGCATTCCGTCGCGCGCATACTTTCCTCGACGCGCGCCCAGGATCCACGCAATGGAAAGTGCGGTAACGCCGCCCACGGCTTGAATCGTGCCGGCGCCCCCGGTGTCCACAAAGCCGCGCCCCAGACCGTAACTCACGCCAAGTTGCGCGAGCCAGCCCCCGCCCCATACCCAATGTGCGAAAAGAGGATAGGTCCATCCCGCCAGAATCGCCGTGGAAACGCAGCATGCGCCCAGCCGCCAGCGATCGGCTCCGCTTCCCAGCGGAATCATTGCCGCAAGAGCCGCGCCGAGCATTCCGAATAATGCCGCGAGCGACTCAGGCGAACCGTTCATCACCAGATGCCTCAGGAAAAATGGTCCGGAGCCGATCCAACTCCACCCGTTGCCGCCGGTCGCGGCCACTTGCGCCGCCGGCCCGGCGAATCCCTGCCATGCGAAACCACAGACGAAATACGCCAGCACCGCAACTGCGAGAACGCACAGAGACGACATCATCGAATGCGCCGCGCTGCGCGAGCGTCCCAATCCCGCATTCACCAGAGCAAGCCCGGCGATCGCGCACGGAATCAGCAGAATGAAAATCATGCACGTAAGCCAAGCTGTTTGGAAAAACGCCGGAGTAGAAGGAATGATCACTCGCGTGCGCCTTGTGAAGCCAAATGCGCGCGCATCACCAGGGCGAGCCCAACAATTTCAACGGCCAAGCCTGCCAGCACGAAGACGGCCCGCGGGACGCTGGCACCAAGCAATCGCAGCGCAGTCAAAACCAGGCCCCAACCAGCCAGAAGCAGCAAGAAACCAAAAATCTTCACGAACCGCATCCTCCGCGCGCGACGTATCGGCTTACGACGCGTAAGCCTAGCATCGGCAAGCGAACCCATCCAACCGATTTTTGACGCGCGCACAGTGTCATGTGGCGCGTTCTGTTTCAAGGGAGGGGTTCGGTGGAAGCCCCGCATTCATGCGGAGGAACAACGGTTCCAATTCAAATGGGGGTTTAGCCCCGGTCGCCGCGCAGCGAAGAGAAAAAAAAGCGGAAAGCGATTTTTCTATCGCCTTCCGCTCTTGTGAATTTAGCGATCTACTGCTGGTTCTGTTGATTGCCGGGTCTGGATCGCGGCATCACCATGATGGTGACCGGCTGATCGAGCTGGAAATCCAGTTTCGTTTCCGAAGGAATCTTCACCTTCTTACCGTGCGTCGTCGCCTGGTAAACTCCGCCGCCCGCCCCTCCAACTCCTGCGCCGATTGCCGCGCCTTTGCCGCCGCCTGCAATGGCGCCGATAATCGCACCCAGCACGGCCCCGCCTCCCACTTTTTCGGCCGTACTTTTACCTTGCGAGCCGCCCGCTAGCGAATACGTGCTGCTGATCAGCGGATAAGACTCACCATGTAGTTCCAACTTGACGAGTTCCAAGTGCAATTCGCTCTTGCCATTGAACTTTCCTGCTTGCGACGCCGATACCAACCGCACGTATACATCCGTCCCCCTGGGCGCCACCACTTCGTTGCCAACCACGAGCGGCGCGTCGAGCGAAGCATGGAATATTTCGCCGGGTTGATTCACCGAAGAATCGATCCCGTCGATCATGCGAATTGTGACAGTCGTGCCCGCGTCAATCCGCATTTCCTTCGGCTGTGGGGGAGGAGGCGGCGGGGGCGGCGGAGGTGGCGCTGGCGTCGGAGCCGCGGCAGGTTCGGCGGGCGGCGGCGCAGGCTGTTCTTGCTGCGCCGGCTGCTGCGCGGCCTGAGTTGCTGGATCAGGAGTTGGCGGAACATTTTCCGCCACTTCTTCTGTCGCCGGCCGCGCGTGATGTTTTTTCTTCTCTCGCGCTTCGCGACGCTCCTCCTGCTTGGTCTTCTTAGCTGGCTGCGCTTCCGCCGGCGCCGGAGTTGGAGCCGCCTGGGCGGCTTGCGGCTCCTGCACCGTGATCTGATCGTTCACGGACACCACGCCCGGGGTTTGTGTCGCGATCTTGTAGGCATCCAGATGGGCGGCGCTGCTCGCAACAGTTCCCGTCAGCGTAACTTGGCCCTTGCTCGACGCCACCTGCAGATTCGCGTCCTTGAGCTGCGCGTCGGCAAACATCTGCGACTGGATACTCGTTACCAGCGCGGAGTCATCCACCTTCTTCGCGCAACCAATCGCGAGCGCCACAACCAGCGCCATTATCGCGAGTATTGGTCTCCCGCGCATTTCACTCTCCTCAGTTGATGGGCAGACGAGCTGTGCAACTAGTCTACTACGATGCGCCGCGCGCGCTAAGTGATGCCGCCGATTCGCATGGAACGCCGCTTTATTGTGCTTTAAGTTGTCATCCGGTTTAACTTGACCAGGAACGGGACCAGCTAGGTGTTGGCCGTTAACCTGTCATCCCGATCGCGGCGTCATTCTGAGCGAAGTGTCCCGCGTTTTTTGGTTTTGCGCGAAGCGCCGGGACACGCAGTCGAAGAACCTCTCTCGGATGTACGGCTCCGCGATTTGTAAATTCAAGAGAGCTCCTTCGGCGGTGTTGCGCGCCCGCGAAAAACGCCAGGAAAAGCAAAGGCAGCCCCGGCCTTGCCAACCACCATGCTTTCCGTTACCTTCCTCGTCGATTAAATGGGCAAACAACGGAGGCATCTTCCAATGAGAATGCGCTCGCTCGCCGCTCTTCTGGTGTTGGCGCTTTTTTGTGTCGCCCTCGTAAATCGCGCACCCGCGCGCGCTGACGGGAAAAAAAAGAACGTGTCGGCTGAAATCGAGGCCCTGAAAACGGCCGTCGCCGAGCTTCAGAAGCAGGTGCAAAATTCGCAGGACTTCATCGCCATCTCCAACCTGCAAGCCGCCTACGGCTATTACGTCGATAAATGCGAATGGGACCAAACCGCCGACCTTTTCGCCAAAGACGGCACGCTCGAAATCGGCTTGCGCGGCGTGTGGGTTGGCCAGGATCGCGTCCGCGCCTATCTCCACACGCTTCCTCAGCTCAAATACGGCACGCTCTTCAATCACATGCAGCTTCAACCCAAAATCGATATCGCTCCTGACGGCTTGACGGCCAAGGCGCGCTTCCGCGCCTTCGAACAGTTCGGCATGCTGCACCGCAGCGCGCAGTGGGCGGAAGGAACCTACGAGAACGAGTACGTGAAAGAAGACGGCGTCTGGAAAATCAAGAAGCTGCACTACTACATGACCTATTACGTCGACTACTACAAGGGCTGGGATCAGGGCGGCAATCCGCCTCCAGGCGCCATCGCCGGCTTCCCACCGGATCAACCGACCACCGTCCCCTACAAACTATATCCCGATGTCTTCGTCCCGCCCTATCACTACACGAACCCGGTCACAGGAAAATGACAGTGGCACAGGCACTCCTGCCTGTGCTCTTGAATTTGCCATGCAACAAAACCGCACAGACAAGAGTGTCTGTGCCACGAGGTGGCCTTGCTTTCCCGTCTAGCTTCTAACCTCTAGTAACGTCCCCATCCTCCAGCGAAATCTCCAACATGAATTTCACGGGGTCGCCTCGCAGCAGCTTTTCGCACAGGCGAGCAAGATGCTCCTGTTCGTGCTTTCCTAAGACGCATATCTTTGCCCGCAGCAGCTTCGCGCGCTTCGGCAGTATCTCCCCGACGAGCTCTTTCCCCACGTCGGTCAAATGAACGATTGCCTTGCGGCCGTCGGCTTCGTCATCGCCGCGAACCAACAGGCCCACCTTCGCCAAATTCCTGGTCACCACGCTGATCGTGCTTTCGCCGAACAGCACTCTTCCGGCCAGCGCCCCGGTCGCCATCGCCCCGTACAAAAACAGATGCTCCAGCACCCGATACTGGCTTCGGCTAAGCCCGTAGGACGCACACTGGTTGTCCAGCAGCTCATCCAGCGAATAAAGTGCCCGCTCCAGGCTCCAGTAAATCGCCAAAGCGCGTATTCTCTTGTCCCTTTGCGTTTCCGCCATTTCACATCCTCCAAGAATCAAAAAGTGGCCGCTAAGTCCTTGTTTACGGGCGTTCCGCGACCGAAATTGTACGCACGAGTGAAATATGAAAAGGATCAGGGTGGTGGGACTTTTTCCTGTGGACTGAAGCCAAGATCCAACCGCTCCAAAATTCTCCGGGATGAGTTGGCGTAGGAGAAAGCGACCAAGTGAAACAAAGAGGTAGAAACTGACAGCGCAGAGCTATAATATGGCCATACGTTGTACATGCGTTGAACGCAGATTTTAGGTATGTCGTATGTACGCGAGCGTTCCAAATTATCTCAGCAGGTTTTTTGCGGACTCCGTGGGGGATACGATGGCTGACCGAAAACAATTTGAAAACGTGACACCACCGGATCCTGAGCTGGTGCGATTACTGGAAGAGTCCCGGAACAAGCCAATTTCCGAACAGGAACTGCGGGAGCAGAGGGTGAGCTTCGCCTTCGGCAATGCACCTGACTCGCCCCGCATCACGAAGGACAGCGTTCGTCAGGCGTCAGAGCACATCCGACTCCGGAGTTGATTCCCGGCCGGTGACCTTCCGGATGTCGATCAGGGAAAAAGACGATCCTGAACTTTACGCGAAAATTCAGGAGCAGAACCTCCTCCGACAATACGACCTATTGTCCAATTGCATTGAAATCGGTTTGCTTAAGGGTGTCGAGTTCTTCGATAAGTACACGCTCTGGGCGCTCAACTATGCCGCGGTCTCCAATCTTTGCCAATTCGGAGGTCGTTATCGCGAGGAACCAATTTACGTCGGTAAGCACACGCCGCCGCACTTTAAGGACGTTCCAAACCAGATGGACCGGTTTTTCTCGGTAATTCATGAGAATTGGGGAATACTCGATCATCCGACTCTCCTTCCTGCATACGCCCTCTGGAGACTCAACTGGGTTCACCCGTTTATAGAGGGAAACGGGAGAACAGCAAGAGCTGCCTGCTATTACCTCATTTGTTTGAAGCAGGGCCGACTGCTACCCGGAAGAAAGATCGTTCCTGAGCGGATTCGGGAGAATCGCGATCCATACTATGCAGCTTTGCAAGCTGCTGATCGAGCTTGGAACGACGGGCATTTTGATGTTTCGGCGTTGACAGACTATCTCGGCGCTCTGCTGAAGGATCAGCTCGCCGAAACCGCCTAAGGACAGGACGCGCCTCTAGTAAATATCGTACTGCTCCCAGTGCAACGTCGGATCGGCCTGGATGATCACGCTCTTCCTCGTCCAGCGCTC
>DATDIT010000031.1:0-25852 GCA_036520875.1 Candidatus Acidiferrales bacterium
CGTCCGGGCGTGGGCACGGCGAAAAACCCGCAGAGTGGAAAATGGATGGACGACGTGAAGGTCTATATCGATGGATTCGATTGGCTGAGCGCGGCCGACAAGAAAATGATCTACGAAGATAATGCCCGGAAACTCTTCCGACTGAGTGCTGGAGCGAAAAGCGCTGCGTAAGGTGAGCGTACGAACGGCGGCGACGGAAAAGAGAGAACTAATAAATGTCAGCGTATAGGGCCGATCAAGTGGGGAGTTTTTTGCGACCGCCGCAGCTTTTAGAGGCGCGGAAGGCTGATCCGCCGAATCCGGAGCGGTTGCATGCAATCGAGGACGCTGCAATCGAGCGTGTGCTAGTTAAGCAGAAAGAGCTGGGGTTCGATATATTTACCGACGGGGAATTTCGCCGGAGCAATTTCATGGGCGATTTCACCGACGCGGTAAAAGGATTTGATTTCAGCGATGGCGTGGCGCGCAGCTGGGATACGACGCAGCCGGGTGGATCAATGCTTGGCCGCGGCAGGGTTGCGGGGGTGGTGGTGGAAAAGCTGCACGCCGTGCGGCCACTTACAGGACACGAGCTACCTTTTCTGAAACAGCACAGCCCCGGCGCGATCAAGATGACGCTGCCGAGCGCCACGCAGTTTCCCGCGATTTCGTACAAGCGAGGCAGGTCTGACAAGGCTTATCCAGGTTATTCGGCGATGCTGTGGGATATTGTCGAAATCATGAAGAAAGAGATGGCTCGGCTTGCGTCGGAGGGCGTGAAATACATTCAGATCGACGCGCCGCGCTACAGCTATTTCATGGATCCGAAATGGCGCGAATGGATTCGCACCGAGATGCAGGTTGAGCCGGATGCGTGGCTCGATGAGTCGATCAAGGCGGACAATGCTTGTTTCGAGGCGGCGCGGAAGCCGGGAGTGACACTCGCGATTCACTTGTGCCGGGGAAACAGCCGCAGCCATTGGTATGCCGAAGGCGGCTACGACGCGATAGCGGAAAAACTGTTTGGGACGCTGGCCGTGGACCGGTTCCTTCTGGAATACGACGATGCGCGTTCTGGCACTTTCGAGCCGCTGCGGTTGGTCCCGCACACCAAGACGGCGGTGCTTGGACTGATCAGTTCAAAGCGGCCCGAGCTCGAGACCGGCGATGAAATCATCGCGCGGATCAAAGAAGCTGAGCGGCACCTGCCGCTTGAAAACCTGGCACTGAGTCCGCAGTGCGGGTTCGCTTCGACGATGGAGGGAAACTTGGTCAGCGAAGACGACCAGTGGGCTAAACTGCGGCTGGTTGTGGAGACGGCGCGGAAAGTCTGGAGCTAAGGCTCGTCGGCGCTGAGGTGAAGTCGGAAGTCGGAGGAAGACATGGCGAAAGTGGTGCTGGGCATTGGGTCATCGCACGGGCCGATGCTTTCAACGCCCCCGGATATGTGGCATCTGCGCGGGGAAGCGGACAAGAAGAATCCGAAGCATTTTTATCGCGGCGAGGCCTATGACTTCGCGAAACTGCTCGCGGCACGCCAGCCGGGATTTGCTGACAAGATTACTCCCGAGGAACGCAAGAAACGTTACGACGCGTGCCAGAGCGCGCTCGATAAGCTGGCGGCGAAATTTCGCGAGGTGAGCCCGGATGCGGTGGTGATTGTTGGAAACGATCAGCGCGAGCTTTTTCGCGACGACAATACGCCGGCATTTCTGGTTTTTACCGGAAGCAAGATTCAGAATATTCCGGAAACGGAGGAGGCCAAGGCGAAATTCCCGCCGGGGATTGCCATCGCTGAGGTGGGACATGTTCCGCCGGGGGGCGCGGAGTATGCGGGAAGTCCGGACCTTGGGGTGCATTTGGTGAAATCGCTGATCGATCAGGAATTCGACGTGTCCGAATCGGCGCAATTGCCGAAAGCGGACGGGCACGAACACGGCATTCCTCACGCGTTTGGATTTCTCTACCGGCGGATCATGGTGGATAATCCGCCACCCAACGTGCCGCTGTTTCTGAACGCGGGCATCCCGAATAACCGGCCGAAAGTCGGGCGCTGCCTGAAATTTGGCAAGGCGCTGATGAAAGCGATTGAAAGTTGGAAGGAAGACGCCAAAGTAGCCGTATTTTGCTCCGGCGGGCTGACGCACTTTGTAATTGATGAGGACCTTGATCAGCGCGTGTTGAAGGCGATGAAAGATGGCGATGAAGGCGCGCTGGCGGCGGTTTCGGAAGCGTATCTGCTGGGGAACACGTGCGAGATTCGGAACTGGCTGCCTCTTTCCTCGGGGATGAACTCGCTGGGAAAGAAAATGACCATTGTGGATTACGTTCCATGCTACCGGACCGAGGCTGGGACGGGGAACGCGATGGGCTTCGTTTACTGGCAATAGGGCTTTCGAGAAAAAAATGAGAGCAGAAGCGGCGGCGGGCGATCTGGCTGCGCGGTTGAAGAGGCTTGATACTTGCGCGGTTTCCGATGCGCTCGACAAGCTGAAATTAACCGGGGTTGTGATTGGGCTGCCGCAACTGAGTTCGTCGCGGCGCATTGCGGGCAGGGTGCTGACTGTGAAGCTGGGCGTGGGCGCGCTGCCTTCTGGAGTTGTGCGGCACAACGGGACGACGGCGATAATGTCCGCGCAGCCCGGAGACATTATTGTGGTCGAGCAGAGAAGCGGAGTCCATGCGGCGGCATGGGGCGGCATTCTTGCGCTCGGCGCGAAGCTGCGAGGTCTCGGCGGTGTGATTGCGGAGGGGCCCGTACGCGATATCGACGAAGCGCGGCAACACGACTTTCCGGTGTTCGGGCGCAGCTTGACCACGGTAACTGCGCGGGGACGCATCGTGGAGTTGGCGAATAACGAGCCAGTCAAGATTGGCGATGTGGAAGTGAAAGCGGGAGATTACGCGATTGCGGATGGCAGCGGCGTGGTTTTCATCTCCGCGGAAAATGTCGAACGCGTTTTGCAAGCCGCGGAAGAAATAGTCGCTCGTGAAGCAGCCATGGCCAAAGCGCTTTACGAGGGCAAGCCCATTACCGAAGTGATGGGCGCGAATTACGAGCACATGCTGCGCAATTAGGAATATTCCTTGCCGAGCAATTCTTCTTCAAATCAGGATTCATCGATTATCCGCGCGAGCAAGCTGGATACGGCAACGATCAGCGACGCGCTGGATCGATTGGGCATCGCCGGGCAGTGTTTGAACATCAAGCCTCGCGATTCGAAGTTTCGTGTGACCGGGCGTGCGTTCACGATGCTGTATGGTCCTGTTGGAAAACCCGCCGGTACGGTGGGCGAATTCATCGATGACGTGACGCCGGGCTCGGTGGTGGTGATCGACAATGGCGGACGCGAGAACGCCACAGTGTGGGGCGACATCCTGACTGAAATCGCGCACAGGCGCGGGATCGCCGGAACTGTGATTGACGGCGCGTGTCGCGATACTGCGTTGTGCCTGGAACTTGGTTATCCGATCTACAGCCGGAGCTATTCGATGCGCACGGGGAAAGATCGCGTGCAACTGGATGCGACGGAGATTACGATCAACATTGGCGACGCGCGCGTGTCGCCTGGCGATATCATGCGGGGCGACGCGGATGGCGTAATCGTGATTCCGCGGCAACATGAAGAGGAAGTGCTGTCTGTCGCTGAAGGAATCGCGACGGCGGAGGATGCCATCCGCAACGCTGTGCGAGGCGGCAAGCGCCTCGACGAAGCCCGCAAAGAATTCGGCTATCACCGGTTGCAAACCAAACGAAGCTAGCTTTTGTTCCTTCAGGAGGCTCACTTGTCTAAGACGCGAGTCACTCCATGCGCGCTGACTTCTTTCATTCGTATTACACGAAGGCAAAAACGTGTCTCATCGAGCTGCCGAAACGTAATAGCCAGGGCGTGCGCGTAACTTGAGATTGGGGCGTGAAACGGTGACATTGATCTTGTTGAAGCCGGCCGGAGGATCGATGCTGGGCACGTAGCTGAGAATGTACTGCGCGTGGAGCTCACCGCCAATTCTATCGAGCGCAGTGCGGATGGTTTCATCGTGGAACGCTCTGTAATGGATGCCACCTGTTGACGCCACAGCAACTTCGAGTTGGTGATTCCTGATTTCATTTGTGCCACGGCTTAGAAGCCAGATCGCCACGGCAAGGTAATCGGAGCCTGTTGCAATCGGAGGAAGAGGCTTAGGGAGCCTTAACGGAAGCGGCTGTCGTTCACCTGGCTTTTCATTGGGTCCGTAACGGAGATCGGCGCCAGTGCTGCTCGGGCCGACAGCGTAAATGGTAATGTCCGCAAGCTGGGCGTCCCGAATGATCTGGCCAAGCTTCGCCTGACTTCCGTAGTCCTGAGATTCACCAACCACAAGCATGATGCGACGGTAAGGAGGCGGCTGAGTTTTCAAAAGCTCCACCCCTTTGGCCATGCCGTCGTAGAGTTTCTTCTCCGGCATTTGAAATTCAACTCCAGAGATCGCTTTTTCAATGGCGTCGTGATCCTCCGTGAAAGGCTGGTGGACCTCTACTTCCGAGTCGTAAGTGATCACCGCAGCTTCGCCGCTCAGCGCCATTACCGTTTCGGTAAAAACTGTTCCCATACGGCGAACGGTCGGGGCCACCGCGGGTATCTGCGAGCTTGTCTCGATAACAAGCGCCACCGCCAGCGGGTCGCCAGCGAGGTCGAAGCGGTCTATTTTTTGCTCAACGCCGTTATCGAAGACGTGAAAGTCCGTCTTTGAGAGATCCATCACGAGTTCGCCCTTCTTATCGGTCACGGTAACGGGCACGATTACTTCATCGACGTGGGTTCGAAGTGGCTTACTTGCCTGCGGCGGCTCATTCGTTTGCTGCTTGTCACCGGAAGGAGAAGAGGAGGCTCCGCTTTGGCCCTGCGCGTTCGTTGCGAGTGCCGTCACGAGCAACAGCAGCGACAGGCGAGTGCAAACGCATTTGGTCGAACGCCTCACGGCGGAATTCTATGTGATTCGGGGGAGCTTGGCATCGTTGTACAGCTGCATTCGCTGTCAGGAATCCGTTCCAGAAGAACGGTCTGCCAAAGAGCTATTCGGGGCGGAGGTGGGGTTGGTGCGCGGTGATGAGGATGCCAGCGGAAATGATGGATGTGGCGGCGCCAAATAGTAGCGCAATCCTGATGCTGTGCAAATTTACGCCGCCATGCGCGGCAAGGTTGAAAATCACGGCGACGAAGGATATTCCAATCGATTGACCGAGCAGCCGGGACATGGTGCTGATGCCGCCTGCAGCGCCGCTGCGCTCCCTGGGGGCAGCTGCGACCATGGCGCGATTATTGGGCGCGCCAAAAAATCCGAAGCCGAAGCCGCCGAAAAAAGCACGCCACACAATTTGGAAGACGGTGGGATGTGGGGGAAGAGTGGCGAGCAATACCAATCCACCACTCATCGCGGCGATGCCGATGGGGCCCAGTATTTTCAAAGGATAGCGATCCGCCAAATACCCTGAGATGTGAGACGCGATACCGCCCGCGAGGGGCCAGGGTGTGAGCAAAATGCCGGCCCAGACCTGGGAGAATCCCAAGGCGTCAACGAAGTAAAAAGGTAGAACCACGAATGCGAGACCCTGTCCCATAAAGGTGAATAGAGAGGCGGAAACCGAAAGCGCGAAAATTCTGCGCTTGAAAAGATCGATCGCGAGCATGGGAACTTGAAGCAAAAGCTGTCTCCGGACAACGAGAACCCAAAAGAAGAGCGAGCCGATCAGCTCGGCCGCGAGAATCGGAACGTGCTGGAGGTCGCCGATGCCGTCGATGCCTAACACCAGCAGCGTAACGGCAGCGGCGTTCAGGACGGCACTCCAAACGTCAAAGCGGTGCCTGGTGCCTTCAGCCGGAGCGAGGAATCGTTCCGAGAGACTGAGCGACAAAAGTCCGAAGGGAATGTTGATGGCGAAGAGCCAGTGCCAGGAAGCGATCGCCAAAATTCCCGAGGCGACGCTAGGGCCCGCGGCAGCGGACGTGAAAACTACCATTCCGCCGAGTCCTATTCCGCGGCCGAGAAGATCGCGCGGGTAGGTGTATCGCATCGCAGCCGCGGACGTGCTCCAGATGCATGCCGCTCCGACACCCTGAAAGGTACGGGCGAGAATCAGCGTGTTCAGAGAATGCGGCAAGGAGCAACCGAACGAAGCGAGGGTGAACAGCGCCAAGCCGATTTGATAAACGCGCTTGTAGCCGATGATGTCCACAAACGAGGACAAAGGAACTACGAAAACCACTACCGCCAGAAGGAACGCGTTTACGACCCAGATGGAAATGGCCGGGCGAGCGTGGAGCTGCGTGGCAATATCCGGCAGCGCCGTATTGGCGATATTGCCGTCGAGGACGGACATCGCCAAGCCGATGCAGTAGGTGAACATCGCCCAGCCGCGGCGGCCTGGCGGCAGGCCGTCGGAAGCAGAGATTGCGCTGGGAAATTCGATGCTCAGTTCGGACACTGGCGAAGTCCTAGTTTAAGGCAAACGCACGACAAGCATTTCGTCCATTTCAAAAGATTGCTGAAAGAAGGGGCCGAAGAAGCAACGGTCAAGTTCTTCGTTCGCGAATCATGCGGATCGCGTCTGGGAGCAACGAATCCCTCGGACCATTGGAACCCTGCTGAGCGCCCGCTTGGATCTCTTCCGGCACGGCGTCTCCTTCACCTGGCGCGAGAAAGAGGTTCGTTTCGATGCCGTGCTGCTTGGTATAGAGGTCGTAGTAGCGGCCTCCGGCGGCGTAAAGCTGCGAATGCGTGCCGCGCTCGATGATACGCCCTGCTTCGACCACAAGAATCTGATCCGAGCGGCGGATTGTGGATAGACGGTGAGCGATGACGAACGTGGTTCGTCCATGCATCAGGTAGCGCAGGCCTTCCTGAATCAAGGCTTCGGATTCCGAATCCAGGCTGGACGTAGCCTCGTCGAGAATCAGGATGCGCGGGTCGGCCAGAATTGCGCGAGCGATTGATACGCGCTGTTTTTGGCCCCCTGAAAGCTTTACGCCGCGTTCGCCGACCAGCGTGTCGTACTTATCGTTGAAACTTTCCGCGAATTCATCTACTCGGGCGATGCGGCAGGCGGCGAGAATTTGCTCGTCGGTAGCGTCCGGGCGGGCGAAGCCGACATTTTCGCGGATGGTGCCGTCGAAGAGAAACGTTTCCTGAAGGACTACTCCAAGTTGGGTGCGATAGGAATCCAGCCGCACTTGGGAGAGGTCGACGCCGTCGACGAGAACGCGACCCGTGGTAGGCGCGTAAAAGGCGGCGATAAGCCCGATGATTGTGGACTTGCCGGCACCGGAGGGACCGACAAAGGCGCTCATCGTGCCGGGCGCGGATTCGAAACTGACACCGTGGAGCACCTGCTTACCGGTTTCATAAGCGAAATCTACATTTTCGAATGCGACGTGGCCTTCTATGCGATCGAGGCGAACGGTCCGGCGAGGATCTTGATCCTCGACTTGTTCGTTCAGAACTTCGCGAGTGCGCTCGAGGCCGGCCATCGCTTCGGACATCTGCGGGCCGATGGCCGCAATTTGAGCGACGGGCGCGATCATCATGGCCAAAAGAGCGATGTAGGAAACGAGATCGCCGGGCGTCATCGTGCCCGCGAGAATATTTCGCGCGCCGAGATACATCATGGACGCGGTGACAATTCCCATCAGCGCAGTAGCGGAAAAACTCATCAGGGATGTGGCGGTGAGGGTCTGAATAACGTTATCGAGCAGTTTCTGGACACCGACGCCGAAGACTTTTTCTTCGCGTTCCTCCGCGTGGTAGCCCTTGACGACGCGCACGCCGCCAAGAGATTCGGTGAGCCTGCCGGTGACTTCGGCATTCAGTTTTGGGCGGGCGCGATACATGGGACGGATTTTTTTGAGCGCCTGTCCGAGGCCGAGCCCGAAAATCAGGACAGCGACGAAGGCGGCGACCGTCATCGAGACGCTCACGCGAAGGAGGTAGGCGAGGGCGATAACAGCCGTCATGGCGCCGCCGACAAAATCCACCAAGCCTGTGCCGACGAGATTCCGGATGCCTTCGACGTCACTCATGATTCGAGAGACGAGGACTCCGGTTTTGTTCGCGTCGTAGAAAGCTACCGGCAGGCGTCCGATGTGCGCCTGCACCTTGACGCGCAATTCGGTGATCATTCGCTGAGAGGATTTTGAGAGCAGTTGCGTGAGCGAATAGGAAGTCAATCCCTGCACAATGGTGGCGCCTAGAACCACAAGAACGATCAGAGGGAGCAGACGTCCCTGATGCCTGGCGATTACGTTATCGAACAAATATTTTGAGGAAATCGGAGCGACCAGGCCCGAGACGCGGTTCACGGCCATCAGGGCGAGTCCCAAGGCGAGGATGGCGCGGCGCGGTTTGATGAGCGCCCAAACGTCTGGAAGCATCGCCCAGACGGATTGTTTCTTGGCTGCGCCGGCCGGGCCAGGACCTGAGGAGCGTGCGGATCGTTCGGCCATCCGCGCGTGGTTGGGGGACGGACTTCCTGGGAATGGTGGCATGCTAGCTATTCATGGCCGGGCAGAGCGGTATTGTGCGTTCGCGCGCCAAAGCGTCCTAGTGAAATCGAATGGAGATGCGAATGGACTAACGAGCATATTTGATTATAGCGGAAGGAACCGGGCAATGCGATGGGACGCAGTGAGTCAGTTTGCCTATCACGATTCTTTCGATTGCACTCGATTTACCCGCGCAGGCAAGAGTGCCTACGCCACGATTTAGAGGCGAGTGGTTGCCGGATCGTGCAGGCGAAAATGCGCCACGCGGATGCGCTTGAACTTGTCGTTTTCCAGGGTATAGATGCACCAATTGGTGGTGATGTAGACGTCGCCGGCTTTCATGGAGCGGCCGGAGAACTCAGGATGGTCCTTGAAAAAGTGAAATTCAGTGTACATCTCGGCGACCATCAGGTTTCCAGCGATCAAAAAATCGCCGACTTCCAGAGCCTCGCGGCAGTGTTGGTGAAGGACGACGTATTGCTGGAGAAAGCCAGCGCGTCCTTTGCGGGTTATGGGCGGCGCCTTCGGATTGGTGAGCATGGTGGGATATTCGATTACCACTTCGGGATCGTAGTACTCCATGACTTGCTCGTAGCGCTTGTGATTGAAGTGATCGATGTAATCGAGAAACTTTTGCTTATCCATTTACCGTTTCCTTTCGCCGGCTGAGCATTTGTTCACATAGCAGCTATATAAAACGATGCGTACTTCGAAAGTGGATGACATTACAACCCTCGCAGTCACTTGACACTCACCCTTCCGCCCGCTATAGAAGATACATGGCCGAATCCATTTTGACATTTGACTTTGGAACGAACGAAGAAGGCGCTCAGCAAGCTCGCCATAAGATCGAGGGATGGAAACAGGGCTTTCGGCTTGGCAGCAAAATGATATTGAAATTCGAGCGCGTCAACGGGACAGAGGAGGCCGCGGAGGCTGACGGCGCATCCGCCAAAGAAGAGTCGTCAAGGAAAAAGAAACGAGCTGCAAAGGAGGAGAGCCAAGATGTGGCGGAGCCTTCCGGACGGGTGCGGCTGCTGCTGCGGCTGAATTTCTCCGACCACGAAAAATTGTCGCACCAGCGCTGGCTCGATAGAATTCCGGCGGAAGAACCCTTCAAGTCGGTGAAAACGGAAACCGTCCGCACGGGCGATCCAGAATTTCCCGCCATTGCCGAGCTTTTCGATTCACTCGATTGAGCTTGCGGACTCGCTTGCGCCGGCCTTACCCACCTTTCTAAATACTTCGCTGTATCGACGTTCGCCCCGGCTGCTGCTCGAATGGTTGGGGCGGCTAAGGGTGCCGCTCGCGGAGGAACCCATGAGCAAATCCGTGATCGGGTTATTTGATACATACGGCGAGGCTGCGGAAGTTGTCCGCGACCTCGAGTTGGCGGGGATTGTGGGCGAGCAAGTAGAGCTGGTGAGCGCAGTGGATGAAGAAGTACCGTTTGCTGGCAACGAGGAGAAAACAAGCTCGGCTGGGCGAAAGGAAAAAGGAACGGCGCATGATTATTATGTGGAGGATCCGGAATTCTTTGCCGGCAAGTCACGCGGAGGGCGCGCGGCGGTGGTCGTGAGACCGGTAAACTCCGAGGTGGCGGAGACGGCCGCCGCACTGTTTCGAAACCATGGCGCCTATAGGCCGGGAGGAGGTTCCGGGCCAGACGTGGAAACCGACGAAGCGCGTCCAGAAACCATCGGGTCGCGGAGTGTAGCGCAGAAAACGGCGGGAATCGGCGCGAATGCCGCCACAACGGGTGGCGCGCCCGAGGATCTCGAAGCAAGAGGCAAGCAGCCGCGCAAGAAAAAGTAACGCCTTGGAGCCTGGCAAGGCTCGAAGTGTTTGCCGCCGGTTCGAGGCTTTGCCGCGCGGTTAATTTGGCTATAATGTCTTGAAGCTTAGGAACCCGGCGAAACTTCCCCGCGTCGGAGGCGTTAGGCATGCCCTCTGAACTCAAGACAGCGCGGTTTGACGCGTCCAAATATGGCGGCCTCGATAGGGATACGCTCGTGCGAATGTATCGCACGATGTTTCTTTCAAGGCGCTTGGACGATCGCGAAATCCAATTAAAGCGGCAGAACAAGATTTTCTTCCAAATTAGCGGGGCGGGGCACGAAGGTGTGCTGGTTGCCGCGGGGCTGCTGCTAAAAGCCAGTTATGACTGGTTTTTCCCCTATTATCGCGATCGAGCCCTCGCGTTGATGCTCGGTACGACGCCCTACGAAATTTTGCTCCAAGCGGTGGGCGCGAAGGACGATCCGTCGTCCGGCGGGCGGCAGATGCCGTCGCATTGGGGCAGCCGGCGACTCAATATCGTGCCGGGGGCTTCGGCGACGGGCATGCAATTTCTGCATGCCGTGGGCGCGGCGGAGGCCTCGCTTTACTACGATAAATACCCGAGTGCGCTTGAACAAGCGCGGCAGCGGCCTCAAGGCGATTCGCTTACGCATGAACGCCACGAGATTGCATACGTCTCGGGTGGCGATGGCTCAACCAGCGAGGGAGAATTCTTCGAGGCGGTGAATGCGGCCTGTTTGCGCCGCGTGCCCGTCCTGTTTTTGATTGAGGACAACGGCTATGCGATCTCCGTGCCGCTGGAGGCGCAGACGGCGGGCGGGAGCATCTCGAAGCTTGTTTCGAATTTTCCGCACCTTGCCGTCGAGGAGTGCGACGGAACCGATCCTCTGGCAAGCTACGCCTCACTCGGCCGAGCGGTGAGCCATTGCCGTGCGCGGCGTGGACCCTCGCTGGTTCACGCGCATGTCACGCGTCCCTATTCGCACTCGCTTTCCGACGACGAAAAGCTCTACAAGACGCCGGACGAGCGGGAGGCGGAAGCTCATCGCGACCCGATACCGAAATTCGGACTTTTTCTGGTGCGCGAAGGCGTGCTGGACGAGCGCGAAATTGGGACGATAGAGGCGGAGGTGGAGCGGGAAGTGCTGGATGCTACGGATCGCGCGCTTGCCGCCCAGCCCGCCCACGCGGATTCCATTTACGAGTGCGTGTATTCGCCCGATGTGGACGCGACAGGGAAGGATTTCGAGGTTGAGCCGAATTTCGCAGAACACGATGCCTCGAAAACTGCGCCGAAAACCATGGTCGAAATCATTTCAATGACGCTGGCGGATGAAATGGCACGCGACGACCGGATTGTGGTCTTCGGCGAGGACGTGGCGGATTGCACGCGGGAGGACAATCTCGATTGTGTTAAAGGAAAGGGCGGCGTTTTCAAGGCGACCACCGGGTTGCAGCGTCGGTTCGGTTCGGCGCGCGTTTTCAATACGCCGATCGCGGAAGCCGGCATAGTGGGGCGGGGCATTGGGATGGCCGTCCGCGGATTGAAACCGGTTACTGAGATTCAATTCTTCGACTACATTTGGCCCGCGATGATGCAACTTCGCAATGAACTTTCGAACATACGCTGGCGTTCGGCCGGACACTTCACAGCGCCGGTAGTAGTGCGAGTGGCCATAGGCGGCTACCTGACGGGCGGAGGACTTTATCATAGCCAGAGCGGCGAAGTGACGTTCACTCACATTCCGGGTTTGCGCGTAGTAATGCCTTCGACGGCGCTGGATCTTTGCGGGCTGCTGCGGACCGCGTTGCGCGCGGACGATCCAGTTATGGTGCTGGAACACAAGCATCTCTACCGGCAGCCGTACAACCGGTCGCCCTATCCGGGCGCCGATTTCACGATACCGTTCGGGAAAGCCCGCGTCGCCCGTGAAGGAACGGACGTCAGCATCATCACCTACGGCGCGGTGGTTCATCGCTCTGAAGTGGCGGCGGCGGAGCTCGCACGCGAAGGTATTTCCGTGGAAATTATCGATCTCCGGTCGCTTAGCCCTTATGACTGGGAAGCAATCGCGGCGAGTGTGTCGAAGACCAATCGGGTGATTGTCGCCTATGAGGATTCGCGCTCATGGGGCTATGGGGCGGAAATCGCAGCTCGCATTGCGGATGAGCTATTCGACGAACTGGACGCTCCGGTTCGCCGCGTTGCCGCTACGGACACGTTCTGCGCGTACCATCCGACGCTCGAGGACGCGATACTGCCTCAGAGCGGGGATATTGCGCGGGCAGTCCGCGATCTTGCGGCATATTGAGAGACGGTGAAACTTTCGCGGGAGGGAAGCCGTACTTGAGTATGTGCGGGCGAATCCCGCGAGCAAGGAGGTTCTGACTTATGCATTGCGGAAATTGCCAAAGAGACATCGCGGAATACTCGAATTTCTGTTACTTCTGCGGCGCGCGGCAGCACACGCGATACGCCGAACCACCAGGAATGTCCAAGCGGCTGATGCGGTCTTCTATTGACCGCAAAATCGGCGGGGTTTGCGGCGGGATCGCTGAATATTTTGAAATTGATTCGACGGTGGTGCGAATTATCTGGGTGCTGCTGGTGTTGATGCCGGTGCCGATTGTCCCGGCATTTCTTGGATATTTCGTGGCCTGGATAGTAATGCCTCTTGCTCCTTGGCCGGTCTATCAGCCTGAGCCTCCCGCGGCCGCGCCGCACACCACGCAGCCTGCTTAGCGCGGGTGGAGTGCCCTTAGCGATTCTTCTTCGCTTTCCCCAAAGAAGGATGGCCTTCGCGGAATAGTGCGTGATCGAAGGAAATCAGTCCCGCACCCAGCGCCGCGATTGCAAAGCAGCTGACGGCGAGCACCAGCGGAAATTCGTAATGGCTGACCGCCCGCGGATCCGAAAGAATGCCGTGAACCCTCCAAAGCGCGATCGTCATTTCTCCCGCCAACAGCAGGCCTGCGATCCGAGCAAAAAGACCCAAAACGAGTACGCATCCGCCGAAAAATTCAATAACACCGGCGATATAGGCAAAATATCGTGGAAAGCCCATGTGAGCGAAAGCCTGGAGGGTTTCGCGAGTGTGTCCGAATAGTTTCGGATAGCCGTGGTAGACGAAAATAATTCCAACGGCGACCCGCAGAAGCAACAAGGCAAGAGGCTTCAGCTTTTCGAGACTCCTCATTAGCACTCCCTTCCAGATTGTTTGGGGAACGGCAGCTACGACTCGGCCGGATTGTAGCAGACTCGCGCCGGCTCATTTTCGACACACCGGTTTATTTTCCTGGAAGCAGTGGGAAGCTGCGCCCTTCCGCGGGTGTAGAATCACCCGTTACCTCGAACATTGTTATCGGGCGCCGCCGCTGATGCGAAAATTGCTGGTTGGTTTTGTGCTGGTAATTCTTATAGCTGCTGCCACGTATTTTCGATTCCATCGCTCCAAGGGCCCGCGCGAGATGGCCTATGTTGGCAGCCGGCAAGTAATTCTGTGGAGCACAACCGCCCAAGTACGCGAGCAGATTGCGACTGTGAGCTACGGCGAACGCCTGGAGATTCTGGACCGATTTCAAGATCAGCTGCACGTCCGCACGACAAACGGTTTGACCGGCTGGATCACCGAGGGCGACGTATTAACTTCGGGAATGTGGCAAAAAGCCAAAGATCTCGAATCCGAAACCGGGACTCTTCCGATCGAGGCGCGGGGCCATACGAGGGCGCTCGTCAATTTACATATTGCGGCGGGCCGGGAAAGCCCACGAATTCGCCAGCTCGATAAAATGGTTTCGGTGGAGCTCTTCGAAAGGGAAGTTACCGAGGTTCCCTTGGCGCCGACCGCTGTAAGCACGAACGGGTCGTCGACAGGGAGAAAGGAAGACTGGTGGTTGGTTCGCGCGCGCTTGCCTGACCAGACGACGGCGTCTGGATGGCTGCTGGGAAGATTTGTTGACCTGGATGTTCCTGCGCCACTGCCCGACTACGCGAGCTCGGCGGGAATGCGCATCGTGGCATGGTTTGAATTGAACCGCGTGACCGACACTTCCGGTGAACTAAAACCTCAATACCTTCTGGTGGGCAGCCGGGACGCGGAAGGTCAGCCTTGCGATTTCACTTTGATGCGGGTGTATACCTGGGGAAAGAAGAGACAGAGGTACGAAACGGCGTTCGTCGAAAGCGACGTGTGCGGAAAGTTACCCGTGAAACTCACCGAACCAAAGGCGCCTGACGCCGATGCGACGTTTTCGTTTGAAGATTGGAGCGCCGGCGCGGCGCAGGAGCGAACTTACGCGATGCGCCAGACAATTGTGAAGCGACTTAGAGAAGATGGCGCCGCGCCAAAACGAAAACGTGCTCGGAGGTGAAATGAAGGTCAATGGCGGCGGGCTCTGTCCCGACCATGGGTGCAGCTCTGGGCGGCGCGAGTGTCGCGGGCGATGCCAAACGGTAATTGTCGCGGCGGTGGTGCTATCGCTTAGTGCGATCGTTGGATGTTCGCGAACCGCGACGCAGGCTCAGCCCCAGAAAACTATTGCAAGGGCGATTTCGTATGTTGGCAGCTGGGGCATGCGTGGCGACGAGCCGGGCCAACTCGATCAGCCAGTGTCCATTGCGATCGATCGGGTGGGTGATGTTTACATACCGGATGCGGGGAGCTATTTCGTTCATAAGTTCGACTGGCGCGGTACTCCGCTTCTCTCGTTTCAGGATCCGTTGCTCAAGAATCCCGGGTCGATTGCCCTTGATAGCGGCGGGGGAATTTACGTGACCGACTCGCAACGCGGCAGCACCTTTGTTTTTTTCCCCGGTGGCGACCGCTATCGCGACCTGCGTCTGACTACGCGTCCGAAGCCCGATGATGAGCTGGGTGTCGCTGTCGCAGACGATGGAGTGGTTCAAGTGCTGGATCCGGATAAATCCCGCGTCTTCACCTATAATTCGCACTTTAGGTTCACGCGATCTTGGTCTCCGGCGGCGAATTCGCCCAATGAAAAAGTTGGAGCGGGTTCGATTGCGGCGGGCCCAGACGGCTACGTGTACATAGTTGATCCCGAAGCGAATCGGATGCTGCGCTTCACTGAAGACGGCCATTTCGCCGGCGAGTTCAATGCCGGCGCGAATCGCAGGCTCAGCGGCCGGTTCGCAGTGACGCGCGGATTAATTTTCGCGATGGATGCCGACGGACGCAAGCTGCACGTTTGGTCGACTGATGGGCAACCCAAACTGGATGTGGATCTTGCTCCGGAGCTCGGCCAGGCAAATCGGCCCGCGCCTCCTATCGCCATAAGCCCGCGCAAGGAGATCTTGGTTCTGGATGCTCCGCAGGCACGGGTTCTTCGCTATCAAATCAATTTCTGATATTTTCTTTCCTCGATTTCGATTCGAGAGAGTTTGAGGAGAGCATACGCAATGGCGCTGCTTCTGACCGAAGAGGATGTGAAGTCAATTCTGACGATGCCGCTCGCGCTCGAACTCGTCGAGACTTCGTTTCGCCGGCTCGCTGACGGCAGCGCCATCTCGCATTCGCGGCAGAGACTGCGCATGGCGGGAAAAGGTTTTTTGCACTACATGGCGGCAGCCGATAGCGCAGGCGGTTACATGGGCCTGAAAATATACTCGGTGTCGCCGAGCGGTGCGCGGTTTCTAGTGCCGCTGATGAATGCTCAATCCGGTGAAATGCTTGCCCTCATCGAGGCAAACTACATGGGCCAGGTCCGCACAGGCGCGGCGAGCGGCTTAGCGACCCGATTGATGGCACGAGAAGACGCCCGCACGGCCGGAATCGTGGGGACCGGCTTGCAGGCGCGGACGCAGCTCGAAGCTGTTGGGCTCGCGCGGAAACTGGAGCGGGTGCAGGCGTTCAGCCGGGACGCCGCGCGGCGCGAGAAATTTGCGAATGAAATGACGGCGCGATTAGGTTTGCCGGTGATCGCCGTCGCGACTGCGGAAGAAGCGGTGCGCGGCGCCGACATCCTGATTACGTCAACTACTTCTACGAAGCCGGTGGTCGAAGGGCGGTGGCTAGAGCCGGGCGTCCACATCAATGCTATTGGCGTGAATTTCGCCGAGAAGCGGGAGATTGATGCCGAGGTTGTTGCCCGATGTGATGTGATCGCGGCCGATTCGGTGGAGCAGTCGAAACTCGAAGCCGGCGATCTGATTCAAGCGTTTGGAAACGACGCGTCCAGGTGGGCCAGCGTTCGCGAGCTTTCGCAAATTGTTTCGGGCAAGGTTTCAGGCCGCACGAACCGCGATCAAATCACACTCTTCAAATCGAATGGAATAGCTATTGAAGACATTGTGGTCGCGGGTCGAATCTACGAGCTGGCGCGCGAGCGGAGAATCGGACGCGAGATACCTTTATTCGAGAAATAGTTGAAGCGGAACAGCCTGGGACAATGGGAGGTGAAAACGGCAGGCGGGCGCGGAGAAACGCTAGCCAAGAATTGTCCGCGGGTCAGGCACGAATGTGACGAAGATGCTTGGCGAGCGCTTCGTGCAGTCGCTGGCGAGTGGTTAGCGGGAGTGGCGCGGGTTCGGAGTTGCAGAAAATCTCGATGGTCTGCTTTGTGGTATCCACAACGACGCGGCAATCCTTGCAGTTTCCGAGGTGCTCTTCAATCGACGAGCGCAAGATTGGATCCAGCGATTCGTCGAGGTAATCCGCCAGTTCATTAATGATTTTTTTGCACTTCACGGCTTTCCCCCTGCTTAAAATATTGATTCAATTTCTGGCGCAACTTCAGTCGGGCTCGCAGAAGCCTTGACTTGACTGCCGGGACGGAAAGCCCCAAAGCCTCGGCCGTTTCCTCGGTAGACATTTCTTCGATGTCGCGCAGCTGAAACACGATTCGGAAAGGCGAGTCGAGTTCTCCGATCACCTTGCCGAGAATCTCGGAAAGTTCGGTCTGTTCGTAGCGCTGCTGGGGGGACGGACCCCAATCCTCGACCTCGCGCGGCATCATATCCTCGCCGGTATCTATTTCTTCGTCGAGCGATACGACGTTTGGTCGCCGCTTGCGCAGTTTCATCAGCGCCTGATTCACGGCAATGCGCACCAGCCACGTATAGAATCTCGAATTACCCTGAAATTCACCGAGGTGCTGGAACGCCTTCAGGAATGCTTCCTGCATGGCGTCCTCGGCATCCTCGCGATTTTGGGTGATATTTTGGGTCAGCCGGAAAATCTTGCGCTCGTACCGGCCCACCAAGGTCTCGAAGGCGGAAATGTCGCCACTTTTCGCGGCGGCGACTAATATCGGCTCGTCAGCCTTCACGACCTGCGACGGCAGCGCGTGAGCTTCAACCGGATCCAATTTGGGCGAATTCATCAGGGTTTCTTTCGTAGAAAAGGGTAGCACAGCTTTCGAACCCCTGCTGTTGGGAATGTATTATGATAACCGCCGGTCGCGGACTGGCAGCACGTGGCTCAATTTCAGGTTCGCCAATACGGTCTGCTCCGAGTTCCGCCAATTGCACTCATTAGACGCAACCGGCGCGAAATCGATGGAAGGAATTTAGGTTTTCTATGAGGACGTTGCCTGATTACCTGCGCAAGGGAATGAAAATGATCCTGGTGGGCGCCAATCCAGGGGACCGTTCCGCTCGCGTGGGACACTACTATGCCGGCCGAAACAACCAATTCTGGCCGATGATGTATCAGTCTGGTGTGATCCCTGAACCGATTGGATACGAGGACGACCGGCGCATGCTCGAGTTTGGCATCGGTATGACGGATCTTGTAAAACGGCCGACTCGCGGCGCCGATGAAATCGAGCGGCAGGAGTTTGCCGAGGGCCGGGTGCTGCTAGCGCAAAAGCTGGAAGACATGCGCCCGCGAGTGGTCGCGTTCAATGGCAAGATCGTGTATGAAAAGTTCGCGGGCCGTCCGTGCAAGTTCGGTCTGCAAAAGGAATTGCTTTACGGCGCCCGCGTTTTTGTGCTGCCGTCAACAAGCGGGCAGAATGGCGGTACCAGCGCCAGCGTCAAGAAAAGATACTTCAAACAGCTAGCTGCCTTGTTGAAGGCGCTGAAAGATTAGAGCGTTGGAGTTCGTCGAGGTGGATGATCCATGGCTACAACGCAACAAGTTGCGAGTTCGCTGGTGCTCGAAGAGCGATCTGGCCCTGTCATTACTCTTCGCCTGAATCGGCCGGAAAAACTAAATGCCCTGAATCCCGAAATGTGCCGCGCGCTGGTACATGCGCTTCTTCGCGCCGCAGACGATCGATCCGTTCGGATTGTAGTGCTCACGGGAGCCGGGCGCGGCTTCTGTTCGGGCGGCGACATCAACTACATTCGCGACGCGCGAAGCCGTCACTCGGTGCGCGACTTTGAAGCCCTGCTAACTGCTGGAAAAGAGATATGCCTCGCGATTGCATCCATGCCCAAACTCGTGATCGCAGCCGTGAACGGTCCGGCTGCCGGTGGCGGCATGAGTCTCGCGCTAGCCTGTGACCTGCGTATAGCCTCGGACCAAGGCATGTTCAAGCAGGCGTTCGCGCAACTCGGACTGTATCCGGATCTGGGCGCCACATTTTTCTTGCCGCGCCTCGTCGGATTGGCCCGCGCGTCGGAACTCTTCTATACCTCGGAGCGCCTTTCGGCCGAGGAAGGGAGGCGAATTGGAATCGTGTTTAACGTGTATCCTCACGAACAATTTGACGACGAAACCCGAAAATTAGCCCAACAGCTTGCCGAAGGGCCGCCTCTTGCCTACAGGGACGTAAAGCGCACCATGATCGGCGACGCCCATCAAGCTCTCGGTGAGGCGATCGACGAGGAAAACCGGCTGCAAGTTCACTGTTTCCTCTCCGAGGATTGCGGCGAGGGGCTTAACGCTTTCCTCGAGAAACGCCAGCCTCGTTTCCGAGGCCACTGATCCCAGGCCTGGAATTCGCTAAGTCTATGGCCGCTTGAGGCATGCAGTTATCCAGCCTGCCGGCCGCCCCCAAACCTACTATCGTGTTTCGTTTTACGCCTGGCGCCATTTGATCCTGAACGCGCCGCGTGCTAAATTGCGACGAGAAAATTAGGATAGGGATATGGTGAACAAGACTTTAGCTACTTGCAGAGAAGCAGTCACAGGCGTTTTCGACGGCGCCACGATCCTGCTTGGCGGCTTCGGCGATCCCGGCTTGCCCGGCCAGATGCTCGAAGCTCTTCGCGAACAAGGCGCCAAAGATCTAACCATGGTCCACAACGGTTCCGGCGGAGGCACGCACGCTCTCGGCGGACTGATTCACGACGGACGCGTGCGCAAGCTGATTGCCTCGTTTCCGAATAATCCCGGTGGTAGCTCATTCCAGGAGCTATACTTAAAGGGTCAGATCGAACTCGAACTGGTCCCGCAGGGCACCCTAGCCGAGCGGATTCGCGCTGCTGGCGCCGGGCTCGGCGGTTTTTTCACGCCAACTGCTGCCGGTACCGAGCTGGCCAAGGGCAAGGAAACGCGCGTAATCGACGGACGTGAATACGTTTTCGAAAAGCCTCTCCATGGTGATTTTGCTTTTGTGAGGGCCCATCGCGCCGACCGGCTGGGCAATCTGAATTACCGGATGGCCATGCGCAATTTCAACGTACCCATGGCGATGGCTGCAAAGTTTGTGGCCGCGGAAGTGGACGAACTGGTTCCCGTGGGAGATCTCGATCCGGAAGATATTCACACGCCGGGGATTTTTGTCGATCGCGTCGTTGAAGTCGTCCGCCATCCGAAATATCTCGAAATCACCACGGAGGGGAGATAGAAAATGTCACTCACTCGCGAAGGCATCGCTTACCTCGTGGCCTGTGACCTTCCTGAAGGCAGCTACGTGAATCTTGGGATCGGCATTCCTACTCTTGTCTCCGGATTCGTACCGGCGGATCGCGAGGTTTTCTTCCATAGCGAAAATGGAATACTGGGGATGGGTCCGCTGGCGGAGCCGGGACACGAAGACCCGGATATCATCAACGCGGGTAAACAATATGTGACGCTGCTTCCCGGCGCGAGCGTGTTCGATCATCCCACGTCGTTTTCGATGATTCGCGGTGGGCATATCAATTATGCGGTGCTCGGCGCGCTGGAAGTTGCGGCGAATGGCGATATGGCCAACTGGCGCACTCCTGGCGAAAAAGTGCCTGGCGTGGGTGGCGCGATGGATCTCGCCTTCGGCGCGCAAAATGTGTTCGTCACCATGACTCATGTGACCAACAAGGGTAAACCAAAAATCGTCAACAAGTGCTCGCTGCCGTTGACTGCTCCGCGCTGCGTGAAGCGCATTTACACGGATATGGCTGTAATCGACGTTACGCCCGAGGGCCTGGTCCTGCGTGAATTCGCGCCGGGCCTCGATCCCGAAGCAGTGCAAAAACTTACAGAACCACCTCTGCGGATCGCGCCGGATTGCAAGGAAATGGATATACCAGCGAAGTTCCATGCGGCGCAATTAACGCCGCGATAGCCACGACGAGCGGCTTTTCGTTGTGGATTTTTTCCTCGTAATTTTTCGACGGAGACCATATTGCTCAAAGCCATCGACATGCACGCCCACATTCAGACGGGTGAACGCGCCAAGCAGGGTTGGGGACACATCGCCAAGGCGGGTCTGCCGATGAACACCGGAAAATGGCGGACCGATCCCGACGGTATGGCCGAGATGTATCAGAGCCAGGACATGATGGCCGTAATTTTCGACGTTGATGGCGAGACGCGCAGTGGCGTGAAAATGGACAACGGCGAAACTGCCGCCTGGATGAAAAAATATCCGGATACGTTCATCGGCTTCGGCAGCGTCGATCCGTGGAAAGGCAAGATCGCAGTCAACGAAGTGAAGCGTTGCGCGGACATGGGATTGCGCGGAATGAAATTTCAGCAGGCCGCACAGGGATTTAATCCCAATGACGAGCGCTTTTTCCCAATGTATGAAGAGATCGTCAAGCTCAAGCTGCCCGTCATCTTTCACACCGGCACCACGGCTGTCGCGGCCGGCTCGCCTGGCGGGAATGGGATCACGCTCGAATATTGCAAACCGATTCCGTATATCGATAATCTCGCCGCTTGGTATCCCGAAATGCGCATCATCATGGCGCATCCCTCGTGGCCATGGCATGACGATCAATTGGCCGTGCTGCGCCACAAGGGCAACACCTATATGGATCTTTCCGGCTGGGCGCCCAAATATTTCCCGGCTTCAACGGTGCACAACATAAATACTCTTGTGCAGGACAAGGCTTTCTTCGGCACCGATTTCCCGATGATGACTCCGGAACGCTGGCTGAGTGAGTTTGCCGAGCTTCCGCTAAAGGATTCGGTGCGGCCGAAGATTTTACTGCTCAATGCCGCGAAGTTTTTGGGAATAGAAGTGCCCGCCGGGCAGCCGGCGAGCTAAAGGGCATCAGGTTTTTTTGTTGGTTAGGCGCGCTCGGCTGCGAGGACGCGAGGAATTCCTGCAAGGTCGTCCGTGACGCTCACGTTCACCCAGTTCCGTTGTTCCACGAGGATTGCGCGAACGGGCTGTGCCGAGTTGTATCCGAGTTCGAGTACCAGGGCTCCGCTGGATCGAAGCAGTTCACTGGCCTCTTCAATCAGCCTCTCGTACATTTCGATGCCCGAGGGGCCGCCGAAAAGTGCTGCGTGGGGTTCGTGCTCACGAACCTCGCGCGCGAGAATCGCCGCGTCATTTTGCGCCACATAAGGCGGATTGCTGACGATCAAATCAAATGATCCGGGTGAAGCGGAGATCGGCTTAAGTAGGTCGCCCTCGAAGAACTGCACACGACTCGAAACGCCGTGCCGAGCAGCGTTGCGGCGAGCCACCTCGAGGGCCGCGGCGGAAATATCCGTGGCGAAGATTTCTGCGTGAGGCAGCTCATGCGCCAATGCCACAGCCAGGCAGCCCGAGCCGGTGCCCACGTCTGCGATGCGCAGCGGCGAACTTGGTTCTCCGGTGCGCATATTTATTTTGATGCCACGCGCGCCGAGGCGTTCAAGCGCGACCTCAATCACGTGCTCCGTTTCCGGCCGGGGAATCAGGACCGCGGGCGTAACCTCGAACTCAAGCCCCCAAAATTCCTGCTTTCCCGTGAGATATTGCGTTGGCTCTCCGGCAGCCCTTCTGGTAATCAATCCAAAATAGTTTCGCGCTGCGGATGCATCAATTTCACTTTCAGGATGCGTGTAGAGCCAGGTTCGATCGCGGGCGAGCGCATGCATGAGCAACAGTTCGGCAGCTAATGTGGAAGAGGGAACGTTCGCTGCGCGCAGTAGCGCCATGCCCTCTTTCAGCGCTGTTCGGACATCCGTGCCAACGGACTGCGGCGCACCGTGCGGATCGATTGCCATTATCCTCGAGCGCCGCCCAAGCGCTCGCTTTCCGCTTTCTCCCGCTGCAACCGGTTGCCAAGCTCTTCGCGATCCACGAACCAGCATTGGTTCCCGCGGTTTGCTTCGTAGACGAAACCTCTCAGGGACTTGCTTTCCGCTACACGGCGAGAGATGTCGCCAAGAATCGACACGCGCATTCGGTACATTGCGAACCTGTGGATCACCTCACCCGCTACGCGCGTTTCCAAGCGAAAGAAATCGTCACCCAGGCGCTCGATGGGAATCACGATGAAATTCGCGCCCCGCCCGAGGGCCTCGCTCATCAGGTCGACGGCATCACGATCACTGCGCAGTTGGGGTCCTTCCACCGCGCATTCGAATATACGGACACCGTGCAGCTCGTAGGTTTGACTTGGCACGGCCTTGGCAACTCCCTGCGGCAGAATTTGGTAGCGGCGAGTCGACGATAATGGCTGGTTATGCTGCGTCCGCATCCGCGTCGAGTTCTTGTTTCAGACGCTCGGATTCGAAATGAGTGACCAGCGCATCGACCAGCGGCCCGAGCTTCCCGTCCATCGCTTCGGTTAGTTGATGGACGGTGAAATTGATCCGGTGATCGGTGATCCGATTCTGAGGGAAATTGTAAGTGCGAATTTTTTCGGAACGGTCGCCTGTCTTAATCTGCCCGCGGCGTTCGGCTGCGAGGGCCTGATGCTGCTTCTCCTGCTCCATTTCATATAATCGGGTGCGCAACACGCGCATCGCCTTGGCGCGATTCTTGATCTGCGATTTTTCGTCTTGCTGCGAAACTACCAGGCCGCTGGGGATATGCGTGATGCGTACGGCCGAGTACGTAGTGTTCACCGATTGCCCGCCGGGTCCTGACGAACAAAATGTGTCGATGCGCAAATCTTTCGGTTCGATCTTGATGTCAATGTCGTCCGCTTCTGGAAGCACCGCCACCGTTGCGGCGGAAGTGTGAATGCGGCCTTGTTGCTCGGTTGCGGGCACGCGCTGAACGCGATGCACGCCGCTTTCGTATTTCAGACGCGAGTAGACTTTGTTGCCCTGAATGGCGGCCACTACTTCTTTCATGCCACCAACCGGAGAAGCGGAGCTTTCGAGGATCTCGACCCGCCAGCGCTGCGATTCGGCGAAGCGCGAATACATGCGAAAAAGCTCGGCGGCAAAAAGTGAGGCTTCGTCTCCGCCGGTTCCGGCGCGAATTTCGAGGATCACGTTTTTCTCGTCGTTCGGATCCTTGGGCACGAGCAGCAGTTTCACTTCACGGTCCACGGTTTCACGGCGGGATTCAAGATCGCGCTGCTCGTCGTGCGCCATCTGTTTCATTTCGGCGTCATCCGATTCGGTGAATAACTGCTTGGCGCCTTCGATCCCTTTTTCGATTTCCTTCCATTCGCGATATTTGGCGACGATCTCGCCCAGTTCCGAGTGGGTTTTGGCGATTTTCTGGTAGCGCGCCGAATCGCCATGCACTTCAGGTGAGGAAAGTTCGCGCGTCATCTCGTTGTAGCGCGCTTCAATTTGCTCGAGTTTCTCGAAAAGCGTCAATTTCGCCATGGAATAGCTCGATTCGGGCCTGCGACTGCTGCTTATAGATGCAAGAATTGCCAAGGGGATGCAAGGATCGGTGAAGCTTGGCCCGGAAGGGAAGGAGCTAATGGAATAGAGAGTTCATGCCAATGCCAACTTAAGCATAAGGCGAAGCAGGCTTCGAGTCAAATTCGACCGGGAAATCGCTCCAGCAGATCGGGACGATTACGCAATGTTTTTTCGAGAGCCTTTTCGGCCCGCCAGCGCCGAATTTCCTCATGGTGCCCGCTCATCAGTACCTCTGGAACTGCCCAGCCGCGAAATGATTGAGGCCGCGTGTAATGGGGGAAATCCAAGATGCCGCGTTCCGTGATTCGCACTGCGCTCGCGCCGCAGAGACCGCCGCCGAGCTTTCCACGGCCTCGCGGCGCATGATCTTCCTGCACCAGGTCAATTTCCTGCGTAGATTCGCTGAACGATTCGTTGACGCTCGAATCCTCGTTTCCGAGTGCGCCGGGAATAAGCCGCGTCACGGCGTCCAAAATCATCGCGGCGGGTAGTTCGCCGCCCGATAGGACAAAATCGCCAATCGAAATCTCGTCGGTGGCCAGATGCTCGGCCACGCGCTCGTCAACGCCCTCGTAGCGCCCGCAGACCAGCACGATACGATCGAGCTTCGCGAGTACCCGGGCCGCTTGCTGCCGGAAAACTTTGCCCGCCGCGGAAAGCAACACAATTGCCGTTCCGGGTGGCGCGAAGCCGCCCTCACTTCCGACGGCGCTGCCATCGGTGCCGACCAAAGAGCCGACCGCCTCGAATATCGGCTCGGGCTTCATCACCATGCCCTCGCCGCCGCCGAAAGGTCTATCGTCCACGGTGCGATGGCGGTCGTGCGTGAAATTGCGCAAGTCGTGCACGAGCGTCTCGATCAAACCGGCTTCGCGCGCCCGACGGACGATTCCATGATCGAGCGGCCCTCGAAAGAAATCGGGAAAAATCGTGACGATGTCGAATCGCATGGCTGTCTATCCTACCCTAGGAACAGGTGCGACGCTTCAGACGGAACCTTGCTAACTCACTTAGGTCATCAGGCTGGCAGAATGACGGTTCGGCATCGCGTATGAGGCATTCCGGGCGGTATCGCAGCTTGGCAGGGACTCGGCCAATAGGGCGTAGTACGAGGATACAAACAGAATCTTTACACCGCAGGCCTAAATCGCGCAAGTGGTTGTTGGTGTAAAGAAAAATCGGACGATTATATACTTGACACAAAATAGGCCCTCTGCTACGCTTTGTTCATGCTTTTACCGCTCTTGCGAGTGACCTTCTTAACGTGCTTGAGCACCTTCGGGTGGAACAGGTGCCTTGCCAATTCGTCGCTCGTCATGTTCTTCGGATGCTTCTTTTTTCTCATGGGTGCCCTATGACAACTCCGCTCGATGAACCTATAAATATCGTCGCTCTGATGGAAGAGTTCGGCTCCAATGACCGTTGCCGAACCGTCCTAGAGCAACTGCGCTGGCCTGATGGCCCGAAGTGTCCGCGCTGCCAGTCGCCCGCCACAAAGATTGCCAATCGCTTCCAATATGATTGTGACTCATGCCATTACCAGTTTAGCGTGACCGCTGGAACTATCTTCCATGATTCTCACCTGTCTCTCTGGAAGTGGTTTCTTACTACCTACCTTCTTTG